>DAIOGH010000001.1:0-270061 GCA_036745335.1 Paracoccaceae bacterium
ACAAGAGTGAGAAAGTCAGCTTTGCGGATCCGCGATCCGCGCCAGACCCGCGGCATCGGCGACGGTCAGTTTCTGCCGCCCGCCGATCACCAGGCCCCGCTCTTCCCAGGCCGACAACAGGCGCGAGACGGTGTGCAGCGTGGTGCCGGTCATTTCGGCGATGTCCTGCCGGGTGATGGGAAAGTCGATCCGGGTGCCGCCTTCCTCGATCCGTCCGGCCTTGTCGGCCAGCCGCAGCACGGCATGGGCGACGCGGCGTTCCACCTCTTGCGTCGACATTTCGCGCAGACGGGTATGCGCCTCGTCCAGCCGCTGCCCGATGGTCTGCATGGCGTTGATCGCAAGACGGGGATTGGTCTCGACCACGGCATCCCAGTCGGCCATCGGCCAGCCGACCACGATGGATTCCACCGCCGCACGCGCGGTTCCGGGGTAATCGGGCCGCGCCAGCGCGCGGGCGAAGCCGAAAAGATCGCCCGGATGCACCACGCGGACCATCACCTGCTGGCCATCCGGCGTGACCTGGCTGACCTTCAGCCGCCCGTGCAGCAGCAGATAGAAGGTCACGGCCTCGGCCCCCTGTTCAAAGACCAGATCACCCGCAGCCACCCGTCGCGGGGTGGCGCGCTGCATCAGCCGCGTCAGGGCTGCCGGGTCCATCTGCCGGAACAGCGGCAGGTTGCGGACAAGGGAGATGTCGATTGCCACGCTTTGCGGTCTCACTCGGGTTCATCCCTTCGGTGCCGCAAAACGCACGAAAAGCAAAGCGCCGATCTGCCTTTCGGCCCAAATAACCTTGGCAAAGCCGTCTGGGCGGGCAGGGCGCGCACGGGTCAGCCGGTCTCGCGCACCAGCCGGAAGCCCAGATTGGCGGGCGGCACCCCGACCGAGCAGCCTCCCGATTTCGGATCGCGCACGAAATCGGCGATGGCGGCGCGGTGCAGGCCCTCGGCGATGTAGATGCCGCAGCTTTCGGTCTGGCGCAGGATGCTGCCGTCATCGGCCACATCGACGCGGCGCAGGCAGGTCGAGGTCCATTCCCAGACCGCGCCGCCGATGTCATGCACGCCAAGCGCATTGACGTTCAGGCTGCCGACCGGGCGGATTTCGCGGTCAAGATCGCGGCTGCGGGCGGATTCGGCGGCATATTCGGCCAGCCAGAGGACGGCGGGGTTGGCGGGATCGGCCTCGACCCCCAGCGCATCGTCGCGGAACAGGTCTGCGGCGGCAAAGGCCCATTCGGCATCGGTCGGCAGCCGCCATGTATCGCCGGTCCGGTCCGACATCCAGGCCGCATAGGCATTGGCATCCAGCCAGTTCACGCCGGTGACAGGCAGATCGGGCTGCGGGTCGGCGCTGTCGGGCGCGGCACAGGCCCCGTCGTCGACGCAGGCCATGTAATCGGCATGGCTGACCGGCAGGGCCATGATCTCGACCGCGGCCGGAATTGTGACGGTCGCCATCGGGGCATCGACGGTAGTGCCGTTGCGCTGCCAGTCGCCGTCCAGCCGGTGCGCGAAGGGGGCGGGGTCCAGCCGCACCAGATCGGGCAGGGTGGGGGCGGCCGAGAACGGCCAGAACGACAGACCAAGCGCCCCCATGGCGAAACCGGCCAGAAGCATAGCGGAACCGTGCATGTCATCCCCCTTTGGAACAAGGGCCGCCCCGGTGGGGCGGCCCGGTTGTGCGACAGGTCAGATCGCCGTGGGCGGCAGGACCTGCATCATCAGATCATCGTTCCAGTCGCCTTCCACCACCACATGCGCGGCGGCCCCCAGCTCGAAGGCTTCGATCAGGTTGTGATTCACATAGGCATAGATGCCGGGCTGTTCGAAGGTATAGACCATCAGCCCTGCGGTGCCGCCGGGGATGAACCAGGTTTCCAGCCCGCGTTCGGGCGGGTTGTTGAACTTGCCGGTCGCCCAGACATAATCGCCGTGGCCGCCGATCAGGTGGGGCCTGGTGTCGCGGTTTGCCTGGCTGTGGACGAAGGCCACCGTCTCGCCGACCTTGGCCGTCATCGCATTGTCGCCGGTCAGCGCGCCGACGGCACCGTTGAACACCACATGCGTCGGCGTCAGCGTGCGCATCACGCCCAGCACGTCCTCATAGCTTTCGCCGGGGCTTGCATAATCCTTCCAGTTGCCGTCCGCATCGCGGGGCACATAGAAATCCTGTTCGCCGATGTAATAGACCTTGTCATAGGTCACGGCCTCGCCCTCGCGGCCCTTCAGCCCGTCGCGCGGCAGAACCATGATGGCCCCGTTCATGCCCGAGACGACGTGCCAGGCCACCATGCCGGGGGGCGCGCAGTGATAGACGAAGACGCCGGGTTTCGTCGCCTTCCAGCGCAGAACCACCTTCTCGCCGGGGTTGACCTGCGTCAGCCCGCCACCGCCAAGCGCCCCGGTCGAGCTGTGGAAGTCGATGTTGTGCATCAGCTCGTTGGTGTCGGGGTTGATCAGCGTCAGTTCGACATAATCGCCTTCATGCACCACCATCAGCGGGCCGGGCACGGTGCCGTTGAAGGTCGAGGCCCAATAGGTCGCGCCGCTGTCGTCAAGGGTGATCTTCTTTTCCCCGATCGTCATCTCGAATTCGACGACTTTCGGGCCGCCGGTCGCCACCTGCTCATGCTCATGCACGAAGGGCGGGTCGACCAACTGCACCTTGACGCGCGGCAGGCTGGCGATGTCGGTCACGGCGGCCGGGGTCAGGACCGCCTTCGATTCGGCGACGGCCTGGCGCACCTGCGTCATGGCCCCGGCGATGGCGGCCCCGGCAAGAAGGGTGCGGCGGCTGACGGGCAATGTGGTCATGGTCTGTCTCCTATCGGTTGTCTGCTCCGGGTCTTTCCGGTTGCGTGCAGTATCGCAGGCCGGAACGCCGCCTTCGTTGAGCCGGATCAACCAAGGCCGCCGCATTCGCCGCCTTGCTTGCGGCAGCACAAAGAGCGCGCGGTTTTCCGGCCTATCGGTCGGGAAAAGCATCTGGAAAGCATCAGGAACGGAACCCGACATGGCCGATGAAAAACGCCCCCGAATCCCGAGGGGAATGAAACGGGACGGTCCCGCGCTCTGGTCCTACGGGTTCCGGCCGTTCTTTCTGGGCGGTGCGGTCTGGGCCGTGCTGACGATGGCGCTGTGGATTGCGGCATTGGTGCATGGCCTGCCCCTGGGCGGCGATTACGGCGCGGCCTGGTGGCATGCGCATGAGATGGTCTTCGGCTTTGCCCCCGCCGTGCTGGCCGGGTTCCTGCTGACCGCGATCCCGAACTGGACCGGCAGCCTGCCGGTGGCGGGCCGGGCGCTGATCGGCCTCTTTGCGCTTTGGGCCGGCGGGCGGCTGGCGATGGCGGGGGCGGCGCTGACCGGGATCTGGCCTGCCGCGCTGATCGACGCGGGCTTCCTGCCGGTCCTGCTGGCCATCGCCGCGCGCGAGATCATCGCGGGCCGGAAATGGAACGACCTGAAGGTCCTGGCCGGGGTGACGGCGGTCATGACCGGCAATCTGGGCTTTCACCTTGCGGTGCTGACCGGCGGCGACCCGGCGCTGTGGCTGCGGGCGGCGGTTGCGGGCTATGTCGTCCTGGTGCTGATCATCGGCGGCCGGATCATCCCAAGCTTTACCCGCAACTGGCTCGGCCAGCGCGGGGGCGGGCCGATGCCGGTGGCCTACAACCGCTTTGACCTTGGCGTGATCGGGTTTTCGGCGGCGGCGCTCGCCTCCTGGGCCGTGGCGCCCGAAGCCGGGCTGATGGCCCTCGCCGCCCTTGCCGCTGCGGCGCTGAACCTGGCCCGGCTGTCGCGCTGGCAGGGGCAGGCCACGCGGGCCGAGGGATTGCTGCTGGTGCTGCATCTGGTCTATGGCTTCGTGCCGCTGGGGTTTCTTGCCATCGCGGCGGCGGGTGCCGGGCTGGTTCAGCCGGTCTCGGCGCTGCATGTGCTGACGGTGGGGGTGATTGCCGCGATGATGCTGGCGGTGATGACCCGCGCCACGCGCGGCCATACCGGACGGGCGCTGACCGCCTCGCGCTTGACGCTGCTGTCCTATGCCAGCCTGTTCGCGGCCGCCCTGTCGCGGCCCCTGGCCGATCTCCTGGATCTGTTCTGGCTGGTCGAGGCGGCAGGGCTGCTGTGGATGCTGGCCTTCGGCCTTTTCGTGCTGGAACATGGGCCGATGCTGGTCCTGCAACGCCGCCCGCTGCGCGGGACCTGAAAGCGCGGCCTTCCGCACTTTCCCTTCGCCAAATATCCTGCGGGGAGGTCCGGAGGGGTGCAAAACCCCTCCGGCGATCGGCAACAGGCGGCCGGCCGGGATTTCCGGTCAGACCCGGTCCCGCGCCATGCGCTCGGGGGTCCAGGGCGGGTCCCAGACCAGGCGGACCTCGGCCTCGTCAATGCCTTCGGCCCCCAGCACCGCGGTTTCGACCCCCAGCCGCAGCATCTCGGCCAGCGGGCAGCCGCGGGTGGTGGTGGTCATGTCCACCTCGGCGCGGCTGCCGCTGATGCGGATATCATAGATCATTCCCATGGCGATCAGGTCGCGCCCGGTTTCGGGGTCGACAACCCCGCGCAGGCGGGTCTCGATCCGGTTCCGCAGCATGGCCTTATCCTCCGCAGCGGATCAGCAGGCGATAGCCCTGGCCGTCCGGGGCCATGTTCCCGGCCCATTCATGCCCGCGCGTGGCCAGTTCCGGGAACAGGAACATCGGCTCGCGGTCAAGAAGGGCAAAGAGAACCGTGCCCGGCCCCATCGCGGCCAGGGTTTCCAGAATGCGCACCATCGGTTCGGGGGGCATCAGCCCGGTCAGGTCCAGCACCTGCGCCGGATCGGGCCAAAGCGCCGCGCCCGGTGCCGATCCGGGGGCAAAGCCTGTCATCTGGGCCTCGCCCTCGGGGGTGAAGACCACTTCCCAGGCCCCGTCGGGCCTTTGCCTGTCCTTGCAGGCGAAACCGCGATTCGCCATCACCGTGAACAGCGGTGCCGGCCGGAACGGCGCGATCAGCCGCAGCGCCTGTCCGGGGACAAGCCGGTCGACGGCGGACATGATGGCGGCAAAGGGTTCCTCGCCGCGCGCAAGGGCAGGGCGGACATCAAGGTCAAGCGGGTCTGTCATGGTCGGATCTCGGCATGAGGGGCGGGAAAGACAAGCGGCGGCAGCGGATCGGGGCGCAGGGCCGGGGTCAGGTGCGACAGGCGGCGGATGGCCAGCATCTCGCGCACCAGCCCCACGGCGGCCAGCAGCAGTGCGGCCAGCGCCAGGCGAAAGGCAAAGGGCTGCACCAGCAGCAGCGCCAGACTGCCCCCGGCCGCCCCGGCGGCCCAAAGCGCCAGCCAGCGCCCGGCGGCGCGCGGATCGGTCAGCTCATGCACCATCGGCACCGGGCCGCGCCCGATGCGCGGGGCGAAGACCTGCATCCAGGTCAGGAAACTGGTGATCTTGATCATCTGCGCCAGTGTCAGCAGCGACAGCCAGCCGGTCAAGGCGGCAAAGATCGCAGGCTCCACCCAGATCCCGCCCTGCGACAATGCCGGAATCGCCATCAGGGCGGCAGCGGCCAGGAAAGCCAGTGCCACCCGGCTCCATCGCATGTTCGGTTCGGGCTGCGGGCGGCGGCGCTGTCGCCAGATCCGCGCGGCCTCGGCCAGATAAAGCCCGACGGCGAGCGCGGGCAAGAGGGCCAGCAGCCAGATCAGTGGTGCTGCGGGCGTGTGGCCAAGTGCCAGCGCGATGAAGGTCAGGACCAGCAGCATCAGGCCAAGCCCGCCGGTCAGGAACACCGCCTGCCGCAGCCGGTTGTGCTGTTCCGGGGCCAGAAGGAACATGGCGAACAGCTTGTAGCTGACGCCAAAGGCCGCCAGCGACAGCCAGCCGCCGATTCCGAACAGGATATGCAGCGGCAGCCCTTCGGGCAGAAGGGCGGGCGTTGCGGTCCCGGTCAGGTTCAGCACCATCACCGCCCCGCTGGCCCACAGCCCGGCCAGCGCGGTCAGGGCCAGCAAGACCATCCGCACCTCGCTGCGGCCCCGGCTGGCCCGCGCCACCAGCGGCGGGGCGATCATCGCGCCGGCCAGACCAAAGGCCAGCGCCAGCAGCCAGGGCGCGGTGAGGAACAGGCTCTTTGCCCCGTCGTGGCCGTCCAGCCACAGAAAGCCGCAGGTCAGCGTCGCCGTGCCGGTGATGGCGGCCAGCAGGGCGGGCAGGGCCAGTACGGGCCGGGCCAGGGGCAGGGCGGTCAGCACCGGCACGAACTGGATCAGCGCGCCCAGCATCATCAGGCCCAGCCAGCCCAGGGTGAACAGATGCACCACCGCCAGCCCGGCCCCGCGCGCCCAGTCGCCGGGCCCCACCGCCCCCGCCAGCCCCAGCGCCAGCGACAGCAGCAGAAAGGCCGCGGCGGCACCGAACCAGGCCATTGTCCAGGGTGAAAGCTGTTGCACAGGCATTGAAGGCGTCCCGCTAAGGCAGGCCCCCAGTATTGCCGCAATGCCCCCATGCCATCCTTGATGCCGCGCAAATTGCGCGACGGTTCGTCGCGGGGCATATGGTCTGCCGAACGGGCCGGGGCAATGCCGTTTCGGGCAGCACCCCGGCCCTTGGGTCAGCCGGGATCAGGCGGTGCCGAAGGTCTTTTCCACATCCCGGCGATGCAGCACGAAGGCGGCGTCCGAACGCGAGATCAGCGTATAGAACATCGGCACCACGAAAAGGGTAAAGACCGTCCCGATCAAGAGGCCGGTGAAGATCACCAGACCCATGGCCTGACGGGCGGCGGCCCCGGCCCCTTCGGCGATGATCAGCGGCACCACGGCAAGCGCCATGGCGGCCGTGGTCATCAGGATCGGGCGCAGCCGGGTCCTGGCGGCGGCCACGATGGCATCGCGCCGCGACCGCCCGTGGTCCTCGCGCTGCTGGTTGGCGAATTCCACCATCAGGATGCCATGCTTGGTGATCAGCCCGATCAGGGTGATCAGCCCGACCTGGGTGTAGATGTTCAGCGTCGAGACGCCGAAGAACAAGGGCAGCATCGCGCCGAAGATCGACAGCGGCACCGACATCAGGATGATGAAGGGGTCGCGGAAGCTTTCGAACTGCGCCGCCAGCACCAGATAGATCACCACCAGCGCCGCGGCAAAGGCCAGAAGAATGGTGTTGCCTTCGGATTTCTCCAGCCGCGACTGGCCGGAATAGTCGACGAAGAACCCGTCGGGCAGGGTTTCCGCCGCGATGCGCTCCAGCTCGGCCAGCGCGTCGCCGGTGGACAGGCCGATCATGGCCATCCCCGACAGGGTGGCCGAATTCAGCTGGTTGAACTGCTCAATCGCTGCCGCGCTGACGCCGGGATTGATCTGCACCACGGACGACAGCGGCACCATCTGCCCGGTGGCCGAACGCACGAAGAATTCGGTCAGCCGTTCGGGATTGTCGCGCCAGTCCTGCGGGACCTGGGTGATCACGTCATAGCTGTTGGAATCGACATCGAACTGCGCCACCGCGCCGCCGCCGACCAGGATGCCAAGGGTGGCCCCGATATCCGACACCGCCACGCCCAGCTGGGCGGCGCGGTCGCGGTCGATGGTGACGCGCACCTGCGGGGCATCGAAGGCAAGGCTGTTCTGCACCACGATGAACTTGCCCGACTGCATCGCCTTCAGGCGGATTTCCTCGGCCACCTCGAACACCCGGTCGGGCGAGTGGATGGATTGCAGCACCATCGAGATCGGCAGCCCACCGCCAGCGCCGGGCAGCGACGGGGGCGCGAAGACATAGCCCTGCACACCCGGAGACCCGTCCAGCGTGGACTGGATCTCGGCCTGGATCTCGGCCTGGCTACGGCTGCGTTCGGCCCAGTCCTTCAGTGCCCAGATGTAGAAACCGGTGTTCGACGCCCCGCCCATGCCCGCGACCGAGAACGAGGTGCGCACTTCCTCGATATCGGCGGTGCGCTTGCCGATCTCCTTGGTGAAGGCATCGGTATAGTCCAGCGAGGCATAGCGCGGCGCGTTCAGGATGGCGAACAGCGCACCCTGATCCTCTTCCGGGGCCAGTTCGGACGAAGTGTTGACGAACATGAAGCCGGTGACACCCAGCAGCACCGCCACCATCAAAAAGGTGACGGGCCGGTAATCCAGCGAAGACGAGACCCGCCGCTCATACCAGTTCGACACCCCGGTCAGCACCCGGTCGACGATGCGCTGGAACCGGCCCGGCGCATCATGCGACAAAAGCCGCGCCGACATGGCCGGGGTGATGGTCAGCGCCACGATGCCCGAGATCACCACCGATCCCGCCAGCGTCAGCGCGAATTCGGTGAACAGCGACCCGGTCAACCCGCCGGTAAAGGCCAGGGGGGCCAGCACGGCGGCCAGCGTGATCGTCATGGCGATGACGGGGCCGGTGATTTCCTTCATGCCCTGGATGGCGGCGCGGGCCGGTTTCATGCCGTCGTCGATGTGGCGGTGGATGTTCTCGACCACCACGATGGCATCGTCGACCACAAGGCCGATGGCCAGAACCATGGCCAGCAGGGTCAGAAGGTTGATCGAATATCCCAGCGCCAGCATGACCGAGCAGACCCCGATCAGCGACAGCGGGATGGTGACGATGGGCATCAGGACCGACCGGAACGATCCCAGGAACAGCAGGATCACCACGACAACGATGGCCACGGCCTCGGCGATGGTCTTGAACACCTCTTCGATCGAGGCCGAGATCGTTTCGGTGGAATCGTAGACCAGTTCGACCGTCATGCCCTGCGGCAGGGTATCGCGCAGCGCGGGCAGCGCGGTCAGCACATTGGTTGCCACGTCCAGCTGGTTTTCGCCGGGGGCCGGGATGATGCCGATGAAGATGCCGGGCTGGCCGGCAAAGGTCACGATGGCTTCGGTGGAGCCTGACGCCAGTTCGATCCGGGCCACGTCGCGCAGGCGGACGGTGCCGTTCTTGCCCTGAACCAGCGGCAGCGCGCCAAAGGCTTCGGCCGATTGCACGGTGGAATCCAGCGTCAGCGAATAGATAAAATATTCGTTCTCGGTCTTGCCGGGGGCCGACAGGAAGTTCGACGACCGGATCGCGCCAAGAATGTCGGATGCGGTGACGCCGCGCGCCGCCATCTGCAGGGGATCAAGCCAGACCCGCATGGCATATTCGGCCCCGCCCATGATCTGCATCTGGGCCACGCCGTCGATGTTCGTCACCCGCGGGCTGACCACGCGCTCCAGATATTCGGTCAGCTGTTCGGCCGTCATGTTGGGGTTCTGCACCGCCAGATACATCAGGGCGAAGGTCATCCCCGTGCCCTTGACGATCACCGGGTCTTCGGAATCGGCGGGCAGTTGCCCGCGCACCTGTTGCACCTTCGACATCACTTCGGTCAGCGCAATGTCGGGGTCGGCCCCCAGCTGCATCTGCACCGTCACCACGCTGGCGGATTGCGCCGAGGTGGTGGTGACATATTCGATGTTCTCGGTGGTCGAGACGGCAGCGGCAATGGGGCTGGTGATGAAGCCCTGAATCAGGTCGGGCGCAGCGCCGGGATAGACCGTGGTGATGGTGACAACGGTTTCCTCGACCTCGGGGTATTGCCGGACCGGCAGGTTCACCACCGAGGCCAGGCCGAGAAACAGGATCAGGGCTGCCAGCACGGTGGACAGCACCGGGCGGCGGATGAAGATCTCCGAGATGTTCATGCGCTTACTCCCCGGTCGCGGCTTCGGCGGGGGGGGCTTCGGCGGGGGTGCCGTCCGTCGGCGCGACTGCATCGGGCGAGACCGCCTCAAGCGCCACAGAGGTGTCGATCCTGACCTTGGCACCGGGCGTCAGGCGGTTCTGGCCCGAGGTGACGATCTGGTCGCCCGCCACCAGCCCGCCGGTCACTTCGATCCGCCCGCCCGACCGGCGGCCGATCTGGACGAAGACCTGTTCGACGACCAGTTCATCGGCTGCCTCGCCCTTGCGGATCACATAAAGGGAATCGCCGTAAAGGGTGGAACTGACGGCCGTCTGCGGCACGGCGATCACGCCCTTTTCTTCCGGCAGCGCGATGCGGACGCGCAGGAACTGGCCGGGATAGAGCGCGCCCGAGGGGTTTTCCACCTGCGCCCGCACGGTGATCATGCGGGAATTGGCATCGACGCGCGGTTCGATGGCGATGATTTTGCCGGTTGCGCTGAAATCGCCAACCTCGGTGGCGACGGTCAGCGGCCCGCCAAGGGACAGGACGCCGATCTGCTGCTCGGGCACCGAGAAATCGACATTCATCTGCGTCAGATCCTGCAAGGTGGCATAGATCGTGCCCGGCTGGACATATTGCCCGACCTCGATCTGCGCGATGCCGATCACCCCGGCGAAGGGGGCGGTCAGTTTCTTGCTGTCCAGCGCGGTCTGCAATTGCGCCACCTGGGCGCGGGCGCTTTCGACCTGGGCCTCGGCGCTTTCCACGGTGTTGGCGGCCCCGACGCCGCGGTCCGACAGGGTGCGGGCGCGGTTCGCCTCGGCGATGGCGAAGTTCAGCGCGGCCTGGGCGGCGGCCAGCGCGGCCACTTCGCTGTCATCGTCGATCTGCACCAGATGCTGACCTTCGGCAATCTTGTCATTGGCGGTGAAGGCGATGGATTTCACCGGCCCGCCGGATTCGATGGCCAGATCCACCCCGCGCGCCGAAAGCGCGGTGCCGATGGCGTCGATGCCGGGTTGCCAGGTCACGGGTTCCAGCGTCTCGGCGGTGACGGGGACCGGCGGGGGCACCATTCCGCCCAGGAATTGCGCGATCATGTCGTCGCGGAAGTACTTGAACCAGACGATGCCGCCGCCGATCAGGCCGAGAAGGATGATGGCGATGAAAAGCCGCTTGAACATGATTGAAACTCCGTCCGGCGCAAGGGTAAGGGGCCGCGCACGGCCCTGTGTCCTGCCTGCGGCATGTGGCGGCGGGCGTCAACACCCCGAGTTGCGCATTCGGGCCGTGCAGGGTGCGAATTCCTGCACATCGGAGACATAAATTCGGCAGGGTGGTTCAGGGGGCCAGCATGGCCCAGACAAAGCGCAGGCAGACCGCCAGCAGGAACAGGCCGAAGGCGCGTTCCAGGTGACGCCGCGTCAGGCGATGCGCCAGAGCCACGCCGAAGCGGGTGGTCATGAGCGAGGTGGGGATGGTCAGGGCAAAGGTGGCCAGCGAGACGAAGCCTATGGCATCGGGCGGCAGGCCGGGCAGGCCGCGTCCGGCCAGCATGTAGCCGATGGTTCCGGGGATGGCGATCAGCACCCCGACCCCGGCCGAGGTGGAAACAGCGCGATGGATCGGCACGTTGTGCAGCGTCAGGATCAGGTTCGACACCGCACCGCCACCGATCCCCATCAGCGCCGAGACAAGGCCGGTCAGTGCGCCATAGGCCCGCAGCAGCCCCCGTCCGGGCAGGCCATCACCGATCCGCCAGCCCGCGCCGCCTGTCAGAAGCTTGGTCGCGTTCACGGCGGCGACGGCGGCAAAGACCAGCTGGAACAGCTCGGGCCGGGCATGGCGGGCGATCAGGGTGCCAAGGATCACGCCCGCCAGAACCGGCAGCGCCCACAGGCGCAGCAGGTCCATGTCCACCGTGCCGCGGGCATGATGCGCCCGCGCCGACTGGATCGATGTCGGGATGATCACCGCCAGCGATGTGCCGACCGCCATCGGCATCGCCAGTCCGGGCGGATGGCCCAGCAGCAGGAAGACCTCGTAGAACACCGGAACCGAAATCGCCCCGCCGCCGATGCCGAAAAGACCGGCGAGAAAGCCGATCAGCGCGCCCGCCACGGCCAGCGCCGCGACAAGGGCCGCCAGAGTGGCCGGGTCCGTCAGATCCATCAGTGTCCCCCGGCGCTGCGCCGGGTGATGCTGGCCCCGTCGAACCCGCCAAGGCCCGCCTCGATCGCGGCGCGGTAGCGGGGCTGCGTGGTGCGCGCCAGCGGCAGGTCGATGCCGTCGGCGGCGGCAAGATCCAGCGTCAGCGTCAGGTCCTTCAGCAGGCCGGTGATGTCGAAGGTGCCGATCTGGTCGCTGCCCGCCAGCGTGTCGATCACCACCTGCGCGCGGGTCTTCAGCACCGCAGGCCCGGCGGAACTGTCGGCAATCAGGCTGATGGCCAGATCGGCGGGCACCCCTGTATCGCGCAGAAGGGACAGGCTTTCGCCCAGTGTCTGCCAGTAGATCGCCAATGGCAGGTTGACCGCCAGCTTCATCCGGGCGGCGGCGGACGGGCTGCCGATATGCTCGACCCGGCGGCACAGTGCCTCAAGCACGGGTCGGCCGCGGGCGAAGGCGGCGGCTGTGCCGCCCGCCAGACCCAGAAGCTGCCCTTTCAGCGCCGGGGCGACCGTGCCGCCCACCGGGCAATGCAGGAAATCGGCCCCGGCCGCCCCGGCGATGGCGGCCAGCGTCTCGGCCTGATCGGGGGGCAGGGTGGAGAGGTCGATCACCAGTTTTCCGGCGACCGATGCGCCAAGGCCGTCAAGAACGGCCGCTGATGCCGCGGCATCGGTCAGTGACAGCAGGATCACGTCACAGGCGGCAAGGCCCGGCAGGTCCGAGGATTTGGCCCCGCCCGCCAGCGCCTTGGCCATGCGGGTGGCGGTGCGGTTCCAGACCCGCACGGAATGGCCGGTCTCGATCAGACGCAGGGCGAAGGCGGTGCCCATGCGGCCGGTGCCCGCGATGCCGATGGTGGTTATGGCTGCCCCCTATGCAAGGCCAAGGATCTGTGCCGTGGTTTCCCCCGCGATGATCCGGCGTTTCATGATCTCCTCCTTCCCGGCCCGTGCCCGCGCCGCCGCAAGAGCGGGGCTCAGATCGGCCTGCGGCAGGGTAATGACGGCATCGGCATCGGCAATGATGAAATCTCCGGGCGCAATGGGGATGCCCCCCAGCACCAGCGGGATGCCGATCTCTCCCCGGTCGGACTTGATCGTGCCGCGGATGTTCAGGCCCCGGCAGAACACCGCAAAGCCAAGGGTGGCGATCTGGGCGCTGTCGCGCACCGCGCCGTCGATCACCATTCCGGCCAGCCCCCGGCATTGGCAGGCCAGCGCCATGATCTCTCCGAAGGGGCCGCTGGCGGTGCTGCCGCCGTAATCCACCACCAGAACCTGACCGGGCGTCGCCGAGGCCAGCGCCAGATGCAGGGCAAGATTGTCGCCCGGCGTGCAGCGCACCGTCAGGGCAGGCCCGGCGCAGCCCATGCCGGGGGCCAGCGGGTGCAGTGGCAGATCAAGAATGCGCGCGGCGGGCCAGGCCTCGGCCAGCGTGGCCGTGCCAAGCGCCAGAAGCTCCGCCGCGACGGTCATCTTCAGGCCGCCTTGCCGCCGATGCGCACCTTCAGCGGCGCGACGCCGCCTTCCATCGTCAGTTCCAGCTCGTCGCCCGAGACGACGGCCCCCACGCCCGCAGGCGTGCCGGTCATAATGATGTCGCCGGGCATCAGCCGGTGTTGTTCGGACAATTTGGAAATGATTTCATCGACTTTCCAGATCATCAGCGAGATATCGGCATCCTGCCGCACCGCGCCGTTCACCTTCAGAACCAGTTTGCCATCGGTCAGGATGCCGCAATCCGAGGCGCGGGTGATCGGGCCGACCGGGGCGGAATGGTCGAAGGATTTCGTCACCTCCCACGGCATGCCCTTTTCCATCGCGGCGGCTTGCTGGTCGCGGCGGGTCATGTCCAGACCCACGGCATAGCCATAGATATGACTGGCGGCCTGATCGGTGGGAATGTTGTAGCCGCCGGATTTCAGCGCGACCACCAGTTCCCCTTCATAATGAAAGTTGTTGGTAAAGACGGGATAGGGAATCTCGCCGCCGTTCCTGACCACCGCATCGGCGGGTTTCATGAAGATGACCGGCGGGTCACGTTCGTCCGCGTTCATCTCGATGATATGGGCGACATAGTTCTTGCCGATGCAATAGACGCGGCGGACGGGAAATTTCTCGTCGCTGCCGGTGATGTCCAGATGGGCCTGGGCGGGCGGGGAAAGGGCAAAGGCCGCCATGCGGGGTCTCCTCTTCGGCCGGGTCATCGCCCGGCGGGGGTGAGTCATCGTGGCCCAAGGATTTCCGGCTTCGCCTCACAGATCAAGATACGAAATTCATTTTTTGATAACTTTGTATATTTTTTTGCAATCGGAAACGAATCGTATAACCTGCCGACAGGACCAGCCCGCGAGAGAGCGCGGTAGACTGGCCGCGACAACGGGAGGACTGACATGACCAATTCGACCAGGATGACGCGCCGCAGCTTTGGCCTGCTGGCGGCAGGCGGTGCGGCGGGGCTGGTGATGGGGGCGCCGGCCATCGTGCGGGCGCAGCAGGCGGTGACATTCGCCGTGCCCAACCCTTCGGCCCTGACCTGGCTGCCCTATTGGGTGGCCGTCGGCGAAGGCTATTTCGCGGAGGAAGGGCTGGACCTGAGGCTTGAGGCGATCGACGGATCGTCGGCCGTGTTGCAGGCGATGTCGGCAGGGCAGGCGCAGATCGGTGCGCCGGGGCCGGGGCCGACCCTTGGTGCAAGGGCGCGCGGGGTGGATGTGAATTTCATCTACAACCTTTATCCGAAATCGGTGTTCGGCATCCTGGTCAAGGACGACAGCCCCTATCAGACGCCGACCGACCTGAAAGGCACGGTGATCGGCGTCGGCACGGCAGACGGGGCGGAAGTGTCCTTCACCAAGGCGATCATGACCGATCTGGGCCTGGCCGAGGGCACGGATTACACCTTCCTGCCGGTGGGCGACGGCGGCACGGCGGCGGTGGCCTTCATGCGCGACGAGGTCGGCTCTTACGCCGGGGCGGTATCGGATGCGGCCATTCTGGCGGCGCGCGGGCTGACCCTGCGCGAGATTACGCCCGAAGCCTATCTGGGCTTTTTCGGCAATGGCATCGCCATGCTGGAAAGCCAGATGGCGGCGACCCCGGATCTTGCGCCGAAATTCGGCCGCGCACTGGTGCGGGGCACCCGGTTTGCCAGTGATCCGGCGAACAAGGAAAAGGCGCTGGCCCATTGCGCCGCAGGCAACCCGCAGGAGGGTGAGCAGGATTATGCGCCGTCGCTTTATGACGGGGTTGTCAACCGCATGACGCCGACCGATGCCTTCATCGCGCAGGGCTATGGCTATCAGCCGCCGGAACATTGGCAGGCAATCCACGATTCCGCCGTGGCCTCGGGGGCGCTGGCGGAACCTCTGGCCGATCTGGCCTCTGTCTACACGAATGAATTCGTGGCAGGCTGGAACGCCTGATGACCATGGCAGAGCCCCGACCCCTGACCGCAGCACCGGACACGCCCGCGCGCCCGGTCTACGAGATTGCCAGACTGTCGAAGACCTATGCCCGCAACCGCCTGACCGCGCTGACCGATGTGAACCTGACCCTGATGAAGGGCGAATTCGTTTCGGTCGTCGGATCGTCCGGCTGCGGGAAATCGACGCTTCTGAAGATCATGTCGGGGCTCATGCCGCCCACAACGGGCCGGGTCGTGCTGGAAGGGCGGCCCGTCACCGGGCCGCGCGACGACATCGGGATGATGTTCCAGCAGGCCACCCTGCTGCCCTGGAAGACCACGATTGAAAACATCGTGCTGCCGATCGAGATCCGGCAGGGCCGGGCGGCGGCCAGGGCCGCCCTGCCGCGCGCGCAGGACTTGCTGAAACTGGTGGGTCTGGGCGATTTCGCCAATGTCTATCCCGGCGAATTGTCGGGCGGGATGGCGCAGCGCGCGTCGATCTGCCGGATGCTGATCTCGAACCCGGCGGTGCTGCTCTTGGACGAACCCTTCAGTGCGCTGGACGAATTGACCCGCGATTTCATGAACATGGAATTGCAGCGTATCTGTGCCGAACAGCAGTCCACCGCCTTTCTGGTCACGCATTCGCTGGCCGAGGCGGTGATCCTGTCCGACCGGATCCTGGTGATGAAGCCGCGCCCCGGCCGGGTGGTCGAGGAGATCGTGATCGACCTGCCGCGCCCGCGGCGGCTTGAAATGGTGAACACCCCCGAATTCGGCGAGATCGTCGCCCATATCCGCGATCTTCTGGGCAAGGAGGCCTTTGAATGACCACTGCCCCCGAGTTTCACCGCGACCCGCAGGCCGATACGGTCTGGGTCGAACATATCGCGCTGATCGACCGGATTCCGCGCTGGCTGGCGATGCTGGGGCTGGCTGTCGTGGTCATCGCCATCTGGGATCTGGTCACGGCGCGGACGGGCTGGATTTCCCCCATCATCCTGCCCAGCCCGATGGAGACGCTGCGCGATCTGATCTTCGTCGGCGAGAATCTTCTGACCGGCGGCTACATGCTGACCGCGCTGTGGACGACCACGCGCACCGTGTTCTGGGCCTTCGTGATCGCGCTGGCCATCGGCTTTTCGCTGGGGGTGCTGGTGGGGGAAACCAAATTCGGCGAACGCGCGGTCATGCCCTATCTGGTGGCCATCGACACCATGCCCAAGGTGGCCTTTGCGCCGCTGTTCATCGCCTGGCTGGGCTTCGACATCGCATCGAAGGTGGCGCTTGCGGCCTTCATTGCCACCTTTCCGATCGTGGTGTCCACGGCGGCGGGCCTGTATTCGGCATCCGAGAACGAACGGATGCTGTTCAAGGCGATGGGGGCCAGCCGGGTGCAGACGTTGTTGCGGCTGAAACTGCCGACCGGGCTGCCGCATATATTCACCGGGCTGAAGATCGCCGCCGTCGGCGTGATGGCAGGGGCGATCACCGGCGAATTCCTGGGCGGCGGGCAGGGCTTCGGCGCGCTGATCCGGCAATCGGCCAGCACGCTGGACACGCCGCGGGTCTTTGCGCTGATCCTTTATCTCAGCCTGTTGGGACTGGCCCTTTTCTTTGCGGTCGCATGGGTGCAGAAACGGCTGGTATTCTGGAACAAGGCGGACCGTCCGGGCGGGGTGGGGTGATGAATGCCGCTGACAAGGCACTGGGTGATACGCGCAGCCTGTCGGATCAGGCGCATGACCGCATCCGCCGCGACATCCTGAACGGCGGGCTGTTCCCCGGCGAGAAATTGCAGATCGAGGCGATTTCGGACCGCTACGGCATCGGCATCGCCCCGGTGCGCGAGGCGCTGAACCGGCTGTCGTCCGAAGGGCTGGTCGAACGGAAAAGCCAGCGCGGGTTCTTTGTCGCCGAAATCTCGATGACGGCGCTGGAAGAGCTGGTGAAGACAAGGATCTGGCTGGAGACGCTGGCCTTGCGGGAATCGATCCAGAACGCGGATGAGGAATGGGAAGAACAGCTGGTCCTTGCCTATCACCGGCTGGCCCGCACCCACCGCCGGATGCCGGCCGAAGCCTGCCCCGACCAGACCGAGGAATGGGAAATCCGTCACAAGGAATTCCACCTGCTGCTGCTGGACCGCTGCGGGTCAAGCTGGCTTCTGGGGTTCTGCTCGACGATGATGGATCAGGCGGTGCGCTATCGCAGCCTGTCGATGAACGTCCACCCCAGCCTGTTACGCCGTCAGGGGGCGGCGGCGGAACATGAGGCGCTGTTGCAGGTGGTGATCGAACGCGATGCCGACCGTGCCTGCCGCCTGCTGGCCGATCATTACACCGCGACGCTGGAAGGGCTGCGCGGCGTCGTCGGTGCGGCGCGCTGACGGGGCCGCCGGGTCAAGGCCCCGGCGTCATGGTTTTCCGGCCTTCCGGGCGTGGAACTTGTCTTCGCGCATGTCGCCGAACAGGTTTCGGCTTTCCAGGAATTCACGCTGCTGGCGGTAGAATTCCAGCAGGAAATCCCATTCGCGGGCCTCGCTGACGGCCTCGTCATAGCGGATGCGGCGGCGGATGGTCTGGGCCACTTCGGACACATGCTTGCGGGCTTCGAAGGTCTTGGGCGGATCGCGCAGGATCGCTTCCAGCGTCTGAAGCTCGAACCGGCCATAGATGCCCAGATGCTCGGCCCGGAACTCATAGCCGCGTGCCGAAACATGCGCGGGCTGCGCCGTCAGATCGGGCAGCAGCTGCGGCTTCGGATTTTCCACCACGATCGTCCCAGCCACCATGTCACCCAGCCGCTGCTTTTTCTTGTTGAAGATCGGCACCAGCAGCGTGGCCAGCATCCACAACAGCATGACGATGGCCAGCACCCAGCCCATGTCGGCCATGCCGAACAGCGTGGCGATGGGCAGGAAGACCTCGACTTCCTTCATCAGGTTGCGCGCGACGATCTGATGCGGTGTCAGGCGGCGGCCGTCCAGACTGATGACTCGGATGCCAAGGATGCGCTTGCCCAGGGTGCGGCCGTTCCAGACCATCTCGGACAGGACGTAATAGGGAATGCGCATGAAAAAGGTGATCAGCGCGTAGAAGGTGAAAAGACCGTTCCATGAAAAGATGCCCGCCCAGGCCACAAGGATCAGCAGCAGGAACACCCCGCCATAGGTGATCACGATGTCCAGGCTTTGCGCCCCGAACCGCGCGCCCAACGAGGCAAGGCGAAAGGTGATCGGCACGCTTTCGGGCGGGGTATGGCGGATCAGGCCCTTCGCCTCCCAGGCGGGGACGCCGGTGGCGGTATTAGCTTTCATGCCGCCACCCTTTCCTGACCGGCCCTTTCCCGGCCCGAAAGCCCAAGCCACAGCACCCAGAGCGCACCGATGCCCCAGCCGATCGCCAGCCGCGCCCCGGTCGATTGCACGGTCTGGCGGAAAAAGCCTTCCAGCACCGCCGCCGCCACCAGCATCAGCGCCGCCAGCAGCATCAGCTTCACCGCATCGCGGCCGCGGTGGCGCAGGGCGGCGCGGCGGGTCAGGTCGCCGGGTTGCAGGATCGCCAGCCCCAGCTGCGCGCCCCCCGCGCAGGCGACGCAGATCGCGGCAATCTCGGTGACGCCATGGATCGACAGCCAGCCCGTCAGCTCATACCCCAGCCCCTTTTCATCGAACATCCGCCAGAACGCCCCCAGAAGAAGCCCGTTGTAGAAGGTCAGCAGAAAGCTGGGCAGGGTGACGAAGACGCCAAGCGCAAAGGTCAGGATGGCGACCTGGGTGTTGTGGGAAAACAGGAAGGTGGCGAAGGTGGACAGATCGTCGCCCTGCCCGCCGCCATCGAAGAGGGTCGATCTCAGGTATTCCGCGCTGGCTTCGGGTGTGCGGCCGTCGGCCAGCCCGCCGGGCACGAAGGTGTAGAACCAGCTGCGGTCAAGGTCGTAGAGAACCGCCCCCAGCACCCCGCCCAGGATCATTGCCAGAAAGCCGATCAGCAAGGCCGGGCCGGACCGCCGCACCGCCTGCGGGATGCCATGGGTGATCAGCCGGGTGAACAGCCCGCCCAGGCTTTCCTGCGGGGCATAGACCACCAGATAGGCCCGCGCGCAGAGGGCATCGAGATAGGTCAGAAGCGCGCGGTCCATCGAAATCGCCCGCGCCACCGACAGCGCGTTCATCGCCTGCCGGTACAGGCTGGCCAGTTCCAGCGCCTCTTCATAGCTCAGCGCCTTCGCGCCGCTTTTCTCGGCCCGCTTGACCAGCGCATCCAGCCGCTGCCAGCCGGCCTCGCGTTCGGCGCGGAACCGGGCAGAGCGGATCTGTTCCACCGGGGCGGCAGGGGCGGGGGCGGTCATATCATCTCCTTCGCCTTGATCTCGATATAACGCGAGATCAGCGCCGAGGTCAGCTGTCTGGGGGCGGCGTCAAGACACAGGATACCCAGCCGCGACAGCCGGTCCAGCACCGCCTGGCGTTCCTGCAGGATGCGCGCGGCGGCGATGGCCTGGGCCACGTCATCCATGCCGGATGTGGCGGGCCGGATCAGCCCGTGCAGCGCAGGGTCGCGCAGGGCGACATACAGCACGACATGCTGGCGCTGCATCACGGCCAGGTTTTCCACCAGCAGTTCGGCCGAAGTGCTGTCGACGAAATCGGAAAACACCACCACCAGAGACCGCCGCTTCAGCTTGCCGTTCAGCACCGACAGGCCAAGGGTGTGATTGGTCTCGGCCTCGTCCCGTTTCAGATCGGCGCATGCGGCCTGAATCGGACCAAAGGCGGCCCGGCCGGGGCGGGGCGGGATCATCGGCTGCGGCCGGGCGCCGAAACTGTAGAACCCGACATTGTCGCCCGCCAGACCGCTGGCCCAGCACAGCGCAAGGGCGGCATGGATCGCATGGTCCAGCCGGGTCAGCGGGCCCAGCCGTTCGCCCATCAGATGCCCGGTATCCAGACACAGGATGATCTGGTGGTTCCGTTCCACCCGCGTTTCGCGCGCGACCAGCGCATTGACGCGGGCGCTGCGCTTCCAGTCGATCGAGCGCGGGTCCATGCCGGGGGCGAAATCGCGCAACTGGTGAAACTCCGATCCCTCGCCCTTCAGGTTCATCACCCGCGCGCCTTCCATCAGCGGCAGCATCTGCGCCTGGATGGCACCCGACAGCACGGGTGAGATGTCGGGCATCACGGTGATCTGCAACTCCAGCAGCCGGCCGGGCAGGATGTCGAACAGCCCAAGGCGCGACGGATAGTTCAGCCAGAGCCGCGAGATGCTTTGTGTGCCCCGGTCGCGCAATTGCAGCGGCAGGTGAAGCGTCGCCTCTTGCGCGCCGGGGGGCAGGGCGGCGGGGGGGGCATCCTCCAGCGCCAGCCCCGGATCATGGGTCAGCCGCACCGACAGGCGCGGCGGCAAGCGGCGTCCGGTCAGGGCCAGATCCAGCATAGCCGCATGTCCGGCAAAGCCGCGCGGGGGCAGGGTGGCGTCGACCCCGATGCCGCGTGCGGGCACGCTCAGCGCAAGGTCGGCCACGGCGGCCAGCAACAGCGCGGCCCAGGGCCAGGCCAGCAGCCCCGGATCGTCGGGCCGCCAGACCACCAGCAGCACCGACAGGGCCGCCAGCCCGCCCACCAGCGCCGCCATGAGCCGAGAGGGACGCATCAGCGCGGCGCATCCTGCCGGTTCACGATCGCGGCCAGAACCTCATCCGCCGTCCGCCCTTCGATCTCGGCGGTGGGGCCCAGCACGATGCGGTGCCGCATCGCCGGGGGGAACAGCATCTGCACATCGTCGGGCAGGGCATAGTCGCGCCCCTCCAGCGCCGCGCGGGCGCGCACGGCATTGGCCAGCGCCGCCGCCGCGCGGGTCGAGGCGCCGTGCAGCACCTCGCCATCCGTCCGCGTCGCGCGCACCAGATCGACGATATAGCGCAGGATGCTGTCCTCCAGCCGGATGGAATCGACCAGCGCATGCCCCTCTTGCAGGGTCGCGCGGTCCATCACCGCCCGCAGGCCCGCCTTGGCCACCCCGACCGGTCCGCGCGTGCCTTTGGACAGGATCGAGATTTCGGCATCGCGGTCGGGGAAATCGACCAGCAGCTTGAACAGGAACCGGTCAAGCTGCGCCTCGGGCAGGGGATAGGTGCCGTGCTGTTCGATCGGGTTCTGGGTGGCGATGACGAAGAATTCGCCGCCAAGGGGATGGGTCACGCCGTCGATGGTCACTTCGCGTTCGTTCATCGCCTGCAACAGCGCCGATTGCGTCTTGGGCGGCGCGCGGTTGATCTCGTCGGCCAAGAGGATGTCGGTAAAGACCGGGCCGCGGGTCAGCCGGAACTCACCGGACTGGAAGTTGAAGAGGTTCACCCCCAGCACATCGCCGGGCATCAGGTCGGGCGTGAACTGCACCCGGCCGAAATCCATCGTCGTCACCTGCGACAAGGATTGCGCCAGCAAGGTCTTGGCGGTGCCGGGCGGCCCTTCCAGCAGGCAGTGACCCCGCGCGAAAAGCGAGATCAGCAGCATGTCGATCAGCGCATCCTGGCCCTGGATCACTTTCCGAACTTCACCTCGCAAGTCACTGGCAAGGCTCTGGAAACCGGCAAGGGTCATCGGGGTGTCATTTGGCATGGGTAAGCGTCTCCAGAAGGCGGCGGAAGGCGTCAAGCTGGCGGTGCAGCTCGGCCTGGGGAAGGGGGTGGGCGGGGTCGGTCAGGCGCTTTGCCACCGACTGCAATTCGCTGGCGGCCTTCGGGTCGCGGCGGCCCAGATGCGCCATCAGCCGGGCAACGCCCTGCGGGCCCGCACCCACGGCGCGGCCAAAGGTGGTCTGCGCCAGATCGGACAGGTTGGCCTGCACCAGATCGGCGGCCATGCGGGCATCATGGCCCGCGATGCGCAACAGCCGGGCATTGGTGGCGATGGCGGCCAGCTTCGATTGTTCCGGCGTGTCTTCGCCATCGTCCCTTGCCGGGCCGAACCGTCGCGCGCCGCGCCAAAGCGCCAGGCCCAGCACGATGGCCAGCACCGCCCAGAGCCCGGTCAACGGCGGGGCGAAGAAGCGGGCGAAATCGTCGGTGGAGCGGTCGTACTCCTGCCGCTGGTCGCCATAGTCGTAATAGTCGACAAGGTTTTCCCCCGCCGTGTCGATATAGATCGCGGGGGTATCTTCGGCGGTGCCCACCGATTGCGGGGCCAGACTGCGCAGCAGCGTAACCGTCACTTCGGCATTGTCGCCCAGCGTCAGGCCATGGTTGTTCATCAGATCGGGGTCTGACAACAGCCAGACCGGATAATCGTCCTGATCCGAACAGCTGACCACCAGCGCGCCCTGCGGCAGCGACAGCACTTCGGTGCAGGTGTCGGGCAATCGGTCGCGGTCGAACAACTGCGGATGGAACAGCGCGACCTGATCGCCGCCGAAATCCTCGGCCAGGAAGCCCGGCACCGGGCGGATCACCGTCAACGGCCAGTCGCCGATCTGGCGCGGCAGCCGTTGCAGATCGCTCAGCGGGATCAGGGTGGAGTGGTGGACCGTGGCGGATCCGACCGTGCCCGCCACCCATTTCGGCAGGATCACCAGCCCGGAGAAATAGTAAAGCCGTCCCTGAATGTCCCAAAGCTCGGCCTCGCGCTGGGTCGCGGCGTAATAGCTGTCGCGTGGGGTTGCGGGAACCGGGGCCTGGCGGTTCAGATCCACGTCGTAAAGCGGCAGGATGCGCAGCGACAGGGTCGAGATGGCGGGACGGAAGCGCGGGTTCGACCGCTGCACCGACAGACCTTCGCTGCGCAGCCAGGGGGCCAGACCGTCGATGCCGATGACCGAGGCATCCAGACGCCGGTCGGACCCGCCGCCCCCCAGAAGCATCAGCCCGGCCAGCCCCGCCAGCACCAGGCCGCCGATCAGGATCATCGGCAGGGGGCTGCCCTCACGCATGGGCGGCCCCCTGACGCAGCAGGATGCTGCGACCAAGGTCCAGCGTGGCGGAAAATTCCGCCTCGTCCACCGGGCGGCCGCCGTAATGCGCCAGTTCGGCGCGTGTCAGGATGTCGCGCAGCGCCGGTTGCGCCCGCCAGGTGCCGGGCAGGCGGCGCAGCGCGGTGCGTTCGGTATCGGCGCGGGCAAGACGGGTGTCGGTCTCGGTCGCGGCGGTCAAGAGGCAATGGCGCAACAGCCGCACCAGCGCCGCCGCACGGTCGGGCATCGCGGCGATCTGGTCCAGCAGGCTGCGCGGATCGCCCGCGCGGTCCTCGGCGCTGATGTTCCAGGCGTCGGGGGCCACGGCGGGCGGTTTCTTCTGTGCCTTCGGGGCGCGCGCCATCAGCATTCCCGCCCCGCCGAAGCGCAGCCACAACAAAAGGGCGGCGACAAGCAGCAGCACCACAAGGACGGTGGACATGGAACCGGGCCGCGGCACGAAGGGTGCAGGGTCCTGCGGGCGCTGTTCGGCCGGCATGACTTCGGTGCGGCCATCGGCCAGATCGCCGGTCATCCGGGTGACATAAGTCATCGCGGTGGCCACGCCGTCGCGCGCCAGAAGGCCCCCGACCTCGGCCGCCCGTTCGCCGCGCGGGGGATCGGCGGTTTCCTCGATCACGGCGCGGGTCTGAGCCGGTGCGGGCGAGGCAACCGCAAGGATCAGGACCGCCAGGCGGATCGGGGCAAAGCCATTGTGCCGTCTGATCTGCTGCAACCTGTTACCCGCCTGAGGACTCTGAAAGGTTGTAGCCATCACCCCGGACCGACCGCAAGGGCTGCGCCACGGCAGAAAGCAGAAAGCCCGGCACGGGGCCGGGCTTTCGCATGTCGCCGGACAGGGATCAGGCGAAGATGTCGGCCCGCGCGGCCGGACGCAGCGGGTCGGGGCCAAAGCGGTTGTCGCCGTCGGTGCCCTTCAGGCAGAAGATCACCAGCATGGCGATCGAGGCCACGATGCCGACGAAGGGGATCATGCTCAGCACGATGAAGCCCAGATACCACCAGCCCGACATGTCGCGGTCATGCAGGCGGCGGACGGCGACGGCGATGCCGGGGATCAGCACGGCAAGATAGAAGACCACCAGAATGGCGATGAAGACATAGCCGAGGGCGGAAATCTCGCCGGTGTTGAAATTCACGCCCAGGAACAGCAGCCCGTAAAGGACCACGCCGATCAGCGTGATGCCCAGGACGAAATACCAGTATTCCGACCGCGAGGCGCGGCCCTGGAAGGTGGCGTATTTGTGTTTGAGGCAGGTCTCCAATGCTTCCTTGAAACCCATGTCCCTTGCTCCTTTTTGGATTGGTTATTGGTGTTGGCGTAACGTGTCGCTGGGGTGAATCTGCCACAAGTCAGGCGGTTTGAACAGTTTTCCGTTTTTCGTGGCGGAGAACCTTACCCTGCGTCAGAAATGTGGGGGGCCTGTTCCGGCCGTCAGGTGGCCGACTGCTGGGGCCGTCTTCCGTCACAGGATTGATCGGCCAGGGGGCGCAGTCGCGGACGCACAAATGCGCCGCCCGCCACCTGAGGCGGACTGACCATCCGGCACCAGCGTCCCGGATGATCAGATGCGCAACCGATGACGGGCTTTGCGCGCAATACTCATTACTCACGCAACACCGTCCCGCCGGTCAGGGATCTGGGGTCCCCAGACCGGCAGGGACACACCCCGTAATGCACAAGGTCGTTCTGGCACGGCGGTCAATGGCGGTAAATTCGCGTCCTTGCCTAGGCAATTTTGCCTATGCCATACAGGCTTTGCCCGGTGCATCCGGCGGTTTCTTCCGTAGGTTGAAAGAGTGTTCAAGATGGTCCATTCTAGGTTTCCGCAGCCTGCTTTCCCGCGGCCCGTCAGAAGGTGCGCGGGATGAAAGCCTCGCTGGGTGTGCTGCTGGCGATCTGTCTGGCCGGGCTGCAATTCGTGGCGGTGCTGCTGGTGGTCTCGTCCTCTTACGTCACATCGGAACAGGCGCTGATCCGTCATGCCCGCGACCTGCTGCGCGATGTGGGTCTGAACACGATCGAACATTCGCGCGGCTTCCTGCGGCCGGCCGAAGGGGCGGCGGAACTGGCGGCACGGTTGGCGCAGAACCGTGTCATCGCCAGCGACAACCCGCATCTTCTGGAGCAACTGCTGTTCCAGCAGCTTCTGATCGCACCGCAATTCGCCGGGGTCTATTACGGCAACGAGGCGGGCGATTTCGTCATGGTCATGCGCACGCCGGATCAGGCGGCCCCGTTCCGGTCGAAGATCATCACCCATCAGGACGGCAGGCGGAAGGTCGATCTGATCTGGCGCACCACCGATTTTCAGGCGGTGGAGCGCAAGCTGGACCCCGATGATCCCTATGACCCGCGCGAGCGGACCTGGTTCAAGCGGGCCAAGGCCGAAATGGCGACGATCTGGACCGACCCCTATATCTTCTTCACCTCGCAGCAGCCGGGGATCACGCTGGCCGCCCCGGTTCTGAACACGGATGGATCTGTGCGGGGCGTGGTGGGGGTGGACATCGAGATCAGCCGCATTTCCGATTTCCTGTCGCGGCTGAATATCGGTGAAACCGGCAAGGCGCTGATCCTGCACCGCAACGGCGACGTGATCGCACATCCCAACGTTGATCTGTTGAAGACAAGGAACGACGACGGCACCCTGCGCTTTGTCAATATCCACGAATTCGACGACCCGATTGCCCGCGCCGCCTTTGGCAATCTCTTGCAGCACGGGCAGGTTCTGGTCGAGACCGAGCGGCCTTCGCAATTCGTCTATCAGCGCGCGCGCTATGTGGCGACGGTGATGCCGATGGGCAGTGACAAGCTGCCCTGGACCATCGCCGTCTATGCGCCGGAAGACGATTTCACCGGCGTCCTGAAGGCGAACCGCACCGACAACCTTTGGATCGCGGCACTGGTCGCCATGGCGACCGGGCTGGTGGGGCTGGCGCTGGCCAATTACCTGCACAAGCCGGTGCGCGCCTTTGCCGTCCGTTCGGCGCTGGTCTCGCAGGGCGAGATCGACCCTGCGGAACCGCCGCCAAAGACCTACAAGGAACTTGAGCGCGCCAATGATGCGCTGGTGCAGCAGATCGTCGCCCGGCGCGAGGCCGAACATGAATATGGCCGCACTTTCGAGTTGTCGTCGCTGGGCATGGCGCAGGTTGCCTCGCATTGCGGGGCCTTCCTGCGCGTCAATGCGCGGTTCTGTGACATCACCGGCTACAGCCGCGAGGAACTGGCCACCATGCGGATGGCCGATCTTGCTGTGCCCGACCAGCCGATCCCCTGGCCCGATCCCGACAGCCTGGGCCGCGATTTCGCGGTGAACCAGGAGATGCGGTTCCTGCGCAAGGACGGCAGCCCGATCTGGGTTGCGATCAACGGCAACATGATCCGTGACCGGTCGGGCCGCCCCCTGCATGTCGTCGTGACCATCGACGACATCACCGAGGTGAAGGACCACGAAAGCCGGATCGACCGGCTGAACCGCGACCTGTCGCATCTGGCGCGCGGCAATACCATGGGGCAGATGGCATCGGGGCTGGCGCATGAGCTGAACCAGCCGCTGACGGCGATTGCACAGAATGCCGATACGGCGCTCCTGGTGCTGGATCAGCAGGCCAGGTCCGACGACGAATTGCGCGAAATCCTGCATGAGATCGAGCGGCAGTCGATCCGGGCGGGCGACATTATCCATGCGCTGCGCAGCTTCATCCGCAAGGACGAAGGCAGTCGTGTCGCCTTCGACATCCATGAACTGCTGAACCAGACCCTGCATCTGGTTCAGGCCGAGGCCACCGATGCCGGCGTGACCATCGAGCGGCGGCTGGACGAGGGCCTGCCGCAGGTGGGGGCCAACCGGGTGCAGATCGCGCAGGTGGTGGTGAACCTTTTGCGCAATGCCATCGAGGCGATGAACGGCGACCGCGGCAACGAACGCCGGATCGTCCTGGCCGCCGCGGCGGCGAACGGGTTCGTCACGGTCTCGATCCTGGATACCGGGCCTGGGCTTGACCCCGGTCTGACCCCGTTCAGCGAGTTCGAAACCACCAAGCGGGGCGGCATGGGTCTTGGCCTGTCGATCTGCCGGACCATGGTCGAGGCCAACGGCGGCACGATCTGGCATGACGGTGAGGCCGGGCGCGGGGCGCAGTTTCATTTCACCGTACCGCTGGCCCCGCTGGCCTGACCCGGCTTGCAGGGCATTGCGGGCCGCCGGGGAAACCTTAGACTGTGGCCATGGGTTGTGTGTGAGAAAGGGCGGGACAACAGATGCCGAATAGCCCGCTGACGGTATTCGTGGTCGACGATGACGAGGCGATCCGCATTTCGCTGTCGCGCGCGCTGGACAAGCGGGGATACCGGGTCGAGGCCCATGCATCAGCCGCAGATTTCCTTGCGGTCTATGCGGCCGGGCGGCCGGGCTGTCTGGTGCTGGATTACGGCATTCCGGGGATGAACGGGCTGGAGCTGCAGCGCCATCTGAATGCCATCGGATCGGATTTGCCCATCATCTTCATCACAGGGCATGGCGGGGTGCCGGAATCGGTGCAGGCGATCAAGGCCGGAGCCATCGACTTTCTGGAAAAGCCGTTCCGGCAGGCGGCGCTGATCGAGCGGATCGACCTTGCGCTGGACATCGCGCGCAGCCAGCTGGCGGCAAGGGCACAGGGCCAGCGGCAGAAAGAGATGTTCGACCGGCTGACCGCGCGCGAGATGGAGATCGTCGAGCGGATCATGGGGCGGCCGTCCGAAACATCCAGCAAGGAAATCGCGCTGTGGCTGGGGATCAGCCCGCGCACGGTGGATCACCACCGCGCCCGCATTCTGGAAAAGCTGGGGCTGAAGTCGATCGTCGAACTGATCGCGATCATGCGAGAATAGGGGCGCTGCCGGGACGCCGGGTGTCCCTGCCCGGCCCCGGAGGGGTTTTGCACCCCTCCGGACCTCCCCGCAGGATATTTGCAGAAGGGAAAGCCGGGCGGGGCAGGCGCAGGCGGGCATCGGAGGCGGCCATTGCAGCCGGATGCCTTGCAAACGGGCAGTCCGGCTGGGATTGCGTCTTTTGCGCTGCCCCGGTCCGATCACGTCTTTGCACGGGCGGCGGGGCCGCCTAGGAATGGGGCAGGGGATCGGGAAAGGGCGGCTCTGGCATGGCGATCAAGGCGGGCATCCATCACCTGACGCATTATCTTTACGACCGGCCCGTGGTGCTGGGGCCGCAGGTGATCCGGCTGCGCCCGGCCCCGCACAGCCGCACGCGGGTGATCAGCCACAGCCTGAAGGTTTCGCCCGGCGGGCATTTCGTCAACCACCAGCAGGACCCCTATGGCAATTGGCTGGCCCGGTTCGTCTTTCCCGAGCCGGTGCGCGAGCTGAAGATCGAGGTCGATCTGGTCGCCGACATGACGGTTTACAATCCGTTCGATTTCTTCGTCGAGGAAAGCGCCGAGACCTGGCCCTTCGCCTATCCCGAAGACCTGACAGAAGATCTGTCGATCTATTGCCGGGCCGAGCCTGCGGGGCCGCTGATGCAGGGATTTCTTGACAGCATCCCGCGCGCGCCGGCAAGGACGGTGGATTTCGTGGTGGGGCTGAATGCGCGGCTGGCGTCGGAGATCGCCTATACGATCCGCATGGAGCCCGGCGTGCAGACGCCCGAGGAAACGCTGGCCGCGCGGATCGGATCGTGCCGCGATTCTGGCTGGCTGCTGGTGCAGCTGCTGCGGCACCTGGGGTTCGCGGCGCGCTTCGTCTCGGGGTATCTGATCCAGCTGAAGCCCGATCTGAAGGCGCTGGACGGCCCGTCGGGGACCGAGGTGGATTTCACCGATCTGCATGCCTGGTGCGAGGTCTATCTGCCGGGTGCGGGCTGGATCGGGCTTGACCCGACAAGCGGGCTGCTGACCGGGGAAAGCCATATCCCGCTGGCGGCGACGCCGCATTACCGCAATGCCGCGCCGATTTCCGGCGGGTTCACCGCGGCGGGGCCGGTCGGGAGCGAATTCCGTTTCGACATGTCGGTCGCCCGCGTGGCCGAGCATCCGCGCATCACCCGGCCTTTCAGCGAGGAAAGCTGGCAGGCGCTGGATGCGCTGGGCCAGAAGGTCGATGCGGCGCTGGCGGCGGGGGATGTGCGGCTGACCATGGGGGGCGAGCCGACCTTTGTCTCGATCGACGATTTCGAAAGCGCGGAATGGAACACCGCCGCCGTGGGGCCGCAGAAACGGGTGCTGGCCGACCAGATGATCCGCCGGTTGCGCGACCGCTTCGCCCCCGGCGGATTTCTGCATTTCGGGCAGGGCAAGTGGTATCCGGGCGAGACGCTGCCGCGCTGGACCTTCAGCCTTTACTGGCGCAGCGATGGCCATCCGGTCTGGCGCGATGCCGGGCTGATCGCGCCCGAGGGCGAGGATCAGGGCGCGACGGCGGCCGAGGCCGAAGCGCTGTTGCGCGAGATCGCGGCCCAGCTGGATCTGCCCGGCGGCCATGTGCTGCCCGCCTACGAGGACCCGGCCGAATGGCTGGTCAAAGAGGCCAACCTTCCGGCCAATGTCACGCCCGAGAATTCGGAACTGAAAGACCCCGAGGCGCGGCATCGCATCGCCGCCGTCTTCTCTCGCGGGCTGACCGAGCCGGTGGGCTATGTGCTGCCGGTGCAGCCCTGGCAGGGGCGCGCGGGCGGGCGGAAATGGGTGTCGGAGCTGTGGCGGGTGCGGCGGGGCAAGGTGTTTCTGGTGCCGGGTGACAGCCCGGTCGGATACCGCCTGCCCTTGGGCAGCCTGCCGCATCTGTCGGCGGCGGATTATCCCTATCTGAACCCGGCCGATCCGACCGAACCGCGCCCGCCCTTGCCAGAGCCCTTGCCCGAAGCGCCGGATCAGCCGGTGGCCAGCTTCACCGCCGCGACACCGGGGCAGGAGATCGTCGAACAGGTGGCGGGAGAATTGGGCGGGGCCGTGCGAACCGCCTTGTCGGTGGAACCGCGCGCGGGGCGGCTGTCGGTCTTCATGCCGCCCGTGGTGCGGCTGGAGGATTACCTTGACCTTCTGGCCGCGACCGAGGCGGCGGCGGCCAAGCTGGGCGTGAAGGTTCATATCGAAGGCTATCAGCCGCCGCATGACCCGCGCATGAATGTGATCCGCGTCGCCCCCGATCCCGGCGTGATCGAGGTGAACGTGCATCCGGCGCGGTCGTGGCAGGACTGCGTAGCCATCACCGGCGGGGTCTATGACGAGGCCCGGCTGTGCCGACTTGGTGCCGACAAGTTCATGATCGACGGCAAGCATTGTGGCACCGGCGGCGGCAATCATGTTGTTGTCGGCGGCGCGACCACGCTAGACAGCCCGTTCCTACGCCGCCCCGACCTGCTGAAAAGCCTGATCCTGCACTGGAACCGCCATCCCAGCCTGTCCTATCTGTTCTCGGGCCTGTTCATCGGGCCGACCAGCCAGGCCCCGCGGATCGACGAGGCCCGCCACGATTCGCTTTACGAGCTGGAAATCGCGCTGGCGCAGATTCCTGCGCCGGGCGGCGGAGAGGTTCCGTTGCCCTGGCTGACCGACCGGCTGTTGCGCAACATCCTGACCGATGTGACCGGCAACACCCACCGGGCGGAAATCTGCATCGACAAGCTTTATTCCCCCGACGGCCCCACCGGGCGGCTGGGGCTGGTGGAATTCCGCGGCTTCGAGATGCCACCGGATCAGCGGATGAGCCTTGCACAGCAACTCTTGCTGCGGGCGCTGATCGCGCGGTTCTGGGCCAGCCCGGCGCAGGGCGATCTGACGCGCTGGGGCACCGCGCTGCATGACCGCTTCATGCTGCCGCATTTCGTGTGGGAGGATTTCCGCGACGTGCTGGCCGATCTGCGGGCGCATGGTTTCGATCTGCGCGAGGAATGGTTCACCGCGCAGGCCGAATTCCGTTTCCCTTTCTGCGGCGAGGTCGAGGCGGAAGGTGTCAGGCTGGAATTGCGGCAGGCGCTGGAACCCTGGCATGTGCTGGGCGAAACCGGGGCCATCGGCGGAACGGTGCGCTATACCGACAGTTCGACCGAGCGGCTTCAGGTCCGGCTGGCGGCGGCCGATCCGGGCCGCTGGCAGGTGCTGTGCAACGGCCGCGCGCTGCCGCTGGCCCCGGTGGGCGGCGGCGAATCCGTGGCGGGGCTGCGCTTCAAGGCCTGGCAACCTGCATCCGCCATGCATCCGCGCATTCCGGTCGATGCGCCGCTGACCTTCGACATTTTCGATACATGGTCGGGGCGGCCGATCGGCGGCTGCGTCTACCACGTCGCCCATCCCGGCGGGCGCAATTACGATACCTTCCCGGTCAATGGCAACGAGGCCGAGGCGCGGCGGCTGGCACGGTTCCAGCCCTTTGGGCACAGGCCCGGCCACAAGGTTGTGGTTGCACCCGAACGCATCTCGCGCGAATTTCCCCTGACGCTGGACCTGCGCCGTCCGGCCGGAGTGTAGCAAGGGGATCAGGTGCCGCAGCGCGACCGGATGAACGAGGGCCAGACCCGACCGGGTTTTGCCGGTTATGCGCCGCTGCCCGGCGTGCCGGATGAGGCGGTGGCAGCGGATGGCAGCCTGCGCCCGCTGTGGGCGCGGCTGGCGGCGCATCTGGACGGGCTGTCGTCGGCCGATCTGGCGGTGGCACTGGCGCGGGCCGATCAGTATCTGAACGACAGCGGCGTCTTCTATCGCCAATATGGCGGCCCGGTGGGGGGGAACGGATCGACCGAGCGGCAATGGCCGCTGAGCCATGTTCCGGTGCTGCTGGATCAGGCCGACTGGGAAGACATCGCGGCCGCGCTGACCCAGCGCGCCGATCTTCTGGAACGGCTGATGGCCGATCTTTACGGCCCGAACGATCTGGTGCGCAGCGGGCAGCTGCCGCCGGGTCTGGTGGCGGGCAATCCCGAATGGCTGCGCCCGATGGTGGGGATCGCCCCCCGGTCGGGGCATTACCTGCATTTCCTGGCCTTTGAACTGGGCCGGGGCCCGGATGGCAAATGGTGGGTGCTGGCCGACCGGACGCAGGCCCCCTCGGGCGCGGGCTATGCGCTGGAAAACCGGGTTGCCACCTCGCGCGCCTTCTCGGCTCTTTACAGCACGGCGCAGGTGCATCGGCTGGCAGGCTTTTTCCGCGATTTCCGCGACGCCCTCCTGGTGCAGAGACAGGGGCCGGATGCGCGGGTGGCCATCCTGACGCCGGGCCTGCTGAACGAGACCTATTTCGAACATGCCTGGATTGCCCGCTATCTGGGCTTCACCCTGGTGCAGGGTGAGGATCTGGTGGTGGAGCAGGGCCAGTTGAAGGTGCGCACCGTTTCGGGCCCCCGCCCGATCGAGGTGCTGTGGCGGCGGCTGGATGCCAGCTATGCCGATCCGCTGGAGCTGGACCAGAATTCGCGTCTTGGCACGCCGGGGATGGTTTCCGCATTGCGGGCGGGGGGGGTGTCCATCGTCAATGCGCTGGGGTCGGGCGTCCTGGAGACGCGGGCGCTGATGGCTTTTCTGCCGAACCTGTCGCTTGCCCTGACCGGCGCGCCGCTGCGGATGCCGAACATCGCAACCTGGTGGTGCGGGGATGCGGTGGCGGCGGCCGAGGTGCGGGCGGCGCAGGATCGGCTGATGCTGTCTCACGCGCTGGGCACCGGCACCCCTTTCGACGCCACGGGCCAGGTGCGGGCGGCCGACCTGTCGGCGGAAGACCTGGCCGCGCGGCTGGCCGCCGAAGGGCCGGGGCTGGTGGCGCAAGAGGCGGTGACGCTGTCGACCACGCCGACGCTGGTCGAGGGACGGCTGGTGCCGCGCCCGATGACGCTGCGGGTGTTTCTGGCCCGCACGGCGCGGGGCTGGCAGGCGATGCCGGGCGGCTTTGCCCGCATCGGCGCGCGGCCCGATCCCGAAGCGGTGGCGATGCAGCGCGGCGGATCGGCGGCGGATGTCTGGGTGGTCAGCCCCGGCCCGGTGCCGCGGCCTTCGATGGCCCCTGCGGCGGGCGGGGCGTTTCGCCGTGCAACCCCCGGCGCGCTGCCGGCGCGGGCCGCCGACAACCTGTTCTGGCTGGGCCGCTATGTCGAACGCGCCGAAGGCATCCTGCGCCTGTCGCGCGCCTGTCACATGCGGCTGGCCGAAGGCGGCGCCACGGCCGCGCCGCTGCTGGAGGCGGTGGCCCCGCTCTTCGCCCTTCAGGGGGTGGAGCCGGGCCCGGCGATCCCGCAGGGCCTGCTGGACACGCTGTCTTCGGCGATCGGCAGCGCAGGCCGGGTGCGCGACCGCTTCTCGCCTGATGCCTGGTCGGCGCTGGCCGATCTGGACAAGAGCGCGCGGCGGATGGCGACGCGCAGCCAGCCGGGCGACGATGCCGCACGGGCGCTGTCGGCACTGTTGCGCAAGCTGGCGGGGATTTCCGGCCTGATCCATGAAAACATGTATCGCTTCATGGGCTGGCGCTTCCTGACCATCGGGCGGCTGCACGAACGGGCCATGGGCATGGCCGCCGCGCTGGCGGTGCTGACCGATCCGGCCGCCCCCGATGGCGCGCTGGATCTGGCCATCGAATACGGTGACAGCGTAATGACCCATCGCCGCCGCTTTGCGGTTGCGACCTCGCGCCTGACGGTGATCGACCTGCTGGCGCTGGACCCGATGAACCCGCGTTCGCTGCGCCGCCAGATCGACGGCCTGCGCGAAGAGATCGACTTTCTGCCCGAGGCCAACGACCATGGCGCGCTGTCGCCGCTGGCGCGGGCGGCGCTGCGGCTGCATGCCGATCTGGCGACCCGCGACCCCGCCGAGATGACCAGCCGTCGCCTCTGGGGGCTGCGCGGGCGGATCGGGCAATTGTCCGAAGAATTGACACGGGCCTATTTCTCCTGATGCGATACCGGCTGACCCTGACGATCCGCTATGACTTCGACCGCCCGACCGGCGCGGCGCGGCAGGTGCTGCGCATCTGCCCGGCCGATCTGCTTGGGGTGCAGCAGGTGATGTCCTGCCGGGTGACGATACAGCCCGCCCCCCTGGAACGGCGCGAGTTCACCGATTTCTTCGGCACCCGCAGCATCGAACTGGCGCTGCCCGCCGGATTGACGGCGCTGCGCTTCGACATGACGGCCGAGGGGACGCGGCTTGCGCCGGTCGAAGCGCCTGACCTGTCGGCGCCTGTCTCCGCCCTGGCGGACGAGATTGCCGGTCACACCGACCTGGGGGCCGGGTCGCCGCAACATTTCCTTGCGCCATCGCCGCGCATTCCCGCCGTGCCCGCCATCGCCGCCTTTGCCGCCGGGGCGACAGCCGGGGCTGCCAGCACCCGCGCTGCGGTGCAGGCTCTGGGCCGGGCGTTGCATGACCGGCTGGCCTTCGATGCCACCACGACCGAGGTCGATACCCCGGTGGCCGATGCCTTTGCGGGCTGCAGTGGCGTCTGTCAGGATTTCTCGCAGATCATGATCTGCGGACTGCGGTCCCTGGGGATTCCGGCGGCCTATGTCTCGGGCTTCCTGCGCACCTTGCCGCCGCCCGGCCAGCCCCGGTTGCAGGGCGCGGATGCGATGCATGCCTGGGTGCGGGCCTGGACCGGCGCGCGCGGCGGCTGGGTGGACTATGATCCGACCAATGCCTGTTTCGCCGGACAGGATCATGTCGTCATCGGCCACGGCCGGGATTATGCCGATGCCGCCCCGGTGATCGGTGCGCTGCGTCTGGACGGGGCGCAGAGCGGATCGCACAGCGTCGATCTGGAAGAGATCTGAGCGGCATCTGGCGATTCGCTCGCCCGGAAGGGGAAAGCGGGGATCTGCAATCGCCGAAATCAGGCACAGGAGGCTGTCTTGCTCCCAAACCGCTACAGCCCCGGTTGCCGGGCTGTCCAGTGGCTTGGAATTCCAACGGAAATGTGATCGCTGTAAAGAATATTTACATATTTTAAGCCCTATCCGAAAATTTATTGACAGAAAAATGTTTGCGATAAAAGGGGTTACGAAGAAATTGACGATCCGTTATTGTGCCATGCAAGAGGGCGTCCATCTGCCGGACGCGGTGACGGGTCTGGCCGCCTGTGGAGGGGAGAGGAAAGCGATGACGATGCAACCGGATGCCAAGGGCATGTATGCGGCACCTGCCGATTTCGTGGCGAAGGCCCATGTCGATGCCGGGCATTATGCCAGCAAATATGCGGCCTCGGTGGCCGATCCGGCGGCCTTCTGGGCGGAAGAGGCGCAGCGCATCGACTGGATCAAGCCTTTCACCAAGGTGAAGAACACCTCGTTCGACTTCGGCAAGGTCGACATCAAATGGTTCGAGGACGGCACGCTGAACGTCAGCGCCAATTGCATCGACCGCCACATGATCAGCCGCGCCGGCCAGACCGCGATCATCTGGGAACCCGATGATCCGAAGACCCCGGCCCAGCACATCACCTATGCCAAGCTTCTGGAAGAAACCTCGCGCATGGCCAATGTGCTGAAGTCGGTGGGTGTGACCCGCGGCGACCGCGTGGTGATCTACCTGCCGATGATCCCCGAGGCCGCCTATGCCATGCTGGCCTGTGCGCGGATCGGTGCCATCCATTCCATCGTCTTCGCGGGCTTCTCGCCCGATGCGCTGGCCAACCGGATCAACGATTCCGAGGCCAAGGTGGTGATCACTGCCGATTTCGCCCCGCGCGGCGGCAAGAAAACCCCGCTGAAGGACAATACCGACAAGGCGCTGCTGCATTGTTCCGACCGGGTGAAATGCCTGGTGGTCAAGCATACCGGCGACCAGACATCCTGGGTGGACGGCCGCGACATCGACCTGAAGCAGCAGATGGCCTGGGCCAAGCCCTATTGCCCCTATGTGGAAATGGGTGCCGAAGACCCGCTGTTCATCCTTTACACCTCGGGCTCCACCGGCAAGCCGAAGGGGGTGGTCCACACCTCGGGCGGCTATCTGGTCTATGCCAGCATGACCCAGCAGATGACCTTCGACTACCATGACGGCGATGTGTTCTGGTGCACGGCCGATGTGGGCTGGGTCACGGGTCACAGCTACATCATCTATGGGCCGCTGGCGAATGGTGCCACGACGGTGATGTTCGAAGGCGTGCCGACCTTCCCCGATGCCGGGCGGTTCTGGGAAGTCTGCGCCAAGCACAAGGTGAACCAGTTCTACACCGCGCCGACCGCGATCCGAAGCCTGATGGGCCTTGGCCCGGAATGGGTGGAAAAGCACGATCTGTCGTCGCTGAAGCTCTTGGGCTCGGTGGGCGAGCCGATCAACCCCGAAGCCTGGAACTGGTACAACACCCATGTCGGCAAGGGGAAATGCCCGATCGTCGACACCTTCTGGCAGACCGAGACCGGCGGCCACATGCTGACCCCGCTGCCGGGCGCGATCCCGACCAAGCCGGGGTCCGCCACGCTGCCCTTCTTCGGGGTGAAGCCGGTGGTTCTGGATGCCGCCACCGCCGCCGTGCAGGAGGCGACCGAAACGGAGGGCGTTCTTTGCATCTCCGACAGCTGGCCGGGGCAGATGCGCACGCTTTGGGGCGATCACGAGCGGTTCCAGGAGGCGTATTTCAGCCAGTACAAGGGTTATTACTTCACCGGCGACGGCTGCCGCCGCGATGCCGACGGCTATTACTGGATCACCGGCCGCGTGGATGACGTCATCAACGTCTCGGGGCATCGCATGGGCACCGCCGAAGTGGAATCGGCGCTGGTGGCGCATGAAAAAGTGGCCGAAGCCGCCGTGGTCGGCTATCCGCACGACATCAAGGGGCAGGGCATCTATGCCTATGTCACCCTGATGAAAGGGGTGGAACCCACGGATGCCCTGCGCAAGGAACTGGAAGCCTGGGTCCGCACCGAGATCGGCCCCATCGCCAAGCCCGACCTGATCCAGTGGGCCCCCGGCCTTCCGAAAACACGGTCGGGCAAGATCATGCGCCGCATCCTGCGCAAGATCGCCGAGAACGATTTCGGCAGCCTGGGCGACACCTCGACGCTGGCCGATCCTTCGGTGGTGGACGAGCTGATCGACAACCGCATGAACAGGGGCTGATCCGATGGCGTCAACGGCCCCCGTCCTGATCCTGCTTGGCCCCCCTGGGGCCGGCAAGGGCACGCAAGCCCGGATGCTGGAAGAGGAATTCGGTCTGGTGCAGCTGTCGACCGGAGACCTGTTGCGCGCGGCCGTCGCGGCGGGAACCGAGGCCGGCAAACGTGCCAAGGCGGTGATGGAAGCGGGACAGCTGGTCAGCGACGAGATCGTTCTAGCGATCCTGAAGGATCGGATGGCCGCGCCCGATACCGCCAGGGGCGTCATCCTTGACGGCTTTCCGCGTACCGACGGCCAGGCCGCCGCGCTGGACAGCCTGCTTGCGGCTGCGGGGCTGCGGATCACCGCGGCCGTCAGCCTTGAGGTGGATGACGAGGCGATGGTCGGCCGCGTTTCGGGCCGCTACACCTGTGCCGCCTGCGGCGAAGGCTATCATGACGACTTCAAGAAACCCGCCCATGCGGGGACTTGCGACAAATGTGGCGGCACGGCGATGAAGCGCCGCGCCGACGACAATGCCGACACTGTGCGCGAAAGGCTGAAGGCCTATCACGCCCAGACGGCGCCGCTGATCGCCTATTACGACGGCAAGGGTGTGTTGGAACGCATCGACGCGATGGGCCCCATCGCAGATGTGCGCCGGGCGCTTGCCGGGATCGTGGGGCGCGTGGCGGCCTGAGGAGGTCTGCATCCGGTCTGACGGAGGAACCGGGCGCAGGGCAGGAAGACCGAAGGGAAGGGGGCGCTTGACGCGCAGACCCACGGGACGACCGGCGCAAACCTCTTGCGACCGGGCTAAGGGGTCTTGTCTGTCCGCAAGGGCAGGGGACCGGGAACGAAAGGGAAGGCACCGCCCGAACGGCGGGCCGCACAAGGAGGAATGAGATGGCAAATGCAACGCCGGACGTGCGCGACCGCTCGCGTCCCATGACCGGGGAGGAGAAGAAGGTCATTCTTGCCTCTTCCGCCGGCACGATCTTCGAATGGTACGATTTCTACCTTTACGGCTCGCTGGCCGCGACCATCGGCCTGCACTTCTTCAGCCCCTACCCGGAAGCCACGCGCAACGTCTTTGCGCTTCTGGCCTTTGCGGCGGGCTTCATCGTGCGCCCGTTCGGCGCGCTGGTCTTCGGGATGCTGGGCGACCTGATCGGCCGCAAATACACCTTCCTGATGACGATCCTGATCATGGGCCTGTCGACCTTCATCGTCGGCCTGCTGCCCAGCTACTACAGTATCGGCATGGCTGCGCCGATCATCCTGATCGCGCTGCGCATGTTGCAGGGCCTTGCTCTGGGCGGCGAATACGGCGGGGCGGCGGTCTATGTGGCCGAACACGCGCCGCAGAACCAGCGCGGCTATTTCACCAGCTTCATCCAGACCACGGCGACGCTGGGCCTGCTCTTGTCGCTGATCGTGATCCTGATGGTTCAGGGCTATGTCAACGGCAACTGGGACCCGACGCCCGCGCTGGACGCGGCCGGTCAGCCCAAGATGCTGGCGGATGGCACCCCGGAAATGTGGACTGCGTTCCAGGCCTGGGGCTGGCGGATCCCGTTCCTCGGCTCGATCCTTCTGCTGCTCGTCTCACTGTACATCCGGTTGCAGATGAACGAATCCCCCGCCTTCAAGAAGATGAAGGAAGAGGGTTCGAACTCGAAAGCGCCGCTGCGTGAAGCCTTCGGCAACTGGAAGAACGGCAAGATCGCCCTGATCGCCCTTCTGGGCCTGACCGCCGGGCAAGCCGTGGTCTGGTACTCGGGCCAGTTCTACGCACTGTTCTTCGTGCAGAACGTGATCAAGGTCGACAGCTTCTCGGCCAACGTCTTTGTGGCCTGGTCGCTGATCCTCGGCACCTACGGCTTCATCTTCTTCGGCCGTCTGTCCGACAAGATCGGCCGCAAGCCGATCATCCTGGCCGGCTGCGCCATCGCTGCCGTGACCTATATGTGGGTCTTCCCGCTCTTGACCAAGACCGCCAACCCGGTTCTGGCCCATGCGCATGAGACCCCGATCACCGTGACCGCCGATCCGGCCGACTGCTCGTTCCAGTTCAACCCGGTCGGGACCGCGAAGTTCACCAACTCCTGCGACATCGCCAAGGCCGCGCTGACCGCGCGTTCGGCGAACTCGGAAACCGTCGATGCAGCTGCGGGCACTGTCGCCTCGGTCAAGGTGGGCGATACGGTGATCAACGGCTATGTCGGCACCGCCGAGAACGCCGCGGACGAGAAGAAGCGCTTTGATGGCGAGCTGAATGCGGCCCTGACCGCTGCCGGTTATCCGATCAATGCGGCCGACAACACCTCGGTCGCCAAGGCGAACCACTTCTTCGACATCTTCACCGGCCAAAAGATCACGATCATCCTGATCCTGACCTATCTGATCGTGCTGGTGACGATGGTTTACGGCCCCATCGCGGCCATGCTGGTGGAACTCTATCCGACCCGCATCCGCTATTCCGGCCTTTCCTTGCCTTATCACATCGGCAACGGCTGGTTCGGTGGCCTGCTGCCCGCGACCGCCTTTGCGATCTCTGCACAGTCGGGCAACATCTATGCCGGTCTGTGGTATGCCATCGTGGTTGCGGTGATGACCGTGGTCATCGGCACGCTCTTCGTGCCGGGCGGGACCCACAAGAAAGACATCTTCGCCGATCAGCAATGATCCGCGGGATATGAAACGGGCGTGCCGGGGCGATCCGGCACGCCGCCCTTCCCTCAGCGGTTGGATATCCGGCGATACGCTTCGTAAAGCGCCATGACCACGCCGAGGATGACGAGATTTGCGATCAGCCCCGCGCCGACCTGCAGCCAGAACGGTTCGGTCAGCCGCGTGCCAAGGGTGGATGGGATGATCACCGCCACGAACACCACGCCAGCGGCCAGCGGAACCAGCGTTCCGGTCTGCGCCCGCGTGCGGAACATGGTGATGACAAGCCCGATGATCAGAATGATGCGGAATGGGTCTTGCAACTGGGCCAGAACAAGTTGCGGCAGTGACATGGGGTCCCCTTCTTTGTGCTTCACGATCCCTAAGCGATCCGGGGCACCGGGTCTACCATCTGTCGGGCGCGACCTCGTGCAGGGGGCGTGCTGATGGCAGGGCCGGGGCGGCGGCATCGTGTTCTGGTGGTCGAGGACGAGGACAATATCGCGCTGGCGCTGGATTTCCTGATGAGCCGCGAAGGCTATGATCACGAGCGGGTTGCCGATGGCGGGGCGGCGCTGCCCAAGATCCGAGCCATGCGGCCCGATCTGGTGGTGCTGGATGTGATGCTGCCCGGCGCATCGGGATACGAGATCTGCCAGGGCGTGCGGAGCGACCCCAGCCTGCGGGCCGTGAAGATCCTGATGATGACGGCCCGCGGCTCTTCGGTCGAGCGCAGCAAGGGGCTGGCGATCGGGGCCGACGGCTTCATCACCAAGCCGTTCGAACTGAAGGCGCTGCGGCAGGAAATGCGGCGGCTCTTGGGAAACGAAGGCTGACGCGGGCTTGCCGAAGCCGCTGCCGTTCTGCAGACTGGCGGCAAAGTCGAGGTGACGATGTCGCGGTTGCCGCATGCCCGCTTTCTGATGTTTCTTGCCATTTTCCTTGGCACCGGCCTGCTGGCGGGATACCGGCTTTCGACGACCATGGCGATCATTGCCGGTTTCGATCTGGCGGCACTGGTGTTTCTTGCCTCGGTCCTGCCGCTCTGGCTGAACGACGAGGCCGGGGCCGCCCGGATGCGCGCGGCGCGCGACGATGGCGGCAGGCTGTTGCTGATCCTGACCATGGTGGCATCGCTGGTGGTCATTCTTGTGGCCGTCGCCCGGCTGGTCGGCGAGAAATCGGCAGGGGGACCGGCCTTCGCCGTCGTGGCGGGAACGCTTGTGCTGGCCTGGCTCTTTGCCAACACGATCTTTGCCATTCATTACAGTCATTTATATTATGATCGCATCGGCGAAACGGATGGCGGCGGCATCGCCTTTCCCGACGGCGAAGAGCCGGTCTTCGCCGATTTCACCTATTTCGCCTTTACCATCGGCATGACCAGCCAGACCGCCGATCTGGACATCACCTCTCGCGCCATCCGCCGCGCGGTCACGTTGCATGGCCTGTTCGCGTTCTTCTTCAACCTCGGGGTGCTGGCCTTCGCGGTGAACGTGATGGCGGGGATACTTTAGGCCGCTGCCAGAACCGCCTCAAGATCGGCGATTGCGGGCTGCACCGGGTTGCCCGTCATCGCGCTGGCCTTCAGGGCGGCGGCTGCCACGGCCGCATGATCCGACCTGCGCAACCCCTGATCCGTCAGCCCCGGCAGGCCCTTGGCGCGCGCCCATTCGGTCAGCCGCAGTGGGGCCATGTCCGCCGGGCCGCCCAGCACGCCCGCGATCAGGGCGCAGACCTCGTCCACCCGCGCCTGCGCAGAACCCGAGGTGATCTGCCGGTTCATCTGCAATACCGGACCCAGCAGCGCGCCGCAGATCGCGCCATGGGCGGCGCCGGTCCGGCCGCCGATCACCCCCGCCAACCCATGCACCGCCCCCAGCCCGGCATTGGCCAGCGCCAGCCCGCCGCAAAGCGAGGTCCAGGCCAGCGCATCGCGGGCCTGCGGGTCTTCGCCCTGCATCAGCCGCCGCAGTGCGGCCAGTCCGGGGGCAATCGCGGGCCTTGCGATGGCGTCCCCATAGGGCGTGGCCTTGGTGCTGAGATAGGGCTCGATCACCTGCGTCACCGCATCCAGGCCCGAGGCCAGGGTGACGGGCCGCGGGCAATGGTCGGTCAGCGCGGGATCGACGATGGCGACGCGGGCGATCATCCTTTCGTCGCGCAGGCTGACCTTGCGGCCCAGATCGGGCAGGCCGATCACGGCGTTCTTCGTCACCTCGGCCCCGGTGCCCGCCGTGGTGGGAACGGCGATGAAGGGCAGTGGCGGGGCGGTGAGCGGCTGGCCGGGGCCTGCTGCCTCAAGGTAAACCATCGGGTCCTGCGGGGCGGGGATCAGCGCGGCCAATGCCTTGGCCATGTCGAGAACCGAGCCGCCGCCGATGCCCAGCACCCAGTCGGGCCGGTGCGACCGGGCAAGGTTCAGCGCCAGGGTCAGATCGTCCAGCCTTGGTTCCTGCGTGACGGTCAGGCTGAGGAGCCCCGAATTTTCGTCGAAAATTCGTGCCCCTTCGGCCAGCGGCAGCAGATGGGCGATCCGTCGCCATCCCGCGCCATGCACCACAATCCCGCGCGGGCCGAACCCCTGGGCCAGGGCCATGGCCTGCATGGCCGTGCCGCGGCCGAACAGGATGCGCGGGGGCTGAAGGATCGCAAAGCTCATACAAAGCTCATACCGACATCGTGGCTTGAACAGCGCGTTGCCAGCGGCTGTAACGGGCGTCGCGTTCGGTCCTCGCCATGGCGGGGGTGAAGCGGCGTTCCAGTGCCCAGGCTTTTGCGAAATCCGCTGGCGGCGGGCAAAGTCCGGCCTGCAAGCCTGCCAGATAGGCCGCGCCAAGAGCCGTGGTTTCAGTCACGACCGGGCGATCGACCGGCGCGCCAAGGATGTCGGACAGGAACTGCATCGTCCAGTCGCTTGCCGTCATCCCGCCGTCCACCCGCAACACGCCATCGGCCGCGCCCCCCCAATCGGCGCGCATCGCCATCAGCAGATCGCGCGTCTGGTAGCCGACGCTTTCCAACGCGGCGCGCGCCAGTTCGGCCGGGCCGGAATTGCGGGTCAGCCCGTAGATCGCACCCCGGCACTCGGGCCGCCAGTAAGGCGCGCCAAGGCCAGTGAAGGCGGGAACCAGGATGACGCCCTGTGCTGCCTCGGCGGCGGCGGCCAGGGCCTGCGTCTCGGCCGCGTTTCGGATGATCCTCAGCCCGTCGCGCAGCCATTGCACCACGGCCCCGGCGATGAAGATCGACCCTTCCAGCGCATAGGTGGTCTGGCCATCCAGACGATAGGCGATGGTGGTCAGAAGCCGGTTCCCGGACGGCACCCTGTCGGCCCCGGTGTTCAGCAGTGCAAAGCAGCCGGTGCCATAGGTGGATTTCATCATGCCGGGCTGGAAACAGGCCTGCCCGATGGTGGCGGCCTGCTGGTCGCCCGCAACGCCGAGGATGGGGATCGGATGACCGAAGAGATCCGCGCGGGCGGTGCCGAAGGGGGCGGCGCAATCCCTGACCTCGGGCAGGATCGACATCGGGATGTCGAGCAGCGCGCAGATGTCGGCGTCCCAATCGTTCGTGGCTATGTTGAACAGCAGGGTCCGCGCGGCATTGGTGGCATCGGTGGCATGGACCTGGCCGCCGGTCAGGTTCCAGATCAGCCAGCTGTCGACGGTGCCGAAGGCCAGTTCCCCCCGCGCGGCGCGGTCGCGGGCACCGGGGATGTGGTCCAGCAGCCATTTGACCTTGGTGCCCGAGAAATAGGGGTCGAGCAGAAGCCCGGTGCGGGCGGTGATCATCGGCTCATGCCCGGCCTTGCGCAGCGCCTCGCAGGTGTCGGCGGTGCGGCGGTCCTGCCAGACGATCGCCCTGTGCAGCGGCTGGCCGGTGGCGCGGTCCCAGATCAGCGTGGTCTCGCGCTGGTTGGTGATGCCGATGGCGGCGACATCGGCACCGGTCAGCCCGGCCTTTTCCAGCGCGGCGCGGGCGGTGGCGGCGACGGTGGACCAAAGATCCGCCGGATCATGCTCGACCCAGCCGGGATGCGGGAAATGCTGCGGAAACTCCGCCTGCGCCTGCGCGACCGGGGACAGCCCGCCGGTTGATGAGGCCGCAAAAAGGATGGCGCGCGATGAGGTGGTGCCCTGGTCGATGGCGAGGATATGGGTCATGGCGCGGCCCCCTGAATGGTCTGCCCCTCCGGGCGGGTTTGGATTTTACCGCAGTATCAATGATGGGTTGATCCTGTCGGGCGGCCGGAGACGACCACAAGAATTTTCAGGAAAATTCTTGGCAAATTTCTTGGACAAGAAATTTGGGGCGGGCGGCCCGGAGAGGACCGCCCGCCGCAACGGATTTACTGCCAGGACTTGATCAACTCGTCATAGCTGATGGTTTCCGGGGTCGGATCCTCGTTCTCCAGCTTGGCGACCGGGGCACCGGGCGCATCCAGCCATTCCTGCGGATCCTTCTCTTCGTTCAGCTTCGGTCCGATGTCGCCCTGAACACCGGCGCGCTCCAGCCGTTCCAGCACCTTTTCCTGTTCCGCACACAGCGCATCCAGCGCCTCTTGCGGCGTCTTGGAGCCGGACATCGCATCGCCGATGTTCTGCCACCACAGTTGCGCCAGCTTCGGATAGTCGGGGATATTGGTCCCGGTCGGCGACCAGGCCACACGGGCGGGCGAGCGGTAGAACTCGACCAGACCGCCCAGCTCGGGCGCGCGTTTGGTGAAGCTGTCATGCTGGATGGTGGATTCGCGCACGAAGGTCAGGCCGACGTGGCTTTTCTTCACATCCACGGTCTTGGACGAGACGAACTGCGCATAGAGCCAGGCCGCCTGGGCGCGATCCACCGGGGTGGATTTCAACAGCGTCCACGACCCCACGTCCTGATAGCCGATCTTGGTGCCTTCGCTCCAGTAGGCACCATGGGGCGAGGGGGCCATGCGCCATTTCGGCGTGCCGTCCTCGTTCATCACCGGCAGGCCGGGCTTGACCATGTCGGCGGTGAAGGCGGTGTACCAGAACATCTGCTGGGCGATGTTGCCCTGCGCGGGGACGGGGCCGGCCTCGCCGAAGGTCATGCCCTGCGCTTCGGGCGGCGTGTATTTCTGCAGCCACTCGATCGCCTTGGTCACGGCATAGACGGCCGCCGCATCGTTCGTCGCCCCGCCGCGCGCGACGCAGGAACCGACCGGACGGCCGTTTTCATCCACCCGGACGCCCCATTCGTCGACCGGCAGGCCGTTCGGGTCGCCCTTGTCGCCCATGCCAGCCATCGACATCCAGGCATCGGTGTAGCGCCAGCCCAGAGACGGGTCCTTCTTGCCATAGTCCATGTTGCCATAGACCCCGGTGGCCGGTCCGCCCATATAGGACATGTCGCGGCCGGTGAAGAATTCGGCAATGTCCTCATAGGCCGACCAGTTCACCGGCACGCCCAGGTCATAGCCATAGGCGGCCTTGAAATCGTCCTTGGTCTTCTGGTCGCTGAACCAGTCGTAGCGGAACCAGTAGAGGTTGGCGAACTGCTGGTCGGGCAGCTGATACAGCTGGCCATCCGGTGCGGTGGTGAACTTGGCCCCGATGAAATCCGCAAGGTCGAGGTTGGGGTTCGTCACCGCCGCCCCTTCGCCCGCCATCCATTCGGTCAGGCTGCGCGCCTGCTGATAGCGCCAGTGGGTGCCGATCAGGTCGCTGTCGTTGATATAGGCGTCATAGACGTTTTCGCCCGACTGCATCTGGGTCTGCAGCTTTTCGACGACATCGCCTTCGCCGATCAGGTCATGGGTGATCTTGATGCCGGTGATGGCGGTGAAGGCCGGGGCCAGCACCTTGGATTCGTATTCATGCGTGGTGATGGTTTCCGACACCACCTTGATCTCCATCCCGGCATAGGGGGCGGCGGCGTCGATGAACCATTGCATCTCGGCCTCTTGCCCGGCGCGGTCGAGGGTCGAGACATCCCCGATCTCGGCATCGAGAAAGGCCTTGGCGGCGTCCATGTCGGCCCAGGCGGGCAGGCCCATGGCCATCAGCGCAAGCGCCATGGCGGTTGTGGTCTGACGGTGTCTCATCTATTTCCTCCCATGGAATGTGACACTTTGGTTTTGCATTCTTGTCCCAGGGCGCGGGCGCGGCGTCGCAAGCTGGTGCGCGCGCCCTGGGGCGGTTTGATCCCGTCTAGACCCAGCGGAAGACCGCTGCGGCATAGACAAGGCAGAGCGCAAGCGCCCCCCAGAGGGGCGGGCCTGCGAAGAACAGCCAGATCAGGCAGAGAAAGCCCGACCCGAGCAGGGAAATGAACAGCCGGTCGCCGCGCGTCGTCTCGATCCGCAGCACGCCGATGCGCGGGGTTTCGGGGTAGCGGATGGCCAGCAGGGTCATCGTGACCAGAAGACAGGCGATCACCCAGAAGAACAGCGCCATCGGCAGCGTCCAGGCCATCCAGCCGCCGCGGATCATCGGATCGGTCCAGGCGATGCCGCCGTCGGTGCGGGGCGCGGCGAACAGCAGGGCGGCCAGGGCGGCACCCATGATGACGACAGCGGCCAGGGCGATCGCGGTCCAGTTGGTGCGGGGGGCAACGGCACCTGTCATCACAGGGCAGCCTTGATCTTGGCCCAAAGGGCGGCGAGATCGGCCTCAGCGGGTTCGAGAGCCAGCTTTTCGCCCGATTTGAACAGGACGGCGATGATGATCGGGGTCGCTGGCGGGGTGCCCTGCACCCAAATCGCTTCCACCTGTTCGGTCCGCAAAGTGACCTTCTTGACCCCCCCGATAAGGCCGTCCGCTGCTCCGAGTTTCAGTAACGGCATCTCACACCTCCCCTAGACGCGGCCAAGGGCAAAGCCCTTGGCGATGTAGTTGCGGACAAACCAGATCACCAGTGCGCCGGGCAGGATGGTCAGCACCCCGGCGGCGGCCAGAACGCCCCAGTCCATGCCGCTGGCCGAAACGGTGCGGGTCATGATGGCGGCGATGGGCTTGGCGTTCACCGCCGTCAGCGTGCGGGAAAGCAGCAGCTCCACCCATGAGAACATGAAGCAGAAGAAGGCGGCGACGCCGATGCCGCTGGCGATCAGGGGCATGAAGATGCGGATGAAGAACCGTGGAAAGCTGTAGCCGTCGATATAGGCGGTCTCGTCGATTTCCTTCGGCACGCCGCGCATGAATCCTTCGAGGATCCAGACCGCAAGGGGGACGTTGAAGAGGCAATGGGCCAGCGCCACCGCGATATGCGTGTCGAAAAGGCCGACGCTGGAATAAAGCTGGAAGAAGGGCAGCGCAAAGACGGCGGGCGGGGCCATGCGGTTGGTCAAGAGCCAGAAGAACAGATGCTTGTCGCCCAGGAAACTGTAGCGGCTGAACGCATAGGCGGCGGGCAGGGCCACCGTGATGGAAATCACCGTGTTCAGAACGACATAGATGATGGAGTTGACGTAACCCATATACCAGCTGGGATCGGTCAGGATCACGGCGTAATTGCGCAAGGTAAAGGTCTGCGGCCAAAGCGTGAAGGTCGAGGTGATCTCGGCATTGGTCTTCAGGCTCATGTTCAGAAGCCAGTAGATCGGCACCAGCAGGAAGATCAGATAAAGGCCCATCACGATGGCCGAGGGTTTTACGGTCATTGCGCGTTCTCCCGGTCGAGGTTGGTCATCACGGTGTAGAACACCCAGGACACCAGAAGGATGACAAGGAAATACATGATCGAGAAGGCGGCGGCGGGGCCGAGGTCGAACTGGCCGACAGCCATTTTCACCAGGTCGATCGACAGGAAGGTGGTGGAATTGCCGGGGCCGCCGCCGGTCAGCACGAAGGGCTCGGTATAGATCATGAAACTGTCCATGAAGCGCAGCAGGATGGCGATCAGCAGCACCCCCTTCATCTTCGGCAGTTCGATATAGCGGAACACGGCCCAGCGGCTGGCCTGGTCGATGCGGGCGGCCTGATAATAGGCCTGCGGAATGCTTTGCAGGCCAGCATAGGCCAAGAGGGCGACCAGCGAGGTCCAGTGCCAGACATCCATCACGATGATGGTGATCCAGGCATCCAGCGCATCGTTTGTATAGTTGTAGTCCAGCCCCAGCGCCGCAAGCGTATGGCCCAGCAGGCCGATGTCGACCCGGCCGAAGATCTGCCAGATCGTGCCGACCACGTTGAACGGGATCAGAAGCGGCAGCGCCATCAGCACCAGGCAGAAGCTGGCCCAGAAGCCGCCTTTCGGCATGTTCAGCGCGATGAAGATGCCCAAGGGCACCTCGATCGCCAGGATGATGGCCGAGAACAGGATCTGCCGCCCCAGCGCATCATGCAGGCGCGAGGATGTGACCATCTCTTCGAACCATTCCAGCCCGGCCCAGAAGAATTCGTTATTTCCGAACGTGTCGTTGACCGAATAGTTCACTACGGTCATCAGCGGGATGACGGCGGAAAAGGCCACCAGCACCAGCACGGGCAGCACCAGGAACCAGGCCTTGTTGTTGACGGTCTTTTCCATCAGGCGGCCCCTCCGGTGATGCGCCAGTCGTCGGCATAGACGCTGATCTTGTCGGGCGTGAAACTGACATGGGTCAGGTCGGCCCCCAGCGGCATCCCTTCCGGGACGACCACGTTCAGCGGCTGGCCTGTCGTTCCGGTCAGGTCGGCCCGCACCAGACGATGCCGGCCCACATCCTCGACCCGGCGGATCGTGACGGGCAGGCCGGTGCCGGCGGTCAGCACGGCATGTTCGGGACGGATGCCGATCTGGGTGCGGCCCTGCACCGGGCCATAGGCGGTGCCCAGATCGACCGTGCCGCCACCCAGATGCGCGCGGGGCCCGTCGATCTTTGCGTCGAACAGGTTCATGCCAGGCGAGCCGATGAAATAGCCGACGAAGGTATGGGCTGGACGCTCGAACAATTCCTCGGGCGTTCCCATCTGCACCACGCGGCCGTCATACATCACCACCACCTTGTCGGCGAAGGTCAGCGCCTCGGTCTGGTCATGGGTGACATAGATCATCGTATGGCCGAATTCGCGGTGCAGCTGCTTCAGCTGGGTCCGCAATTCCCATTTCATATGCGGGTCGATGACGGTCAGCGGTTCGTCGAACAGGATGGCGTTGACATCCTCGCGCACCATGCCACGGCCAAGGGAAATCTTCTGCTTGGCATCCGCGGTCAGGCCGCGTGCCTTGCGGTCCAGCCGGTCCTCCATCCCGATCATGGCGGCGATGTGCTGCACGCGACGGGCGATGTAATCGGCCTGCATCCCTCTGTTGCGCAAGGGAAATGCCAGATTGTCGCGCACGGTCATCGTGTCGTAGACGACCGGGAACTGGAACACCTGCGCGATGTTGCGGGCGGCGGTTTCGGCATCGGTCACATCGACATCCCCGAACAGGACGCGGCCCTGACTGGGGCGCAAAAGGCCGGAAATGATGTTCAGAAGCGTGGTCTTGCCGCAGCCCGAAGACCCCAGCAGCGCATAGGCACCGCCATCGTCCCAGACGTGATCCATTTCCTTCAGTGCATAATCGGCCTCGGACGCCGGAGCGGGCAGGTAGCTGTGGGCAAGATTGGACAGGGTGATCCGGGCCATTATGCTGCCCCCTTCATCTGGGTCGCATAGGGCGCAGGCGCAGCCAGCCGCCCGCCGGCATCGAAAAGATAGACATGCGCCGGATCGAGCCAGACCGAAATCCGGCTGCCGGGGGCAAGATCATGCACCCCATGCACCAGCCCGACCCAGCGGTCAGGTCCGTGATGCAGATGCAGGAAGGTTTCCGATCCGGTGATCTCGGTCACGCCAAGGGTGCATGACAGTTCGATGTCACGGGCAGATTTTCGATGCAATTCCAGATGGTTGGCGCGGAACCCTGCGGTGTAGTCACCATCGGGCAGGGCAAGGGCGGCCGCTTCGGCCGCGATGCCGCCGGTGCCGATGGTCAGGCGGCTGCCTGTCTTGGCGACGGCCAGAAAGTTCATCGGCGGGTCCGAAAACACCCGCGCTGTGGTCATGTCGGCGGGCTGGCGATAGACCTGCGGCGTCGGGCCGGACTGGGTGACACGGCCTTCCCACAGGGTTGCGGTATTGCCGCCCAGCAGCAGCGCCTCTTCCGGCTCGGTCGTGGCATAGACGAAGATCGCGCCGGAAGCCTCGAATATTCTTGGGATTTCCACGCGCAGCTCTTCGCGCAGCTTGTAGTCCAGATTGGCCAGCGGTTCATCCAGCAGCACCAGCCCGGCCCCCTTGACCAGCGCGCGGGCCAGCGCGCAGCGCTGCTGCTGGCCGCCCGACAGTTCCAGCGGCTTGCGGGCCAGCATCGGCGTCAGGCGCAACATCTCGGCGGTGTCGCGCACGGCCTTGTCGATCCCGGCCTGCGGGCGGCCCAGAATGCGCAGGGGAGAGGCGATGTTCTCATAGACCGTCAGGCCGGGATAGTTGATGAACTGCTGATAGACCATGGCAACGCCGCGGTCCTGCACCCGGACGCCGGTGACATCCTGGCCGTTCCACAGGATCCGCCCCTGCGACGGCGCATCCAGCCCCGCCATCAGCCGCATCAGGCTGGTCTTGCCCGACAGCGTGGGGCCAAGCAGGACGTTCATCGTGCCCTTCGACAGTGTCAGCGAGGTAGGATGGATATGCACCTTCCCCCCGACGACCCGCGACACGTTCTGAAGTTCCAGCGTCATCTGTCTTCCTATTCCGCAGCCGGGGCGATGTCCCGGCCTTGTGTCATGTGAACTTCCAGCGCGGCGATCTGGTCCGCCGTCAGCCGCAGCCCGAGTTTCGAGCGCCGCCAGACCACATCGGCGGCATGGCGGGCCCATTCCTTGTCCGTCAGCCATTGCACCTCGGCCCCGGTCAGGGTGGCCCCGAAATCCGGGCCGAGATCGGCCATGGATTTCGCGGCCCCAAGCAGGGCAAAGGCATCGGTGCCATAGGCCCGGATCAGGCGTGCGGCGTGATAGCCGGTCAGGAAGGCGTATTGCGCCTGCAACCGGGCCGTCAGCGTAGCCTTGTCCTCCAGCGCGAAATCGCCGCCGGGCAGGGGAACGCGGGCGGTCCATTTTCCGGTCAGACCGGGAAAGAACGGCCCGATCTTATCCAGCGCGGATTCGGCCAGACGGCGATAGGTGGTGATCTTGCCGCCGAAGACGTTCAACAGCGGCGCGCCATCGGCATCCAGCGACAGCACATAATCGCGGGTGGCGGCGGTCGCCGATTTCGCCCCGTCATTGTACAGCGGCCGGACGCCGGAATAGGTCCAGACCACATCGCCGGCGGTCAGCGGCTTGGCAAAATAGTTCGAGGCGAAGGCCAGAAGATAATCGCGTTCCGCATCGGTGCAGGTCGCTTCGCCGGGGGTGCCCTGATGGTCCATGTCGGTGGTGCCGATCAGGGTAAAGTCCTGCTCGTAAGGGATTGAAAAGATGATGCGACCGTCTTCGCCTTGAAAGAAATAGCAGCGATCGTGGTCGTACAGGCGGCGGGTGACGATATGGCTGCCGCGCACCAGCCGCACCCCTTCGGGGGAATTGATATGCGCGACGTTGCGGATCACATCCTCGACCCAGGGCCCGCCCGCATTGATCAGCACCTTCGCGCGGTGGATCTGTCGACCCTGCGGCCCTTCGGCGGTGATCTCCCAGCCCTCGGCGGTGCGACGGGCCGCCGTCACGCGGGTCTCGGTCAGGATGGTGGCACCACGGGCCTGCGCGTCGCGGGCGTTCAGCACGACCAGGCGCGAATCCTCGACCCAGCAATCGGAATATTCATAGGCACGGCGGAATTTCGCTTTCAGCGGGCGACCTGCGGGATCGGTGGTCAGGTCCAGGCTGCGCGTGGCGGGCAGCACCTTGCGCCCGCCCATCGTGTCATAGAGAAACAGCCCCAGCCGAATCAGCCAGGCCGGACGGCGGCCCTTCATCCAGGGCATCACCATGGACAAGAGGCGGCTGGTCGGAGTATCGCTTTCAAACCGCATGTCGCGGTGAAGCGGCAGGACAAAGCGCATCGGCCAGCTGATGTGTGGCATCGCCGCCAGCAGGGTTTCGCGTTCCTCCAACGCCTCGCGCACCAGTCGAAACTCGAAATACTCCAGATAGCGCAGCCCGCCATGGAACATCTTGGTCGAGGCGGACGATGTGGCCTGGGCCAGGTCGCCCTGTTCGGCCAATGTCACCGACAGCCCGCGCCCGGCCGCATCACGGGCGATGCCGCAGCCGTTGATGCCGCCGCCGATGATGAAGAGATCGGTCCTGTCGGGCCGGGCCGCTGCGGTCAATGCTGATCCTCCCCCGGAAGGGCTCTCCCTTCACGGGTGAGAAGGTGCAACGGGTCGGCATCGCCCGTCAATCGGGAATTTTCGTTTTTATGCGGTATGGGGCAAAACGAATATTTGAAACCGAACATCTGGCATCATATGCTGTGTTACGGGCCAAGCGCGCTGCAATCGCGGAATTACGAATGCAACCGCAGAAAGAAGGGCCAGAACAATCGGGGAGCGGAACGTGGCTATGAACATCCGGCAGACCGAGATTCTGGATCTGGCCCGCGCCGAAGGGCGCGTGGTGGTCGAGGATCTTGCGCAGCGCTTCGACGTCACCTTGCAGACCATCCGCCGCGATCTGGCCGAACTGGCCGAGGCGGGCTTTCTGGACCGTGTGCATGGCGGCGCTCTGGCACGGACCGGCGTAGTGAACATCGGCTATGAACAGCGCCGCCGGATGGGAGAGGACGCAAAGAACGCCATCGCGCGGGCCTGCGCGGCCGAAATACCCGACAATTCCAGCCTGATCCTGAACCTTGGCACCACGACCGAGGCTGTGGCGCGCGAGCTTCTGCATCACAAGAACATCACCGTCGTGACCAACAACATGAATGTCGCCAACATCCTGCTGGCCAATCCGGGATGTGAGATCATGGTGGCGGGTGGCGCGCTGCGGCGGTCGGATGGCGGGCTGGTGGGAGAGCTGACGACCCAGTTCTTTGAACAGTTCAAGGTGGATTTCGCTGTTGTCGGCACCTCGGCGCTGGATCTGGATGGCGACATGCTGGATTTCGATCTGGCCGAAGTCCGGGTCAGCCGCGCCATTCTGGGCCGGGCGCGCCGCAGCTTTCTGGTGACGGATCATTCCAAGCTGGGCCGGTCGGCCCCGGCGCGGATTGCCTCGCTGTCGGAAATCGACACGCTGTTCACCGATCAGGCCTTGCCGCCTGCGCTGGCGGCGGCCTGCCACGATTGGGGCACGCGCGTCGTGGTGGCGTGATTCTTGCCGATCCGCCGCAGGGGGGCTAAGCGTGGCGCGGCAAGGGTGGAGGCTGCGATGACCGGGTTTTCGAAGCGTTACGGATTCGCGCGCGAAGAGGTGGGGCTGGCGAACTGGCGGCAGTCGCCCTACAGCGCCTGGGCCTTTCAGAACGTGGCCGAGATCGTGCCCAGTGCGATCCGCCCGCCCGCCGACCCGACCCCGGAAGAACCGGGCAGCCAGCCCGCGCTGTTGCAGGCGCGGCTGTCGGTGCGGGGCGACACGGGCACCTTGGCCGATCACCTGGCGGCTTCGGAGACCGATCTCTTCTGCATCCTGCAGGGCGGCCGCTTTCTGGTCGATTGGGCGGCCCCCCATGCCGATCCGGCGGCACCGCATCTGGTGTTCTCGATCTCGAAATCGCTGACCGCGCTTTTGGCCGGGGGGCTGGAGGCCGAAGGTCTGCTGTCGCCCGACGATCCGGTCACGCGCTTCGTGCCGCAGGCGGCGGGCGGTGCCTTTGCCGATGCCAGTCTGCGGCATCTGCTGGACATGACGACCCGGCTGGATTTCGACGAGGCCTATCTGACCCCCGACAGCCCCTTTGCCCGCTACCGCCATGCAATGCTGTGGAATCCCGGCGGAACGGGCCAGACCCTGCACGATTTTCTCTGCGCGATCCCGCGTCTGCCCGGTCCCTATGGCGATGCGTTCCGCTATCGCTCGCCCAACTCCGACATGCTGGGCCTGGTGGTGGAACGGGCCGCCGGTCAGCGGCTGGCCGATCTCTTTGCCGCGCGGGTCTGGTCGCGGATCGGCACGCGCGGGCCTGTGGCGCTGACGGTGGATGCGGCGGGCCTTGGTCGTGCGGCGGGGGGCGTGTCGATGACGGCGCGTGATCTGGCCCGCGTGGGCGAGATGATGCGGCAGGGCGGCAAGGGGCCGGGCGGCCGGGTCGTGCCCGCGTCCTGGGTGCAGGATACGGTCGAAAATGGCGACCGGGGCCAGTGGGCACGCGGAGATTTCCCCGAGCTTTTGCCTGGCGGGGCCTATCGCAACCAGTGGTATCGTTCGGGCGGATCGTGGTTCTGCGCCATCGGCATCCATGGCCAGTGGCTTGTGGTCGATCCGGCGACCGAGGTCGTGATCGTCAAGCTCTCATCACAGCGCGAACCCGTCGACGACATGCTGGACCAGCGCAACATCGCACTGTTCAAGGCGATTTTCGCCCTGCTGGGCTGACGGCCGGGTCAGAACAATTCGACCAGGCTTGCCGGGACCGGGCGGGGCGGGGCGACGCGCAGCGGGATCTCGTCCACCTGTTCGCCGGGGATCAGCAATTGGCGGGCCCGTCCGGTGGCGGGATGAAAGGTGATCCGCCGCGCCTGATGGCCTCCCAGGCTTTCCGCGATGCAGGGGATGCCTTCGGTGCGCAGATACCCACGGGCGAATTCCGCGTTCGAGGCCCCGATGTCGCGCAGATTGGCCGCGATCTTCGCACCGCCGAACAGTTTGGCCCGCAGGGCCTGCCGCTCGGCCCCGGCGCGCAGCAGGCCGTTGATCAGCATCTCCATCGCATGCACGCCATAACGGTTGTCGCGTTCGGTTGTCCGGGCCTGGGCCTGCGCCAGCAGAAAGTGATTCATGCCGCCGATACCGCGGGCTTCGTCCCAGATGCAGGCCGCAACGCAGGAGCCAAGGAGGGTGGACATCTCCTCATCGGGCCGGTGCGACACCCTGAATTCTCCCTGCACCACCTGAAGGGTGTGGTTGGCGAAATGTTTCATAGCTCTGTCGTCTCCGGCGGACGTTCGGCGCAGCGGGCCAGCAGTTCCGGGCCGATCCGGTCGATCGGCAGCCGGATCCGGGCGGCCCCGATCTCCCAGGCGGCGCGCGGCATGCCATAGACGACCGAGGTCGCCTCATCCTGCGCCAGGGTATCGGCCCCGGCGCGGCGCAGATCCAGCATGCCCTCGGCCCCGTCGCGGCCCATCCCCGTCAGCAGGGCCGCCGTGACCCTTGAGGCGAAGGGCAGGGCGGAGCGGAACATCTCGTCGACCGACGGCACGTGCCCGGCAACTGGGGCACCGGGGACGACCTGCACCTGCGGCGGATTGCCGGATTGCAGCCGCATATGGCCGCCGCAGCCCGCCCCCACGATCACCGTGCCGGGCCGGAGCAGGCCGCCCGATTGCGCAGGCAGAACACGGGCGGCGCAGCAGCGGTCCAAAAGGCGGATCAGGCTGTCGGAAAAGGCCGCCCCGGTGTGCTGGACGATGGCGGTGGGCGGACAGTCCGGCGGAAAGACCGACAGCACCCGCAGCAGGGCGTCGATACCGCCCGTCGATGAGCCGATCAGGATGACTCTGTCGGGACGGGTGCGGCTCTTGCTGCCGGGGGCGATTGTCGGCAGGCCCGGCGTCGGCAGCGCCTTCCCGGCCGATGAGATGGCGGATGCCGATGGCAGGATCCCCTGTGCCGTGGGGTGGGCAAGGGCGGCCGTGATCGACTGGGACAACGCGGCGGCGGGCTGGCCGGGGTCCAGCACCGGCACCCCCGTCATTGCCGGCGGCGCGGCGATGTCCGAAGGCAGACGCATCCAGGTGATGCCCATGACGCGGAACATCGCCAGAAGTCCCGGAAAATCCGGGTGATGCAACAGTTCCGGCCCCAGGATCACCAGTCTTGGTTCCACCCGCTCGACCAGAACATAGGCCCCTGACAGATCGCTGGCGTTGCCGCAGAGCCGGATCTGCGGCAGATCGCCCAGACCACGCGCAAGGCGGGCCAGCGCCAGCGGGCTGGAGGTGACAAGAACAATCGGGATGATCGGGGACATGGCTGGTCGTTCCGCTTAGGGGCAGGCAGGTCGCGCCGCTTTCGGTCAGAAATCCTCCCACTGCGCCAGGGTCGTTGTCGGCAGCCCGCCCCCGGCGGCGACCGCAAGGCGCGGCGGCCGTGTCTCGGCGGCAATTCGCTGGGGGGTGGCAGGATCGGATGTCGGCGGCATGGCAAGACAGGAGGCGTCAACCGGGTCGGGGACGGCAGGCGACGGGGGCCAGATCGCCGGGGGGGCGATGTCCGGTTCCAGGATCGAATCTGCATGCGGCCCGGTCCGGCGGGCTGCGGCATGGTCCTCTGTGGCTGTGGTGCGGAAGCGCGCGACCAGTTGTTGCAGGTTCACCGCGCCATGGGCCATGGTCTGACTGGCGGTCTCGGCCTCGCCTGCCATGGCGGCATTCTGCTGGGTCACGCTGTCCAGCTGGATCATGCCTGTGTTGATTTCGGACAGGCCGCTGGACTGTTCCGCCGCGGCCCGCGCGATCGTACTGATCAGGCCGGCGATGTCCTGCACCCGCTGGGCGATCCGGGTCAGCGACTGGCCGGTTTCCGCCACGCGGGCAACGCCGATCTCGACCTGCTGGCCCGAGGTGGCGATCAGGGTCTTGATCTCTTTTGCGGCGGTCGAGGATCTTTGGGCCAGCGCCCGCACTTCCGAGGCGACCACGGCAAAGCCCTTGCCCGCATCTCCCGCCCGTGCGGCCTCGACCCCGGCGTTCAGCGCCAGCAGGTTGGTCTGGAAGGCGATGTCGTCGATCACGCCGATGATCTGGGTGATATGGCGGGCCGAAGTCTCGATCTCGGTCATGGCGGAGACGGCGGATTTCACCACCCCGACGCTCTGATCCGCCTCTGCCCTGGCATCGAGGGTGATGCGTTCGACATGGTTGGCGCTGTCGGCGGCGCTGCGGACGCTGGCGGTCAGCTCATCCAGCGCGGCAGCTGTTTCCTCAAGCGTTGCAGCCTGGGTTTCGGTCCGGCGCGACAGGTCCGAAGCAGCCGTGCCGACAGCTTGGGCCGATGTGCCGATATCCCCAGCGGCCTGCACCACATCCGCCATGGTCGTGTTCAACTGGGCAATGGCGCGGTTGAAATCCAGCCGCAGGCTTTCCGTTTCGGCGGGGAAGGGATCGTCCAGATGCTGCACCAGGTCTCCGTCGGACAGACGCTGCAGCGCCTGGCGCAGCGCGTCGATGCTGCGGTCGCTGGCAGTGCGGGCCAGATCCTGCCGGGCCGTGGTGTCACGCGCTTCGGCAAGGCTCAGGCGCAGCCCGTCCAGATCGCGGGCCATGGCCCCGACCTCATCGCTGCGCAGCCGGTCGGTGACCATGCTGTCCAGATCCCCGCCGCCGATCCGCGTCAGGGCGGCCGACAGCCGGGCAACCGGCCGGGTCACGGACCGGGCCAGCAACCATCCGGCCATTCCGACACCCAGCAGTGCGAAAAAGGCGAAAATCAGGCTTTTGTGCAGGAAATCGCGTGGACCGGCCAGGATGGTCCCGGTCTCCATCTCGACCGCGACGAGCCAGGTGCCGCCGCCGGGCAGGGCCAGTCTTTCGGCGACGGCAAGGCCACGCTGGCCCGATTGCAGCAGCGCATCTTCAAGCGCGCCAGAGGCAAGGGTTGCGGCGGGCCCGTCGTCGCCGCTTGCGACTTGCACCGGATGTTCAAGATGCGACAGGCCGGACAGGACCGACAAGGGGGCCATTTCGCTGCCAGAAACGGCCGCACGAAGGCGAAGATCGGTCCCGGTGACATAGGTGTCGATATCCGCGATGCCGCCCGCGGCGTCCTCCAGCACCCGTTGCAGATGGCCCGTGGGCAGCCGGATCGCCAGAACGCCGGCCAGATTCCCATAGCTGTCGTCGATGGGGGTCGCCAGGAACATGGCCGGGGCGTCCGACGAAGGCCCGTAGGGCAGAAAATCGGACATTGCGATTTCGCCCGGCTTCATCGCCGCGGCAAGGCTGAAGACGCGCGCAAGATCCGTTGCCGCATAGGGGCCGGTCAGCAGATTGGTGGCGAAATCATCCTCTTTCGCGTAGGAATAGAGCAGATCGCCGCCTGTGGTGATCAGGAAGATATCGGCATAGCCGCTGCGGCTGATCAGGGTGTCGAAATAGCCGTGCAGCGCTTCGTGGCGGAAGTGATAGGCCCCTTTCACATCGGGTTTTGTCAATCTGGCCCGCTGGCCGGACGGATTGGGATTGTCGGTCACATAGATCCGGTGCAACTGGTCAAGCGCGTCATCGCCCAGTTCGCGCACCGACGACCGCAATTGGGCCAATGACTTTGCCACCGTCGGATTGGCGGCCAGGCCGACCACCTCGTTACCCGTGTCCCTGAACCATCGGGCGATGGCATCCCGCTCGACCGCGGCAAGGCGTGCGATTTCATCCCTTGCGTCCTGCACCGCCTGATCGCGCACGGTGACATAGGCCATCGACAGCACAAGGGTGGCAACCGCAAGGCTGAGACCGATGACGGCGGCGGGGATTTTCAGCCGGATCGAAAGAGAGAATCGGGTCATGTCAGGGCCTTGCAGGATCGTTTTGTGCGTCTTCGGTGCTTCGTCAGTGTTGCCGATCTTGCACGGGGGCAGCCTTCCATAGGGTTAATGGCAGAGCGGATTGATCAAATACCTGGTGTTTCCGGTGGGCGGATGTGGGGCAGGTTCAGAAAACCTCGGTCCGGTCGACCGCAACCGCCGGTGCGGGGGATGCCGGGCCATCTTCGCGCGGGCCAATCCGCCCGCCGCCGGTGCCCGGCCCGGTGATATCCCCTGTCGCCCTGCCGCCGCCTGCGGCAGCCCCGCCCAGGGCGTCGCGCATTTCGTGCAGCAGCAGTCCGGCCGCCAGCGTCCCGGCGGAGCGGCTGGCGCACTGGCCCGCAACGGCTGCGGCGAGGGCTTCGCTCCAGAGTGCAAGATCGTGCAGCCGCTGGTCCAGAAGGTCGATCGACTGGAAATCCTGCATCGGGCCTTGCAGGGCATGGGCATCGAACAGGCTGTGAACGGCATCCTCAAGCCGCAGGACAATGCCGCGGCAGCGCCGGATTTCGGCCGATGTGCGGCGCAGCAGATCGTCAAGCTGCGGCAGGTCGGCGGTCATAGCGGGCCGACCACGCGTTCGATGCTGGCCTTCACGGTGGCGGTGGTAAAGGGTTTGCGGATCAGGTTGTTCAGGCCAAGTTGCTGGCCTTTCTGCAAGATTTCGGGCGTCGGCGTGCCGGTGATCAGGATGAAGCCGATGCGCTGCGTGCTGCGGTTGTGACGCAGGGCGTTCAGCAGGTCCAGCCCGGTCAGGCCCGGCATGTTCATGTCCGAGATGACCAGATGCACCGGATTGGTGGCCAGCTTGCCCAGGGCGGTCTTGCTGTCGGCCTCGGTCGCCACATGTCGGATGCCGATTTCCTCAAGCGATTGCGAGATCAGGGCCCGGCTGACGGACATGTCGTCGACCACCATCACGCGCAGGGAATCCTTCAGGGTCATGGCAGTCCTTTCATGGGTTGCACCGCGGCCGTGCCGCCGCCGAGCGGACCGGTCTTGCGATAGGTGGTGATGCCTGCCGGGGAAAAGGCGGCTTCGGCCGGTCCGGACAGCCGTTCGGAATGGCCGATGAACAGCAGCCCTTCGGGGGCCAGCAATCCGGCAAACCTCTGCCAGAGCCGCTGTTGCGTCGGCTTGTCGAAATAGATCGCCACGTTGCGGCAGAAGATCGCGTCGAACGGGCCGCGCAGGGGCCAGTCCTGCATCAGGTTCAGCGCGCCGAAATGCACCATCCGCGTCACCTTCGGGGTGATGCGCTGATGCCCGCCCTCCACCGGGCTCAAAGCCCAGGGTTTCATGCGGTCCGGGATGGGCCGGATCTCTTCGGCGGCATAGCGGGCGTCGCGCGCGCGGGCCAGGATCGCGGGATCGACATCGGTGGCCAGGATGCGAATGTTCGCTTCTGTCGCCTCGGGCAGGGCATCAAGCAGGGACATGGCGATGGAATAGGGTTCCATCCCCGAAGAACAGCCCGCAGACCATATCCGCAGCCGTTGCCCCGATTTCAGCGCGGCCAGCCGTGGTTTGACGACAAGGCTGGCCAGAAGGTCGAAGTGATGCCCCTCGCGGAAGAAATGGGTGACATTCGTCGTCAAGGCCGAGACGGCCGGATCGCGTTCCGCCGCACCGGCGGGGCTTTCCAGAAGGTCGCAATAGGCGGCAAAGCCGGGCAGCCCCAGGGCGCGCAGCCGCTTGACCAGCCTGGAATAGACCAGTTCCTTCTTCGATGCCTGCAACGACAGGCCGAATTCCCGATGGGCAAAGGCGGCGATCCGGTCGAAATCCTGGGCCGAGAACGGAATCTCGGCCCGTGCCGGGGGCGGGGCGGGGGATGGCGCGAGCCGGGCAAGGGCCGTCATCAGGCCGCCTGCCTGCTGCGGGCATGGATCACGGCGGCAAGGTCGATCACCCGTGTCATGCCATCATCAATGGTGATGACGCCGGTTATGCTTTGCCGTGTGGTGTCCGACCGGATGTCGGGCGTGTCCTGGATGCGGTCGCGTGTGACCGACAGGATTTCCGAAACCGCCTCGACCAGAAGGCCGACGGTCTGGCTGCCGATCATCGCCACCACCACCACATTGCGCGGGCTTTCGGGGGTGGTGCCCAGGCCGAAGCAGGCCGACAGGTCATAGATCGGGATCACCGAGCCGCGCAGGTTCATCACGCCCAGCACCTCTTGCGGCGCATGGGGCAGCGGCGTCACCGCTGTCCAGCGGCGGATTTCGCGGACATGGGTGATATCTAGCGAGAAGCTTTGCCCGCCGGCATGGAAGGTGACGAATTCGACATCGGTCGCGCTCCTGGTGTCAGAGGCTTGCACGGACATCTCCTTTTCTGAGTGGCGCGGCCCCCTGGTCGACCACCGCGCTGCGGGCCGGGGCGGCGTTGCGGTTCGAGGCCAGGGCATCGGCGTCCAGGATCAGCGCGATCTGGCCGTCGCCCAGGACGGTGGCCGCTGAAACCCCTGGAATCGCGCCGTAATTCGATTCCAGCCCCTTGATCACCACCTGCCGCTGATCATGCACGGCATCGACCATCAGCGCGCATTGCGACTGATTTTCCGTTTCCACCAGCAGCAAGAGCGGCGGCTCACTGGCGTCACGTCCGGCAAAACCCAGCGATGAGGCGACGTCGATCATCGGGATGAACCGCCCACGTATCGACAAGAGATGTTCGGACGTGCCCAGCCGGTGCAGATCCTCACGCCCCGGCCGGATCGTCTCGATCACCGAGGTGATCGGAACCACCATGGTCTGCCCCGAGACCGAGATCACCATGCCATCCATCACCGCCAGCGTCAGCGGCAGCGAGATGGTGAACTCGGTGCCTTCGCCGGGGATGGAGGCGATCGAGACCCGGCCGCCCAGGGCGGCCACGGCATTCTTCACCACATCCAGCCCGACGCCGCGCCCCGACAGGTTCGATACCGTATCGGCGGTGGAAAAACCGGGCATGAACAGAAGGTTGTCGATCTCGGCCTCGGTCAGTTCGGCTTCGGCCGGGATCAGGCTGCGGGTGATGGCCTTGTCGCGGATCCGAGCCCGGTTCAGGCCGGCCCCGTCATCGCTGAGGGTGATCAGCACGCTTCCCGACCGGTGCGCCGCCGAAAGCCGGATCGTGCCTTCGGGGTCCTTTCCGGCCGCCAGCCGGATATCGCGGCTTTCCAGCCCGTGATCCACCGCATTGCGGATCATGTGGGTCAGCGGATCGGCCAGCCGTTCGATGACGGTCTTGTCGACTTCGGTCGTCTCTCCGGCCGTGATCAGCCGGGCCTGCTTGCCGGTGGCCTCGGCCGCCTCGCGCACGATGCGGGACATGCGCTGGAACAGTGGCTTGACCGGCTGGGCGCGGATCGCCATCACCGCCTCCTGGATGTCGCGGGCCAGCAGGCGATAATCCTCGACATGGGTGATGGCTTCGGAATCGGCGGGCAGTGACAGGATCGAGATACTCTGTTCGATCATGGCCTGGTTGATGATCAGTTCGCCCACTGCGTTGATCAGCCGGTCCACCCGCTCCAGATCGACGCGCAGCGTTGGCTTGGGGCCGCGGCCTTCGCTGGACTCATCCTCGGCCGCACGAGTTTCGCGCCGGACCTGCGGGGCGATGATGCGGCCGTCCGGCGGCAGGGGCACTGCATCGGATTCGTCTGACGGCTGCGGGGACGTGACGTGGAGGGGAGACGCAAGGGCAATGCCGGGCATCAGGGTTGCCGGGGCGGCAATGGTCCCGGCCATGCACTGCGCTGCGAGCGGTGTGATCTCCAGATCGCACAGCCCTTCGACGAATTCGAACATCTCATGCAACACGGTTTCCGGCTCGGCCGTGGTCAGGCGAAGGGTCCAGGCCAGATAGCTGCCCGCCGGATCGAATGCGGTCCAGTCGGGCAGGGCGGATAGGTCCAGCGTCACCTGCATCTGCCCCAGATCGGCCAAGGCCGTCAGGATCAGCGCCGGGTCGTGGCCGTTGGCGTAAAGGCCCTCATGCGGGCGGAAGCGGATCTGATAGGCGGTGCAGCCGGGCGAGGCCGGTGAGGCCGCAAGATCATCTGCGGCAATCACCTCCGCCCCGCCGTCGGGCAAGTCCAGGCTGAATTCCAGCGGAAGTGCCGCAAAACCAAAGCAGGGGTCGGCATCGGCCGCCGTTTCTGCCGCAGGCGGGCCGCCCAGAAGGATATTGAGGTTGGACAGAAACCCTGCCGTCGCCGCCGGATCGGCAAGGGTTCCGTCACGCGCCGCCTCGACCTGATCGGCCAGATGGTCGGCGGACCGTTGCAGCACATGCATCACTTCGGCTGTCAGGACGATCCGATCCGCACGGATGCCGTCCAGCACCGTCTCGAACCTGTGGGCAAAGGCCACCAGAGAGTTCAGTGCGAAGGCCCCGGCCCCGCCCTTGATCGAATGCACCGCGCGGAACACCGCATTGACGGTTTCCGCGTCATGCGCGCCGTCGGCCATCAGCGACAGGCCCTCGGCCAGTGCCTCCAGCAATTCTTCGCATTCCTCGAAGAAGGTGTCGCGGATCGAGTTCATCGCCGCCATGGCCGCCCCCTTTCAGGCCCGGATGCCGGTGACGCGGCGGACGACCGAGACGATCGCCGTGTCCTCGAAGGGCTTTACGATCCAGCCGGTTGCCCCGGCCTTGCGGGCGCGGGATTTCAGTTCCTCGGCGGATTCGGTGGTCAGCACCAGGATCGGCACCGTGCGGTTGGCCGGGCCGCTGCGGATGGCGTCTATAACGCCGAAACCATCCATCCGGGGCATGTTGATGTCGGTGATCACCACATCGGGCGCATCTTCGGCAAAGCGTTGCACCCCCTGCACCCCGTCATCGGCCGTGGTGCAGGTGAATCCCGCCTCCTCCATCGCCCTGCGCACCAGATTGCGGATGGTCCGGCTATCGTCGATTGCAAGCACCTTGATCGTCATTCGGCCCCCTGAAGGTTGAGCAGGTCCTGGGTCAGCAGGGCATCCGATACCCCGAGCGCGGAAAGCTGCGCGGCCTGATCGGGGCGCAGCCCGGTCAGCCGGAACGGCACGTTGCGGGCGCGCCGGTCTGCGGCGGCGGCAAGCAGGAGTTGCAGGAGCGGGGTGTCGATCCGGCGCAGGTGTGTTGCCGTGACATCCACCGGCGCATCCGCATGATCGCGCAGAAAGCGCAGCAACGCCGGATCGTCAGAGACCGAAATCCGGTCGGGCAAGGGGAATTCAAGCGGGGCAGTCATCTGTGATCCAGGGTCCTTTGCGGCGGGCAAGGGCGAAAGCCATCATCGACAGGCCGGTCTGCGGGGCCGACAGCCTGTGATACCGGGCGTCAGCTTAAGGAATGGTTGCCAAGGAACCGGCCGCTGCGGCGAAGTCCCTAAATTCCGCAGGATCAGTGCCTGGGGCCGCTCTCATCTGACCCTCATCTGGCGCTAGTCAGGGCATTGGTCTGGTCCTAATCCTGTTGCCGGTTTTCCCCGATACTGCGCGGCAGAGAATTTTCCCCTTTGGAAGGAACATGCCATGGAAGGCATCGCCGGAATGAACGACATGAGCCGCGTGGTCGAGGCCGACCGCGCCCATGTCTGGCATCATCTGATCAACCACAAGGCCTTCGAGACCGTCGATCCGCGCGTGATCGTCGAGGGCAAGGGGATGCGGGTCTGGGATGCGAAGGGAAAGGAATACCTTGATGCGGTCTCGGGCGCGGTCTGGACGGTGAACGTCGGCTACGGCCGCGAGTCGATCGCCAACGTGGTGCGCGACCAGCTGATCAAGATGAACTATTTCGCCGGTGTCGGTGGGTCGGTTCCCGGTGCGCTGTTTGCCGAAAAGCTGATCGAGAAGATGCCGGGCATGACCCGCGTCTACTATTCCAACTCGGGGTCGGAAGCGAACGAGAAGGTCTACAAGATGGTGCGCCAGCTGTCGCACCGCGTCCACGGCGGCAAGAAATGGAAGATCCTCTATCGTGAGCGGGACTATCACGGCACCACCATCGGCGCGCTGGCAACCAGCGGCCAGGCCGAGCGGGCGATGCAGTATGGTCCCTACCCGGACGGCTTCGTCATGGTCCCGCATTGCCTGGAATACCGCAAGCAATGGGACGTGGAGAACTACGGCGAGCGTGCCGCCGATGCGATCGAGGAAGTGATCCTGCGCGAAGGCCCCGATACTGTGGGTGCCATCGTGCTGGAACCGGTGACGGCGGGCGGCGGCGTGATCGTGCCACCCAAGGGGTATTGGGAGCGGGTTCAGGAAATCTGCAAGAAATACAATATCCTTCTGCACATTGACGAAGTGGTTTGTGGTGTCGGCCGGACCGGCGTCTGGTTCGGCTACCAGAATTACGGCATCAAGCCGGACTTCGTGACCATGGCCAAGGGCGTGGCCTCGGGCTATGCAGCGATTTCCTGCACCGTGACGACCGAAGCCGTCTTCGACATGTTCAAGAACGACGCGGCGGATCCGCTGTCGTATTTCCGCGACATTTCCACCTTCGGCGGCTGCACCAGCGGTCCGGCGGCGGCGCTGGAAAACATGCGGATCATCGAGGACGAGGGGCTGCTGGACAACACCCTGCGGATGGGCGAACGCACCATCGCCAACCTCAATGCACTGATGGAAAAGCACAAGGTCATCGGCGACGTGCGCGGGGCGGGCCTGTTCTGCGGGGCTGAACTGGTGGCCGACCGCAAGACGAAAGAGCCGATGGACGAGAAGAAGGTCGCCGCCGTGGTGGCCGACTGCAATGCGCAAGGCGTGATCATCGGCATGACCAACCGCAGCCTGCCGGGGCTGAACAACACGCTTTGCCTCTCGCCCGCGCTGATCGCCACGGCGGATGACATCGACGAGATCACCGGTGCCATCGACAAGGCGCTGACCAAGGTCTTCGGCTGAGCCTGTTGCGGTCCTGATCTGAAGGTGCGCCCGCGGCAGAAGCCGCGGGCGCATTGTTTTTGTCTCGTCGTCGGCCTGCGCCTCCTCCTCGGCCGCCGGGGTAGGCTGCCCGCACTAGCCATCAGCGGCGCAAGATCGCCGGTCAACACATCGCGAAGTGCAGGCGTGGCGCCCATCCAAGCTATGCCGTATGTTACCGGTCGGGATCTTTTTCTGGGATGGCGGACTTTTCTACCCGGATGTTCCCGAGCAGGAACATATTGCCGCGACATCGTAAAAACTGCCTATTTGTTCCCGAACGGGAACGTTCAGCCTTGCGGCGACCCGATAGTATTGTATGTTACCGATCAGGAACATCATTCTCCGTGGCCAATCAGTCGGGGTGCTGCCATGAGCAACGAAGATCAGTCGTCCGCCATCTCGAAACCAGGGCTTCAGTCTGGTGCCGAAGATGCGCGCCGTTTCGGGCTGATGGTCCGTGCCAGGCGCAAAGCACAGGGGCTGCGTCAGGAGGATGTGGCTAGCGCAACCGGTGTCGGCCGACGCTATATCGTGGACTTGGAAAACGGTAAGCCGACACTGAGGATCGGGCCGGCCCTGATGATCGCGCGCTTCCTCGGCATCGTGCCGATGGTTGAGGACGGGTTGCGCGAGCGGCAAGCCGGTGACCTTCCCGACATGATCCCCGAAGATCCGTCCGACAGGATTTCCGAAGATCTACCCGACGATTTGCCGCCGTTGGAGGACTGAGATGAAGATCTTCTATGAAAGCCGAGAAGTGGCCGAAATCGCGCAGGGCAAGGACGGGGCGGCAACGCTGACCTATAACCCAAGCTGGCAGGGAACCCAAGGCGCCTTCCCGGTGTCAACCAGGATGCCTCTTGACGTTGCACAATATGGGGCTGGCGAGGTGCTGCCATGGGTGGCAAATCTTCTGCCAGAAAGCCAACAGCTCGAGATGGTGGCTCGCGCCACCGGCTCATCGCAGGCCGACCCACTCGCGCTTCTGGCCAGTATCGGGCGGGATACTTCTGGAGCGATCTCCTTTTTCGAGCGCGGCTTCGCGCGAATGACTACTCGGAAGGTGCCAGACGAGGCGGCGCTTGAGCGGATAATACAAGAGCTACCGAAGAAGCCATTCCTCGTCGGCGAAGACGGTGTGTCCATGTCCTTGGCCGGCGTGCAGTCCAAGATAGGCGTGCATGTCGGTGATGATGGAGTGATCTCGATCCCCATCGAGGGCGCGCCGTCGACCTGGATCCTGAAGCCGGATGCCGCAAATCTGCCTGGCGGTGTCTATAACGAGGCGCTGTGCTTGCGCTTGGCGGCGCTCATCGGCCTCGACGCGCCGGAGGTGCGGGTGGGACGTGCCGGCGCGCGTCTGTATCTTCTGGTGAAGCGCTACGACCGCCGTCAACAGGGGGACAGTTGGCGCCGCCTGCACCAAGAGGACATGTGCCAGGCCCTGGGCCGCCTGCCGAGCGCGAAGTATGAGCGCAATGAGACCGGGCAGCGGGGCCCTATGATCCGCGACATTGTCGGCGTGATGCGCAAGCTCGATCCGCTCCGCGGGGTGCTTTCGATCTTCGACTACGTGATTTACAATGCCATCGCCTGCAATACAGACGCACATGCTAAGAACTATTCGGTCATGGTCACTGCCTCCGGCGCCACTCTGGCACCGATCTATGACGTGATGTGCGCCAAGGTCTGGCCGGGCATCACCAGCAAGCAGGCGATGTCGCTCGCGACGAAGTGGGAAGGCGATTACTTCAAGGGTCGCCACTGGCAGCGAGAGGCGGCCCTCTGCGGCCTGAACCCCACAGCCGCGCTGCGTCGCGTCGAGATGCTTTGCAAGTTGACCTTGAAGCATTTGCCGCAAGCGGTGGAGGAGGTCATCGCGATGGACCCCAACGCCGAGCAATGGGTGCGCGAAGTGGAAAAATACATAACGGAGCGCACGGCCTTCCTGGTCAACGGCCTTGCCGAGCAGGATCCGGAGGCGACCACTTGGGCGCGTGCTCGCCTCCATGCGGCAGGCTGACGATCTTCGTGGTGGCCTGCGCAGCGATGCGGACTGTATGGTCTGACCGCGGCGCAGCTGATCCTCATGCCCTTACACAGAGCCAGGCCGTGGGCTTTCGCTGTCCTCATTCCGACCGTCCGAAGAAGAACTCCCATTCCTCATCCAGGATGTCCGCCGTGAGCTTGCCAATGTTGCTGGCCCGACGACCTATGCCACGACCGACAAGGCCCTGAAACCGGAACAGACCCTCGGCGTCCATTTGCGGATCAGCCGCAAGGCGCTGCTGCAATCGGGCGATGCGCTGGAAGCCGCGATCCGGCGCGACATGTCGGGCACGATGGCGGCCGAGCTGGACAAGGCAATCTTCCTCGGCACCGGCGCCACCGGCCAGCCGCTGGGCGTCATGACGACCCCCGCCACCTATGGCATCACTAGCACGGATGCGGGCGGGCACCATAGGGGCCGAGTGCGATCATTGCGGGGGGCTTCTGCCCGAGCGATCAGCGACCGGGAAGCGGACCCGCGACGACAAGCGGTTTTGCTCCGAGCGATGCCGAAACAACTTCTATTATACGCATGTCGTGAAGGCGCGGGCACTGGCGCGGATGGATCGTCATTGTCCTGTCTGCGGTGAAGCAATCCCGCCCGAGCGGGTGATCAATGCGAAGTATTGCAGCCCGAAATGCGCGAACAGCTACAAGAACACGGCGAGGTGGCCCCGGTGGAAACAGACCTGCCCCCACTGCGGCGAGGCATTCCAGCCCAAGCGCAAGCCTGTAACCTATTGCTCCCCCCGGTGCGCAGGGAAGGCCAACTATCTGGCCGGGAGGATTTGCCCGCCTTGGCAAAAGGGCTGATTCATCGGACCTTCAGCCTGTTACCCCAGATGTTACCCTGAGCAGAAGCAGCGAAAGCCTCGAGAGGCTGCTTCCTTGTAAGTATCTGTATTATCAGGGATTTGTGGCTCCGGCGGTAGGGATCGAACCTACGACCAATTGATTAACAGTCAACTGCTCTACCGCTGAGCTACGCCGGAACACGGGGGCCGTATAACAAGGGGGGAATGGGTCGACAAGGGGCGGCAGGTAAAAAAAATGCCGGGCGCTGGGGGCTTGACTGGCTGCGGGTATGGCGGGGATGCGGAGAGGGGGCCGGGGCGGTATGGCGCGCCCGGCTGTCGCGGCGGCAGCGACCGACAAAAGAGACCCGGAAGGTAGTTTCCGGCTTGCCGGGCATGATTTGCATGCGCAGGGGACTCTGGCCGTCAGCTGCGATCGCGGCGGCACTTTCCATGACGCGCGACCGCAACGCAGGTCTGCGACGGGGCCGCTGAGGCAGGCCCAAACATCACGCAGCACGCCGCGACGGTCCGATTGACAATTCATGCTGCCCGTCGCCTAGATGAGGCCAGTTTTTGCCCCGCATGAGGCCAGAATGTCGATTCCCGTCGAAGCTTTCTTTCTGACCGCAGGCCCCGGCGGCACCCTGCAACGCCGCATCCGCGCCATGGTGACGGACGGGATTCTGGCCGGACGGTTCCGGCCGGGGCAGCGGATGCCGTCGTCGCGCGGGCTGGCGGCGCATCTGGGGATCAGCCGGATCACCGTGACGCTGGCCTATGCCGATCTGGTGTCTTCGGACTATCTGACGGCGCGGGGGCGGTCGGGCTATTACGTCAGCGAGAACGCCCCCCGCGCGCCCGAGTTTCCGGCGGCGGCGCGGCCGCAGGAAGAGGTTGATTATGCGGCCCTTTCTTCGGCCCGCTTTACCCGCGCCATGGCCGGCGTGGACCGCCCGGACAATTGGGAGCGGTTTCCCTATCCCTTCATCTATGGCCAGGCCGATCCGACGCTGTTCGACCATCAGAACTGGCGCGCCTGTGCCTTGCGCGCCCTAGGGCGGCGGGATTTCGACTCGCTGACTTCGGACTATTACGAACGCGATGATCCCCTGCTGATCGAGCAGATCCTGCGCGTGATCCTGCCGCGCCGGGGCATTGCGGCGGGGGCGGAGGAGGTGCTGCTGACCATGGGGGCGCAGAATGCGCTCTGGCTGGCGGCGACGGTCTTGTTGGCGCCGGGGCGGCGGGCGGTGGTGGAAAACCCCTGCTATCCGGGGCTGCGGCGCATCCTGCAGACCTGCGGGGCGGGGGTCGCCTCGGTCGATGTCGACGAGGGCGGGTTGCCGGTGCGGCTGCCGCCGGTCGATGTGGTTTTCACCACGGCCAGCCATCAATGCCCGACCAACGCCACCATGCCGCTGGAGCGGCGGCTGGCCCTGCTGGAGGCCGCCAGCCGCGAGGATTTCGTGGTGGTCGAGGATGATTACGAATTCGAGATGTCCTTCCTGAAGCCGGTCTCTCCGGCATTGAAATCATTAGATAAAGGCGGTCGGGTGATCTATGCCGGATCGTTTTCCAAGTCGATCTTTCCGGGGATGCGGCTGGGCTATCTGGTCGGCCCGCCCAGTTTCATCGCCGAGGCGCGGGCGCTGCGGTCGATGGTGCTGAAGCACCCCCCCGGCCACAGCCAGCGCACCGTCGCCTATTTCCTGGCCGAGGGGCATTATGATGCGCTGATCAACCGGATGCGGGCGGCCTTCAAGCGGCGGCGGCAGGTGATGGAGGAGGCGATTGCCGAGGCGGGGCTGCGGGTGGCGGGGCAGGGCGGCTTTGGCGGATCGTCCTTCTGGATGGCCGCCCCCGAAACGGTGGATACCGAGGATCTGGGCCAGCACCTGCGCGGCGAGGGCGTGCTGATCGAGCCGGGGCGGGGGTTCTTCGATCCCGCGCGCGAGGCGCGGAATTTCTACCGGCTGGCCTATTCCTCGATCCCGCCGAACCGGATCCCGGAAGGCATCGCCCGGATCGGCAAGGCGCTGGCGCGCTGACCGTGGCCGAAAGGGGCACGAGTTTTCGACGAAAACTCGGGCTGCGCCCGGCGGCGAAGGCGGGAGGAACTGGCCGCACAGCAGTGGATCGGCTGGCCCTAAGGGGGCGGGGACGGCAACGGGTAGATTCATCGCCAAGGGCCGCGCCGCGCCGGGCGGACACAACGGATGGACCAAAGGACCACGCCATGAAGATGACCACCGAGGAAGCCTTCGTCAAAGTCTTGCAGATGCATGGCATCGAACATGCCTTCGGCATCATCGGATCGGCATTCATGCCGATTTCCGACCTGTTTCCCCGCGCTGGCATCAGCTTTTGGGACTGCGCGCATGAAGGGTCGGGCGGGATGATGGCGGATGGCTATACCCGCGCCTCGGGCAGGATGTCGATGATGATCGCCCAGAACGGGCCGGGCATCACCAATTTCGTCACTGCCGTGAAGACTGCCTACTGGAATCATACGCCGCTGCTGCTGGTAACGCCACAGGCCGCCAACAAGACCATCGGCCAGGGCGGTTTCCAGGAAGTCGAGCAGATGGCGCTGTTCAAGGACATGGTCGCCTATCAGGAGGAAGTGCGCGACCCGTCGCGCGTGGCCGAGGTGCTGAACCGGGTGATCATCAACGCCAAACGCCATTCGGCCCCGGCGCAGATCAACTTCCCGCGCGATTTCTTCACGCAAGTCATCGACATCGACCTGCCGCGGATCGTGGAGTTCGAACGTCCTTCGGGCGGCACGGCCGCGCTGGACGAGGCGGCAAAGCTGCTGTCTTCGGCAAAGTTCCCGGTGATCCTGAACGGGGCCGGCGTGGTTCTGGGGGGGGCGATCCCGGCCAGCATGAAACTGGCCGAGCGGCTGGAGGCCCCGGTCTGCGTCGGCTACCAGCACAACGATGCCTTCCCCGGCTCGCATCCGCTTTTCGCCGGCCCCTTGGGCTACAACGGCAGCAAGGCAGGAATGGAACTGATTGCAAAGGCCGATGTGGTGCTGGCGCTTGGCACGCGGCTTAACCCGTTCTCCACCCTGCCGGGCTATGGCATCGACTATTGGCCGAAGGATGCGGCCATCATCCAGGTCGACATCAACCCCGCCCGGATCGGGCTGACCAAGAAGGTCTCGGTCGGCATCGTCGGCGATGCGAAACAGGTGGCCGAGGGGCTGCTGGCGCGGCTGTCCCCGACGGCGGGCGATGAGGGGAGGGAGCAGCGTCGCACGCTGATCTCGACCACGAAAAGCCGCTGGGCGCAGGAACTGGCCTCGATGGACCATGAGGCCGACGATCCCGGCACCACATGGAACGAACGCGCCCGTGCCGCCAAGCCGGACTGGATGTCGCCCCGCATGGCCTGGCGCGCCATCGAATCCGCGCTGCCGAAAGAGGCGATCATCTCGTCCGACATTGGCAACAACTGCGCCATCGGCAATGCCTACCCCACCTTTGAGGCGGGCCGCAAATACCTGGCCCCCGGCCTTTTCGGCCCCTGCGGCTATGGCCTGCCCTCGATCGTCGGGGCCAAGATCGCCTGCCCGGATACGCCGGTCGTGGGCTTTTCCGGCGACGGCGCTTTCGGCATCGCGGTGACGGAACTGACCGCCATCGGCCGCGAGGAATGGCCCGCCGTCACCATGGTCGTCTTCCGCAACTACCAATGGGGCGCGGAAAAGCGCAACTCGACCCTGTGGTTCGATGACAATTTCGTCGGCACCGAACTGGACACCCAGGTTTCCTATGCCGGGATCGCGCGGGCCTGCGGGCTGCAAGGGGTGCAGGCCCGCACCATGGAGGACCTTCGCGCCGCGCTGACCAAGGCCATCGCCGATCAGAAGGCCGGCAAGACCACGCTGATCGAGGCGCTGATCAATCAGGAACTGGGCGAGCCCTTCCGCCGCGATGCGATGAAGAAGCCGGTGGCCGTGGCCGGGATCGACCGCGCCGACATGAAGCCGCAGGCGATCTGATGCCCTTCGATCTGGGCACCGGGGCGGCGCTCTGGATGGCGGCGGTCGTGCTGATCGCCGCCTTCGTGCGCGGCTATTCCGGTTTCGGCTATTCGGCCATCGTCATTGCCGGGGCTGCGGTGGTGACAAGCCCGCTGCATTTCGTGGCCGTGGTGGTTCTGCTGGAGTTCGCCATGTCGGTGCAGGCCTGGAAAGGCGCCGGGCCGGATATCGACTGGCGTCGCGTCGGTTTCCTGATGCTGGGGGCGGCGGTGGGTCTGCCGCTTGGGCTCTGGGCGCTGACCGCGATTTCCGAAGATGCGGCGCGGGCGGTGATCTCGGCCTATGTCTTGATCATGTGCGGCGTTCTTCTTCTGGGCTGGCGGCTGGCGGCCGAGGCGCGCGGGGCGGGTGCGAACCTCGCCGCCGGTCTGGTCTCGGGCCTCGCCAATGCGCCGGGAATGGGCGGGCTGCCGGTGGCGGCCTTTTTCGCGGCACAGCCGATGCGGGCGCAGGTGTTCCGTGCCACGCTGATCGCCTATTTTCCGCTGCTGGATATCTATTCCGCGCCGCTTTACTGGACGCATGGGCTGGTGGGCTGGGATACGCTTTGGGCCGCACTCTGGGCGTTGCCGCTGACGGTGCTGGGCAACTGGCTGGGCGGGCGGCATTTCTTCGGCACCGACCCGCAGGAATTCCGCCGCTTCGCCATCCTTCTTCTGGCAGCCCTGGCGGCGCTTGGACTGGGGAAGGCGCTGCTGTGACGTTGCTTGTGGTCAATGCCGGGTCGTCTTCGGTCAAGCTGGTGGCCTTCGGGGCCGGTCTGGACGAGGTGGGCCGCGCGGCGGTGGACCGCATCGGCGCGGGCGGCCCGGCCGACCATGCCGGGGCATTGGCCGAAGGTCTGCGGGCGCTGGCGATTCCGGTTTCCGCGCTGACGGCGGCGGCGCATCGGGTGGTGCATGGCGGCGCGCGGCATCAGGCGGCGCGGGTTTCGGCGCAGGTTCTGGCCGATGTCAAGGCTTGCGTGGCGCTGGCCCCATTGCACAACCCCGGCAACCTGACCGGCATCGCGGCAGTTGCCCGGCTGGCCCCCGATCTGCCGCAATATGTCAGCTTCGACACCGCCTTCCATGCCGGAAACCCCGAGGTTGCCGTGACCTATGCCCTGCCACTGGCCGAACGGCAGCGCGGGCTGCGGCGCTATGGTTTCCACGGCATCTCTTACGCAGCGATTGTTCGAAAACTGCAAGAAATAACGGCTGGAACCCTGCCAAAGCGGCTTCTGGCGTTTCATTTGGGCAATGGAGCTTCAGCCTGTGCCATCGTTGACGGGCAGTCGGTGGCCACAACCATGGGCTATTCGCCGCTGGACGGGCTGACCATGGGCACCCGTGGCGGCGGCATGGACCCCGGCCTTGTGCTGGACCTTGCCGCCCGGCACGGAATTGACGGCGCGGCCCGCATCCTGAACCGCGAAAGCGGCCTTTTCGGCCTTGGCGGCAGCCCCGACATGCGGGCCCTGCATGCGGCAGGCACGCCCGAGGCCGCCTTTGCCATCGACCATTTCTGCTATTGGGCCCGCCGCCACGCCGGCAGCCTGATCGCCGCGATGCAGGGGCTTGACGCCATCGCCTTCACGGGCGGTATTGGCGAGAATGACGCGCAGGTCCGCGCCCGCATCCTTGCCGGGCTGGATTGGGTAGCCAGGGATGTGAAAGTGTTCGTGATCCCAGCCGACGAAGAACGCCAGATCGCTCTGGAGGCCCGCGCCTTGATGGAGGCGGATGCATGAGCCAGCCGAAGGTTGCGACCTCGCCCGCCGTCTCGGACGAGATCCGCCAGACCACCTGCTACATGTGCGCCTGCCGCTGCGGCATCAACGTGCATCTGAAGGACGGGCGCGTCAGCTATATCGAAGGCAACCGCGACCATCCGATCAACAAGGGTGTTCTCTGCGCCAAGGGGGCCAGCGGCATCATGCAGGTGACGGCCCCGTCGCGGCTGAAGGCCCCCCTGCGGCGGGTCGGCCCGCGCGGCTCGGGTGCCTTTGAGGTGATCAGCTGGGATGAAGCCCTTGATCTGGCGGTGAAATGGATGAAGCCGCTGCGCGAGACCGCGCCCGAGAAGCTGGCCTTCTTCACTGGCCGCGACCAGTCGCAATCGCTGACCGGCTGGTGGGCGCAGGCCTTCGGCACGCCGAATTACGCCGCCCATGGCGGGTTCTGTTCGGTGAACATGGCGGCGGGCGGCATCTACACCATCGGCGGCGCCTTCTGGGAGTTCGGCCAGCCCGACTGGCCCCGCACCGAGGTCTTCGTGATGTTCGGTGTGGCCGAGGATCACGACAGCAACCCGATCAAGATCGGCATCGGCACGCTGAAGGCGCGCGGAGCGCGGATGATTTCCGTCAACCCGGTGCGCACCGGCTATTCCGCCGTAGCCGATGACTGGTATGGCATCACGCCGGGCACCGACGGGCTGTTCATCCTGAGCCTGATCCATTGCCTGATGCAGGCGGGGAAGATCGACCTTGATTACCTGGCGCAATGGACCAATGCGCCGATGCTGGTGAATGCCGAGGATGGCCCGGAAAAGGGCATGCTGGTCAGGAACGCCGAACGCCAGCCCTTTGTCATCGACCGCCGCACCGGCCAGCCCGCCCCCTGGGACGGTCCGGGGGTGGAGCCCGACCTCGGCGCGGAATGGCAGGGGCATCGCACCGTGTTCCGCCATATGGCCGAGGAATATCTGAAACCGGATTACGCGCCCGAGGCGGTGGCCGACAAGGTCGGCATCCCGGCCGCGCGCATCCGGGGGCTGGCGGCGGAACTGGCCGAAGCCGCCTTTGACCGCGCCTTCACGCTGGACCGGCCTTGGGTGGATTTTCGCGGCAACACGCATGACACCATGCAGGGCCGTCCGGTCAGCTTCCACGCCATGCGCGGAATCTCGGCCCATTCCAACGGCTTCCAGACCGCGCGCGCGCTGCATCTGTTGCAGATCATCCTCGGCAGCGTCGAGGCCCCCGGCGGCTATCGGCTGAAGCCGCCGTATCCCAAGCCGGTCGAGGCGCATCCGACCCCGCATTTCGCCTGTACTCCGGGCAAGCCCCTCAGCGGCCCGCATCTGGGCTATGTCCGCGGCCCCGACGATCTGGCGCTGCTGCCCGACGGCCAGCCCGCCCGGATCGACAAGGGATTCTCATGGGAGAACCCGCTGTCGGCCCATGGGCTGATGCATATGGTCATCCCCAACGCCCATGCCGGCGATCCGTACCGGATCGACACTTTGTTCCTCTATATGGCGAACATGTCGTGGAATTCCTCGATGAACAGCGCCCGCGTCATGGAGATGCTGACCGAAAAGGGCGAGGATGGCGAGTATGTCATCCCGCGCATCATCTATTCCGACGCCTATGCCTCCGAGATGGTGGCCTATGCCGACCTGATCCTGCCCGACACCACCTATCTTGAACGCCATGACTGCATCAGCCTGCTGGACCGGCCGATTTCCGAACCTGATGCCGCAGGCGATGCGATCCGCTGGCCGGTGATCCAGCCCGAACGCGATGTGCGCGGCTTCCAGTCGGTGCTGCTGGATCTGGGCGCGCGGCTGGGCCTGCCCGGCATGGTGAACGAAGAGGGCAGCCCGAAGTTCAGGGATTACGCCGACTATATTGTCAACCACCAGCGCCGCCCCGGCGTCGGCCCGCTGATGGGCTTTCGCGGCAATGGCGCGGATGAGGGCAGGGGCCCGCCCAACCCGGCGCAGATGGACCGCTATATCGACAACGGCGCCTTCTATCAGGCCCATGTCCCGCAAGCCGCCGCCTTCTACAAACCCTGGAATGCGGCCTATCAGGACTGGGCGGTCAAGCTGGGACTGTATGAAACGCCGCAGCCCTATCTCTTCTCGATCTGGTCCGAACCGATGCGGCGGTTCCAGCTGGCCGCCGAAGGGCAGGGCGACCGCCAGCCGCCCGACCATCTGCGCGACCGCCTGAGGCAGGCGATGCACCCGCTGCCGATCTGGTATCCGCCCTATGGCGAGGCGGACGCCGATTACGGTTATCCGGTCCATGCCCTGACGCAGCGGCCGATGGACATGTATCACAGCTGGGGCAGCCAGAACGCCTGGCTCAGGCAGATCAAGGGCCACAACGTCCTGTATCTTCCGACAGCGATCTGGCAGGCGCAGGGCTTTTGCGACGGAGACTGGGCGCGGGTGTCCTCGCGCAATGGCGTGATCGAGGTGCCGGTGGCCCATATGGCGGCGCTGAACCCGCATACGGTCTGGACCTGGAATGCCATCGGCAAGCGCCGCGGAGCCTGGGCGCTGGACAAGGACGCGCCCGAAGGCACCGTCGGCTTCCTGCTGAACCACCTGATTTCCGAGCTGTTGCCGGGAGAGGTCCGGCTGTCGAATTCCGACCCTGTCACCGGACAGGCGGCCTGGTTCGATTGCCGGGTGCGGGTGGAACGGGTCGCGGCCGGGGACCGGCCGGCAGGGCGCGGCGCGCAGCCGCAATTCCCGGTCCTGCCCGATCCCCCGCGCACCGGAGGCGGCCGGGGCACGAGTTTTCGTCGAAAACTCGAAGCCCCTGATTTTCGACGAAAATCAGAAAGGGGCCCTGCATGACCTGCCTGCCCGCAAAAGTGGACAAGACGCTGGGTCTGGTGATCGACCTTGACACCTGCGTCGGCTGTCAGGCCTGCGTCACAGCCTGCAAGGGCTGGAACGATCAGGGCTATGGCGTGCCCTTGTCCGACCAGCAGCCCTATGGGGCCAACCCGTCCGGCACCTTCCTGAACCGGGTGCATAGCTATCAGGTGACGGTGCCCGACGGTCCGGCGCAGGTGGTGAATTTCCCGCGCTCCTGCCTGCATTGCGCCGATGCGCCCTGCGTCACCGTCTGCCCGACCGGAGCCAGCTACAAACGGACCGAGGACGGCATCGTTCTGGTCAACGAAGACGCCTGCATCGGCTGCGGCCTTTGTGCCTGGGCCTGCCCCTACGGCGCGCGCGAGATGGATGCCGATGCCGGGGTGATGAAGAAATGCACCCTTTGTGTCGACCGGATCTACAACGATCATCTGCCCGAAGAGGACCGCGTTCCCGCCTGCGTGCGCACCTGTCCGACCGGCGCGCGACATTTCGGCGATCTGTCGGACCCCGAAAGCACCGTCTCGCAGCTGGTTCAGGCGCGTGGCGGCTATGCGCTGATGCCCGATCTGGGCACGAGGCCCGTCAACCGCTACCTGCCGCCGCGCAAGAAAGGTGCCGCGCAGGTCCCGGCGCTGGAGCCGGTCGCGGCGACCGGCATCGCCGGCTGGCTTGACCGGATTCTGGGGAAGGTCTGATGCATCCCGCCCCTTCGGTAATCGTCTTCACGGTTCTTTCCGGCGCGGGCTTCGGCTTTCTCGGCTGCCTTGCCACCGGCCTCATGCCCGTCGCGGGCTGGTCGGCCTTCTTTCTTTGGGGCTTCGGCTACGGGCTGGCGGTGGTCGGGCTTCTGGCCTCGACCTTCCACCTTGGAAATCCGCAGCGCGCCCTTCTGGCCTTCACGCAATGGCGCTCCAGCTGGCTGTCGCGCGAAGGCTGGGCCTCGGTCGCGGCCCTGCTGGGTCTGGCCCCGATGGCGCTGTCGGACTGGCTGAGTATGGGCTGGCCGCGCGAGATCGGCTGGGCGGCGGCCCTGCTCTGCATCGCCACGGTATTCTGCACCTCGATGATCTATGCCCAGTTGAAGACCGTGCCGCGGTGGAACCACTGGTCCACCCCCGCCACCTTCTTCGCATTTGCCGCCGTCGGGGGCGCAATCCTTGCCGCCCCGGCATGGGCGGCGTCCTTGTTGTGCCTGATCCTCGGCGCTGCCCTTGCCTATGGCTGGAAGCGCGGCGACGGGGCCTTTGCCGCCCGCGCCCAGACGCTTGGCACCGCCACCGGGCTGGACCGGCTGGGGCAGCCCGAGATGTTCGAGCCGGCCCATACCGCCGGCAACTACCTGATGCGCGAGATGATCCATGTCGTCGGCCGCCGCCATGCCCGAAAGCTGCGCCTGATCGCGCTGGGGCTGGCCGTGGTGCTGCCGATGCTCATCCTTCTGGTTCCGCTGCCGGGGATGCGGGCTTTGGCCTTCGCGCTGCACCTGGCCGGGGCTTTCGCCGCGCGCTGGCTGTTCTTTGCCGAGGCCGAACATGTCGTCGGGCTTTACTACGGCAAACGCTGACCGGAGGGCTGGCCGGGGCTGCCGGACGATCCGGGCCGCGACACCACCGCCCCTGCAAGACAGATCAAACCCCCCCAGAAAGCCGGCTTGGGATATGCGGGCCAGACAACCCGCAGGGACCTGTCCCCGCTTTCCCTTCGCCAAATATCCCCGCCGGAGGCCCCGCCCGAGCCGGTTGCGCGCCCTGGCGCGCAGAGGCGAGGCACAAGCCTGCAGTCGCGTCCTGCGCGGCTGCGCCACCGGATCTGCGGCGTCAATGCAGCGCAGCGCCCGCCTCTCGGCGGATCGGCCAGCCGGGGCGGGTTCTGGGCTGGCATTGCACCGGACGCAGGGTGACAAGATGCGAGGCGCGGTCTTCCCAATAGCGCGGGTCCTGCCTCACTTCGGCCGGCAGCAGATAGGGATTGAAGACCAGCCGCTTGCGAAAGGTGACTTCGGCGGCGGCCCAGCGGCCCTGACGTGCGGCGGCGGGGGCGGCGATCAGCGCCTGGCGCAATTCGGCTTCGCGCCGCCGCAGGCGCAGGATTTCGGCGCGGATGTCGGCAAGTTCATCGGCAAGACTGGTCATCATCATGCTGGCCCCTTCTGGTGCGGTCGCTCTGGTCCCGCAACACTGGCGCAACTTCGTTAACGAAGCCTTGGCGCGGTCCGCCCCGGCGCAAGGCTTGCATCGGTCCCCCGGCTCGGGCAGGCTTGCCCCGATGGGGCAGGGCGGCGCGGCAAGAGGCATCATGTGGGATTTCAGCATCTCGCGGGCATTGGGGCTGATGGCCCGGACAGCGCCATTCGTGCTGTTCCGCATTCTGGTCTATTTCGGCATTTCGGCGGCCTTCATCCTTGTCACCGGCACCGGGGCGGGGATCGGCTATGGCGTCGGCCTGCTGGGGGATGACGATTTCCACGCCTCGGCAACCTTCTGGGGCGCGGCGATCGGTTTCGGCGGCACGGCGGGGGTGCTGTTCTTCCTGCGCGACTACCTGCTTTATATCGTGAAGGCCGGTCACATTGCCGTGCTGGTCGAACTGCTGGACGGCCGCGACATTCCCGGTGGCCGGGCGCAGATTGATCATGCGCGGGCGGTTGTGACCGAACGGTTCGGCCAGGCGAGTGCGCTTTTCGTGCTGGATCAGCTGGTCCGCGGCGCCCTTCGCCTGATCACCGGCCTTTTGGACGGGATTGCGGCGCTGCTGCCGATCCCCGGTCTGGAACAGGCGATGGCACTGGTGCGGGGCTGGCTGCGGCTGGCGGTGGGTCTGGTGGACGAGGTGATCCTGGCCCATATCCTGCGGGTCCGGTCGGCAAATCCCTGGACATCAGCGCAGGAGGCGCTGGTGCTGTATGCCCAGAATGCCAAACCGATGCTGGTCAATGCGGCCTGGCTGACGCTGATCACCTGGGGCCTGTCGCTGATCGTCTTTCTGGTCATGCTGGCCCCTGCGGCGGCGGTGGTCTGGCTGATCCCCGGCCAGATGTCGGGCGGCGTCATGATTTTTGCCATCCTCTTCGCCTGGTCGGTGAAGGCCGCCCTGATCGAGCCCTTTGCGGTGGCCTGCCTGTTGCAGGTCTATTTCCGTGAAACCGAAGGGCAGCAGCCGGACCCGGACTGGATGGCGCAGTTGCAACAGCTCAGCGACAAGTTCCGCAGTCTGGGCGAACGGGCGCGATCCTGGGCGACGGGCCGCGCAGTCACATGACTGCGCTTTGCTTGCGACCGGGCTGGAACTCTGCGCAAAGCTGCGGCAGAAAGGGGTTGGACAGGACCGTTGCCATCGGCGGCGGGCTGTGATTGAACACCATGACAGAACATCTAAACCGATAGGTTCAGAATGAGCGAATTCGCCTCCCGCCGCATGACCATGGTCGATACCCAGGTCCGTCCTTCGGATGTGACCAAGTTCCCGATCATCGAGGCTATGCTGGCGATCCCGCGCGAGGTCTATGTGCCGCGCGATCTGCGCGAGGCCGCCTATGTCGGCGAGAATGTAGAGATCGGCGGCGGCCGCGTGCTGCTGGAGGCGCGGACGCTGGCCAAGATGCTGGATGCGCTGGACATCCAGCCCGGCGAGATGGTGCTGGATCTGGGCTGCGGCCTTGGCTATTCGGCCGCCGTCATCGCGCGGCTGGCCGATACGGTTGTGGCGGTCGAGGAGGATGCCGATCTGGCGGCCGAGGCGCAGCGCGCGCTGGCCGAAGAGGGCGTGGACAATGCCGTCGTCGTGGCGGGCCCGCTGGCGGCGGGCGCGCCCCGGCACGGCCCCTATGACGTGATCACCATCGAAGGCGGGATCGAGGACCTGCCCGAGACCGTGGTGGCCCAGTTGAAGGATGGCGGCCGCATCGCGGCGGTGGTGATGGACGGCGCGCTTGGCACGGTGAAGACCGGCATCAAGCAGGGCGGTCGCGTCGACTGGCGCTTTGCCTTCAACGCCGCCGCCCCGCTTTTGCCCGGCTTCGCGCGCAGCCGGGGCTTTGTGTTGTAGAAGTGCCGCGCTCCGGTGCCGACCGGGGCGCTGTTTGACCGACGGAAGACCTGGGCCTGTGCGTTCAACACCGGCGGGTCATGAAACAGGAAGGCGGAACATGCGGAAATTTCTGCGGGCGGTGACGGTCACGGCAGCCTTCGCCTTGTCGGGGGCCGTTTCGGCCGCCGGGGCGAAGGCCGAGACCCTGGCCGATGCCCTGATCGCCGCCTACAAGAATTCGCACCTTCTGGACCAGAACCAGGCCGTGCTGCGGGCGGCGGATGAAGATGTGGCGATTGCCGTTTCGGCTCTGATGCCGGTGATCAGCTTTGTCGCGCAGGCGGGCTATACCTATGCCGAGACCACCAACATCCTTGGCCAGCCGGTGACGAGCGAGTCCTTGACCTCGTCGGCCACACTGTCGGCGGAACTTCTGCTTTATGATTTCGGCCGCCGGGAATACGGCATCGGTATTGCCGAGCATTCGGTTCTGGCCACCCGTCACGCGCTGGTGAATGTCGAACAGCAGGTGCTGCTTGCGGCCGTGCGGGCCTATGTGAACGTGCAGCTGACGCAGCAGATCGTCGGGCTGCGGGAATCGAATGTGCGGCTGATCACGCAGGAACTGCGTGCCGCCCGCGACAGGTTCGATGTGGGCGAGGTGACGCGCACCGATGTCTCGATTGCCGAGGCCCGGCTGGCGGCGGCGCGGTCGGCCCTGGCCGCGGCGCAGGGCGATCTGATGGTGGCGCGCGAATCCTACAAGGCGGCGACCGGGTCCTATCCGGGCCGTCTGGCGGCGCTGCCAGCCTCGCCGAAGATCGGCAAGACGCTGGAAGAGGCGCAGGCCGTCGCCCGCCGCAGTCATCCGCTGGTGCTTCAGGCGCAGGAAATGGTGACGGTGGCCGAATTGCAGGTGGGCCTGGCCGTGGCCAACATGAAACCGACCGTCGGCATGGGGGCGTCCGTCACCTGGCAGGATGACGGCGACCTGACCGAACAGCTTGGCCTGAACTTCCGCCACACGATCTATGCCGGAGGAGAGCGGTCTGCCGTGCATCGCAAGGCGCTGGCCGGGCAGGACCGCGCCCGCGCCGGTCTGGGGCAGACCGTGGTGGATGTGTTGCAGAATGTCGGCAATGCCTGGGCGGCGCTGTCGGTCTATCATGCCTCGATCGAGGCGTCGGACCGCCAGATCCGGGCGGCGCAGGCCGCCTTTGACGGCGTGCGCGAAGAGGCGACGCTGGGCGCGCGCACCACGCTGGACGTGCTGAACGCCGAGCAGGAACTGCTGAGCGCCCGTTCCGCCCGGCTGGAGGCCGAGGCCGGCCGCTATATCGCGGTCTATCAGGTGCTGGCCAGCATGGGATTGTTGACGGTCGACCATCTGAACCTTGGCATCCCGACCTATGACCCCAAGGCCTATTACAACGCGGTGAAGAACGCGCCGCCGACCTCGCCGCAGGGCAAGAAGTTGGACGAAATCCTTAAAAAGATCGGTAACTGATCCGGCTGCTCCGGGCAGAGCCGGGCCGGATTGTTTCCCGTTCTGTCACTTGTCTGCCCGGATTTTCACCAATCGTTAACGGGGCTTGTGCCAATTTCTTGTCAGGCCGGGCCTTGTTGTCTAAGGTGGCCGACAAAAGATCATAAGTCCCGCAGGCAGCTTCCTATGTCCGAACCCCTGACTTCGAACGAGATCGAGGATGTCCTGTCCTCCATCCGCCGCTTGGTGTCCGAGGATCTGCGCCCGGCGCGGGCCGCGATGGCCGTCGAAGCGGCAAAGGGGGCCGAGGCTGACAAGCTGATGCTGACCCCTGCGCTGCGGGTGGTGTCGGACAAGGCCGAAGCGGAAGCGTCCGCCGCAGCGCCAGACGCACAGCCCCATGCCTTGCCGGATCGGGCGCAGGCCCCGGCAGAGGGCCGCATTCTGACGCCGGGCGGCGCGGGTGCCGAAGCTGCGGACTGGTCCTTTGCGCCGGACGATGACGGCATGGCCCCCGGCACGGCTTTGGGGGATCAGGTTGTCCACGAAGACTGGGTGGCCGAGGATTGGGCCGATGACGCGCTGTCGCCGCAGGTCGCCACGGACGACGCTGCATTGCATCCGGCGGCGGCGCTGTCGGCGGCGTTTCCCCCGATGCCGGATGCAGGCTATGACGATGACGGCCTGAATGGCCCGCAAGCGATGGCGGCCGAGGATCAGGATATCATCTGGGCCGCCACCGGCGAAGTCGAACCGGAGGAGGAGATTGCCGCGGCAGGTGCTGCCTCCGGCCATGGCCACTGGACGGCGCAGGACGTGCCGGGCATGGACTGGGCACAAGAGGAAACCAGTTGGGTCGAGCCGGATCCACCTGCCTTTGTCGCCCATCCGCGCAAGCCGGAACTGACCTCCGATCCCTTGGCCCGTGCCTGGGCCGACCGGGCTGAAGATGCCGTGCGCGCCGAACTGGGCGATGCCCCTGCCGCCCGTGCCACGGTCATGCCGCCGCCTGCCGCCGAAGCGGCGCAGGCCGGTCCCGACGACCTGGGCACCGGCCGGGCCGCACCATCGCGCGACTCGGGTCTGTTCGACGGCGACGAAGCGGCGCTGGATGAAGAGATGCTGCGCGACATCGTGCGAGACATCATCCGTGAGGAACTGGCCGGGGCCCTGGGCGAACGCATCACCCGCAATGTGCGCAAGCTGGTGCGGGTCGAGATCAACCGCGCCCTTGCCGCGCGCGAATTCGAATAGGGCGGTGCGGCGCATCTACGGCGGTAACACGCCGGGGCAATCATAGCCCGGCAACGAAAAAGGCGCGCCCTGGGCGCGCCTTTTCCATTTCCTGTCGCGCCGGAAATCAGGCGGCTTCGGCCTGATCGGCCTCAAGCGCATGGCGACGTTCTGATTCTTCGCGGCTGAGTGCCACCGAGGTGCGGATGCCCTTGGCGACGAATTCCATCAGGCCCTTCACGACGCGCTCGTTCGGGTCGATGCCCGAGCAGGACAAGACTTCGCGTCCATCGCGCGACCGCGCCCAACGAGCGATCTGGTCGGGGCCGTTGCCGTATTTCTTGTCATCCGCGATGGCGTCATCCAGCGCAGCCAGAACCACGGCGGCAAAAAGCTTACGCGCGCGCTGGCCCTGTTCGAAGTTGAAGGCCGTGCTGTCAATGGTATCGAGCATCAACGAAATCCTTGGTCTTGTCTTTTCTGTGCGCCCACCGCTTGTAACGATTTGATCACGATTCGGGGTTTCCGGTTTGGAATGACAGCCATGCGTAACGTGCATAGCTCCCGGTTAACCCTACGACATCTTGTGGAGGTTAGCGCAAGCAACCAGCGAGATATGGGGCCATTCTCATTCGTTTCAAGAATTAAGCACAATTTTGCCGCAATTTGGGCGGTCCGCCGCCGATGGGTCAAAGCGCGGTCAGCCGCGCCTCTCCGGCCATCAGGGGGCCTTGCAGCCGGTCAAAGCGCAAATGCGCCAGTGCCCGGTTGCCGGAAACGGTGCCCAGCCGACCGGCCTCGCGCCCGTCGGGCAGGGTGATCGGCGTGCCGGGGGCGGCGGAACCGGCAATGGCCAGCCGGACCAGACCCTTCTTCAACTCGGTCTTGTGCTTCATCCGGGCCGTCACCTCTTGCCCGACATAACAGCCCTTGCGGAAATTCACCCCGTGCAGCCGCTCGAACCCCTGTTCCAGGATATAGCTGTCGTCCGGCACCAGATCGGCGGGATAATCCGGCACCATCAGATCGACCCGCAGCGCGTCCCAGTCGGTCACGGCGGGGCCGCCGGGGGTATCGCCATAGCTGCGCCAGCCCAGGGCCGGATCGCGCGGGTCGGGCAGGGCGCCATCGGGGGCGGGGCCAAGGCCGCGGGTGACATGCGGCGGGCCGGGTGCAATCTGAACATCGGCGCGCAGGCGATACATCTGCAACCGTTTCATCACCCCGGCCGACAGCGGCTCGGGCAGGTCCAGCAGGATCGCCTCATCGGCGGGGCGGCGGATCACGAAGAAATCGGCCAGATACTTGCCCTGCGGCGTCAGGAGCGCCGCCCACACCATGCCCGGCCCCTGCGCCAGCGGCAGCACGTCATTGGTGACAAGGCCCTGAAGGAAGGCCAGCACACCCTTGCCCGTCAACTGCCAGACCGCCCGTCCGGGCACATGCTCGCCGATCATCCGATGCTCCTTTGCCCCCGATATAGGCCGGGGGCTGCGGGCCGAAAAGCCTCAGTCGCGGAATTGCAGCGCGTGAAGACGGGCATAAAGCCCCCCGAGCGCCAGCAGTTCGGCATGGGTGCCGGTCTCGGCCGCGCGGCCCTGATCCATCACCACGATCCGATGCGCATCGCGGACCGTTGCCAGCCTATGCGCGATCACCAGCGTGGTGCGGCCCTGTTGCGCGCGCGCCAGCGCCTTCGTCACCTCGGTTTCCGAAGCGGCATCCAGCGCGGATGTCGCCTCGTCCAGCAGCAGCACCGGGGCATCGGCCAAAAGCGCGCGCGCGATGGCGATGCGCTGGCGCTGGCCGCCCGACAGCGCGCTGCCGCGCGGGCCGGCCGGGGTGTCCAGCCCGGCCGGAAGCCGGGCCAGAAACTCATCCACCCGCGCATCCGACAGGGCGGCGGCCAGCCGGTCGTCGGGCAGGGCCTCGCGGCCAAGGACCAGGTTCTCGCGCAGGGTTTCATCGAAGAGCGCGGCCTCTTGTGCCACGGCGGCGAACAGGCGGCGCTGGTCGGCCAGAGTCATACCTGCCGCATCGGCCCCGCCGATCAGGATCCGCCCGCCCGAAGGTTCGGCCAGCCCGGTCAAGAGGTGGAAGACGGTGGATTTCCCCGCGCCGGAGGCGCCGACCAGCGCCGTGACCTGCCCGGCCTCGGCCGTGAAGGACAGGCCGCGCAGCACCGGCGTATCGTCATAGCCGAAGCTGACATCGTCGAAACGGATCGCCGGGGGCAGGGCGGCGGGCAGGGCGCGGCTGGCGGTGGGGCGGTCGGCCTGCGGGGGGCGGTCGAAGAAAGCATAGATCCGCTCCAGCGAGGCGCGGGAAATCTGCCATTGCCCGGCCAGATCGGACAGGCGGCGGATTGGCTGGAAGGTCAGTGCCATGGCGGTGAAGAAGGCCATGAATTCGCCGGTGGTCCGGCTGCCCTCGGCCACTTCGCGCCCGCCCAGCATCAGCACGGCGAAAAAGCCGATGCCGGTGACGACATCGACCAGCGCCGGCATGGCGGCGCGCCCGGTGGCCGATTTCACCTCGGCCCGCACGATCCGGTTCAGGATCTGGCGGAAGCGGGTGGATTGATAGCCCTCCATCCGGTTCAGTTTCACCTGCGCGATGCCGTGGAAAATCTCGTCCAGCCTGGTGGCGCGCAACCCGGATTCGGCGCGCATCTGCAAGGTCTTGCGCCGGATATAGCGTTGCAGGCCCAAGGCGGGCAGCAACAGCAGCGGCGCCCCGATCAGCGCGGCGGCGGTCCATGCGGCGTCGATCGACAGGGCCACGGCAAAAAGGCCGCCCAGCGACACCGCATCCCGCGCGATGCCCGCCACAACCAACTGCATCCCGGCCTGCGCCGCCAGCGTGTCGCCCTGCACCCGCTCAATCAGGCTGCCGGGCGGGTTGTCCTGAAAGAACCGGCCGTCCAGCGTCAGCATGTGGTCCAGAAGGGCCGCCTGCATGTCGGCGGCGGTGGCCTGGTTCAGCCGCGCGATCAGATGGCGGCCGATGATCGAGGTCAGCGCCCGGATCAGGAACAGCGCCAGGATGCCCGCGCCCACCCAGACCAGCGCCGTGGTCGACCCCGATCCGAACACCCGGTCGAACAGCGGCTCCAAGAGCCAGGACAGCGCGCCCAGCGTGCCGCCTTCGATCACCGAAACCAGAATGGCCAGCGCCAGCATCCCCCAGCGGTGGCGCAGGAAATCGCGCCAGTAGCGGCGGAACAGGCGGGGGGCAGGTGTTTCCGCCAAGGCGGCCTCCGATAGGGTCGGGCAGGGTGTAGCGGATCGGGGGTCCCGGCTCAAGCGTGCGGCGTTGACGCGGCTCCTGCGCCACCGTAGCCATGGCGCAAGACATGGAGTGCGCGATGACCCTTGCCAACGGCCAGCCCTATCTTGCGATCCCCGGCCCCTCGGTCATTCCCGACCGGGTGCAACGGGCGATGCACCGGGGCAGCCCGAACATCTATGAAGGCGCGCTGCTGGATCTGGTCGACAGCCTCTGGCCCGATCTGAAAGCGGTGGCGGGCACCAGCGGCCATGTCGCGGCCTGGATCGGCAATGGCCATGCCGGGTGGGAGGCGGCGACCTGCAACCTGTTCAACCGGGGGGAAAAGGCGCTGGTTCTGGCCTCGGGCCAGTTCGGCCATTCCTGGGCCAATCACGCGCGTGAGCTGGGGATCGAAGTCGAAGTGCTGGACTTCGGGCGGCAGGCCGCGGCCGATCCGGCGCGACTGGAGCAGGCGCTGCGGGCCGATACCGCGGGCCGGATCAAGGCGGTGCTGACCACCCATGTCGATACCGCCAGCACGGTCAGGAACGACATTCCGGCGCTGCGGGCGGCGATCGACGCCGCCGGCCATCCGGCGCTGTTTGCGGTGGATTGCATCGCCTCGATGGGCTGCGACGAATTCCGCATGGACGATTGGGGCGTCGATGTCGCCGTGGCGGCCAGCCAGAAGGGGCTGATGGTGCCGCCCGGCCTGACCTTCGTCTGGTTTTCCGAAGCGGCGCGGCAGCGCTGCGGGCAGGGCGATCTGGCCAGCCCCTACTGGCGCTGGGGGCCGCGCGCGCAGGCGGCCGAGTTCTGGCAGCTTTGGGACGGCACCGCGCCCACCGCACATCTTTACGGGTTGCGCGAGTCGCTGGACATGCTGGTCCGCGAAGAGGGGATGGCGGCGGTCTGGCACCGGCACCGGGTGCTGGCCGGGGCGGTCTGGGCGGCCTTCGATGCCTGGGGCGCCGGCAACCCGGCGATTGCGATGAATGTGGCGCGCCCCGAATGGCGGGGCCATTCGGTGACGGCGGCGCGTTTCGCCGCGCCGGATGCCACCCGCCTGCGCGACTGGTGCGAAAAGAAGGCGGGCGTCACGCTGGGCATCGGCCTTGGCATGGCGACGCCCGAGGACCCGCAGTGCCACGGCTTTCTGCGGGTGGCGCATATGGGCCATGTCAATGCCCATATGACGCTTGGCGCGCTGGCGGTGATGGAGGCGGGGCTGACCGCCCTTGGCATTCCGCACGGCGCAGGCGCGGTCGAGGCGGCGACGCGGGTGATTGCGGCGGGTGCCTGAGGCGGTGTGATTTTCGTCGAAAGATCGGATATCAAAAGGCGTTCATCAGCACGAAAATCGCCGATTTCACCACTGCATAGCCCAGGCCCGCGACATAGGCCAGCGAGGCCAGCGCCGCGATCACTCCAAGGATGATCCACAGCCCGTCGCGTTCCAGCACCCCCAGCCCGATGATGCACAGCGCGATCGATGGCGCCATGTTGGCAAAGGGCACCGGCAACGCCAGCGCGACCGAGACGATCAGGCACAGCGCCCCCAGCGCCCGCTGCGCCGCAGGTTCGGCCAGCACGCTGAGCCGGGCGCGCATCAGCCGTTCGGCCCGCGCCAGCCAGGGCGTGATCCGCGTCACCAGCCCCTGAAAGGTGCTGCGGGCCATCGACCGCCGCGCGATGATCCCCGGCAGCCAGGGGTCCAGCCCCAGCATCATCTGCGCCGACAGGAAGATCAGCGGCAGGCCCAGAATTCCGGCGGTGCCGGGCGGGGTGGGCAGGATGTTCGGAAAGGCGAAGATCATCAGCAGCGCCCCGAAGGCCCGTGCCCGCATCGTCTCCAGCATGTCGGCGACCGAAATGCGCGCGCGGCTGTCATCCCCGGCCAGGGCCGACAGGATCTGCGACAGACGGGGAGGCGGATTGGCGGCGGCGGTCATGGCGATGTCCATCGGGTCAGACCGCAGATGGGTTTTCCGGGGCGCGCTGTGAAGGGGCGGAGGTCCGCACCTGCCGCTCGCGCAGCGAAATATAGACCGCCGATCCGATCAGCACCGCCACGCCCAGCATGGTCCAGCGGTCGGGCAGGTCGCCGAAGAACCACCAGCCGACCAGCACCGCGCCGATGATCTCGGTAAAGGCCAGCGGGGCCAGCAGCGAGGCTTCGGCATTCTCATAGGCGCGGGTGATCAGCACATGGCCCAGCGTGGCGATGACACCCACCCCCAGCAGCATCAGCCATTGCTGCGGCGTCGGCATCTGCCAGCCCAAAGGCAACAGCAGTGTCAGCCCAAGCGTGCCGACAAGGCTGGTCTGGAAGGTCAGCACATTGGCATCCTCATGCCCCGCCCGCGCCCGCGTCATCACGAAATAGCTGCCAAGCGCGGTGCCCGCCAGCAATGCCAGCAGGGTGCCGGGGTTCATTTCGACCATACCGGGGCGGATGATGATCAGCGTGCCGACAAAGCCGACCGCCACCGCGGCCCAGCGGCGCGGGCCGACCCTCTCGCCCAGGAACAGCGCCGAAAACAGGGTGACGATCAGCGGATTGACGAAAAAGATCGCCAGCGCATCGGCGATGGGCAGGTATTTCAGCGCAGTGAAGAAGAACCATGTCGCCGAATACAGCAGCAGCGCGCGGGCGATGTGATAGCCGGGTCTTGCCGGCACCAGCACGCCCGGCCCCGCCGCCCGCAGCGCCAGCGGCAGCACCATCAGCGTGCCGAACAGCGCCCGCCCCCAGACCACCACCAGAATCGGCAGCCCGGCCTGACCAAGGACCTTGGCCAGCACGTCGATCAGCGGCAGGATGGCCATCGCCAGCAGCATCAGGACGATACCGAGAAGCGGGCGGGCATTGGTGCGGGCGGGCGTCATGGCAGGTGTCATGGGCGGCACGCTAGGCGGGCGGCGGGCGGGCTGCCAGTCTGAAAGCGACGGAAAGGCGGGGTGGATGTGGTATTCGGTGCAGGCGGTGGAACCGGGGATCTGGCGGGCCGAGGAACCGGCGGTGGACCCGATGTTCCGCGCCGCGATGGTCACGCTGCGCGGCCGCGACGCCGATCTGCAATTCGATTTCGGCTGCGGCCTGCGCCCGCTGCGCGCAGCACTTCCCCTGTCGGGCGGCCCGGTGATCGCCGTGGCCAGCCATGCCCATGTCGATCATATCGGCGGCTTTCACGAATTCTCCGACCGGCGCGGCCATCTGGCCGAGGCACCGGGCTTTGCCGGCCTGCCGGGGGCAATCACCTTCGCAGATGAATTCCGCGACTGGCCCGGCGGCCCGGCGGCGGGCACAGATGCTTCGGGCTGGAGCCTGCACCCCGCGCCTCTGACCGCCTCCCTGGACGAGGGCGACAGGATCGACCTTGGCAACCGCCGCCTGACCGTGCTGCACCTGCCCGGCCATTCGCCCGGCGGCATCGGGCTTCTGGACGAGACGGACGGCCTCTTGCTGTCGGGCGATGCGATCTATGACGACGAGATCCTCGACGACATTCCCGGTGCCAGCCCCGCAGATTATGCGGTGACGATGGAGCGGCTGCGGCATCTCGACTGCCGGTTGGTCATCGGCGGTCACGGTCCGCCGATGACGCGCGCCCGCATGTTGTCGGTTGCCGAAGACTGGCTGCGGCAGCGGCAGGATGTGCCCGATGCCATCACGAAACCGTCATAGGGCGGCGGCGACCCGCCATCGGGGCAAGGGTCGTTTGACGCTGCACCGGGGCTCGGCTACTGTCGCGCCGTTGGAATCCGGGGGGTGCCCTTCCCGGAACGGATAGATATGAGCCCCGCATGATGCCGACCGGCCACCGCCTCGCCTCGTTTTCCCAAGTGATCAAGTCCCCGCTTCTGGTTCTGGCTGCGATGATGGCCCTGTCGGCCTGCGTCGATCCGCTGACCGGGCAGCCCGCAGGTGGCACCCCGGCCGCCGCCGGGCCCGAGCTACCGAAGCCCGAAGACAATGTCTATGTGGCAAAGTCGGATGGCCAGTTCACCGTGCCCGCCCTGCCGGTCGAGGAAATCCCCGAGGCGTATCGCCGCCAGGTGGTGCAGTATGAAAGCGATCAAGCACCCGGCACCATCATCATCGACCCGTCCAAACGCGTGCTTTACTATGTTCTGGGCAAGAACAAGGCCATCCGCTACGGCATCGCCGTCGGGGCCGAGGGCTTTGGCTGGTCGGGTGAATCCATCGTCGCCAACAAGAAGCACTGGCCGACCTGGACCCCGCCCAAGGAGATGATCGCGCGCAAGCCCGAACTGTCGAAATGGGAAAACGGCCAGCCCGGCGGCCCGACCAACCCGCTGGGCGCGCGGGCGATCTACCTGACCTCGGGTGGTCGCGATTACGGTTATCGCATCCATGGCACGCCGGACTGGAAGTCGATCGGGCGCAATGCCTCGTCGGGCTGTTTCCGTATGATCAATCAGGATGTGATGGACCTGTATGAACGTGTGACCGGGGGCGAGAAGGTCATTGTCCTGACCGCCAAGGGCGAGATGCCCAAGGGCCTGTCGATCCCGAAACCGCCTGCGCCGAAGAAGAAGGCCGCTCCGGCTGCCCCGGTGGCGGCCCCCGTGGCGGCCCCGCCGCTGGTCGTTCTGGCCCCGCCGACGATCGCGGGCGGACCAGGCACCGGCCTGCCTGCCGCGCCTGCGGTTGCCCCTGCGACAGCGCCTGCGGTGGAACCCGTCGCCACAGACACGCCGCCCGCTGCGGCCCCGGTCTGCGCGGTGCCGCTGGTCAACGGCAGCTGCCCGCAGAACTGATCCTGTCAAAAGAGCGCGGCCCCGAAAATCGCACGATTTTCGGGGCCGATTTCCGGCCGGAAATCGGTCAGACCAGCCGCCGGATCGGTTCGCGGTTGCAGAAGATCACGAACTGGCCTGCATTTTCCAGAACGACAAAGCCGCGCCTTTGCATTTCATCCAGAAAGCATCGGCGACCGACGAAACGTTCGACATCCCGCACTTGGCGGCGGATCACAGCGCCCTGACGCGCGGCCTTCGAGGCGAACAATTCGCCGAAGAACTGGTCTTCTGTCTGAGGGGGCAGGGCGGACATGCCCCGACCCTGCCCGATAAAGGTTAACGGAAGCTTGACCCTATTCCGCCGCCAGGCGCCTGCCCTGCCGCACGGCCCAATCGGTGCAGGCGCGACCGAAGGCCTGGAACAACGGCCGCGAGACCGGATCTTCCCCCGCCTTCCATTCCGGGTGCCATTGCACCGACAGGGTGAAGCCCGGCGCATCGCGGACCAGGATCGCCTCGGGCGTGCCGTCAGGGGCGCGGCCGTCGATCACGATGCGCGGGCCGGGCCGGTCGATGCCCTGGCCGTGCAGGGTGTTGGTCATCACCTCGTCGGCCCCCATCAGCCGATGAAACACACCGTCCGGCGAAAACCGCACCGGATGGCGCAGCGCGAACTGTTCCTCCAGCGTGCCGTCGGGCGGCATCCGGTGGTTCATCCGTCCCGGCAGGTCGCGGATCTCGGGGTGCAGCGACCCACCCATGGCCACATTCACCTCCTGAAAGCCGCGGCAGATGCCAAAGAACGGCTGGCCCCGGTCCACGCAGGCGCGGATCAAGGGCAGCACCACGGCATCGCGGCCACGGTCAAAGGCTCCATGGGCCGGGGTCTCGTCCACGCCATATTCCGACGGATGCACATTCGGCCGCCCGCCGGTCAGCAGAAAGCCGTCGCAGAGCTGCAAGAGATCATCGACCGAGACATAACGCGGATCGGCGGGCACGATCAGCGGCAGACAGCCCGCGACATCGGCCACGGCTTCCGACAGCATCGTTCCGCTGGCATGGACCGGATAGCGGTCGTTCAGGGAATAAGAGTTGCCGATGATCCCGACGACAGGGCGGCGGCTGGTCAGGCAGGACATGGGTCCGTATCCTGGTTGTGACAGTCCCGGTCACGATACCGCGCTGCCGGGCCGGGGTGAAGGGGGGGCCGCAGGCCGTTTGCGCACAATCTGCCTGCATTCCTGCACCTGTCCGGAATTCGGGCCCGCCGCCCGCCGTTCACTGCCGCCTTCACCGCCTCGTGACTTGCCTTCCCGTTGCGGGAAGCTGCCAGAACGGCGCAAGATCAAAGGAGGACCGAATGACCGCCAAGACCCTGACCCTTGCCGCCGCGCTGACCGTTTCGCTGGCCACGCCGCCCTGGGCGCAATCCGCCGATCCTGCCCCGATGGATCATTCCGGTCATGCCACGGCCCCGGCCGAAAGCCCCTCGACCGCTGCCTATATCGCGGCGAATGCGGCAATGCATGACGACATGACGATCGCCTTCACCGGCGATGCCGATGTGGATTTCATCCGGGGCATGATCCCGCATCATCAGGGGGCGGTTGCGATGGCGCGGGTGGTGCTTGAACATGGCTCTGACCCGGAGGTGCGCAAGCTGGCCGAAGGCGTGATTGCCGCGCAAGAGGCCGAAATCGCCTGGATGCAGGACTGGCTGGCGCAGAACGCGCCCGCAGAATAGGCGCGCGCCTTGACCGTCGGGCCGATCTGCCGGCCCGACGGCAGCATTTCGCCGCTATAGCGCGGTGCGCAGCGACCAGAGTTCGGGGAATAGCTGCACCTCCAGCATCCGCTTCAGATAGGCGATGCCCGAGGTTCCCCCGGTGCCGCGCTTGAACCCGATCACCCGTTCGACCGTGGTGACATGGTTGAAGCGCCAGCGGCGGAAGTAATCCTCGAAATCCACCAGCTTTTCGGCCAGCTCATAGGCTTCCCAATACCGCGCCGGATCGCGGTAGACCTGCGCCCAGACCTGTTGCACCCCTTCGTCAAAGGTCCAGGGCGCGCGCAGGTCGCGGGTCAGCACATGGCCGGGCACCGGCAGACCGGCGCGGGCCAGATGGCGCAGCGCCTCGTCGTACAGGCTGGGCCGGGCCAGTTCGGCCTCCAGCTTTGCGGTCAGGTCGGGGCGGTGGGCATGCGGCTTCAGCATCGCCAGATTGCGGTTGCCCACCGCATATTCGATCAGCCGGTATTGCCAGGACTGGAACCCGGACGATTGCCCCAGGCTTTCGCGGAAGGTGGTGTAATCGGCCGGCGTCATCGTGCGCAGCACGTCCCAGGCATTGTTCAGCTGTTCAAAGATGCGGGCGATCCGCGCCAGCATCTTGAACGCCTCGCGCGCGCGGTCGGCGGCGACCATCCGGCGGGCGGCGTCCAGTTCGTGCAGCGCCAGCCGCATCCACAGTTCGGATGTCTGGTGCTGGATGATGAACAGCAGTTCGTCATGCGCCTCGCTCAGCGGGTGTTGCGCCGTGAGGATCTGGTCGATGGCCAGATAATCGCCATAGGACATGCGGCCGTCGAACGACATCTGCGCGCCATCCCTGGCGGGATCGGGAAGGTTGGTCATGCTCTTTCTCCTGTGAAATGAATGGGTTCAAGGGGAAAGGTCAGATCTCCGGTTCAGGACCGACAGATTGCCCAGCCGCCGCCACAGGGCGATCCAGCCGGCCGGGCGGCACAGGGGGGGCAGCCGTTTCATGCGGTCTCCCCCGTCAGGTCGATCGACATGTGGTTGCGGTCGTAGCGCACCCCGCTGTCGGGGGTCAGCACCTCCACCCGGTCCAGCACCCAGCCGCGCCGGGCCAGAAAGCGGCGGGAATACTCGCTGGCATGCACGGTCAGCCGGGGCAGCCCGGCCGCCTGCGCATGGGCCAGAAGCGCCTCATACAGCGCGGCGGCATGGCCCTTGCCCATCACCTCGGGCAGGACGAAAGCCATGTCCAGATGACCTTCGGGCGTCATCGACATGAAGCCGGTGATCCGGTCCCTGTCTTCCGCCACCCAGGCCACTTGCGACGGCAGCTTTTCCTCGGCCATGCCGGCGCAGTCGTCCGGGGCCCAGTCCCACCGCTGCGCTTCGTCATAGAACCCCGCCGCCCCTTCGCGCACGGCCCGCAGGAACACCTGATCGCAGGCCTCCGCATCCTCGGGGCGATAGGGGCGGACGGTGATCATGTCACCCGCGCCCGCGCCTTGAACTCGGGCCGGTCCCAGCCGCGCGTCGCCATGATCCGCGACAGGATCGCCACTGCGCCATCCACCTCATCCGCGCCGATATATAGCGGGGTAAAGCCGAAGCGCAGGATGTCGGGGGCGCGGAAATCGCCGATCACGCCTTCGGCGATCAGCGCCTGCATGATGGCATAGCCCTCGGCGTGGCGGAACGACACCTGCGACCCCCGGCTGGCATGGTCGCGCGGGGTGGCCAGCACCAGATCGGGGCAGGCGGCCTCGACTCCCGCAATGAACCGGTCCTGCAGGGCCAGCGAGGCCGCGCGCAGGTCTTCCATGTCGACGCCGTCCCAGACATCCAGTGCTGCCTCCAGCGCGGCCAGTTGCAGGATCGGCGGCGTGCCGACACGCATCCGCTCGACCCCCGAACCGGGGCGATAGTCCAGATCGAAGGCAAAGGGGGCGGCGTGCCCCAGCCAGCCCGACAGGGCTGGGCGGGCCGCCGCCTGATGGCGCGGGGCGACATAGATGAAGGCCGGGCCGCCGGGGCCGGAATTCAGGTATTTGTAGGAACAGCCCACCGCAAAATCGGCCCCGTCCCGCGCCAGATGCACCGGGATGGCCCCCGCCGAATGCGCCAGATCCCAGACCACCAGCGCCCCGGCCGCATGGGCCTTGGCGATCAGCCTTGCCATGTCATGCTTGCGGCCGGTACGGTAGTCCACCTCGGTCAGCATCAACACGGCGACGGTCTCGTCAATCGCGGCCTCCACCTCTTCGGGGGCGACGGTCTTCAGCGCATAGCCCTGGCCCAGCGTCCGCACCAGACCATCGGCCATATAGAGATCGGACGGAAAGTTGCCGGTGTCCGACAGCACCACCTTGCGCCCCGGCACCATCTCGAAGGCCGAGGCCAGCGCCTGATAGACCTTGATCGACAGCGTGTCGCCCATCACCACGCTGCCGGGTTCCGCCCCCACCAGCCGGGCGATCCGGTCGCCGACGCGGGCAGGCATCTCCATCCAGCCGGCCTGATTCCAGCCGCGGATCAGCATCTGGCCCCATTCCGCCGTCACCGTCTGCGCCACCCGTGCAGCGGCGGCCTTCGGCATCGGGCCCAGCGAATTGCCATCCAGATAGATCACGCCCTGAGGCAGGTCGAACATCGCCTTTGTGGCGGCGAAATCAGTGGTCATCAGTGTCTCCCCCTGGGGCCATTCAGCCCCGTGCCTTCGGCATTGGCAATAGCGCCGGATCGGATAAATTTCAAGCTTGAAATGTCTTCGGCGGTTGACGCGGCCTTCGCTGCGGGGAAAGACTGCCGCAACCGCAAGGGAATGGCGCATGATACGCGATGACAGCAGCCTTGGCTGGCAGATGCTTGACTGGCCGCCGGTCTGGACGGCGGCGGCACTCGGTCTGAGCCTGGTCGCCTCGATCCTTGTGCCCTGGCCGGTGCTGGGGGCTCTGGGGCGCTGGCTGGGCGGGGGGCTGGCCCTGGCCGGACTGGCTGCGATGGCGGCGGCGGCCTATGAGATGGCCCGCGCGCGCACAACGCTGATTCCGCGCCGTGCGCCCACGGCGCTGGTGACGACCGGCATCTTCGGTTTCAGCCGCAACCCGATCTATCTGGGCGACCTTCTGGTCACGGCGGGGGCGATGCTGTGGTTGCAGGTGCCCTGGGCGCTGCCGATGGTCGGCGTGCTGGCATGGGTGCTGCGCACACGCTTCATCGACGGTGAAGAGCAGCGGCTGATCACCGGCTTCGGTGCGGAATACGGGCTGTGGGCGGCGCGCACCGGGCGCTGGTTCGGGCGAAGCGCCGGGTGATATGCCGCAGGGCAGCGATCACCGCTTGAAATAATGTTGCGCGATGTTACAGGGGCGACAAGGCTTGCGGTGAAACCGCCACGGAGGGGGAGAGTTCGGTGAAGATCGGCGCACTGGCAGAGATATTCGAGGGCGAGAACCGGGTGGCCATGACGCCCGAATCGGCATTGCAATTGCAAAAGCTGGGCCATGACTGCTGCATCCAGTCGGGGGCGGGCACGAAGGCCGGCTTTACCGATGATGCCTATGCCGCCGCCGGGGTCGAGGTGCTGAAGACCGCCGCTGCGGTGGTGAAGGCCGCCGATGTGCTGGTCAAGGTGCGCGGGCCGGAAGAAAAAGAGGCCAAGCTGCTGCGCCAGGGCCAGACGCTGATTTCCTTCTTCTGGCCGGCGCAGAACGAAGATCTCCTGAAACTGGTGGCCGAGCGTGGTGCCACCGTCATTGCCATGGACATGGTGCCCCGCATCAGCCGCGCGCAGAAGATGGATGCGCTGTCGTCGATGGCCAATATCGCGGGCTACCGCGCGGTGATCGAGGCCGGCAACAACTTTGGCCGCTTCTTCACCGGGCAGGTGACGGCGGCGGGCAAGGTGCCCCCCGCGAAGGTTCTAGTCGTCGGCGCAGGGGTGGCGGGCCTTGCCGCCATCGGCACCTCCACCAGCCTTGGCGCCATCACGCTGGCCTTCGACGTGCGGCCCGAAGTGGCCGAGCAGATCGAGAGCATGGGCGCGGAATTCGTCTATCTGGATTTCTCGGAAACCCAGACCGACGGCGCGGCGACCGGCGGCTATGCCGCCCCCTCCAGCCCGGAATTCCGCGAAGCGCAGCTGAAGAAATTCCGCGAACTGGCACCGCAGGTCGATATCGTCATCACCACCGCCCTGATCCCCGGCCGCCCGGCGCCGAAGCTGTGGACGGCGGATATGGTGGCGATGATGAAGCGCGGGTCTGTCATCGTCGACCTTGCGGCCGAACGCGGCGGCAACTGCGACCTGACGGTGCCGGATCAGAAGATCGTCACCGACAACGGCGTGACCGTGGTCGGCTATACCGATTTCCCCAGCCGGATGGCTACGCAGGCATCAACGCTTTATTCCAACAATATCCGTCACATGCTGGCCGATCTTACACCGAAGAAAGACGGCGTGATCGACCAGAACATGGAAGATGACGTGATCCGCGGGGCCACGGTCGCCCATGCCGGTGCCGTCACCTTCCCGCCGCCGCCGCCCAAGGTGCAGGCCATCGCGGTGCAGAAGCCGAAGGAAAAGGCGAAGGAACTGACGCCCGAGGAACGCCGCGCGCAGGAAATCGCCGCCTTCAAGTCGGAAACCCGCACCCAGGTCGGCCTTCTGGCCATTGGCGGGGGCCTACTGCTGCTGGCGGGCCTTTATGCTCCGGCCAGCTTCATGGCGCATTTCATCGTCTTCGTGCTGGCGGTCTATGTCGGCTTCCAGGTGATCTGGAACGTCAGCCATTCCCTGCACACCCCGCTGATGGCGATCACCAATGCGATCTCGTCCATCATCATCCTGGGCGCGCTGTTGCAGATCGGCTCGGGCAACATCCTTGTCATCATCCTTGGCGCGCTGTCGGTGCTGATGGCGGGGGTCAACATCTTCGGCGGCTTCATGGTCACGCGGCGCATGCTGGCCATGTTCCAGAAGTCGTAAGGGGACGCGGGAAATGGAAATCGGATTCACCACTGCGGCCTATGTCGTCGCCGCCGTCCTGTTCATCCAGTCGCTCGGCGGGCTGTCGGGACAGGAAAGCGCCAAGCGCGCGGTCTGGTATGGCATTGTCGGCATGGCGCTGGCCGTGCTGGCCACGCTGTTCGGCCCCGGTGCGGGCAACTGGTTCGTGTCTCTGGCGATGATCGTCATCGGCGGCGCGGCGGGCTGGTATGTCGCGCAGCGCGTCCAGATGACCGAGATGCCGCAGCTTGTCGCCGCGATGCATTCGCTGGTCGGCCTGGCCGCCGTCTTCATCGGCTACAATGCCCATATCGAGGCCGCGAACGTGGCCGGGATGGATGCCGCCGGCAAGGCTGCGCTGGACGGGTTCGCCGCCCTCCTGGCCCATAAATCCCCGGTCGAGCTGACCATCCTGCGGGTGGAACTGTTCCTGGGCGTCTTCATCGGCGCCGTCACCTTTACCGGATCGGTCATCGCCTATGGCAAGCTGGCCGGCAAGGTGGACGGCAAGGCGAAGAAGCTGCCGGGCGGCCATCTGCTGAATGCAGGCGCGGCACTGGGCTCGGTGCTGCTCCTGGTGGTCTATCTGCAAAGCGGCTCGGCCTTCGCGCTGATCGGGATGACGCTGCTGGCGTTCTTCATCGGCTATCACCTGATCATGGGCATCGGCGGCGCCGACATGCCGGTCGTGGTGTCGATGCTGAACAGCTATTCCGGCTGGGCGGCGGCGGCGATCGGCTTTTCGCTGTCGAACGACCTGCTGATCGTCGTCGGCGCGCTGGTCGGCTCTTCGGGCGCGATCCTGTCCTACATCATGTGCAAGGCGATGAACCGCAGCTTCATCTCGGTCATTCTCGGCGGCTTCGGTGGCACCACCGGCCCGCAGATGGAGGTGACGGGCGAACAGATCGCCATCGACGCCGAAGGCGTTGCGGCGGCGCTGAACGATGCCGACAGCGTCATCATCATCCCCGGCTACGGCATGGCGGTGGCGCAGGCGCAGCAATCGGTCAGCGAACTGACCCGCAAGCTGCGCGCCAAGGGGAAAAACGTCCGTTTCGCCATCCACCCCGTCGCGGGCCGTCTGCCGGGGCACATGAACGTGCTGCTGGCCGAGGCGAAGGTGCCCTATGACATCGTGCTGGAGATGGACGAGATCAACGAGGATTTCCCCGAAACCGACGTGGCCATCGTCATCGGCTCGAACGACATCGTGAACCCGGCGGCGCAGGAAGACCCCAACAGCCCCATCGCCGGGATGCCGGTGCTGGAATGCTGGAAGGCGAAACAGGTGTTCGTCAGCAAACGCGGCCAGGGCACCGGCTATTCCGGGATCGAGAACCCGCTGTTCTACAAGGACAACACAAGGATGTTCTACGGCGATGCCAAAAAGTCGCTGGATGCGCTGCTGCCGATGATCGAGTGACCCGATCTTTCGACGAAAAATCGCGCAAAGGCCCCGGCATGGTGCCGGGGCCTTTTGCATTCGCGCAACAGCCGCACGGCATACCCCGGCATGCCGCGAAATTGCTGGCCTGCCGCCTTCGGCATGGTCCATCTGACCTGAAACAGCCCTTCGGACCCCGAAATGCCCCCCGCCGACCATCCCCTGCGCTATGCCACCGTGAACGAGCTGCACGCCCGGCCGTTTCCCGCGCTGCCGGTGCCCTGCACGGCGGTCTTTCTGGCCATCAAGGAACCGCTGGATGCCGCCAACCGCGACCGCGCGCGCGACCGGGCGCATCTGGTGTCGCTGATCGACCGCCACGGCGGCAGCCATCCACAGCCCGAGGCGACGCATTTCTCCGGCCCCATCGGCCGGGCCGAGCTGAAATGGGAAAGCCACACCGAATTCGTCACCTATACCGCCTTTTCTCCCGGCGTCTCGGACCGGCCCTTCGACCCGGCCGATGCCGAAATATTCCCCGGTGACTGGCTGGACGCCGCCCCCGGCAAGCGGCTGACGGCAGTGGTGATCCGGGTCATTCCGATGCCCGACACGCCCGAGATGCTGCGGTTGGCCGAAGACTGGTTCGTGCCCGAAAGCCTGGCCATGGCGCGGGTGGTCGACGGGGCCGCCGTGGTGGCGGGGGATTTCCGCATCGACCCCGCAGGCCAGATGCGCTTTGCCGTCTTCGTCCGCCCCGGCACCGGTCCGCGCCGGGTTGGCCGGATCGTGCAGCGGCTGTGCGAGATCGAGACCTATCGCGCCATGTCGATGCTGGGGCTGATGCGCGCGCGTCAGTTGACGGCGCAACTGAATGCACTGGACCCAAGGCTGGCGGCGCTGGTTGCCGGGCTGGACCATCAGGCCCCGGCGCCCGAAGCGGCGCTGCATGACCTGCTGGCGATCTCGTCGGATCTGGAAAAGCTGGCGGTGCAGTTCACCTTCCGCTTCGGGGCGACGGCGGCCTATGAGGCGATCCTGACCCAGCGGATCGAGGTCCTGCGCGAAGAGCGGATCGAGGGCCGCCAGACCTTTGGCGAATTCATGATGCGCCGCTACGATCCGGCGATGCGCACGGTGAAATCGGCCGAGAAACGGCTGCGCGAGATGTCGGAGCGCGCCACCCGCGCGGCCGAGCTGTTGCGCACGCGGGTGGATGTCGACCGCAGCGCGCAGAACCAGAAACTGCTGGAAAGCATGGACAGACGCGCCGATCTGGCGTTGCGGCTGCAACATACGGTCGAAGGGCTGTCGGTGGTGGCCATCAGCTATTACGCCGTCAGCCTGGCCGCCTATCTGGCCTATCCGATGGCCAAGGCCGCGGGCTGGGCGAAAGAGGCGCTGACCGCCGCGCTGGTCCTGCCGGTGGTCGGGCTGGTCTGGCTGATGGTCCGACGAATCCGCCGTGCGATGCATTAGGACAAGGCGCGCGTTTTCGTCGAAAAATCGAGCCCCCTTACCGGCCGCGGATCCGCGGGTCCAGCGCATCGCGCAACCCGTCGCCGATGTAGTTCACCGACAGCACCGTCAGCGAAATCGCCAGACCGGGGAAGATCACCCGCGCGGGATACATCTGCATGTATTCCAGCCCCTCATACAACAGCCGCCCCCAGGTCGGGAAATCGGGCGGGAAGCCGAGGCCGAGGAAGCTCAGCACCGATTCCGTGATGATCGCCTCGGCCACCCCCAAAGTGGCCGCCACCATGACCGGAGAGATCACATTGGGCAGGATATGCCGCAGGATCACCCGGCGCGGGGTCGACCCGACCGAGCGTGACGCCAGCACATATTCGCGCTCCTTCAGCGCCAGAACCTCGCCGCGCACGATGCGGGCGGCATGCATCCAGCTGGTGACGCCGATGGCAAAGACGATCAGCGTGAAGGCCCCCATCTCGGGCCCCAGAATGCCGGCGATCCGGTCGCGGAACAGCATCACCATGACCAGCAGCAGCGGAATCAGCGGCAGCGCCAGGAACATGTCGGTCAGCCGCATCAAGATGCCGTCCAGTTGCCTGAAATAGCCGGCCAGCACGCCGATGAAGGTGCCAAGGAAGATGGCGATCATCATGGCGACGAAGCCCACGGCAAGGCTGACCTTGCCGGCCGCCATCATCCGCTGCATCTGGTCGCGGCCCAGCTGGTCGGTGCCCATCGGATGCGCCAGCGAGATGCCAAGGTTCTTCGACTTCAGCGCCTGCGCCACGCTCAGCTTTTCCGGGGCCCAGAGCAGCGGTCCGACCAGCACGAACAGCACCAGCAGCCCCAGCACGACCAGCCCGAACATCGCGCCCCTGTGCTTGCGGAACTGCGCCCAGACGGCGGCGCGCAGCGATTCGGGGGGCGGCAGGCCCGAGGTGGCATCAGTCATAGCGGATCCTCGGATCAAGCATGCCGTAAAGCAGGTCGGCGATCAGGTTGAAGGTCACGATCAGGATGGCGAAGATGAAGGCCAGCGTCTGCACCATCGGCAGGTCATTGCCGCGGATCGCCTGGATCAGCGCCGAACCGATGCCGTTCACGCCGAACAGGTTTTCGGTGATGATGGCCCCGCCAAAGATCGACGGGATTCCCAGCGCGATGACGGTGACGACCGGGATCAGCGAATTGCGCAGCACATGCTTCAGCACCACGGTGCGTTCGCTCATCCCCTTGGCGCGGGCGGTGCGGACGTAATCCTGCCCCATGTTCTCCAGCATTGAGGACCGCATGTAGCGGCTGATGGCGGCGGCATTGGCCAGGCCCAGCACCATCACCGGCATTGCCATCTGGCGCACCTGTTTCCAGAAGCTTTCCCAATCCGTCACGCTCAGCGTGGTGTCGTATTTGGTCGGGAACCAGCCCAGCCCGACCGCGAAGATGATGATCAGCAATGTGCCGGAAAAGAAGGTTGGCACCGAAAAGCCGATCATGGCGAACATGGTGCCGATCTGGTCGAACAGCGAATATTGCCGATAGGCGGAATAGATCCCGATCGGCAGCGCGATCAGCACCCCCACCAGATAGGCGGTGCCGATCACCGTCAGCGTCTGCGGAATCCGCTCGGCGATGATGGAAAACACCGGCGAGCGGCTTTGGTAGCTGAGGATCCGCTGCATGCCCTCGGCATAGGAGGTGCCGAACAGCGCGTCGATGCCGTTCAGCGGTTCCACCCAGAAGAACTGTTTCAGCCACAGAAGATAGCGCACCCAGACCGGCTGGTTCACGCCCATGGATTCAAGGATCTTCACCCGCACTTCGGCGGGCACGGTCAGCGGGATTTCCGAGGCCGGGCTTCCGGGGGCAAGGTCCACCAGAAAGAAGATCACCAGACTGATCAGAAGAAGCGTCGGAATGGCCAGCAGAAGCCGTCTCAACGTATAGGTGAGCATGGACGGGCGCCTTGTCAGATCGGTCTTGCGGGGAAGGACCGGGGGCAGCGCCCCGGCCGGGATGCGGGACGGGCGTCAGGCCCGCCCCGCAAGACGGGTCACTTGATGCGGAACCAGTCGCTGGCGTTCCACAGTTCGGTGTCCCAGGTGTTCAGGATCACGCCGCCCAGCGTGTTCGAGGCCGCCGACAGACGGCCGCGGTCCACCAGCGGAACCACAACATAGCTGTCTTTCGTAAGCATCTCGTTCAGGCGGATGGCGAACTCGCCGCGCTTGGCCATGTCCGAGGTGGTCGACAGTTCGGCCACCAGCGCATCATAGGCCGGGTCGCAGAAGCGGTTGATGTTCTCGCCCTGCCACTGGTTTTCCGGGCCGGGGATCTTGTCGCACAGATATTGCGCCAGATAGGGCTCGGGGTCGGTGCCGTCGAAGTTGTTGGCATACATTTCCACGTCTGCATAGAACTTCTGGAACGTGTCGGGCGACCCGGCATCGCCGCCGAAGAACACCGAGGCATCGACGTTCTTCAACTCGACCTTCACGCCCAGCTCGGTCCACCAGTCCTTGATCACCGCCTGGAAGTCCTGACGGACCGGGTTGGTCGAGGTCTGGTAGAGGATGGCCATGTCCACGCCATCCTTTTCGCGGATGCCGTCGCCGTTGCTGTCAACCCAGCCGGCCTCTTCCAGAAGGGCCTTGGCGCCTTCCATGTCCTGCGCGATGCAGTCGGTGTTGGGCGAGGCGAACATCTCCGGCGCGGGCACCAGGTTGCAGGTGGCGCGACCGGCCGAACCATAGCCGATGTCGACCAGGATCTGACGGTCGATCGCCATCGACAGCGCCTTTCTGACGCGGATGTCCGACAGCATGGGATGCGGATGCTTGGTGGTGGACCGCTCGCCTTCGGCCAGATCAGGCGACGGATCGGTCATGTTCATCTCGATCCGCTCGACCAGGGTGCCAAAGCCGTTCAGCAGCACGCCCTTGCCCGCAGCTGCCATCTGTTCCTGCTGCTCGGGGTTGATCTGGGTGTTCCAGGCATAGTCGAATTCGCCGGTTTCCAGCACGGCTCGCGCCGCCGCCACGGCATCGCCGCCGCCCTTCACCGTCATTGTGGCAAAGGCGGGCTTGGCCGGGTCGCGGTAATTCGGGTTCGCGGCAAAGGACACCGTGTCATTCACCTTGAAATCGGTGACGACGAACGGCCCGGTGCCGATCGGCATGAAGTTCTGGTCGGTGCAGGCCGATGCGGCCGCACCCAGGCAGTTGGCGAATTGCGCCGCCTGCAGGATGGGCGAGGTGCCGCCGACAAAGGCGGTATAGGGGTTCGGCTTCGGCGCGGTATACTTGATGATCACGGTCTCGGCATCCGGCGTCTCGATCGAGGCGATGCCTTCATAGCGCGCGGCCTGGGCGCAACCCCCTTCGGGATGGGTGCAATATTCATATGTGAATTTCGCATCGGCCGAGGTGACGGGCGTGCCGTCCGACCACAGCATCCCCGGCTTGATCTTCCAGGTGATCTGGGTCAGGTCCTCGGTGATGCCGCCATTGGCCACGGTCGGGATGTCGACGGCCAGACGCGGGATCACTTCGCCCTTTTCGTTGAAGCCGGCCAGACCTTCCAGCACCAGCGAGGCGGTTTCCACATCCTTGGTGCCCGACGACAGATAGGGGTTCAGCGTCGAAGGCGCCTGCCAGTACAGCACATTGACATGGCCGTCGGCGCCGCGCTCGGCAAAGGCAGCGGGGGCGAAGGCCACCACGGCAACAGCGCCCATCAGGGCGGATTTCAGTTTCATTGCGACACTCCTTGTTGGTTGCGCTCTGTTGCCTCGGGCACGCCGGTTGGTCCGGCGGCGGCTGTTGTCTGATACAGATGGCAGGCGACCCAGCGACCGGGTTCCACCTCGGCCAGGTCCGGTTTCACGCTGCGGCAGATCTCAATCACCTTGGGGCAGCGGGTGCAGAAGTTGCAGCCCTTCGGCGGATTGGCGGGCGACGGCACGTCGCCCTTCAGGATGATGCGCTTGCGATGGCGGGCGATCTCGGGGTCCGGCTCGTTCACCGCCGACAAGAGCGCCTCGGCATAGGGATGCAGCGGGCGGGAATAAAGCTGCGGCGACGGCGACAGTTCGGCAATCCGCCCCAGATACATCACCGCCACCCGGTCGGCGAGGTGCCGCACCATCGACAGGTCATGGCTGATGAACAGATAGGTCAGGCCGAGCCGGTCCTGAAGATCCTCAAGAAGGTTCACCACCTGCGCCTGAATGCTGACATCCAGCGCGGCGATCGGCTCGTCGCAGACGATGAATTTCGGGTTCAGCGCCAGCGCCCGGGCGATGCCGATCCGCTGGCGCTGCCCGCCGGAAAATTCATGCGGATAGCGGTTGATGAAGCGGCGGTTCAGCCCGACCTGATCCATCAGCTCCTGAATCCGCTCGATCTTTCTGGCGCGGGTCCAGCCGGTATGTTCGTCCAGCGGTTCGCCGATGATCCGCGCCAGCGTCATGCGCGGGTTCAGGCTGGCCTGCGGGTCCTGGAACACCATCTGCATCTGCGGCCGCTTCAGCCGCAGCTTTTCCGCGCTCAGATTGGCCACATCCTCGCCGTCGATCACCACCCGGCCCGCCGTCGGCTCATACAGCCGCAGGATGGCCCGGCCCACGGTGGATTTGCCGCAGCCGGATTCGCCCACCAGCCCCAGCGTCTCGCCCGCCGGGATGCTGAAGGACACCCCGTCCACCGCCTTCACATCGCCGGTATGGCGGCGCAGCACCCCGGTGTAGATCGGGAAATGCATCTTCAGCCCGTCGACCTGAACCAGCGGGGCAGGGGCGGCGTCAAGCATGGGCCACCTCCTGCGCGGCGGGGGCTGTCCAGAAACAGGCCACGTCATGCCCCAGCCCGACCGGCGCGCCATCCACCGCCCGGCGGGCCGGGTTCTCGGCGTCGCAGCGGTCGAAACGGTGCGGGCAGCGGTTGCGGAACGGGCAGGCGGACGGCGCCTCGGTCAGGATCGGCGGCTGGCCTTCGATCACCCGCAGGCGGGCCTCGCGCTCGCCATGGATCTTGGGGATCGTCTGCAACAGCGCGCGGGTATAGGGATGCTGCGGATCGGCGAACAGCGCGCCCACCGGGGCATGTTCCACCACCTGCCCGCCATACATCACCATCACCCGGTCGGCGATGCCCGCTATCACGCCAAGGTCATGGGTGATCCAGATGATCGCCATGCCCAGCTTGGCGCGCAATTCCTTCACCAGTTCCAGGATCTGCGCCTGAATGGTCACGTCCAGCGCCGTCGTCGGTTCATCCGCGATCAGCACATCCGGGTCACAGGCCAGCGCGATGGCGATCATCACCCGCTGCCGCATCCCGCCGGAAAACTGATGCGGGTAATGCTTCAGCCGGTTCTTCGCATCCGGGATGCCCACCAGCTCCAGCAGCTCCACCGCCCGCGCCGCCGCCGCCGCCTTGTCCAGCCCCATATGTTCGCGCAGGGGTTCCATGATCTGCATGCCGATGCTGAACACCGGGTTCAGGCTGGTCATCGGATCCTGGAAGATGAACCCGACCCTGGCCCCGCGCACCTGACGCAGCTCTTCGGCCGACATCTGGCGCAGGTCGCGGTCGCCCAGCATCACCTCGCCGCCCCAGTATTCCGCAGGCGGCTGCGGCAGCAGGCCCAGAAGCGACATCATCGTGACCGACTTGCCCGATCCGCTTTCGCCCACCACACCCAGCAACTCGCCGCTGCGCAGCGAAAAGCTGACATCGTTCACAGCGTGAATCTGCCCCGCACGGGTGCGGAATACGGTCTTGAGGCCCCGGACATCCAGGACGGGCACGGCCCCATCGGGCATTCAGAACTCCCCACGACTTTTCTTCTTTTTATTGTTCAGCTTCGGGCTTTTTGCCGCGGGCCTGAGATGCCCTTGGCCCGACTGTTCCCGATTTTTGTCGGCACATCAACTCTGTTTGTCATGCGGTTTTCCAGCCGTCATTTCCGGCATTTTGCTGCGTGATCCGGGCAGATCGCCAGATATTGACAGCCCCTTGTGGCCAGCACAGGCTGCCGACACCATATGGGGGCATTGCCATGAACATCCTGACGCCACGTCAGATCCTCGACGCGCTGGTCGGTTTCCCGACGGTGAGTCGCGGCTCGAATCTTGCGCTGATCGACTGGCTGGAAACCTATCTCAGCGGCCATGGCGTGCAATGCTTCCGCCACTGGAACGAAGACCGCCAGAAAGCCGCGCTGATCGCCCATGCCGGGCCATGGATCGAAGGGGCCGTGGTGCTGTCTGGGCATTCCGATGTGGTGCCGGTCGATGGCCAAGTCTGGACCTCGGACCCCTGGACCGTCACCGAACGCGACGGCCGCCTCTATGGCCGCGGCACCTGCGACATGAAGGGCTATGTCGCCCTTGCCGTCTGGGCGGTGGTCGAGGCGCAGCGCCGCGGTGTCGCGCGCCCGCTGCAACTGGCGCTGTCCTATGACGAGGAAGTCGGCTGCACCGGTGCGCCGCCGATGATCGAAACCATGCAGGACGTGGTTCCCAAGGGCAGCGCCGCGCTGATCGGAGAGCCGAGCCGGATGAAGATCATCACCGGCCACAAGGGCGGCACCGGCTATCATGTCCATGTGAAGGGGTATGAGGTCCATTCCTCGCTGTTGCCCGAAGGCGTTTCGGCCATCATGGAGGGCGCGCGGCTGATCCAGTGGGTCAACGACCGCAATGCTGCCATTCAATCCGCCCCGCGCGGCCTCGTCGCCGCCCGCTTCCGCCCGCCCTTCACCACCCTGCATGTCGGCATGATCGAAGGCGGCACCGCACATAACATCACCGCCGCCGACTGCCGTTTTGCCGTGGAAATGCGTGTCACCCCCGATGACGACATCACCGCCCACGAAGCCGCCTTTGTGGAGGCCGCAACCCGGCTGGATGCCGCGCTGAAGGCCCACCGCCCCGAAGCCGGGGTGATTCTTGACCGGTTCTTCGGGGTCCCGGCGCTGCGCCCCGAACCCGGCGGCGCGGCCGAGGCGCTGGCCCGCGCCCTGACCGGCGACAATGACACCGGCGTCGTTTCCTACGGCACCGAGGCCGGGCAGTTCCAGGACGCGGGCTATTCCGCCGTTGTCTGCGGGCCGGGCGACATCGCGCAGGCGCACCAGCCAGACGAATATCTGGAAGTCTCGGAGTTCGAGGCCGGAAAACGCTTCATGGATCGGCTACTGGAGACGCTGGCATGACCTTCCCGATCAATGAGTCCACGCCCGTCCGCTTTGCCGCCCCGCTGCCCGCGCGGGCGGATGTGGTGGTGATCGGTGGCGGCGTCATCGGCGTGATGACGGCATGGTTCCTGCGGCAAAAGGGGCTGTCGGTGGTTCTCGCCGAAAAGGGCCGCATCGCGGGCGAACAATCCAGCCGCAACTGGGGCTGGGTGCGCCAGCAGGGCCGCGATCCCGGCGAATTGCCGATCATGATCGAAGCGCTGTCGATCTGGAAACGCCTTGCCGCCGAGCTGGGCGACGGGCTGGGGTTCCGGCAGACCGGCGTGGTCTATCTGGCGAAGACGCAGGCCGAGATCGACGGATTCGAGGCCTGGACCGAACATTCCCGCGCCCATCAGCTTGACACCCGCCTGATGACCGGGGCCGAAACTGCGGCCCTGCTGCAAGGCTCCGCCGCCGCGTGGAAGGGCGCGCTGATCACGCCCTCGGATGCGCGGGCCGAGCCTTGGGTGGCCGTGCCGATGCTGGCCGCCGCCGCAGAGGACCGCGGCGTGCAGATCCGCGAATCCTGCGCCGTCCGCGCGCTGGACATCGCCGCGGGCCGGGTGGCCGGGGTGATCACCGAAGCGGGCCGGGTCGTCTGCGATCATGTCGTGGTGGCCGCAGGGGCATGGTCGCGGCTGTTTCTTGGCCGCCATGGCGTCAAGATCCCGCAGCTTTCCGTCCTCGCCTCGGTCGGGGCCACCGGGCCGATGCCCGAGATCTTTCCCGGTGCCGCCGCCGATGACGACTTTGCCTTCCGCCGCCGCGCCGATGGCGGCTATACGCTGGCCCCCGGCGGATCGGACCATGATTTCTTCATCGGCCCCGATGCCTTTGCCTCGTTCCGGCCCTACCTGCCGGTGCTACGCAAGGATTTCCGCGCCACCACCTTTCATCTGCGCGCGCCAAAGGGCTTTCCCGATGCCTGGGGCACGCCGCGCCGCTGGGCCGAAGATGCCGTCTCGCCCTTTGAAGGCCAGCGCATCCTGAACCCCGCCCCGAACATGAAGCTGCTGGGCCGGGTGCAGGATGCCTTTGCCCGCGCCTTTCCCGGCCTTGGCCGTCCGGCGCTGACGACCGCCTGGGCGGGGATGATCGACACCCTGCCCGATGTGGTGCCCATCGTTGATCACGCCCCCATCCCCGGCCTGACCATCGCCACGGGGATGAGCGGTCACGGCTTCGGCATCGGTCCCGGCATGGGGCGCGTGGTGGCCGATCTGGTGGCGGGCGGGGCGGTCGGGCACGATCTTTCCCGCTTCCGTTTCGCGCGCTTCACCGATGGATCGAAGATCGCGCCCGGCCCCAGTCTCTGATGCCCCACGCGTGAACGTTTGCCCGACAGGACCCCGACGCCCTGCATACCTGCCTCTTGCCGTTCCCGCCCGCCCGGCGCAGTCTGGCGCAAAGGAGATCCGCCATGCCGCCCAAGAACCGTTTCGCCGAACTGCTGCCCGAAATCACCGCCTGGCGCCGCGATTTCCATGAGAACCCCGAACTGCTGTTCGAGGTGCATCGCACCGCCGCCAGGGTCGCCGATCTCTGCCGCGGCTTTGGCTGCGACGAGGTGGTTGAAGGCATCGGCCAGACCGGCGTCGTGGCTGTTATCAAAGGGAAATCCGATACGCAGGGCCGGGTCGTCGGCCTGCGCGCCGATATGGACGCGCTGCCGATCATCGAACAGACCGGGCTGCCCTATGCGTCGAAGACCCCCGGCAAGATGCATGCCTGCGGCCATGACGGTCATACCGCCATGCTGCTGGGAGCCGCGAAATATCTGGCCGAGACGCGCAATTTCGACGGCACGGTGATCTGCATCTTCCAGCCCGCCGAAGAGGGCGGCGGCGGTGGGCTGAAGATGGTTGAAGATGGCCTGATAAGCCGTTGGAAGATTGACGAAGTTTACGGAATGCACAATATGCCCGGCATCCCCGTCGGCCATTTCGCGATTCGCCCCGGCGCCATGATGGCCGCCGCCGACCAGTTCGAGATCGAGGTGACAGGCAAGGGCGGCCATGCGGCCAAGCCGCATGACTGCATCGATTCCACCGTGGTCGCCGCGCATATTGTCGTGGCAATTCAGACCATTGCCAGCCGCAACGTCGATCCGATGAAACAGGTCGTCGTCTCGGTCTGCACCGTCGAAACCGACAGCCCGGCCCATAACGTCATCCCCCAGAAGGTGATGATGAAGGGCACCGTGCGCACCCTTGATCCGAGCGTGCAGGATTTCGTCGAAAAACGTCTGGCCGAGGTGGTCGAGGGCACCGCCCTGGCCCTGGGCGCAAAGGCGCGGCTGCACTATCACAGGGGCTATCCGGTGACGATAAACGCCAATGAAAACACGGGCTTTGCCGCCGAGGTGGCCCGCGCCGTCTCGGGCCATGTCGATACCGACACCCCGCCGCTGATGGGGGCCGAGGATTTCAGCTATATGCTGAACGAACGCCCCGGCGCCTATATCTTCCTGGGCAATGGCGATACCGCGATGGTTCACCATCCGGCCTATAATTTCGACGATGCCGCGATTCCCTTCGGCTCCAGCTGGTATGCCGGCATGGCCGAGGCGCGGATGCCGGTGGCGTGATGCTGGGGGCCATCCTGATTGGTGCCGTCGCCGCGCTGCATGTCTGGATTCTGGTGCTGGAAATGTTCCTCTGGACCAGCCCGCAGGGCCGCCGGGCCTTTGGCACCACGCCCGAATTCGCCACGGCCACCCGCGTCCTGGCGGCCAACCAGGGCCTTTACAACGGCTTTCTTGCCGCGGGCCTGATCTGGGCGCTGCTTCTTGGACTTGGGGCCGAGGGCAGGGCGATCGCGTTGTTCTTTCTGGCCTGCGTTGCGATTGCGGGCCTTTACGGGGCGGCGACGGCCTCTCGGCGCATCCTTGTCATCCAGACCGTTCCGGCCGTTCTGGCCGGGGCAGCCGTTCTGGCGGGGATCTGAACCGTCTACCGGCTGGGCGAGGTGCGGCAGCCGCTTTCGGCGATCGGGCCCGCGGCGACCTGATAGTTCTTGCCGGGATTGATGATGATCTCGTGAAAGCCGGTCAGGCTGTACATGCAGGCATTGGCGGCCCCGGCCCCGACCTTGCGGCCGTCGACATAGATGTCCAGCCAGGGATGGCCGTTCTTGCCGCGCGCGCAGCCGGTCAGATGCGGTTGCGAGCCATCGCCGCAGATATCCTCGACAATCGCATAGCGTTTCAGATGCGGCAGGTAGAACCGCGTTCCGGCCGGATAATCCAGCTTCGCCCGCCCGCCGACCAGCCGGTAGCCGACCGCGATGGTGATCGGGTCCTTGTAGGTGCCCTTGCCGCCCGCCCGCTGATGCACGACGGGGCGCGCGATGGCCGCAGATCCGGGCGGCGTATTGTCCCAGTAACTGTAGCCGGTGATATAGGCGGTGAAGGCATGTTCCGAAGCCGAGATTTTCACGATATTGCCGCCGCCGGTGGCGGAAAGCTCCGGCACGGCGACAGATTTGGAATTCACCGGATTTCCCATGGCCATTCCGGTCGAAAGGGCAATCACGCCAGCGAATGCCCCGATCATCGCCAATGCTTTCATTTTATGCGCGCTCCTCATGGTTGATATTCATGAGGCGATTTTGGCGGGAATTGGTGAATGATCTGTTGTGTCGTCAGATTGGAAACATTTCAATTCGGCTTGCATTGGATTAAATAAATGCTCAGCGGAATTTTAAAAAATATCGGGAAAATTGAATGAGGCTGTTGAAACTGATTTTAATCAGCGCCGCATCCGGCGTTTTGAAGCCCGCTCTGACATCAGTGCCGCAAGCAGCGTCAGATTGATGCCGACTGCGATCAGGGCCAGATCGAAGATCGGAGGTGTCAGGAATATTTCTCTAATTACCTGAATGACATACCCGAGAACCGTTCCGGTGGCGAAGACCGGCAGCGCATTGCGCCCCATCGCGGTCAGGGCCGAGGACCAGCGGCTATTCGCAATCCGGTGAAGCAGGGGCCAGGCGGAAAGCACATAGGCAAGGGCAAGGATGTGCAGAACCCGGATGGGGGCCAGATAGGTCTTGTCGAACGAGGTGATGAAATCCGGGGTGTCAAGCTTTTGTTGCAAATCCCAAAGAGAAGAATAACCGCGATCCGCCAGATCGGGGGTCAACATCCAGATTGCGGAAAAGGCAAGGAATGCCATTGCCGGGACAATCGCCCACCATCTGACCGGCAACAAGGCTGCGCCCCGGCTTTTGGCAAGCCCGGTCAACAGTCCCGCGACAAACAGCAATTGCCAGGACAACGGGTTGAAGAACCAGCTGCCGTCAATCGGCCAGGTCCGCAGGTTGACGCTGTTCCAGCCCGCCGCCAGCCACAGCGCGGCCGAGGCCGCCATCAGCACAAGCGGCCAGCGTGCACCGACGAAGATCAGCCCCGGTGTGGCCAGCAGGAACAGGACGTAAAGCGGCAGGATGTCGGCGCAGTTGAACTGATAGGCCATCAGCAGCAGCGGCAACAGCAGATCCCAGGGCTGTTCCAGCATGGGGGCGACATTGCGCGCCGCCGCCATCTCGGCCACGCCCGCCATCTGGGCGGTTGCCGCCAGCAGGAGATAGATCGACAGCGCCACCAGCGCCTGAACCCACCACAGGGTCAGCGCGCGGGCCCAGGGGCGAAAGGCGGAGCTGTCGCCGCCGCGCCTGCTGCGCCAGGGGGCATAGGCCAGTCCCGCCGAGATGCCCGACAGCAGCACGAATGCCTCGGCCGCATCGGAAAAGCCGAAATTGCGTGAGGTGTAGTCTTCCAGAATATTCCCCGGAATGTGGTTGATGAAGATCATCACCAGCGCGATGCCGCGCAGAAGGTCGATCCGCAGATCACGGCCAGAAACGGGGCTGGGGGCGGCATGGGACATTGGCCCGGCTTGCCACTTTGCTGGTGTCGGATCGGCCGGGGGGTGCATTGCCAGAATCGCCTGTAGTTCGTCCAAGGGTGCCCGCATCGGGCCGGGCATGCCATAATCACCAAAAAACGCCGGGCCGCAAACCGGTGGCGGCCAAAGACAGGGCATCCTGATCGTGACGGGCTCGCGACTCTGCCCTGCCCCCTGCTGCGGGCGCGGTGCGGCGGTCGGCCCGCGTTCCGTCGATTGTCGCCAGCTTCGTGCAAGCGTCGAGTTGTTGGTAACAATACACGGAAAACCTTGAACAATTGGGGCATGTGTTTTGACAGAAAGGGCCCTTTCGGGTTAGCTGGATGCAGTTGAGCGGAACTGTCCGTTCGTGTTGCCCCTGTCGATGGTCAGAAACGAAGCCTATGCGTCCCTTTGTTGGCAAGATCTTGCCAGGCCCGGTGGCTGGAGAGCCAGTCTTCGAAGACCTCAGCGGGCTTCGGGCCCGTCGCATCAAGCGATGGGGCAAGATGGCTTTTGTCTTCGCGGTGTTCTGGGCGCTGGCGATCGGCGTGGTGATCCTGAATCCGACGCGGGTCGGCGGCGGGAGGGAGGCCGTTCAGGCCCCCTCTGGTGCCGTGTCATCGGCAGCCGGGGCCGATACCAGCGATGCGGGCCTGCTGATCGACGTCAAGGCAGGCACAGGGCAGGGACTGCATGACGATGATGTCGGGGGCGTTTCCGCCGGTCGGCCGCGCTGCGAGGTGCAGGAACCGGGTGCGGGGGCGGCCATCGCCGCGCCGAACGCGGTCTTTCCGTCCCGCGTTTACACCTTGCTGCCGACCTCGCCGGAAAATGCCTTTTTGCCGCTGTTGCGCAATTGCGCGCAGATCGACGTGATCATGCCCGAAGGATTCGAGATCACCGCAGCCAAGGCCGCAGATGGCAGCTCCGGTGCCGGGCTGACGGTGGCCGTGGCCGAGGTGGATGCCGAGATGCAGCAGGCGCTGACCTCGATCCGGGCCGCGCGGGGGGACCAGACCGAATTCTGGCCGGTGTTCAATCTGGGCCGCAGCCTGCCCGCCGCCGAATTTCTGGCCGGGTTGAGGCAGCAGGAAACCCGCGACAGGCTGGCCGCCCGCATCGTCGGCGCGGCGGTCAAGACAAAATCGCAAGGTCTCTGCCTGCGCCTGCAGGACGTGAAGCCGCAGGATGCGCCCGCCCTTCTGCCCTTCCTGTCCGGGCTTTCGGCGCGGGCGGCGCAGGTCGGGCTGGATCTGTGCCTTGTCGCGCCGCTGTCGGATCAGCTCTGGTCCAGCAGGCCGGTGGTGGACCAGGTCGGCAAGGTGATCGTGACCGCCTATCAGGAACCCTGGATCGGCGCGCATCCGCAGCCGCTGGCCCCGCTGGACTGGTTCCGCCAGCAGGTCACGCAGATCCAGCGCAGCATCCCGCCCGAAAAGCTGGTGATCGCACTGGGCGGACATGCGGTCGACTGGGTGTCGGGGCAGGCGGTGCCCAGCCGGATCAGCCTGGCCGAAGCGATGTTCCGCATTTCCGAAGCGAATGCCGCCATCGACTTTTCGCCCACCGTGAAGAACAGCTTTTCCGCGTTCTTCGACCGCGAGGGCAACCGCCACCAGATCTGGATGCTGGATGCGGCCAGCGTCCACAACAACCTGCTTGTGCTGCGCGACCTTGGCATCTCAGAAGTCGCAGTGACCAGTCTGGGTGAAGAAGAGCCCGCCTATTGGGACGCATTGCGCGGCGACATGACGACGACGGCGCGCACGGCATTCGGCGCGCCCGTATTTCCCGACAACGTGATTCAGGCCGGGCAGGGGGCCTTTTACCGTCTGCGCAGCGCCGACCGTCCCGGTCTTCGGCTGTGGCGGATGGATCAGGACGGCCGCTATATCGAAGGGCTGCATTATGAGGTCGTACCCCGGCCCGTGGTGATGGAACATTATGGCCAGCGCGACCCCAGGAAGATCGCGCTGACGTTTGATGACGGCCCCGATGCGGTGGCAACGGCGCAGATCATGGATGTGCTGAAGGCGCAGGACGCGACCGCGACCTTCTTCGTCGTCGGCAAGGCCGCATTGTCGTCGCCCGACCTGCTGACCCGCGCCATAGACGAGGGCCATACCGTCGGCACCCACAGCTTCAGCCATCCGCACATGGAGGATCTCAGCCCCTTCATGGCGCGGGCCGAACTCAGCGCGAACCGCAGCCTGATCGAGGGTGTCATCGGACGCACGCCGCTGTTGTATCGCCCGCCCTATATCCGGGGGCCGGGCCCGATCAGCCAGCACGAGGCGCTGGCCTTCGCGGTGGCCAGGGAAGAGGGCTATTACGTCGCGGGCAGCGACATCGTGCCCACCGACTGGTCGGGCACCGGGGCCAAGGAGATCGTGCAGCAGGTCTTCGCCGAACTGGACAAGACCGGCGGCAATGTCATCGTGCTGCATGACGGCCGCAGCACCGGGATGCATACGGCCGAGGCGGTGGGCCTGCTGATCCCCGCACTGCGGGCAAAAGGCTATGAGATTGTCGGACTGCCCGAAATCCTGGGCATCAGTGCCGATGCCGCGATGCCTGCGGTCGGTGCCACGGCATCGGTCTTCAAGGGGCTGTCGGTTGCGGCCATCGGCCTTCTGATCCGCTTCCTGACCATCATCTTCTGGGTCTGCGTCTTTGCCAGCGTGCTGCGCTCGGCGCTGCTGCTGCTGCTGGCGGCCAAGCGTAACCCGATCTATCCCAGAACCTTTGCCGCACAGCCCAGCGTGACGGCGATCGTGCCCGCCTATAACGAGGAAAAGGTGATCGTCGCCACGGTCCGTTCCATTCTGGCCAGCGATTACGCCAAATTGCGGTGTCTTGTCGTCGATGACGGATCGACCGACGGCACCTTGCGGGTGCTGGAGAAGGCGTTCGGAAAGGACCCCCGCGTCAAGGTGCTGACGCAGGCCAATCAGGGCAAGTGGCAGGCGCTGAATCTGGCGTTCCAGCGGGTCGAGACCGAGATTGCCGTCTGCGTCGATGCCGACACGCGGATTTCGCCCGATGCCATCGCCGAAATCGTGCGCCCCTTCGACGACAGCAAGGTTGCTGCCGTCGCCGGAACGGTTGTGGTGGCCAATACCTCGAACCTGCTGACCAGGTTCCAGTCCATCGAATACATCACCGCCCAGCAGATCGGCCGCCGCGCGCAGGAATATCTGAACGGCATCATGGTGGTGCCGGGGGCGCTGGGGGCCTGGCGGGTCGAGGCGGTGCGGGACGTGGGGTTCTATTCCAACGAGACCCTGACCGAGGATGCCGACCTGACGATCTGGTTGCGCCGGGGCGGATACAGGGTGGCCTATGCCGAAAACGCCCGATCCCATACCGAGGCCCCGGCCGATGTGCGGTCCTTGCTGAAGCAGCGGCTGCGCTGGTCTCTGGGCAACCTGCAAACGCTGTGGAAACACCGCAAGGCGTTCCTGGAATTCGGCCCGCGCCGGGCCTTCTCGATGTTCGACATGGTGTTCTTCGGCTATGTGCTGCCGCTGCTGTCGCCGGTGCTGGACCTGCTGTTCCTGTACTTCCTGTCCAACGTGATCTCGGACTGGTACACCGGCCGCGTGACCGAGGCATCTGACGTGTCGCATCTGGCGGTGATCGGCATGGCCATCGTGCAGCTGATGGATATCCTTGTCGCCTGGATCGCCCACCGGCGTCAGGGGCGGTCGGCGGCGGGGGCGGTGCTGCTGGTGCCGTTCATGAACCTGCTGTATCGGCCGTTGCTGTATATCACCGTCTATCGTGCGCTGTGGTCGGCGCTCAGCGGCAGGCTGGCGCGCTGGAACAAGCTGCGGCGGCTGGGGCTGGAAGCCCGGCAGGATCTGGTCGCGCGATGAGGCGGCGCAGTTTTCTCGGGCTTCTGGCGGCGGGGACGGTCGCCGGGCGGGCCTCGCTTGCGCAAGAGATCGTGCCCAGGCCGCCACGGCGGGTCCTGCTGTCGGTCGCCGGCATCAACGTGCGGACCGGGGCCGAGACCCTGGGCGCGCTGCTGGCGGCGCTGATGGCCGCAACCGTGCCGGTCAGCCTGATCGTCGAGCCGGGCGATGGCGAAGGCGAGGGCGCAGAGCGGATCACCCCCGAGACCGAGATTGCGCGCCTGTTGGTGCGGTATCTCGAATCCTTTCCCGGCCTTGTGGAACTGGTGGCCTGGCGCGGCGATCTGGGGGCGATGCCGCCCTATCAGGCGGCGCGCGCAGCACAAAAGGCGCGGCAGGATCTGATCGGGGCGCTGTATTCGGCCCCGCTGCCCGGCCATGTTGCCCTGCCGCTGCTGACCCTTGCCTGCGATGCGCCGCTGGATTCCAACGCGGCCTCGGCCTGTCTTGCCTCGGGCTTCCGCAACCTCTTGGCGCTGCCCGAAACGGTGGCGACGGAAGCGGCGCGGCTGGACAGGCAGGGCGTTCTCAGCCTTCTTGGCGGAGAGCGGGTGGCCCTGCCGCAGGTGGCCGCGGCGCTGGCCCGCGGCGGGCTGGACGAACAGCGCCATCTGATCCTTTCCGCAGGGGAAATCAGCCGCACGGATGTGGACAGCCTGTTTGCCGCCGCGCAGAAGATCGGCCGCATCCTGAAGGACGGCGCGCTGGATCAAAGCATGCTGTCGGTGCTGGCCAATGACGTGCAGATGCGCAGCGAAGTGGCGTTCCGGCGGCGGGTCGCGGTTCACCTGCTGGAACCTGCGTCGCAGGACCCCGCGGCCATGGCCGATCTTGCGGCGCTGCGCGATGCCCTGACGGCCGAAGGCATCGGCTTCAGTCAGGGTCCGGCCAGCACGAAGGCGGATCCTGCCGCGCTGTCCTACTGGGTGCCGCTTGGCCTGCCGCAGGGCAGTGGCGGCGATCCCGACATGGCCTTTGGTGTCTTTGCCGGGCAGGGGCTTGTCCCGGTGCAGGCGGGGGCGGTTGCCACGGGGGACATGCGGTTCGGCGCGGTCGTGCGGCCGGTTCTCGATCCGGTGCGCGTCGGCTTCACTGCCGAGGCAGAACTGAACATTCCTGTCCTTGCCTTTGTCGGTGGGCCCGGTCAGGAGACGGTCCCCGGCCCGCTGCTGCCACCGCGCAGCGACGGGGTGGTGCTGGTGTCGGCCGCGGCCTTGCGCGATCCGGCCCTGCGCAGCGCCTTCGTCGCCGGGTTGCGGCAGGTCGTGGCGCAGGCCGACGTGCGGCTGATGCCGATCGAGGAGTATTGCGCCGAAACCCTGCCGAAAGACCCGCTGCTGCCCCCTTTGCTGCTGGCGCGGACGCGCGCGATGAAGCCGGTCGCCAGTGCTGCCGTCCCGGATGATGCCGAACGGGCCGCGTTGATGGCGGATGCGCAATCGGCCTGGGCCTATTTCGCACAGAACACCAACAACGCCACCGGGCTTTGCCCCGCAACCACCGTGATGGCACAGAAACCCCAGGCCAGCCACCTGTCGGTCAGCATGTGGGAGGGCGGCAGCCATCTCAATGCGCTGATCGCCGCCGTCGATCTGGGTCTGATCGACGAGGATGGTTTCAGGGCGCGCTGCAAACAGTTGCTGCGCAGCATCGAACGCGCCTCGCGCAAGCGTCTGGTTCTGCCGCCCGAAACGATCCATGCCATCACCGGCAAGGGCACCACGCGGTTCAACTCTTACGACACCGGGCGGTTGCTGATCGCCATGAACCGACTGCGCCATCATCGCTTTGCGCCCGAGGGGCTGGAGGACCTGGTTGCCTCGTGGGATTTTGCGCAGGTCGTCATCGACCGCAGGATGCATTCCTATCGCGACAGGCAGATGATTGATGATTTCGCTTCGAACTATTCGGATTATGCGGCCTCGGGCATGCGGCTTTGGGGCTTCGATGTGGCATCGCCCTTCGACGGTTTCTCCGGGCTGACCTCGGCAGACCAGGAGGCGGAACTGCTGGCCGCCACTGTGTCTTTCGGCCTTCTGGCGGCGGAACCCTGCTTTCTGTACCTGCTGGAAATGCCCGCCTCGCCGACCGCCGCCTTTCTGGGCGATTGCCTGGATGCGATCCAGACCCGGCTGGCCGAGGAAAGCGGCAGCCCCGCCGCGCCGTCGGAAAGCCCGATCGACCGGCCGCCGTGGTTCACCTATCAGGGCTTTGACCTGCGCCGCCTGTCCGACCCCTGGACGGTGGATTATCTGCCGCAGAAGGATGACAACATCACCCAGGCCGAGGTCGATCTTCTGCGCGCGACCAGCACGAAGGCGGCCTATATGTGGCATGCCCTGCGCCCGAACGCGCATTCCCTACGGCTGATCCAGATCCTGCGCGGCAAGGCGCGGCAGACCTTCGGCTTTGATTCCGCGATGTTTCTGGAGAGCGGGGCGACCACGACAGGCTATGCCGACCTGAACACCAATGCGGTGATCCTGCAATCCATTGCCCATATTCTCGGCCCGCGCTGACAGGACAAGGTGCGCGTTGGAGGCGAAGATTGCAATGCTGTGCATTCACAAAGGGCCCCCGGACGCGCCATGGCGCGCCGAAAGCGTGGGCTTCGACCAGTGCCGCAAGGGGCCGATGCCGCGAATCGGGGTGCCCGCAATAGGTGCGGAATAGCCTTGGATGCCTGTGCATATGCAGAAATTTCCCGGCCAGGGCGGTCGCCCGTCGCCGGGCGCAAAGGTTTGAAATGGGGTGTAAGCCCCAGCATTCGGGTCATATTCCGGGGTTGGGGGTAATCGGCGGCACGACGATCTTTATGCACAGCCGTGCAAAAATCTGTTGACAGCGCGGGACCAAGCCAGAATTCTGATCCGAGGGAGAGCCGGATGTGATGGAGGTCGCAGACGGCGGAGACCGGGCCGCCCTGGCGGTTCGGAGCATCGGGGGGCCGTCTTGCATATCCTTGCCAACCATGGGGCCAGGTCTGCTGCGCCGGAAGGATGCGGTTGCGATGGCTTCTGACCGGACCGCACTGGCCACAGGGCAGCTTCGCTACCGGCTGAGACTTGCGCTGCGCGAGCCGACGACGCTGATCGGTATCCTGATGGCGGCGCTGTTCCTGTATCTGATCGTTGTGCCGATCCTGTCGATCCTGTCGGATGCCGCCACGGTGCAGTTCGGCGACGAAAGACGCACCAAGGCCGAATTGGGCAGTTTCACCCTGTATTATCTGCAACGGGCCTTCACCTCTCCGGTGGCGGTCGACCTGTTCTGGCAGCCGCTGCTGAACACGCTGAAGGTGGGGGTGGGCGCCATCCTGATCTCGGTCGTGGTGGGCGGCATCCTGGCCTGGCTGGTGGCGCGGACCGACATGTTCGGCCGCCGCTGGTTCGCCACGGCGCTGATCGTGCCCTACATGCTGCCGGCCTGGACCTTTGCCCTGGCCTGGACCACGCTGTTCAAGAACCGCACCATCGGCGGACAGCCGGGCTGGCTGGAAAGCATGGGGTTCAGCCCGCCCGACTGGCTGGCCTATGGGCAGGTGCCGATCACCATCATCCTGGCGTTGCATTACACGCCCTTCGTGATCCTGCTGTTCGGATCGGCGCTGCGCCGCTTTGACAGCCAGCTGGAGGATTCGGCGCGCATCCTTGGCGCTTCGGGCCGCACCGTGGCGATGCAGGTGATCCTGCCGCTGATGCGACCGGCGCTGATGTCGGCGGTGGTGCTGATCTTCGCCAAGTGTCTGGGCGAATTCGGGGTGCCCTATGTGCTTGGCCTGCCGGTGAAGTTCGATGTTCTGGCAACCTCGCTTTATCGTTCCATCGGGTCCCGGCAGACCGGGGTGGCCGGGGTGCTGGCCGGGGCCATCATGCTGATCGGGATGATCGCCATTCTGGTCGATGCCTATCTGGCGCGCGAGGCGCGGCGCTTTGTCACCGTCGGCTCCAAAGGGTCGATGAACCGGGTGTCGCGGCTGAAGACATGGCGGATACCGGCGACGGGATTCGCCTCGGCGGTCTTCATCGCCTCGGTCTGCCTGCCGCTTCTGACGCTGGCCCTGTCCACCGTGATGCGCCGGCCCGGAAATTTCGCCTTGTCGAATTTCACGCTGGATTTCTGGATCGGCACCGACCTGCCCACCGTCGCCATGCGCACCGGCATCCTGCTCAGCCCCGATCTGTGGCAGGCGGCCTGGAACACAATCTCGATCGTCGGCATCGCCTCGGTCGCCTCTGGCGTGCTGGGCATCCTGACCGGCTATGTCGTGGTGCGCACCACCTTCCGTCCGCTGGCCATCTTCCTGCGGCAGGTCACGTTCATGCCCTATCTGGTGCCGGGCATCGCCTTTGCCGCCGCCTATCTGTCGCTGTTCGCGGTGGCGCGCGGGCCGGTTCCGGCGCTGTATGGCACGACGATGATCCTGATCCTGGCGCTGATGGCCGATCAGATGCCCTATGCCTCGCGCGCGGGGATTTCGGCGATGATGCAACTGGGCAAGGACCCGGAAGAGGCGGCGCAGGTGGTGGGGGCGGGCTGGTTCCGCCGGATGACCGCCATCGTGATCCCGATCCAGAAGGGGTCGCTCGTCACGGGCATCCTTCTGCCGTTCATCTCGGGCATCAAGGGGTTGTCGCTGTTCGTCATCCTGGCCGTGCCAGCAACCGACGTGCTGACCACCTTTTCGCTGCGGCTGGTGGACTACAACTACACCCAGGCGGCCAATGCGGTGGTGTTGATCATCGCGGGTCTGGCCTATGGCGGGACGGTTCTGGCGCAGAAACTGACCCGCACCAATCTTGCCGAAGGACTTGGAACCTGATGCCGGACATCATCCTCAGCAATGTGCAGAAGTCTTATGGCGGCAGCGCTCCGAATGCCGTCAGCGACCTGAACCTGCACATCGGCGACGGCGAGTTCATGTGCCTTCTGGGCCCGTCTGGCTGCGGCAAGACCACGACGCTGCGCATGATCGCGGGGCTGGAGAACCTGACCGGCGGCGAGATCAGCGTCGGCAGCCGGGTGATCGACAGCCCGGCCAAGGGCCAGTTCGTCGGCCCGGAAAAGCGCGGCATGGGGCTGGTGTTCCAGTCCTACGCGCTTTGGCCGCACCTGACCATCGAACGCAACACCGATTTCGGACTGCGCCTGCGCAAGGTGCCCAAGGCCGAACGGCAAGAGCGGGTGTCCAAGGTGATGAAGGCGCTGGACATCGAAAAATACCGCGACCGTTATCCCAGCCAGCTTTCGGGCGGGCAGCAGCAGCGCGTGGCGCTGGCGCGGATGCTGGCGGTGAACCCCGGCGTCCTTTTGTTGGACGAGCCGCTGTCGAACCTTGATGCCCGCCTTCGGCTGGAGATGCGGGCCGAGCTGAAGCGCATCCACGCCGAATTCCGCACCACCATCGTCTTTGTCACCCATGACCAATGGGAGGCGATGACGCTTGCCACCCAGATCGCGGTGATGAACGAAGGCACCTTGCAGCAGATCGGCACGCCGAATGACATCTACGACCGGCCCGCCAACCGTTTCGTTGCCGAATTCGTCGGCAGCCCGCCGATCAACGTGATCGAGATCGGCCGCGGGGATGCGCTGGATCGCGCGGCGGCCGATTGGCTGCGCCCGCGTCTGGGTGATGCGGCGCAGGTCGGTTCGGTCGGCATCCGGCCCGAGGCGTTGCAGCTTGCGCCAACCGAAGCCGCCGTTCCGCAGGGCAGCTTTGCCCACCCCGCCCGCGTGACCGGCATCCTGCCCACCGGCGGCAGCTGGATCATCGAGGCCAGTGTCGAGGGCCGCGTGGTGTTCCTGACCACCACGATCTGCCCGGTGATGACGGGGGGGGAGGCGGTCTGGCTTCATGCCCGGCCCACGGCCCTTCATGTCTTCGACAAGGCGGGGCAGCGGCTGTCCGGCGCGGATGACGCGATGGCACGGGCCGAAGCCGGCGTGCAGATGGTGCGGAACGGATGAGGATCTGGAGGGAGGATAACATGAAGCATATCAGCGGTCTGGCGCTGGGTCTTGTTCTGGCGGCAGGGGCGGCCAAGGCCGAGGATTTCGATCTGGAGGCGCTGATCGCCGCCGCGAAATCGGAACCGCCGACCACGGTCTATGCCGTGACCGGCAAGATCGTCGACACCGCCGAGGCGTTCAACGCGAAATACGGGCTGGCCGTCACCGGCAAGAAGGTGAACGAGGCCGGGCAGGTCGATCTTCTGATCCGCGAACATCAGGCCGGCACCATCACCGGCTCGGTCTCGCTGGCCTCGGATGTGGCGGTGATCGTCACCGATCTGCTGGCGCAAGGCGTGGTCGAAAGCTGGGTGCCGGGAGATATCGCGCCGCATCTGGCGGAAAGTGCGCGTGATCCCTTGGTCGTGGTCAGCGATCCGCATGTCTGGGCCTATAACGCGGAAGCGGGCGAGACCTGCCCGGTCAGCAATGTCTGGCAACTGGTCGACCCGGAATGGAACCGGCTGGTCGCCATCATGGACCCGCTGGAAAAGCCGATGTATGCCGACTGGTTCAACCAGCTTGCCGAACATCATGACGATGCCATGGCCGCCGCCTATGAGGCGCATTACGGCAAGCCGTTCGAAGGCGAGAGCGCCAGCGAGGCCTGGGTCCGCGCCTTTGCCGCCAACGGCCCGCTTGTCGCCGACAGTTCCGGTGTGGCCGATGCGATCGGCGCGCCGGGGCAGGAAAAGCCGTTCTTCGGGATGCTGTCGACCGCCAAGTTCCGCGACAATCAGGACAAGGGCTACAAGCTGACGATCTGCGCCGGGATGCAGCCTTTTGCGGGCTGGCTTTATCCGGGCCTGGGCGTCATCGCCAAGGACACGCCCGCGCCCAATACCGCCAGGCTGTTCATCCATTACCTGCTGACCGAGGAAGGCATTGCCGTGCAAAGCGTGGATGGCAAGGTACCCGCCGATCCCCGCATCGGCCTGCCCGCAGACGAGGCATCGGGTGTGGCGGCCATCATGGATCAGCTGATGGTCTGGAACACAGCGGGTTCGGCCTCGGATCTCGACCGGCGGCAGGACTGGCAGGACATCTGGATGACGGAACTGAAACGCTGACACCGGCGCGGTCGGCCACCGGGGGAGGGTGCCGGCCTGCCATCTGAAAAGAGGGAGGAGACCCATGAAGACCTGTCTGATTTCCGTGGTGGCCCTGTGTGCGGGGCTGGGGGTGGCTCAGGCGCAGGATTTCGACCTGAACGCCCTGATCGAGGCGGCAAAGACCGAACCGCCGCTGACCGTCTATGATTCAACCGGCAAGATCGTCGACATGGCCGAGGCGTTTACCGCCAAATACGGCGTGCAGGCCACCGGCCAGAAGGTCAGCGCCAACAGCCAGCTTGAAATGCTGATCCGCGAGGCGCAGGCGGGCAATATCCAGGGCGATGTGGCGCTTTTGACCGACACGCCCGCCGCCATTGCCCAACTGCTGCCGACCGGGATTCTGGTCAGCTGGGTGCCGCCGGATCTGGAAGGCGACATTCCCGAGCAGTATCGCAACCCGCTGGCGATTTCGACCAACGCAAACGTCTGGGCCTATAACACCGGAAAATATACCGAATGCCCGATCAGCAACATCTGGCAACTGACCGAGCCGGAGTGGAAGGGCAAGGTCGCGCTGATCGACCCCTTGACCAAGGGCACTTATACCGACTGGTTCAACCAGATGGCGATGCATGGCGACGCCGCCCTGCGCACCGCCTATGAGGCGCAGTATGGCAAGCCGCTGGAAACCGACCTGCCGTCGGCTTCGGCGGCCTGGCTTGCGGCGATGGGGGCCAACGGCCCGCTGATGGCCGATGGCGATGACCGCGTGTCCGAAGCGGTGGGCGCGCCGGGGCAGGAGGAACCCTTCGTCGGCCTGCTGAGTTCGGCCAAGTTCCGCGACAATGCCGACAAGGGCTATCAGCTGGGGCTTTGCACCGGCCTGAACCCCTGGGTCGGCTGGAGCTATACCAAGCTGGGCCTGATCGCGGCGGGAACCGACAGCCCGAATGCGGCGCGGCTGTTCATCCACTATGTCCTGACCGAAGAAGGCATCATGCCGCAGATGAAGGACGGCAAGATGCCGACCAGCACCGCGATTGCGCTGCCGTCGGATGAACCTTCGGGCCTGGCCGCCCATCTTGATGCGCTGTTCCCCTATGATGCCGCCACCGGCCTTGATGACTGGGACAGCCGTCAGGACTGGCAGGATTTCTGGCGCGTCCATTACCAGCGCTGAATCTCCTCGGCGCCTTCGGTGGGCCGGATCAACCCGGCCCGCCGATTCAGATGAGATTTCCGACATGACAGACAAGCTTCTGAAGGTGGCCACCGCCGCCGCCCGCCTTGCCGCGCCCGAGCTGATGGCCGCCTTTCGTGGCCGGATGCAGGTGGATTTCAAACGCGACCGCCACGATCCGGTCACGGTCCACGACCGCCGTGCCGAAGCGATGGTCCGCGAGATGATCTTCCGCGAAGTGCCGGATTCCACCTTCATGGGGGAAGAGGGCGGCAGCACCGGCGATGGCGAGGTGAAATGGTTCGTCGATCCGATCGACGGCACATCGAACTTTGCCTGCGGTCTGGCGTTCTGGTGCACCTCGGTCGGCGCGGTGATCGGCGACCGGGTGGTTGCCGGGGCGATTTATGATCCGGTCGCGGAGCGGATGTTCTCGGCTTCCGCAGCCGGGGACGGCGGGGCCTGGCTGGACGGGCGACCGCTGGTGTCATCCGGGGCCTCGCCCGAACCGAATGCAACCCTGATCACCGGCTATCCGGTCACGCGGGATTTCCGGCTGGACGGCAAGGGGCCGTCGCTGGACCGGTTCGGCAGGCTGGTCGAGACCGTGGCGACGCTGCGCCGGCCGGGCAGTGCTGCGCTGTCGCTCTGCCATGTGGCGGCGGGCTGGGCCGATGCGGCCATGGGCTTTGGCGCGAACCCCTGGGACGTGACTGCCGGGCTTCTGATTCTGGAGCGGGCAGGGGGGCGCTATCTGCCGTTTCCGCTGGGCAAATGCCCCGCCGATGCCCCGGCCCATCTGCATCCCGGCTATCTCGCCCTGCGCGGCGGGGCGGATTATCCGACGCTGGCCGCCATCGGGGCCGAGATTTCCGCGCAGAGATCACCGCAGGGTTAGGGAAGGCCGCCCCTACATGGCCGGTCGGCGTGCAGAAGAACCATTGCACTGCTGTGCAAAACCAATCATGAAACCGCCAGCGAAGGACGGATCCGAATGACACTTGATGCTGAAGACATCGCCCGCCGCGAGGTTTTCCTGCGCGATCTTGCCCGCAGTGCCGCGCGGCTGGCCTCGGACGGATTTGCCCGCCGCAGCGGGCTTCAGGGCGGCGGGCAGGCGGTCGGCATGAAGGGGCCGCAGGATTTCCTGACCGAAACCGACGGTCTGATCGAAGACTTCGTGCGCGCCCGCATCCGCGAGACCTTTCCCGAAGACGGCTTTCTGGGCGAAGAAACCGGGGGGGAACCGGGCACGCAGGCCTGGGTTGTCGATCCGATCGACGGAACCGCGAATTTCGCCCGCGCGATCCCGCATTTCTGCGTGTCCATCGCCTTTGTCGCGAATGGAGAGGTGCAGTTGGGCACCATCGTGAACCCGGTTCTGTTCGAGACCCATGCCGCCCGGCGCGGCCATGGGGCCACGCTGAATGGCCAGCCGATCCGGGTTGCGACGACGACCGACATCGCCGCCACCTCGTTCGAGATGGGATGGTCAAACCGCCGCCCGACCGCGGAGTATATTGCGGCGGTGGGCAAGCTTTATGACGCGGGCAGCAATGTGCGCCGGGGGGCCTGCGGGGCGCTGGGGCTGGCCTATGTTGCCGATGGCCGCAGCGACGGCTATGCCGAACTTCACATGAATTCCTGGGATTGCCTGGCCGGCCTCTTGCTGGTGCATGAGGCGGGGGGCGTCACCGGGCCGTTCCTGTCGCTGGGCGGGCTGACGCAGGGTGCGCCCGTGCTGGCGGCGGCCCCCGGTGTTGCCGATGTGTTGTCGGCGGCCACCGGCATTCCGCTGCTGCGCGGCCCAGACCTTGTGCCCGCCGGGGCGGACCGGATGATGAGGACAGCATGACCGCAACGCCTTCACCGAAATACGACCGGCCGCCGATCAGCCGGATCTACCAGAACCTGCCGGGCTATGGCGTCGATCTTTATGTCGGCGGGCGCGAGGGCGCCTCTGACGTGCCGCTGTTGCGCGATCATGGCATCACCACGGTGCTGAACTGTGCGGTCAATCTGGATTTCAACTATGTCGCCACCCCGGACGAGGTGTCGCATGACAGCCGGGTCGGCTATGGTCCGGCACTGATCCGCTATTACAAGCTGGGCATCGTCGATGGCCCCGGCAATCCCGATACGATGATGCTGGCCGGGTATTACCAGATGCGCGGCGCGCTGGATCAGGTGATGCCCGACAAGGCCAGCTATCCCTTGCGCGAGCGTGGCAACCTGTTGGTCAACTGCCGGGCGGGGCGGTCGCGGTCGGTCATTCTGGCCGCGCTGTTCCTGCATCTGCACTTGCCGCAGGAATTTCCCACCCTGGGCCAGGCGATCGACCATGTGCGCCTCCGGCGCGACCTGCGCCCCGACGAATGGCACGAGACGCCGAAACCGATGCTGATCGCGGCGGCCGAACGCACCGCCCATTGGGTGCGGCTGATCGAGGCGGATCGCGCTGCCGCCGGGGGGAAGGCCGGGTGATCCGTATCGCCGTCATCGCCGATCCGCATGTGCATGATTGCGATTGGCAGCCGGCCGGATCGGGATTGCGCGGGGCCGTCCGCAGTTTCGGCGATACGGCGGCTTCGACGCGGGTGTTCAACGAAAGCCTGCCCGCCTTTCGCGCCGCGCTGGACCGCACCGTTGCCGAAGGCGCGCGGGTGGTGCTGCTGGTCGGGGACCTGACCGATGACGGACAGGCCCCGAACATCGCGGCGGCCCTGGCGCTGATCGCGGACTATCGGGCGCGGCATGGGCTGCGGGTGCTGGCGACGCCGGGCAACCATGATCTTTATGCCGTGCAGGGCAGGCCGCAGGACAAGACCTTTCTGGCCGGGGATGGCAGGCCCGTCCTGTTGCGCAGCGCCGATTGCCCCGAGGCGGCCACGCTGGGCACGGCCGAGGCACTGGCCAGGATGCAGGGCCTGGGCTATCGGCCCGAGCCGGGCGATCTGCATTGGGAAAGCCCATTCGGCCCCGACCCGGACTGGTCCGCGCGGGCCCATGAGGTGATCAGCCCGGATGGCGGCACCCGTTGCCGGATGATCGACGCCTCCTATCTGGTCGAACCGGTGCCCGGTCTCTGGGTGCTGTCGATCGACAGCAATGTCTGCGTTCCGCGCGACGGGGCGGTTGACCTGTCCGATCCGGCCAGTTTCCACGATCCGACCGATGGCGGCTGGCCCGCGGTGCTGCGGCACCGGGCGCATCTTCTGCCCTGGATGCGCGATGTCGCGGCGCGGGCGGTGCAGGGCGGCAAGCATCTGGTGGCCTTTTCGCATTATCCGGTTCTGGATGTGCTGGGCGGCACAGGCGAGGACGAATTGCAGGCCTTCGGCCCGACCGGCCTTGCCCGCCGCACCCCGCCGCCCGAGGTGGCAAGGGCTTTTGCCGCCACCGGCGTGCGGCTGCATTTCTCGGGGCATCTGCATGTCAACGATACCGCGCTTTTTCGGGATGCGGCGGGGCAGGGAATGTTCAACGTGGCGGTGCCTTCTCCGGTCGGGTTTTGCCCGGCGATGAAAATCGTCGATCTGGATGGCCCGCAGGTCGGCATCCGCAGCCCCCTGCTTGCCGATGTGCCCGGCCACGACCACGCCTTTGCCGCCTATCGGGCCGAGGCCGCGCAGCTGGCGCGGCCGCCGTCGCCCGCCTGTTTCGCCCCGGATCACGGCAGCTTTCTGGACCGCCATCTGATCGAACTGGTCCACAGTCGCTATGTGCCACGGGAATGGCCGCAGGACATGGTTGATTTTCTGGACCGGGGCCGGATGGCCGATCTGGTGGCGGTTCTGGGTCTGCCCACCGAAGGCGCGCCGGATTGGCCGCTGTGGGTTCTGGCCGAGGACTGGTATCGCCTGCGCAAGGGGGGGGCGCTTGGCCTTGGCTATGTGGCGTCCGATCGGCTGGCCTTCTACCGTCGGCTTTGCCGCGATTTGCCGCCGGTCACGGGCACCGGGCTTGCGGCACGTCTGGCGGCAATGCTGCGCATCCTGCGCGGCTATCTCGACCGGCTGCCGAATGAGGATTTCGTGCTGGATCTGCACGGGTTGACGATCCGGGGCCGCTGATCTGCGGCCCATGGCGCGTCAGGGCCGCACCGTCTTGCGCCACACCAGACGCGCCGGAAACCGGGTCTGGGCCGGGTCGCCTTCGTCCTGTTCCAAAAGGTCGGCGATATGCCCGGCCATTTCGGAAATCGGCTGGCGGAAGGTCGTCAGATCATAGCCCAGCCAGCCCGCCGCCGAAATGTCGTCGAAGCCGACGACGCACAGATCTTCGGGAACCCGCAGCCGGAATTCGATCCGGGCGGCATCCAGAAAGCCAAGCGCCAGCAGGTCTGTCACGCAGAACACGCCGTCCGGGCGGCCAGACCCCGCCAGAAGCTGCCGCGCGCTTTCCGCGCCTGCGGCATATCCGGTCGGACCGGCGCGGCTGATCGTCACCTCGGCCCCGGCATCCCGCGCCGCAGCGGCAAAGGCGGTTTCCCGCGCCACGATGCTGGGCGTTCCGGCGGTCGACCCGACGACGGCCAGCCGCCTGCATCCGGCGCGGCGCAGGATGAAACAGGCTTCGGCGGCTGCGGCTTCGTTTTCGATCATCAGGACCTGCGGCCCCGCGATCACGTCGTTCCGGTTGATCAGGATGACGCGCTGGCCGTTTTCCAGACAGGTCTCGATCAGCGATTGCGGCGGCGCACCCGAAACCACCACCGTCGCTTCGGCCCGGTAGTTCAGCGTCTGCCGCAGCGCCGCCTCGACATTGGCGGGCTGGCCTGCGGTGTTCAGCACCATCACCACCTTGCCCTTGTCCTGAAGGCGGCGGGTGGCGGCCTCGACCAGCGCGGCCTGAAACGGGGCCTGCATTTCCGCAACGATCAGGCAGACGATGCCGGATCGGTGGTGGATCAGCCCGCGCGCCAGATGGTTGACGTGGTAGCCCAGCTTTTCGGCGGCAGCCATGACCTTGGCCCGCGTTTCGGCCGAAACGCTGGCCCCGTCGGTAAAGGTGCGCGACACGGCCGAGCGCGAGACACCGGCCATTTCCGCCACCCGGTTGGCGCTGACCGAGGCCTTGCCGGGCCTGAGTTTCGACTTTGCCACAGCACCCTCTTGCCGGACCCCCGTCCGACTTTCATTCAGGACTTGCCGGAAAAATGCAAGCGCGACAGTCATCGGGCGGTTCCGGGCGTGGTCAGGCTTTTGCGGCGGCAGGCCGGGCAAGGGCCTTCAGCCGCGGAAAGTCGTATGAGCCGATCTTCGATGTGCGCCAGCCGCCGCCGACCAGCCCTTCGGCCAGCTTGACGGCGGCGCTGACGCCGTCGATCACTGGAATCCCGGTCCGGGCCTCCAGCCGCGCGCAGAGATCGGACATGCCGGCGCAGCCCAGCAGGACGGCCTCGGCCCCGTCCTGTTCGCGGGCCGCGCCGATTTCATGCAGAAGGCGGCTTTCGCTGGTTTCGGGGTCCTCTTCCAGCGCCAGCACCGGCATGTTGACAGACCGCACCCGGCGGCAGCGGGCCGAGGCGCCATAGCCCGCCACCAGATCCTCGATGATCGGGACCGAGCGGGGCAGGGTGGTGACGATCGAGAACCGGCTGGCGATGGTCGAGGCGACATGCACCCCGGCCTGGCAGATGCCGACCACAGGCCCGCGCGCCACCTCGCGGGCGGCGTCAAGGCCGGGGTCGTCGAAGCAGGCGATGACATAGGCATCCACGCCCCGCGCTTCGCCCGCGCGGATCAGGTCCAGCATGGCGGGCACGGCAAGCGCCTCGTCGGCATGGCCTTCGATGCTGGCGGGGGTGTCTTCGGGATTGACCGCCTCGATCACCGTGCCGGCAAAGGCGGCGCGGCGGGCGCTGTCGCCGATCTGCGCCGTCATCGACCGGGTGGAATTGGGGTTGATGACAAGGATGCGCATCATTCCACCCGTTCCGATTTGTGGGCTGCGGCGGGCATCGGCGGGGTTGGCAGGACGAACTGGCGGTCCGAGGTGATGTAATTGTCGGCATGCAGCCGCGCGATGGGCTGATAGGTTTCGGGGTTCACATAGCGGCCCGCGGCATCCAGACAGCCGCGGTGGATGTGCATCTGCATGACCTCGCCGATCACGATCAGGCGGCGGCCATAGTCCAGCAGGCGATCCACCCGGCATTCCATGGCGCAAGGGCTTTCGACGATGCGGCGCGCGCGGATATGGTGGCAGGGGGCCGAGGTCAGGCCCGCCAGCGCCACTTCGTCGACATCGGCAGCGACCGGCAGTCCGCAGACCAGCATCCCGTCGGCCAGTGCCATGTCGACCATGTTCACCACGAATTCGCCATCGCGGCGGATATTGCGCACGGTGTCCTTTTCCTGCCCGTCGGGGCGGGTCTGGATCCCCAGGATCACCAGCGCCGGATCATGCGAGAAGACGTTGAAGAAGCTCATCGGGGCGGCATTGTCCTGCCCGCTTTCGGACAGGGTGGAGACCAGCGCGATGGGGCGGGGGCCGATGAAATTGGTCAGCAGGCGATAACGGTCCTGCGCCTCCATCCGGGTGAAGTCGAAGACCGTGTTCTGCCGATTCATCGTCTTGCCCCTCTGGATTGCGGACAGGTTAGCCCCTATAATGTTCAACATGATTGTCGACATTTTTGTTGTCAATAGAAACATCAGGCCGGTTGACATCCCGGTGATGTCGGCAAGAATGTCGCCGGGAACGAGGAAAGCGCATGTATCAGACCAGGGAAGCCAATGCAGGACCGGCGGCGGAAATCTGCGAAAGGGTCTGGCTTTCCATTGCAGAACGCAAGCTGCGACCGGGCACGCGGCTGAAAGAGGAACAGCTTGCCGAAGTCTTCGAGGTCAGCCGCGCAAGGGTGCGGCAGGCGCTGGCGATGCTGGAAAGTGACGGGCTGGTGACGATCCTGCCGAATCGCGGGGCCTTCGTGGCCGAGCCGGGCGTGGACGAGGCACGCGATGTCTTTCACTTTCGCCGTCAGGTCGAGGCGCGGGTGCTGGAGCGGCTGATCGCCACCATGCAGGACCGCGACATTCCCCGGCTTGAGGTGCATCTGGCGATGGAGCGCGATGCCGATGCCCGTGGCGACACCACCGCCACGATCCGGCTGTCGGGCGGGTTTCACCTGCTTCTGGCCGAATTGTCGGGATCGGCCTTCATGGCCAGCGTGCTGCGCGACCTGATCTCGCGGTCGACCCTGATCACCACGATGTATCGCCGCCAGATGCATCACAATTGCGGCCCCGACGAACATGCCGCGCTGATCGAAAGCATCCGCGCCCGCGACCTGGACAGTGCAATCCGCCAGATGGAGGCGCATCTGCGCCATGTCGAGGATGAGCTGGACCTGACCGAAGGCGTGCCGGTGCTGCGCGACCTGCGCGACGCGCTGGTCTGAGCCCGATTTTTTCCTGTCTTTTCCTGTGTTTATGCCCTTTGAATGGGTGGGTTTCTTGTGCCTTTTTCCGGGCAAAAGGCCGAGAAAAACGGCATCCGACGAATGCCAGACAAAATTGTCGACAAAATGATTGACAGAAAAGTCATCAGGCCCGAGTGTCATTCTGTCGCCGGATGGAATCGCCGACAGACCGATGCAACCGCCGGATACCCCGCAGCAGTCAGGGGAGCCCGGCCCCTGACAGGGACTGACCATGACCACAACCAAAGCCTCGCTTTTGTCCTGCGTCGCACTTGCCTGCCTTGCTGGCGGTGCCTCGGCCGAGACCCTGCGCTGGGGGGCGGCGCGCGACATCAACTCGCTGGACCCCTATTCCTATGGGTCGACCTTCACGATCAGTTTCCTGAACCACGTCTACGAAGGTCTGGTCCGCTACAACGAGAACCTTGAGATCGAACCGGCTCTGGCGACCGAATGGGAAGTGCTGGATGGCAATGTCTGGCGGTTCAAGCTGCGGCAGGGCGTCAAGTTCCACGACGGGGCCGAATTCACCGCCGATGACGTGGTGGCCTCGCTGACCCGCGTCAGCCACCCGGATTCGCCGCTGCGCGGCAACCTTCCGGCCTATGTGTCCTCGGTGAAGGTCGATGACTATACTGTCGACATCACGGTGAACGGCACCTATCCGCTGCTGTTGAACGACCTGACCAACATCCATATCTTCGATGCGGGCTGGCTGACCGAACACAAGGCCGAACTGCCGACCGACGTGGCCAAGAAGGTGGAAGGCTATGCCACCTTCAACGCCAACGGCACCGGGCCCTTCAGCGTGGAAAGCCGGGTGCCCGACAGCAAGACCGTTCTGGTGGTGAACGATGGCTGGTGGGACACGCCGAAGCATAACCTGACCCGGATCGAATTCACGCCCATCGCCTCGGACGCTACCCGCGTTGCGGCGCTGCTGTCGGGCGAGATCGACTTTACCGAAAAGGCCCCGATCCAGGATCTGCCGCGGCTGGAGGCGACGCCGACGGTGAAGGTGCTGGAAGGCAGCGAGTTGCGCACCATCATGTTCGGCTTCACCTTTGCCGATACATTGCACAACGGCCAGCCGAACCTGTTCAAGGACAAGAAGATGCGCGAGGCGGTGGCAGCGGCCATCGACCTGGAGCTGATCCAGCAGAAGGTGATGCGCGGCAAGTCGCGGCTGGCGGGCACCGTGGTCGCCCCGGCGATCCCCGGCTATGATGCGGCGCTGGACACGCCATCGGCCTATGATCCCGACAAGGCCGCCGCGCTGATCAAGGAACTGGGTGCCGAAGGCTATGAATTCGAGATCGTCTGCGCCAACGATGTCTGGCTGAACGAGGAAGAGATCTGCAACGCGCTGGTGTCGATGCTGACCCGCGCCGGGCTGAAGCCCACCCTGTCGATCGGTCCGAATGCCGTGCAGCAGATCAAGCAGACCAATGGCGAGGCCGACATGTTCAGCTTCGGCTGGGCGAATGAACCGATGCTGGACAGCTATTCCATCCTGTTGCAGGTCTTCCATTCCAGAACCGACAACGCGGGCGTGTTCAACTGGGGCGGCTGGGTCTATCCTGAGATGGACAAGCTGATCGACGCCGCTTCGACCGAGCTGGACCGCGGCAAGCGCCTGGCGATGCAGGCAGAGGCGCTGAAGATCGAGAAGGACGAGTTGATCATGCTGCCCTTCCACCAGCAGCCGATGGCCTGGGCCACGTCGGACAAGGTGGAAAGCGTGGTGCAGCTTTCGGACAACAAGGGCCGCCACTGGCTGACCCGCATGGCCGAATGATCCCTGTCGGCCCGGTCCCCATCGGCGGGGCCGGGCCGCAACCGATGATCTGCAACCGGGGGGCATTGTCTTGATCGTCTTTCTTGTCAAACGTCTGGCCAATGCGGCGTTGGTCATGCTGGTCGTGGCGGCCATGGCCTTCATGATCTTTCGTTTCGTCGGCGATCCGGTGCAGCTGATGGTCAACGAACAGACCACGCAGGCCGAAAAGGACGCGCTGCGCGAGGGGCTTGGCCTGAATGACCCGGTGGCGGTGCAGTTCCTGCGCTTTGTCGGCAATGCGGTGCAGGGGGATTTCGGCATCTCCTACCGCAACCAGCAGGAGGTGATGAGCCTGATCGCCGAACGTTTCCCGGCCACGATCGAACTCGTGCTGCTGGCCACGGTGATCTCGCTGGTCGTCGGCGTGCCGCTGGGGGTGATCACCGCCATCCATCGCGGCACCTGGTATTCCGAAGGGCTGCAATTCCTGTCGATCATCGGCGTCTCGCTGCCCAGTTTCGTGATCGGTATCCTCTTGATCCTGATCTTCTCGGTCATGCTGGGGGTCTCGCCCGCCTTTGGCCGGGGCGATGTGATCAGCATCGGTTGGTGGACCACGGGGTTCCTGACACCGTCGGGCCGGGCGGCGCTGATCCTGCCGTCGGTGGCGCTGTCCTTTTACCAGATCACGCTGGTGATGCGGCTGGTCCGGGCCGAGATGCTGGAGGTTCTGCGGTCGGATTTCATCAAGTTCGCCCGCGCCCGCGGGGTGCCGCGCTGGCGGGTGTATTATGTCCATGCCCTGCGCAACTGCCTGATGCCGGTGGTGACGATGACGGCGATGAACATCGGGTCGCTGATCGCCTTCGCCCTGATCACCGAGACGGTGTTCCAATGGCCAGGCATGGGGATGCTGTTCATCCAGGCGGTGACTTTCGTCGATATCCCGGTGATGGCGGCCTATCTGTGCATCGTTTCCTTCATCTTCGTCGCGCTGAACACGCTGGTCGACATCACCTATGCGCTGATCGACCCCCGCCTGCGCACGGCAAGGAGCTGACCATGACGGCACTTCCCCGCCCCGCTTCCTCGCGTCTTGCCCGCTGGCGGCAAAGCGATCTGTGGTGGTCCTTCACCCACAGCAAGGCGGCGATGTTCGCGGCCGGTCTCTTGGGCTTTCTGGTGCTGACGGCCTTTGCAGCACCGCTTTATGTGCCGCAGAACCCGTTCGACCCGGCACAGCTGGATCTTCTGAACGCCGAATATCCGCCGATCTGGGCCGAGGGCGGGCAATGGCCCTACCTTCTGGGCACCGACACGCAGGGCCGCGACATCCTGTCGGCCATCCTTTACGGATCGCGGGTGTCGATCCTGATCGGCCTGGCCTCGGTCTTTTTCGCGCTGGTCGTCGGCATCGGCACCGGTCTGGTGGCAGGCTATTACGGCGGGCTGGTCGAGGATGCGCTGATGCGGATCGGCGATGTGCTCCTGTCGATCCCGACCATCCTGATCGCCATCCTCGTCAGCGCCATCGTGCGCGAGCTGTTGCCCGTCAGCCTGCGCGAGGTGGGCGCGGCGGGCGTCCTTGTGCTGGCCATCGTGCTGTCGGGCTGGGTGCAATATGCCCGCACCGTGCGGGCGCAGACCTCGGTCGAGCGCGGCAAGGAATATGTGCAGGCGGCGCAGCTTCTGAAGGTTCCGGCGCGGCGGATCATGTTCCGCCACATCCTGCCCAACACGCTGACGCCGATCTTCGTCGCTGCCACGCTGAATTTCGGCATGGCGATCCTGACCGAGGCGACGCTGTCCTTTCTGGGCATCGGTATGCCCGCCAGCCAGCCCAGCCTTGGCACGCTGATCCGCCTTGGCAACCAGTTCCTGTTCTCCGGCATGTGGTGGATCACCGTCTTCCCCGTGCTGCAACTTTGCCTGCTGGTCGTGGCGGTCAACCTTCTGGGCGACTGGCTGCGCGATGCCCTGAACCCGAAACTGAGGTGATCATGCCGCCTGTTCAAATGCCGGACCTTCTGATCCGCAACATCCGCCCGATGGGGGCCGCGCCGCAGGATCTGCTGATCCGTCAGGGCCGGATTGCCGCCATTGGCACCGGGCTGGCGGCCGAGGGCGTGCCGGTCGAGGACGGCCGCGGGTCCATCGCCATCCCGACGCTGGTCGACGCCCATACCCATCTGGACAAGACCACCTGGGGAATGCCCTGGTACACGGGCCGCAAGGGCGGCGAATTGCAGGACCTGATCGACAACGAACGCAACAGCCGCATTCCGCTGGGCCTCGACGTGCATCGCCAGTCGATGCGCCATGCGATCCGGCTGATTGAGAACGGCGCCGGCCATATCCGCAGCCATGTCGACATCGACACCGACCACGGGCTGTCGCTGTTGCAGGGCAAGCTGGCCACCCGCGCCGCGCTGGCCGACGGGGTGGAGATCCAGATCGTTGCCTTCCCGCAATCCGGCCTGATGGTGCGCCCCGGCACCTATGAGCTGCTGGATGAGGCGCTGGCGATGGGGGCCGATGTGGTGGGCGGGCTGGACCCGTCGTCGATGGACCGCGATCCGAAAGGCTCGCTCGACGCGATCTTCCGGCTGGCGGACAAGCACGGCAAGCCGATCGACATCCATCTGCACGAATACGGCGAGTTGGGGGCCTTCACGCTGGAGGAGATCATCGCCCGCACGCTGGCCCATGGAATGCAGGGCAAGGTCGGGGTGTCGCATTGCTTCTGCCTTGGCATGCCCGATCCGCTGCGGGTGGGGCCGCTGATGGACCGGGTGGCGCAGGCCGACATCCGCATCTTCACCACCGGCCATCCGTCCGCCGAAGTGCCCAGCCTGCAAGACATGCGGGCGGCGGGGATCAAGGTCGGCATGGGTTGCGACGGCATCCGCGACACCTGGGGTCCCTGGGGCCAGCCCGACATGCTGCACCGCGCCCGGATCGTCGGCATGAAGAACCGGATGCGCCGGGATGACGAACTGGAGCTGCTGCTGGATGTCGCCTCGCGCGGCGGAGCCGAGGCGATGGGGCTGGACGCGCCGGGGCTGGTGGTCGGTGGTCCGGGCGACCTGACATTGGTGGTGGGCGAAACGCTGGCCCATGCCGTAGTGGAAGAGGCCCCCCGCCCGCTGGTGGTCAAGCGCGGCCGCGTGGTGGCGCGCGGCGGCAGTCTGATGCTGCCCGGCGTGGTGATGCCATGACCACGCTGGCCGACCTGCCACTGGGCACCGCCCCGCCGGGCCGCACCGCGTTGACAGCGCAATGGGTGCTGGGCCATGCCGGGGGGCGGCATTGCCTGATCCCCGATGGCGAGATCGTGTTCGAAGGTGGGGCGATCCTGCATGTCGGCCCACGCTTTCCCGGAGAGGTGGCGCGGCGGATCGACCTTGGCCGGGCGCTGATCTCTCCGGGCCTGATCGACCTGGATGCGCTGTCGGATCTGGATACCACGATCCTTGCCATCGACCATCAGCCGGGATGGGCCAAGGGCCGGGTCTGGCCGCGCAGCTATGTCGACCGCGGCCCCTATGAGATGTATTCGTCCGAGGAGCTGGCCTTTCAGAAACGCTATGCCTTTGCGCAGCTTCTGCTGAACGGCATTACCACCGCTGCCCCCATCGCCTCGCTGTTCTACCGCGAATGGGGCGAGACGGTCGCGGAATTCACCGCCGCCGCCGATGCCGCCGGAGAGTTGGGCCTGCGGGTCTATCTGTCGCCTGCCTATCGCTCGGGCGGGATGGTGCTTGAGGCGGCGGGCCGGATGGAGCCGGTGTTCGACGAGGCGCGGGGGATGGCCGGTCTTGACGCGGCGGTTGCGTTTGTCGCCGCGCAAGAGGGCCGTCATGGCGGGCTGGTGCGCGGCATGCTGGCCCCCGACCGGGTGGAAACCTGCACCCTGCCGCTGTTGCGCCGCACGATGGAGGCGGCGGCCGATCTGGGCTGCAAGGTGCGCCTGCACATGGCGCAGGGCGAGATGGAACTGCGCACCGTGCAGCGCCTGCATGGCACCACCGCGCCCGACTGGCTGGCGCAGGCCGGGCTGCTCAGCGACCGGCTGATCGCGCCCCATGCCACCAATGCGACCGAAACCGATCTGGCGCATTACGCTGCCCATGGCGTCAGCGTGGTGCATTGCCCGCTGGTCTCGGCCCGGTTCGGCAGCATTTTGCGCAGCTTTGGCCGGCTGAAGGCGGCGGGGATCAACCTGTGCATGGGCACCGACACCGCGCCCGCCGACATGCTGATGAACCTGATGACCGGCCAGATGGCCGCACGGATCGCCGATCCGCTGGCCCCGCATCAGACCAGCGCCGATTTCTGGGATGCCGCCACCCTCGGCGGTGCGCGGGCCCTGGGGCGCGACGATCTGGGGCGTCTGGCACCGGGGGCCCGCGCCGATCTGGCCGTGTTCCGGCTGGATGATGCGGTGATGACCCCGGCTATCGACCCGATCACCACGCTGGTGGCGGGCGGCTCGGGCCGGGTGACGCAGGCGACCTTTGTCGATGGCCGGTTGTCGATGTGTCAGGGCCGGGTGGCCGGGATCGACCTTGCCGAAGCACAGGCCCGTGCGCAGGCGCAGTTCGACGGGCTGGTTGCGAAATACCCCGACCGCAGCTGGCAGCATCCGCCTGTCGCCGACCTGTTCCCCCCCAGCTATCCCCTTCGCCACGAGGCCATCGCATGACCGGTCAGCCCACGCTCGATGTCCGCAACCTGCGGGTGGAATTCCCCGGCCGGCACGGCACGGTGACGGCGCTGGATGATGTCAGCCTGTCGATCCGCCCCGGCGAGATCCTTGGCGTGGTCGGCGAATCCGGTGCGGGCAAGTCGATGACCGGCCTGGCCGTGCAGCGCCTTCTGGAACCGCCGGGCCATATCGCCGGGGGCGAGGTCTGGCTGAACGGCCGCCGCATCGACACCCTGACCGAGCGCGAGATGGAAAAGATCCGCGGGCGTGAGATCGGGGCGATCTTTCAGGACCCGCTCACCTCGCTGAACCCGCTGTTCTCGGTCGGTCGGCAACTGGTCGAGACGATCAGGCTGCACAGCGACCTGTCCAAGGCGGCGGCACGGCAGCGGGCGGTGGAATTGCTGGCCGAAGTGGGGATTCCGGCCCCGGCGGAACGGGTGGAACATCATCCGCATCAATTCTCGGGCGGGATGCGGCAGCGTGTGGTCATCGCGCTGGCGCTGGCGGCGCGGCCGAAACTGGTGATCGCGGATGAGCCGACGACGGCGCTGGATGTGTCGATCCAGGCCCAGATCACCGCTTTGTTGCGGCGGCTGTGCAAGGAGCATGGCACGGCGGTGATGCTGGTCACGCATGACATGGGCGTCATTGCGGAAACCGCCGACCGGGTGGCGGTGATGTATGCGGGCCGTCTGGTGGAAATCGGCCCGGTGGCCGAGGTGGTGGCGCGGCCGTCGCATCCCTATACGCGCGGGCTGATGGGGTCGATCCCGACACTTGGCGCGCGGGTGCCGCGGTTGCAGCAGATCGACGGCGCGATGCCGCGGCTGGACGCGATACCGCGCGGCTGCGCCTTCAACCCGCGCTGCCCGCAGGTGCATGACCGCTGCCGGACGGACCGCCCCGACCTGCGCCCTGCCACCGCCAGCCTTGCCGCCTGCTGGCTGGCTGACGACGCCAAGGAGACCGCCGCATGACCGCCCCGACCGCGCTGACCGTGACCGAGATGTCGCGGCGTTTCGATGTCTCGGCCCCCTGGCTGAACCGGGTGCTGGAAAGGAAGCCGCGCACCTGGCTGCGTGCGGTGGATGACATCAGCTTCGAGGTGCCGCAGGGCGGTTGCCTGTCGCTGGTGGGCGAATCCGGCTGCGGCAAATCCACCGTGGCGCGGCTGGTGACGGGGCTTTACGCGCCAAGCGAAGGGCAGATCCGTTTCGCACCGGGGGCAGGGGGCAAGCCTCTGTCGGTGCAGATGATCTTTCAGGACCCCTATGCCAGCCTGAACCCGCGCTGGCGGGTGTTCGACATCATCGCCGAACCCTTGCGCGAACTGAAGCTGCGCGACACAGAGGCCGGGATTGCCGAAAGGGTGGCCGAGCTTCTGAACACCGTGGGCCTTGCCGCCAGCGACGGCCGCAAGTTCCCGCATGAGTTTTCCGGCGGGCAGCGGCAGCGGATTTCCATTGCCCGCGCGCTGGCCTCGGAGCCGGATTTCCTGGTCTGTGATGAGCCGACCTCGGCGCTGGATGTCTCGGTTCAGGCGCAGATCCTGAACCTGATGCGGCGGTTGCAGGACGAGATGGGGCTGACCTATCTGTTCATCAGCCATGACATGAGTGTGGTGCGCCACATGTCCGACCAGATCGCGGTGATGTATCTGGGCCGGATCGTCGAACAGGCCCCGACCGAAGTGCTGTTCGCCGGACCGAAGCATCCCTATACGCAGCTTCTGCTGGAGACGATCCCCAATGTCGCCGACCCGCGCCGTGACCGGGTGCCGCAATCGGGCGAGGTGCCAAGCCCGCTGAAACCGCCGTCGGGCTGCACCTTCCATCCGCGCTGTCCACAAGCCGATGGCCGCTGTTCGTCGGAACGGCCCGAGATGCAGGCGATGCCCGATGGCAGCCGGGTGGCCTGTCACCGGGTGGCCGAGATGATGGCGGCGATGGCCGGCTGAACCGTCAGCCCTTCGGCGGGCGGTAATCCTGTCGCTGGGCCGACCGCAGGGACTGCGGCACCGCATCGGCGGCGGCCAGATCGACGATCAGCAATGCCTCTCCGCAGGGGCCGGCCATGGCCAGCGGCGCGCCGTCCGGGCCTGCGATGACCGACAGGCCGCCGAAGGTCAGGCCGTCCTCGGTTCCCGCCTGATTGGCATAGGCGACCACGGCGTCATTCTCGGCGGCGCGGGCCGGGACGAACAGGCGCTGGACATGATCGAACCCGGCCGGGTTGGCGGTGGGGACAAGGATCAGGCCCGCCCCGGCCTGTGCAAGCGCACGGGCATGCTGGGGAAATTCGATATCATAGCAGACCAGCATCGCCGTGGGCCGTCCTTCAAGCAGAAAGACGGGGCACAGCCGGTCGCCAAAGGCAAAGCTGGCCTGCTCCATCGGGCCATAAAGCTGGATCTTGCGGTAATGGCCAAGGATCGCGCCATCGGGGCCGATGGTGGTGGCGGCATTATAGACGGTATCGCCGTCGCGTTCGGCCCAGCCCAGGCAGATGCCGCAACCGGCCTTGGCCGCCTCGGCACGAAGGCGGGTGATCCAGTCGCCGTCGATGGTCTGCGCCAGCGTGGCATGCAGATCGGGGCGGTTATATCCGGGCAGGATCAGTTCGGGGACGACCAGCAGTTTTGCCCCCGCCGCCGCCGCTGCCCGCAATTGCGTGCAAAGTGCCGAAAAGGCGGCCTCGATCCGGCCATTCGTCGGCGGTGCCTGCCACAGTGCCAACTTCACTTTCGCCTCCGTCCCCCGCATGATCCGCCCCAGATGTGCGCCATTTCGCACCCAGTTGGAAAGCCCCCCTGACCATGCCAGCGCAAAAGCCTGTGACTGCCTTCGGCCCTGATTTCCCCTTTGCCTATGACGACTGGCTGGCGCATCCCTCGGGGCTGGGCCGCGTGCCTGTGGCGCAGCACGGGCAGGCGGTGGCGGTGATCGGGGCAGGGGCGGCGGGCATCATCGCCGGGCATGAGCTGATGAAACTGGGTCTGCGGCCCGAGCTGTACGAATCCGGCAAGTTCGGCGGGCGGCTGCGGTCCGAGCCGTTCGAGGGCACCGAGGATGTGATTGCCGAACTGGGCGGGATGCGGTTTCCGGTGTCGTCCCGCGCGTTTTACCATTATGTCGATGCGCTGGGCATCGAAAGCCGCCCCTTCCCGAACCCGCTGACCGAAGCCGCCGGATCGACCGTGATCGACCTTGAGGGCGAGACGCATTTCGCCCGCACCTTGCAAGACCTGCCGCAACTGTATCACGAGGTTGCCGCCGCCTATCGCGCCGCGCTGGAGGAACATGCCGATTTCGCCGCGCTGACCGAGGCGGTGCGCAATCGTGACGTGGCGGCGCTGAAGGCGATCTGGGACCCGCTGGTCGCAAAATGGGACGAGCGCACCTTCTATGATTTCGTCACCTCGTCGCAGGCGTTCCAGAGCCTTGGCTTCCGTCACCGCGAAGTGTTCGGGCAGGTCGGGTTCGGCACCGGCGGCTGGGACAGCGATTTCCCGAATTCCATGCTGGAAATCCTGCGGGTGAACCTGCTGGAGCTGGACGACCACCAGCGGTTCATCGTCGGCGGGGTGGAAAACGTGCTGCATCGGCTGTGGCGGCATCCCGCACCTTGCGCGCATTGGCCCGAAGGCACCTCGCTGGCCGGGCTGAACGGCGGGGCCACGCTGGGCCGCGCGGTCAGGATCGCCCGCAACGACCGGGGCGGGCTGACCGTGACCGATCTCTGGGGGGTGGCGCGCGATTATGCTGCCGTGCTGGTGACATGCCAGAGCCACCTTCTGACCACCTCGGTTGCGGTGGACGAGGCGCTGTTCGACCAGAAGCTGTGGATGGCGCTGGACCGCACCCGCTACATGCAGGCGGCGAAAACCTTTGTCATGGTGGACCGGCCGTTCTGGAACGACGCCGGCCCCGACGGGCGGCCGCTGTTGTCGATGACGCTGACCGACCGCAACACCCGCGGCACCTATTTCTTCGACAACGGGCCGGGCAGGCCCGCCGTCATCTGCCTGTCCTACAGCTGGATGACCGATGCGCTGAAGGTGCTGCCCTATGGCCCGGAAAAGCGGGTGGAACTGGCCCTGTCGGCGCTGGAGCGGATCTATCCCGGTGTCGACATCCGCAGCCATATCCGCGGCAATCCGATCTGCGTCAGCTGGGAGGCGGACGAGAATTTCCTGGGGGCCTTCAAGGGGGCGCTGCCGGGGCATTACCGCTATAACCTGCGGATGTACGGGCATTTCATGCAAGCCGACATGCCTGCCGAACAGCGCGGCATCTTCCTTGCGGGCGACGGGATCAGCTGGACACCGGCCTGGGTGGAAGGGGCTGTGCAGACGGCGCTGAATGCGGTCTGGGGGATCATGACGCATCTTGGCGGGGCCTCGGCTGCGGAAAACCCCGGTCCGGGCGATCTTTGGGCCGGTCTGGGGCCGGTGGCCCTGGCAGAGTGACGCCTCGGGCGCCGGTTACGCGCTCATTCGCGACAGGAAGGCGCGGAACACCTCGGCCGGGGGCGGCAGGGGGCGGCTTTTCGCCCAGCTGAGGCCGACATCCATGCTGGGCACGCCCTCGATCAGGGGGCGTTGTTCGATCCGCTGGCCTTCCAGCGACCAGGGCCGGTAGACCATGTCAGACAGGATGGTCACACCCATCCCCGCCGCCACCATCGACCGCACCGCCTCGACCGATGAGGTCGAGAACAGCACATCGGGGCGAAGGCCGAAGCTGCCCCAGAACCGGGCCTGGGTCTGGTCGGCCTCGTCCACCGTCAGCATGATGTAGGGCTGTTTCAGCACCTCTGCCAGCGGCACGGCAGGCAGGGTCAGCAGGGGATGGTCGGTGCCCAGCCACAGCCTGCGGCGCGACCGGAACAGGGTCTCGAAGTCGATCTCGGTGCTGTTTTGCAGGTTCGATGTCAGCATCACCGCAAGATCCAGCCCGCCATTGACCAGCGCCGTCTCGATCGCGGGGCGGGGCAGTTCGTGCAGTTCCAGCGTGACGCCGGGATAGGACCGCCGGAAGGCGGCGTAATGGCGCGACATGAAATAGCCCGCCACGGTATAGGACATGCCCAGCCGCACCACGCCCTGCGCCCGCGTCTCTTCGCCAAGCGGGGACCGCACCGCATCCTGGACCGCGCCCAGGATCGTCCGCGCGCGGGTCAGGAAGCGCGCGCCTTCCAGCGTCAGCGACACGCCTTGGGCGTTGCGGGCCAGCAGGCGCACGCCCAATTGCGCCTCCAGCCCCTGCACGGCGGCGGTGACGGCGGATTGCGAGATGTTCATCTCCATCGCGGCCAGGCTGATCTGGCCGGTTTCGGCGGCGGCGATGAAATAGCGCAACTGTTTCAGGGTCAGGCTCATGAGTCAGGGTGTATCAATTTTTCAGATATTGAAATGCATAATTTCGTATTTGCCTATGCGCCCCGAGTCGCCGCACCATGGCCCCAATCAATGAAAACAGAACATCCGGGGAGGTGTGATGGCTGTCACGGTCAACTGTGACATGGGCGAGAGCTTTGGTCTCTGGCGAATGGGCGATGATGCCGCCCTGATGCCGCTGATCGACATCGCCAATGTCGCCTGCGGCTTTCATGCCAGCGATTTCAACCACATGCGGGCGACGGTCCGGCTGGCGAAACAGCATGGGGTCAAGGTGGGCGCGCATCCGTCCTTGCCCGATCTGCAAGGCTTCGGCCGGCGCGAGATGAAGATCGGCCGTGAAGAGATGGCCAATGCGCTGATCTACCAGATCGGGGCGCTGGCCGGGTTCCTGAAGGCCGAGGGGATGGAACTGAACCACATCAAGCCGCATGGCAGCCTGTTCGGCATGGCCGGGCGGCAGGAGGACATTGCCCATGCGGTCTGCGATGCGGCCGATGTCTTTCCGGTGCCGATCCTTGGCATGGTCGGCACGCTGCATGAAACCGTCTACCCCGCCCGCGGCCACCGGATGATCGCCGAATTCTACGGTGATCTCGATTATCGCCCGGATGGCAGCCTGATCGTGACGCGCGAACATGACGCGAAGGACCCGGCCGAGATGGCATCCCGTGTCCGCCGCGCGATCACCGAGGGCAAGGGGCTGGCTACCGACGGGTCGTTCTTCCCCACCCGCTGCGAAAGCGTCTGCGTCCATTCCGACACGCCCAATGCGGTGGATATCGCCAGCGCGATCCGCGCCACCGTCCAATCCCTGTCCTGAGAGGTTCCCATGGCCCAGATCCTGTCACCGCTTCCCGGCACCTTCTATCGGTCGTCCGCGCCCGACCAGCCGCCGTTCAAGGCCGATGGGGCCGATGTCGCCGTGGGCGATGTGATCGGGCTGATCGAGGTGATGAAATCCTTCCACGAAGTCCGCGCCGACGTGGCGGGCCGGAACGTGCAGTTCGTCACCGATAACGAAGAGCCGGTGATGGCGGGTGCGGTGCTGGCGGAGTTGTCCTGATGATGCGCAAGCTCTTGGTCGCCAACCGGGGGGAAATTGCCGTGCGCATCTTGCGCGCGGCGAAGGATCTGGGGATTGCGACCGTCGCCGTGCATTCGGATGCCGACCGCGACAGCCTGCATGTGCAGATCGCGGATGAGGCGGTGAACATCGGGCCGCCGGCGGCGAAGAAAAGCTATCTCTCGGTGCCGGCGATCCTGAAGGCGGCAGCGGAGACCGGAGCCGATGCTGTGCATCCGGGCTATGGCTTTCTGGCCGAGAATGCCGATTTCGCCGATGCCGTGGTGGCGGCGGGCCTGATCTGGGTCGGCCCTTCGGGCGAGGCGATCCGGCTGATGGGCGACAAGGTGTCCGCCCGCTCGGCCGCCTATGCGGCAGGCGTGCCGGTGGTGCCGGGCAGCATGGGCCGGGTGGCCGACATCGAGGCGGCGCGCAAGATCCTGATGGACACCGGCTTTCCGGTGATGATCAAGGCCGCCGCCGGTGGAGGCGGGCGCGGCATCCGTATTGCCAATGATCTGGCCGAATTCGAGGCCGCCTTCCCTCAGGCCGCAGCCGAGGCGCTGGCCGCCTTTGGCGACGGCGGGCTTTATATGGAAAAGGTCATCACCAGGGCCCGGCATATCGAAGTGCAGGTGCTGGCCGATGGCCGCGATGCCATCCATTGCTTTGAACGCGAATGTTCGCTGCAACGCCGCCGCCAGAAGGTCTGGGAAGAAGCGCCGTCGCGCGCCCTGTCGCGGCGCCTGCGTGATGAGCTGTGCGCCAGCGCAGTGCGGCTGGCCCGCGCGGTGAACTACTCGGGCGCGGGCACCATCGAATATCTTTATGACGACGCGGCCGACCGCTTCTACTTCATCGAGATGAACACCCGCATCCAGGTGGAACATCCGGTGACGGAGATGATCACCGGCATCGACCTTGTGGCCGAGATGCTGCGGATCGCGGGCGGCGAGCCGCTGCGCATCGCGCAACAGGATGTGCAGGTGAAGGGCCATGCCATCGAGGTGCGGCTGAATGCCGAAGACCCGTCGAAGGGGTTCGCCCCGTTCCCCGGCACCATCGAAGGCTTGCGCATTCCGGGCGGGCCGGGGGTGCGCTTCGATTCCCTGCTTTATGCCGGATACACGGTGCCGCCGTTCTACGATTCCCTGCTGGCCAAACTGATCGTCCATGCCGAAACGCGCGACGCCGCCATTGCCCGGCTGGTCCGCGCGCTGGGCGAGACCCGGATCGACGGCTGCAAGACCACCAAACCGCTGTTCCTTGCCCTTGCGGCCGATCCTGCCGTGCAGGCGGGCGATGTCCACACCCGCTGGCTGGAAGGCTGGCTTGACCTCAACGCCGACCGGCTGACCCCGGACGCCTGAAAGGAGACCAAATGTCGATCCGTTTCACCTTTGGCGGCGATGAGCATGTGTTCGGCGAAGTCTCCGAATCCATGTCGCTGGAAGCCTTCTTCACCTCGCTTTCCATGACCAATGCCGTGCGCGATGCGCAGATCGCGGGCGTGACCGAGATCTGCCCGGCCAATGCCGGGTTTCAGGTCAAGTTCGACCCGGACCGGATCAGGCCCGCCGATCTGATGCGCGAATTGCAGGCGATGGAGACGGCGGCGTCGAAATCCGATGCCAGCCTGAAGACCCGGATCATGGAAATCCCGGTTCTCTACAACGATCCCTGGACGCATGAGACGCTGATGCGGTTCCGCGAACGGCATCAGGACCCGACCAAGACCGATCTGGAATATGCGGCCGAAATCAACGGGCTGGGCACGGTGGAAAATTTCATCAAGGCGCATTCCAGCCAGCCCTGGTTCGTGTCGATGGTGGGCTTCGTCGCCGGGCTGCCGTTCCTGTATCAGATGGTCGAACGCGGGCGGCAGTTGCAGGTGCCGAAATACCTGCGCCCGCGCACCGATACGCCGAAACTGACCATCGGCCATGGCGGTTGCTTTTCCTGCATCTATTCGGTGCGCGGGGCGGGCGGCTATCAGATGTTCGGCGTCACCCCGATGCCGATCTATGACCCGGAACAGAAGGTTTCCTACCTGACCGAAGAGATGTGTCTCTTCAAACCCGGCGACATCGTGAAATGGAAGCCCATTAACCGCGATGAATATGACGCCGCGGTCGAGGCGGTCGCGGCCAACCGTTACGAGCCGGTGATCCGCCCCGCCACCTTCAGCCTGACCGAGTTCAATGCGGACATGGCGGGCACCAATGCCAGACTGATGGAGGCTCTCAATGGCCGTTAAGGTTGTCTCTCCGGGCCTGTCGACCACGGTGCAGGACCTTGGCCGTCCGGGCTATTACCATCTTGGCATCCCGATTTCCGGCGGGATGGACCGCTTCGCCCTGCGCGCGGCCAACATGCTGGTCGGCAATGACGAAGGTGCCGCCGTGCTGGAGGCGGTGTTCATGGGGCCGGAGCTGGAATTCACCAGCGCCGCCACGGTGGCCATCACCGGCGGCGACCTGCCGCCAAAGCTGAACGGGGATGAGCGTGCGACATGGGAGGCGTTTCCGGTCAAGCCGGGCGACCGGCTGTCTTTCGGCTTCCTGAAATCCGGTGCGCGGGCCTATATCGCGGTCTCGGGCGGGATCGACGTGCCGGTCAAGCTGGGCTCGCGGTCGACCTATACCCTGGGCGCGCTGGGCGGGCATGAGGGACGGGCGCTGAAGGCGGGCGATACGCTGCCGCTGGGGCAGGGCGCGGGGGGCAGGGGCAGCGTTTCCGCAAACCTGCGCCGCCAGCCCGGCACTCCGGCGGAACTCAGGATGCTGCCGGGGCTTTACTGGCACCGGATCACCGCCGAGGCGGGCAAACGGTTCCTTGCCGACATCTGGAAGGTCGCGCCCGAGGCGGACCGGATCGGCTATCGGTTCCGCGGCGGCACCGCGCTGGATTTCGTGCCGCGCGAACAGCCCTTCGGGGCGGGGTCGAACCCGTCGAACATCGTCGATGCCTGCTATCCCTATGGCTCGATCCAGGTGCCCGGCGGGACGGAGCCGATCGTGCTGCACCGCGATGCGGTGTCGGGGGGCGGCTATATGATGCTGGGCTGCGTGATCAGTGCCGACATGGACCTGATCGGCCAGTTGCAGCCGCATCAGCAGGCCCGGTTCACCGAGGTGACGATGGATCAGGCACTGGCGGCGCGTGCCGACCGTCAGGCGGCACTGGCGCGGGTCCGTGCGCATCTGGGGCGGTAGCGCGATGGGGCAGGCTCATCCTGCGCCTTCGGCTTCTCCGCGCGGCACTGCCGCGAAGAGCGCAGGACCTGCGGCGATGAGCCTTGCCCTATCCCCGGCCGCGGGCCTCTTTCGGGCTCATCCCGAACCGGGCGCGGAAGGCGCGGCTGAACTGCGCCTGATCGGGAAAGCCGCGCGCCCAGGCGATCTCGCCGATCGGGCGGCCATCGGCGGGGTTGCGCAGATCCTCTTGCGCGGCCGCAAGCCTTGTGTCGCGCATCCACTGGCCCAGCGTCATGTTGGTGTCGCGCAACAGCTGATGCAGATAGCGCACCGAAATGCCGCAGCCCGCCGCCACATCGTCGGGGCCAAGATCGGCGCGGTGCAGGTTGCGGCGGACGAAGCCTTCGATCCGCGCCAGATGCGCCGCCCTGACCGAAGTGACGCCCGAGGTCAGCACCCTGTCATCCGACTGCACCGCCAGCGCCAGCAGATCCACCAGTTGCCGGCCCACCGTGGCGCGGGTTTCCTCGGTCATCGTGTCATAGCGGCCGGGGATCAGCGAAAGCATGTCGCAGAACAGCCCGCTTGCCCCGTTGGTAGCGTCGAATTCAAGGCTGCAAAACCGGTCCGGGGCCCGCACCCGCCCGGCCAGCATGGCGGAAGACAGCTTCATCACCCACAGGTCCGCCGCCTCGGCATGGCTGAACTCATAGGGTTCGTGGCTGCGTTCGATGAAGAAGGCCCCCGGATTGGCCCGCACCTCCTTGCCGCCCTGGGCAAAGCGCACCTCGGCCCGCGCGGGCAGGGTGACAAGGAATTCCTCGGGCCCCGGTTCGCGGAAATGCCGGGGCAGGCGGCGATAGATCAGCGCGTCCGAGGTCAGCCGCGACAGCGACACCTGGCCAAGCGACCAGTTGGTGATCTCGCCGTCAAAAGCTTCGGGGCGGCGGAAGGCCAGGTCCAGCGGGAAATAGGCGCGCGCGATGGTGTCGTGCCAGTGGCGGCTGCGCGCGGCCCGGTCGATCCCCTTGGTGGTGATGGTATGGCGCATCGCCGTCCTCCTGCCGGTCATCTGGCCATGTGCCGCCCGTTCTGTAAAGCGCGGCCTGCGCTTGCGGCCCGTCTGCGCGCTCTGACACAAAACTCCATGCGCCCGGTGCAAAGACGCGGCGCGGAAACCGGCGTTAGCCTTCCCTGCACAAAGGCGCATCAGACGCCGCGCAACAGGGATGAAGATCGATTCGCACGGGCTTTCGGCCCGGACGGTGCCCTTTTGCGCGGCCCCAAAAGGGAGGCTTCGCAATGACCAAGATCGCAAGCCGGAACCCGCAGGTCGACCCGATCACGCTTTCGGTCGTCCGCGGAATTCTGGAAACCACGCAGCGCGAGATGACGCTGAGCCTGGAAAAGACCGCGCGATCGAGCGTGTTCAACCTGGCGCATGACTATTCGACGGCGCTTTTCAACCACCGGCCCGAGATGATCCTGCAAGGACAGGACATCCCGATCCACCTGGGCAGCCTGATCCCGGCGATGAAGGTGGTGGCGAAGTATTTTGACGGCGAGATCAACGAGGGCGACCTTTTCATCCACAACGATCCGGCCTGGGGCGGCAGCCATGCCATCGACACCTGCTTTTACCGCCCGGTGTTCTGGAAGGGGCGGCTGAAATACTGGACGGTCTGCAAGGGCCATCTGACCGATGTTGGCGGCCCGGTGCCCGCGGGCTACAACCCGAACGCCAAGGAAATCTATGCCGAATGCCTGCGTATTCCGCCGGTCAAGGTCTGGGACCGGGGCCAACCGCGCAAGGATGTGCTGAACCTTCTGCTGACCAACATGCGCGCGCGCCGCGATCAGGAAGGCGATTTCAACGCGCTGATCGGGGCCTGTCAGGTGGGCGAACGCGCCCTGCTGGCGATGCTGGAGAAATACGGCGAAGAGCAGGTGGATGCCTGCATCGACATGCTGCTGGACATGGCGGAACGCCAGATGCGCAGCCTGATCGCCGGCGTGCCGGACGGCACCTATGAAGGCATGGCGATCCTGGAAGACGCCGGTCACGGCTTTGGCGATTTCGAGATCAGGGCCAAGGTCACGATCACCGGCGACAACTGCCATATCGCCATCTCCTCGCCCCCGCAGATTCCCTATTTCATCAACAGCTACGAAGGGAACAGCCATTCCGGCGTCTACCTCGGCCTGATGATGTTCGCCCAGCTGCCGCCACCTTACAATGAGGGGCTTTATCGCTGCGTCAGCGTGGATTTCGGCCCCAAAGGCACGATCTGCAACGCGCAGGAACCGGCACCGCACATGAACTGCACCACCACACCGATGGAGACGCTGACCGATGCCGTGCGGCTGGCGTTTGAAAAGGCGGTGCCCTCCAAGGTCTCGGCCAGCTGGGGGCATGCGAACGGGCTGAACATCGCCGGCTGGGACAAGCGGCATGACGAGGAATATGTGACGATGGTGCTGGCCACCATCATCTCGGGCGCGGGCGCCACACCGTCGCAGGACGGCTGGCACGCCTGCGGGCCGGAATGCTGCTTCGGCGCGCTGACCTCGGGCGATGTGGAACTGCTGGAATACTCCTACCCGATCATCATCCACCGTTATTCCCTGATGGAAGACAGCGGCGGCGCGGGCAAGTTCCGCGGCGGGTCCGGCACCGCCTGGGAGGTGGAGCCGCTGAACGACGACATGACCTTCATCACCTTCGGCGAGGGCCGCCGCATCCCGGCCGTTGGCGCGGCGGGGGCGGCCAGCACCATCATCGACACCAAGGTCGGGCGGCTGGATCTGATCAAGGACGGCAAGGAAACCACCATCCGGGAAAACGTGATCGAGGTGATCAAACCCGGCGACCGCATCACCAACAAGAACCCCGGCGGTGGCGGCTACGGCGATCCGATGGATCGTGCGGTCGAAAGCGTGGTCTGGGACATCAGGAACGGCCTCGTCTCGGTCCGGGGCGCGAAGGAGGATTACGGCGTCATCATCTCTGACCCTGCCACGCTGGACGTGGACATGGGCGCAACCGAAGCCCTGCGCGCCAAACGCCGCGCCGTGGCCGCGAAATAAGGGGGATGAGAGCAATGAAATCCGAATACAGACTGGGCATCGACGCCGGCGGCACCTTCACCGATTTCGTGCTGGCCGAAAAATCCAGCGGGCAGGTGCGGCTGTTCAAGGCGCTGTCGACCCCGCAGGACCCGACGCTGGCGATCCGCAACGGGCTGGCCATCATCGCCGAGGAACTGGGCGTTCCGGCCGAGAAGATCATCCCCAACTGCGATCTGTGCATCAACGGCACCACGGTGGGGCTGAACGCGCTGATCCAGCACAAGGGGGCGAAAACCGGCCTCATCTGCACCGCAGGGCATGAGGACAGCCTGGAAATCCGCCTTGGCCACAAGGAGGACGGCTATCGCTACGACCCGGAATATCCGCCCGCCACCATGCTGGTGCCGCGCTATCTGCGCCGGGGCGTGCAGGAGCGTATCCTGTCCACCGGCGAGGTGCGCACGCCGCTGAACGAGGCCGATGTCCGGGCCGCCTGCGAGCTGTTCCTGGCCGAAGGGATCGAGACCGTGGCGATCAGCTTCGTCTGGTCGGTGCTGCATCCCGACCACGAACGCCGCGCGGGCGAGATCGTGCGGCAGATGATGCCGGGCGTGATCCTGACCCTGGGGTCCGAGCTTTACCCCCAGGTGCGCGAATATACCCGAACCTCGACCGCGGTGGTGAACGCCTATCTGGCCCCGATCATGAAACGCTATGTCGCGGCGGTGGATGACTATTTCCGCAGCCTTGGGGCGCAGCATCCGGTGCGCTACTACCAGTCGAACGGCGGCCTTGCCATCGGGCAGGCGATGACGGACCGGTCGGTCTATGCCATCAACTCGGGGCCCGCCTCGGCCCCCGCCGCAGGGCAATATGTCTGCGAACCCTTCGGCAAGCGCGATGTGATCACCGTCGACATGGGCGGCACGTCCTTTGACATCACGCTGACCAAGGACGGCAGCACCAACATCAACAAGAACATCGACTTCCTGCGCTACCGCATCGGCGTGCCGATGATCCAGGTGGAAACCCTGGGCGCGGGCGGCGGCAGCATCGGCTGGATCGACGAGATGGGCCTGATGCAGATGGGCCCGCAATCGGCGGGATCGGACCCCGGCCCGGCCTGTTACGGTCAGGGCGGCACCTTGCCCACCGTCAGCGACGCAAATCTTGTGCTGGGCTATCTGAACCCGGCGGGTCTGGTCGGCGGGCGGTTGCCGCTGGATGCCGCCAAGGCCGAAACCGCCGTGCGGACCCAACTGGCGGAACCGTTGGGGATGAGCGTCGAACGCGCCGCCTATGGCATGTTGACCATCGTCAACGCCAATATGGTGAACGGCATCCGCCGGGTGACGGTGGAGCGCGGATATGATCCGCGCGACTTCGTGCTGGTGGGCGCGGGCGGGGCGACGGCGGCGCATATCACCGCGCTGGCCGATGCGATGGGGATCGACACCATCGTCCTGCCGAAGCTGGCCTCGGGGCTTTGCGCCTTTGGCCAGATCATCAGTGACGTGAAATACAACTACATGGCCACCTCGCCCCTGCGGCTGGAATCCGACGCCGCCTATGCCCGCATCGACGAGCTGTTCACCCAGATCGAGTCACAGGGGCTGGAGCATCTGAAGGCGGATGGCTTTTCAAAGGCAGACAGCCGGATCAAGCGCAGCCTTGACATGAGGTATGTCGGGCAAGTGCATGAATGCACAGTGGAAATTGACACGTTCAGGGTGGATGTCGCCAGCATCGGCAAGATCATCGAGGCATTCCACAAGCGGCATGAGCAGCTTTACACCTATGCCGAGCCGCATTCCGTGGTCGAGGTCGTGAACATCGAAAGCACGGTCTATGGGCTGGTGGACAAGCCCGGCCGGATGGTGATCGCGCCCGGCAAGGGGGCCGCAAAGGCGGTGAAGGCGCATCGGGATGCGGTCTTCTCGGCCGACGGCAAGCGGGTGCGGACGCCGATCTACGACGGCGCAAGGCTGGGCGCGGGCGACAGGGTCAGCGGCCCCGCCGTGATCGAGGAAGTCACCACCACCATCGTCATCGAACCGGGCTGGACTGCGGCACTGGACGCCAGCGGGTCCTACCTGATCACCAGGGGGAAAGGCGACTGATGAGCGAACTGGCCGCTGACAGGGTATCGGTGGCATTCGCGGGGCTGAAGGCCCTCTCGGATGTCAGCCTGAGCGTGACCTCCGGTCAGGTTCTGGGCCTGATCGGGCCGAATGGCGCGGGCAAGACCACCCTTGTCAATGTGCTGACCGGGTTTCAGGCCCTGACCGGGGGGATCATCCGTCTGGATGGTGCCACCCTGTCGGGGCTGAAGCCGCACCAGATGCGCCGCAGGGGCATCGCGCGCACCTTTCAGGGCGGGCGGCTGTTCCGGGATCTGCCGGTGATCGACAATCTTGAGGTGACGGGCCTTGGCCTTGGCCTGTCGCGCCCCGCCGCGATTGCCGAGGCCGAGGCGATGCTGGACTGGATCGGTATCGCGCCGCTGGCCGACCGTATCGCCGGAACCTTGCCCTATACCGATGAACGCCGCGTCGCCATCGGCCGCGCCCTGATGCAGCGCCCGGCCTTCCTCTTGCTGGACGAACCCGCCGCCGGGATGAACGCGCAAGAGGCGGCCGAGCTTTCCGCCCTGATCCGCCGCATCGCGGGGGAACTGGGCTGCGGTGTCCTGCTGATCGAACACAATGTCGGGCTGGTGCTGGGCCTGTGTGACCATATCGTCGTGCTGGATTCCGGTGCCGTGATCGAGACCGGGCCGCCCGCTGCCATCAAGGCCAGCGAGAAGGTGCGTCATGCCTATATGGGCACCGCCGCCGAGACCGACCTGCCTGTCCGTGAATTCTCCGGGCCGGAGGTGAAAGCATGAGCCTGCTTGCCGTTTCCAACACTTCGGTCCGCTATGGCCGCCTGACCGCCGTGCGCAATGTCGGTTTCACCATGGCCGAGGGCGAGATCCTGTTCATCACCGGGCCGAACGGGGCGGGGAAATCCTCGCTTCTGCGGGCGATTGCCGGGGTGACGCCGCCCGCGCAGGGCCGCATCGACTTTGCCGACCATGACATCACCGGCCAGTCACCGGAGCGCATCGCCCGGCTGGGCCTGTCGATGGTGCCCGAGGGGCGCGATGTCTTCGGCAGCCTGACCATCGAGGAAAACCTGATGGTCGGCACCGGGATGCATTCGCGCGAGGCGGGCTGGCGCGCACGGGCGGCGGCCGAGCTGGAGGCGGTCTACACCACCTTCCCGATCCTGAAGGACCGCCGTCACGCGCAGGCGGGCCTTCTGTCGGGCGGCCAGCAGCAGATGCTGGTGATCGGTCGTGCGCTGATGACGCATCCCCGGCTGGTGGCCATCGACGAACCGTCGCTGGGGCTGGCCCCCAATATCACCGATCAGGTCTATGAACGGCTGATCGCCTTGCAGGCCATGCGCAAGCTGACCCTGCTGATCGTCGAACAATCCTCGACCCGCGCGATGATGGTCGGCGGGCGGATGATGCTGATGCGCGGCGGCGAGATCGTGCTGGACGGCGACGCGCGCGAAATCGGCCGCAGCGACGCGATCCAGAGCGCCTATTTCGGATATGGAGAACACTGATGCCGGGGCTGCTTCAGGTCGTCTTCGACGCGCTTTCGCTGGGGTCGCTTTATGCGATGGGGGCACTGGGCATCGCGCTGATCTTCGGGGTGATGCGGCTGGTGAACTTTGCGCATGGCGACGTGATCGCCTTCTGCGTCTTCGCGCTTCTGTGGCCGTCGACCGATGCCATCGCCATCGTCTTTGCCGGCAACCTGCCGTGGTTCCTGCTGGTGCCCTTCGTGCTGGCGATGGGGGCGGGGCTGTCGGTGCTGCTGGAGATGGTGGTGTTCCGCCGCTTCCGACGCGCCAATCCGGCGACGATGATGATCGCCTCTTTCGCGCTGGGCTTCGTGATCCGCTATTTCCTGCTGATGCTGTATTCCAGCCGGCCGAAGTCGATTTCTCTTCTGCCCGCGCTGTCGCAGCCGGTCGAGATCTTCGGCGCCCGTATCCCGCTGTTGCAACTGATCACCATCCTCGCCACCGTCGCCATCCTTTTCGGCCTGACCGCCTTCCTGCGCCGTACCCGCTTTGGGCTTGAGATGCGGGCGGCGGCCGAGAATTTCACCATGGCACGGATGCTGGGGGTGCGGGCAAACCGGGTGATCACCATCGCCTTCGCGCTGTCGGGGGCGCTGGCCGGTGCCATTGCCATCATCCTTGGCAGCCAGACAGGCACCGCGAACATCACCATGGGGGCCAATGTCATGCTGATGGCCTTCATCGCCACGGTGATCGGCGGCATGGGCAGCCTGACCGGCGCGGTGGCGGCGGGGGTCCTGCTGGGGGCGCTGGCGACCGTCCTGCAGGCCGTGCTGCCGCCCGATGCCCGCGTCTTCCGCGATGCCTTCGTCTTCGGGCTGGTGATCCTGGTGCTGATCTTCCGACCGCAGGGCCTGTTCGCGGCCCAGGGCATGAAGGAAAGGGTCTGAACCATGGCGAACCGCAGCCATTCCCGCCTGTCGATCCTGGCCCGTTCCGCCGGCACGCCGCTTCTGCTGTCGGTGCTGCTGGTGGCCTTTGCGCTGCTGGCCTGGGCCGTCGGGTCGCGCCCGTTCAACCAGACCGTGATCGACATCTTCGTTCAGGTGATGCTTGTAACCGGGCTTTACATCTTCGTCGGCAATTCCGGCATCATCAGCTTTGGCCATGCCGCCTTTGCCTGCCTTGGCGGCTATGTGGTGGCCTGGACCACCATCAAGCCGGTGATGAAGAAAACCGCCATGTCGGGCCTGCCCGACTGGTTGATGGCCATGGAGATCCCCTATTGGGCCGCTGCGGCATCCGGCGCGGTCTGGGCCGGGTTCTGGGCGCTGGTGTTCGGGGCCATCCTGATGCGGCTGTCGGGCATCGCGGCATCCATCGCCACCTTTGCCATGCTGGCGATGATCAACGCCATCTATTCCAACTGGGCCAGCGTGACCGCCGCCACATCCTCGGTGGTCGGCATCCCGATCCTGCGCACCGTCTGGCCCTATCTGGTGGGGGCGATCCTTGCGGTGCTGGTGGCCTGGCTGCATTCGATCTCGCGCCACGGGCTGACGCTGCGCGCGGCGCGGGACGAACCCACGGCCGCCGCCGCCTCTGGCATCGACATCCCGCGCGCAAGGCTGATCGCCTTTGTCATCTCGGGCGCGGTGATGGGGATGGCGGGCGCGCTTTACGCCCATTCCATCGGCGTGGTCACGCCGAACACCTTCTACCTCGGCATGACCTTCATCACCCTGTCGATGCTGGTCGTGGGTGGGATGGGATCGCTGTCCGGCGCGGTGATCGGCGTGCTGATCCTGTCGTCGCTGATCCAGATCCTGCGCTGGCTGGAGGCCGGGGTGCAGATCGGCAATTCCACCTTTGCCCTGCCGGGCGGCGTGCAGGAGATCGGCCTTGGCGTCGTGATGATCCTGATCCTGATGTTCCGCCCCGCCGGCATCATGGGCAACCGCGAACTGACCCTGCCCTGGCCGCGCGCCAGGGCGGGCCGAAAGAAAGCGCCGGACACAACCGGCGCCCAAAGCTGAATGAACCACAACAGGGAGCTATCCGATGAAAAGACTGATGACCATGCTTGCCGCCACGACCTGCCTTGCCGGTCCTGTGCTGGCCGATGACGAGCGGATCGTGGTGGGTTTTGCCACCGCCGAAACCGGCTTCATGCAGGGCTATGACAAGCCTGCGCAGGATGCCGCGATGATCCGCATCAACGAGATCAACGAAGCCGGCGGCCTTCTGGGCAAGCAGATCGAGGTGGTGAACGCCGATACCAAGACCGACATGGCCGAAGGTGCCAAGGCCGGGCTTTCGGTGGTGGATGCCGGGGCCGATCTGGTGGTGGTCTCCTGCGACTACGACTTCGGCGCCCCGGCGGCACTGGCGGCGGAAAGCTCGGGCCTGATCTCGTTCTTCCTCTGCGCGGAATCGGTGAAGGCGGGCATTCAGGGCGTCGGGCCGAACAGCTTCTCGGCCTCGGTGCTGGCGGCGGTGCAGGGGGCCACGATGGCCGACTGGGCCTATCAGGAGAAGGGCGCGCGCAGCTTCTATCGCCTGCTGGACACCTGGACCGAATACAACAAGGGCATCTGCGACGGCTTTGACTGGATGCTGCCGCAACTGGCCGAGGCCAAGCTGGTGGGCGAGGACACCTTCCTGAACGAAGACGCCTCGATCGCGGCCCAGATCTCGCGCATCAAGGCGCTTCCGCAGGAGCCCGATGCGATCATGCTCTGCTCGATGATGCCGGGCTTCGTCTCGGCGGTGAAGCAGATCCGCGCGGCCGGGATCAATTCGATGATCCTGAACGGGTCGGGCGCGGATGGCAGCTACTGGATGTCGGCGGTGCCCGACCTGTCGAACTTCTACGTTCCGGCGCAGGGGTCGGTCTATGGCGACGATCCCAACCCGGATGTGAATGCCTTCAACGAGAAATACGCCGCCGTAACCGGCGCGCCGCCCGCCACGCAATACACCTATCCCGGCTATATCATGATCGACGTCTGGGCCAAGGCGGTGGAACGCGCCGGCACCACTGAAACCGCCGCCGTGGTGGCCGAGCTGGAAAAGATGCAAGACGAACCCACGCTCTTCGGCCCGCGCACCTTCACATCGGAACTGCACCACCAGAACAAGGCGGAATACCGCATCATCGGCACCGAGAACGGCAAGCCTGCCGTCATCGGAACCTGGACGATCGCCGAGCCGATCCCGCTGGACGCGCTGATGAAATAAGGCTGATGCCGTAAGACCGGGCGGGCGACCTTCCGGGGCCGCCCGTTTCACCCCCGCAAAGCCGGAGCTGCCTTCATCTTTGCGAAAATACCCTGCGGGGTGGTCTGGAGGGGCGCAAAGCCCCTCCAGCGCCCGGCCACAGGTCTAGCCGCGCGCCTTGCGATAGCTGTCCTTCAGCGCGATGCGGTCGCCGTCGAAGGCGAAGATGTCGCAGCCGCGAACGTCGACGGTCTGGCCATCCCTGCGGGTGCCGATGAAGCGCCAGCTTGAGACCCCGGTATCGCCGGAAACCGCGTGGTGCCCTTCGGTCCAGGCGGCTTGCGCGAAGGTGTCGAAGATCGCCGCATAGGCCGCACGCACGGCATTGCGGCCGATGTGGCGGCTGCCTTCGGCCTCGGGCCCGGCTGCGGCGTGAAAGGCGCAATCCTTGGCCATGCACTCCATCAACCCGTCCAGGTCGCGGCTGTTGAAACACTGCATCAGCCGCTCCATCACCGCATGCCTTGCATGGGACAGCGCGTCGTCCACCACCTCGACCTCAAGGAAAGCCAGCGGTGCCCCGCCGGCATTGGTCACGTTGTGTTCAACCCCGACGCGGCGGGAATAGGGCACCCCTTGCACCAGCCGCGCCTCGTTCCGCTGACCGCCGGGCAGATCAAGCCCCAGCACGCCATCGGTCAACGGCACGATGACGTAATCATGCCCGTGCCTGTGCCAGCCGGTCTCGGCCCCGGTGGCAAAGCGCCATTCCGTCACCTTGAAACGGTCGTCGTCGATATGCACGACCGGCTCTGCCTGCGGTTTCATGGCACCCTGCCTCCTGCCTGTTCCATAGGCCCTCACTATGCGCGCCCCGGCCTGCCATCGCAAAGGCGTTCGGCCCCTCGGCGCATCATCGTGACGATTGACCGAATCTCTCACCCGCTCCATGGTACAGGTAGGAACAGGTTCCTTCAGGAGGAGGGGAATGCCCGAGGAGATCGGCCTTGCCAAGTCCGAGCAGGTGGCCCGCACGCTGGAGCGCGACATCCGCGCCGGGCGGCTGTCGAACGGCGACCTGATCGACAGCGAGGCCGGGCTGATGCGCCGCTTTGCGGTCAGCCGCAACACGGTGCGGCGCGGGCTGGAACTCTTGTCGCGGCAGGGGCTGATCACCACCCGCACCGGGATCGGGTCTTTCGTTACCTATGACGGGGCCACCATCGATTCGGCGAAGGGCTGGACGGTGGCGTTGTCGCAGGATGGCGGCGCGGTGGAGACGCGGCTTCTGGGCATCAACGCGGGATCGTCGCACCGGGCCGATCAGCGGCTGGGCGGGCAGGGCCATTACCTGCGGATCGACCGGCTGCGGTTTTGCCGCAAGGCGGGGCAGGGGGTGTCGCTGGAACGCTCGCGCCTGCCGTGGCGCGATGCCTTTGCCGCCGTGCCCGACGAGGGGCTGAAGGACGGGTCGCTGAACGCCACTCTTGCCGCGCTTGGGCTGGCGGCGGCCAGCGGCGAAGAGATTGCCGGGGTGATCCCGGCCCTGTCGGCGGTGGATGCCGCGATCATGCGCCGCCCGGACGGCGGGCCGATGCTGCGGCTGGAGCGGGTGACGCGCGATGCGAGCGGCGCAGTGCTTGAATATGTCGAAAGCATCCTGGACCCCGCCCGCTTTGGCCTGAGGATCGAGTTCTGATGGACCGGCGCTTGGACAGGGCAATGGGGGCCTTGGCCGGGCTGGCGCTGGGCGATGCCTTGGGGATGCCATCGCAGACCCTGCCGCGCGCGGCGATCCGGGCGGCCTATGGCGAGATCCGTGATTTCGTCGCCCCCTATGCCGACCATCCGGTTTCGCACGGGCTGCCTGCGGCGGCAGTGACGGATGACACCGAACAGGCGCTGTTGCTGGCGGATCTGCTGATCCGCGGCGACGGCCGGATGGATGACCGCGCCTGGGCGGCGGCCCTGATCGGATGGGAGGCGGATGTTCGGGCGCGCGGGTTGCGCGATCTGCTGGGGCCTTCGTCGAAACGCGCGCTTGAGTCGCTGCTGGCCGGTGCCCCGGCGGATCAGACCGGGCTTACCGGCACCACAAACGGCGCGGCGATGCGGATTGCTCCGGTGGGCATCGCCTGTGCGGCCGATGATCTTCCCGCGCTGGCCGCCGCCGTGCAGGCCGCCTGTCGCGTCACCCATGCCACGCGCGAGGCGATTGCGGCGGCGGCGGCAGTGGCGGCGGTGATCTCGCAAGGCATCGACGGGGCAGGGTTTGAGGCCGCCATCCCTCTGGCGCTGGATGCGGCGCGGCTGGGTGCCACCCTTGGCGCGCCTGTCGGCGAAGCGGATATGGCCGGCCGGATTGATGCCGCGCTGGCGGCGGCAAAGGATGCCGAAACGCTGGCCGCGACCATCGGCACGTCGGTCGCCAGCCGGGAATCGGTGGCTGCGGCCTTCGGCGTGGTGCGTCTGGCGCGGGGGGATGCTTGGAAGGCGGCGCAGATTGCCGCGAACATCGGCGATGACACCGACACCATCGGCGCGATTGCCGGGGCGATGGCCGGGGCCTGTTCCGGCCTCATGGCGCTGCCGCAGGACAGGGTGGCGCGGGTGCTGGCGGTGAACCGGCTGGATCTTGCGCCGGTGGCAAGGGGCCTCCTGGCCCTGCGGGGGGCGTCATGACCCGGTTGGTGCAATTGTCCGGCGTCTGCGCTGATCTGGTCTATCGGGTCGATGCCGTGCCCGCGCCCGGCACCGATGCCGTGGTGCGGGGCGGGGCGGTGATGACCGCTGGCGGCGGCTTCAACGCCATGGTCGCGGCCCGCCGCGCCGGGCTTCCCGTGGCCTTTGCCGGCACGCTGGGCACCGGCCCCCTGGCCGATACCTGCGCCGCCGGGCTGGCAGCCGAAGAGATCCAGACCCTTCGCCCGCGCAGACCGGGCATGGATCAGGGCTGCTGCACCGTTCTGGTGGACCGGACGGGCGAGCGCACCTTCATCGCCAGCGAAGGTGCGGATGGCGAGGTTTCGGATGCCGATCTGGCAGGGCTTGTCTTGCGGCCCGACGACTGGCTGCTGATCTCGGGCTATTGCCTGACCTATCCGGGCAGCCGCGCCGCCCTGACCCGCTGGTTGCAGGCGCATTCTGCCGGGCTGAACCTGCTGTTCGACCCTTGCCCGCAGGTGGGCCGCATCCCCGGCGAAACCCTTGCCGCTGTGATGCAATCCGCCGCATGGGTTTCCGCCAACGAGACCGAGGCGGCCTTTCTGACCGGGCTTGCCGATGCTGCGCAGGCAGCAGCCGCGCTGGCAAAGGGCCGCAAGGGGGCGCTGGTCCGCAGCGGGGCCGAGGGTTGCCACCTTGCGCTGCCGGGCCAGCCTGTCCGGCATATCCCGCCCTTCACCGTGAAGGCCATCGACACCAATGGCGCGGGCGATTGCCATGTGGGCTATTTCCTCGCCCTTCTGGCCCAAGGCCATGACCCCGCCCATGCCGCACGGCTGGCCAATATCGCCGCCGCAATTTCCACCACAGAAGAAGGGCCGGCCACGGCCCCCGACCTGCAAACCGTGCTGGCCGCCGCAACCGGCCGCACATCCAACCCGGAGGACTGACATGAACCGCACGCTTCTGACTTCCGCCCTTGCCCTTCTGGCGGGCGCGGCCTCTGCCGATGAAATCCGCGTCCTGAACTGGCAAGGCTATGGCACCGACATCGAATGGTCGCTGGCCGCCTTTACCGCCGCCACCGGGCATACGGTCGTGCATGAGTATTTCACCTCCGAACAGGAGATGCTGACCAAGCTGCGCACCAATCCGGGCGCCTATGACGTGGTCATGATCAACTCGGCCTATCTGCCGCAGGCCCAGGGCGAAGGGCTGATCGACCCGATCGACGTGGCCAAGGTGGCGAACCTGCCCGACCTTGACCCCGCCCTGACCGGCAATGCCGAACTGAACCCGGCGGGCGCCCTGCATGGCGTGCCCTGGACCTGGGGCGTCACCGCGCTGGCCGTGAACGCGACCGAGGTGAATCCCGCGCCGACCTCGATTGCCGTCCTGTGGGATCCCGCCTGGAAGGGCAAGGTCTCGATCCGCGACGACGGGCTGGAGGCGGTGCAGCTGGGCGCGCTGGCCACCGGGCAGAACATCAACGAGATCAAGGATCTGGACGCGATCAAGGCCAAGCTGGTGGAGCTTTTGCCCCAGATCACGACCTTCTGGTCCAGCGAGAACGACTGGAATCAATTCATGGCGGCGGGGGAATTCACCGTGTCGACCTATTGGTCCGGCTCGGCCTCCCGCTCCATCGCCGCGGGTCTGCCGGTGGCTTTTGTCATCCCCGACGAAGGCGCGATCGGCTGGCTGGACAGCCTGACCGTGCCCACGACCTCGGCCCACAAGGACGCGGCCTATGCCTTCATCGACTGGATGGTCGATCCCGATTTCTATGTGAAATGGGAGGCCGAGGGCGCGCCCGCCACGTCGAACACCAAGGCCGCGGCGGCCCTGCCGGATACCAGCTTCAACCGCACCGTTCTGGGCGATCCGGCCGTGGTGGCGCGGGTGCAGTTCATGAAGCCGGTCTCGGATGCGGATCGTGAGACCTATCTGAAGCTGTGGCAGGACCTGAAGGCGCAACAGTGACCGGCAAGGATCACACGCGGGCGGCGGCACTGCTGTCGCCCGCCTATCTGTGGCTGACGGTGGCGGTCTTCCTGCCGCTGTCGGCCATGGTCTTCTTCAGCCTTCTGACCGATCTGCCGGGGCAGGGACGCGACTGGTCCTTCACCCTGTCGAACTATGCCGCCTTCTTTGAAACCCCGACCTATGCGCTGCTTCTGTGGAAGTCGCTGAAGCTGGGGCTGACTGTCACAGGCCTTTGTCTTCTGATCGGCTTTCCAGCCGCCCTTGTGCTGGCCAAATCCATCAAGGGGCGCGCGCGCGAGGCGATGTTCCTGCTGGTCATCCTGCCGTTCTGGTCGAACTCATTGGTCCGCATCTTTTCCTGGGCCATCGTGCTGCGCGGCAATGGTGTGCTTGACCTTGGCCTGTCCGCCATCCTGCCCGGCGATGTGAAGCTGGGGCTGATGTTCAGCCAGTCCGCCATCACCATCGGCCTTGTCCACAGCTACCTTCCTTATGTCATCCTGACCGCCTATCTGGCGTTGCAGGCCATCGACGACAGTTTGATCGAGGCGGCCCGGTCGCTTGGCGCCCCGAAGCGCACCATCCTCTTTCGCCTCTTGATCCCGCTTGCCGCCCCCGGCCTGATCGCCGGGTCGGTTCTGGTCTTCGTCCCCGTCGTCGGGTCGTTCATGGAGCCGCGGATTCTGGGCGGCAAGGTCGGCACCTATTACGGCACCGCGATCGAGGATCAGTTCGTCGCCGTCTTCAACTGGCCGCTTGGGGCGGCCCTGTCCTTCATCCTGCTGGCGGTGGTGCTGCTGATCCTCGGCCTTACCTCCCCCATGCTGAGAAAGGCGCGGATATGACCATCCACCGCCTTGGCCGGGCCTATCTTGGGCTGATCCTGTTCTTCCTATATGCGCCGATCCTTGTCATGGCGCTGATGTCCTTCAACACCTCGCAATTCTACAGCTTTCCGTTCGAGTTCAGCACCGCCTGGTATGCGAAACTGGCCGGGAACAGGGAAATCCTTGCCGCCGCAGGCCGCTCGATCTGGATCGCCTGCGTGGTCACGGTCATCTCAACCATTTTGGGAACAATGGCGGCCATCGCCCTGTTTCGACATGATTTCCCAGGAAAGACCGTGCTGCGGGTGCTGTTGTTCCCGCCCATCGCCATTCCCTGGCTGATCACCGGCACCGCCATGCTGATCTTCTTCTTCGGCATCGGCCTTGGGCGCGGCACGCCTTCGGTGATCCTTGGCCATGTCGCGCTGGCGCTGCCTTACGTCATCGTTGTCGTCACCGCGCGGCTGGCCACCTTCGACCGCACGCTGGAAGAGGCCGCCCGCTCCCTTGGTGCCCGGCCGTGGAAGGTGACGACCGCCGTGACCCTGCCCGCCATCCTGCCCGGCGTGATCGCGGGGGCGCTGTTCGCCTTTGCCGTCAGCTTCGATCAGTTCGTGGTCTCCTACTTCCTGTCGGAACCCGGAGATTCAACGCTGCCCGTCCTGATCTACACCGCGATCCGCAAGGGGTTCACCCCGGAAATCAACGCGGTCTCCACCATCATCATTGCGGTTTCCATGCTGGTCATGCTGCTGGCTGCCCGGTTCGCCCGTTTCGGAGGAGAAGACTGATGGCCGAAATCCGGGTTCAGGGACTGGTCAAGACCTATGGCGCCGCCCGCGCGCTGGACGATGTGACGCTGACCTTCGCCGATGGCGGTTTCTTCGGGCTTCTGGGGCCGTCGGGGTCGGGCAAGACCACGCTTCTGCGCGCCATCGCCGGCTTCGTCACGCCTGACCGCGGCCGCGTCCATATCGGCGACCGCGATGTCACCGCCGTCCCGGTCGAAGATCGGCAGATCGGCATGGTGTTCCAGAACTACGCGCTGTTTCCGAACATGACCGTGGCCGAGAATGTGGCCTTCGGCCTTGCGGTGCGGGGTGTCTCGCGCGCCGATCAGGCGACCCGTGTGGCCGAGGCGCTGGATCTGGTGCAACTGGGGGCCTATGGCAGCCGCAAACCTTCGCAACTGTCGGGCGGCCAGCGCCAGCGCGTCGCCATGGCCCGCGCCATCGCGCCCCGGCCCCGTCTTCTGCTGCTGGACGAACCCCTTTCGGCGCTGGACAAGGCGCTGCGGGTCGACATGCAGATCGAACTGAAGCGCATTCAGCGCGAGGTCGGCATCACCACGATCTTCGTCACCCATGATCAGGAAGAGGCGCTGTCGCTGTCGGACAGCATCGGCATCCTGAAGGACGGCCGCCTGATCCGCCATGGCCCCCCGCGCGCGGTTTACCAGTCCCCCGGCGATGCCTTTACCGCCCGCTTTCTGGGCGAGGCGAATATCCTGTCCGGCACGGTCGAACCCGGCGGCCTACGCCTTTCCGATGGTGCGCTGGTCCCCGGCACCACCCCGCAGATCGCCGTCCGGCCCGAGGCACTGCGGCTGTCCCTGACCGAAGCCCCGGCCGGCCTGAAGGCCCGCATCACCAGCCGGGTCTTCGGCGGGGCGATGGGCACCGTGGTGATCGACTGGCAGGGCCAGACCCTGAAGGCCACCGGCCGCGATGCCGATTTCGCCGCCCTGCCCGAAACGGGCGAGGTCTGGGTCAGCTGGCCCGCCGATCAGGCCCTGCCGCTGGCCTGATCCATTGGGGCGGGACGGCCCGGCCACGGTTGTCAAGATATTGAGTCTGAACCGGACACAGTATCTTGACAAATATACTCAGGTTTGAAAATCACCCCCGCGTGAACCAACGGGACACGCGCCAGCCCCAGCCGCCAGCATTTTCAAACACGTGGCAATGAGGAAGCGGTTGTCCAGGACACACATTCCGAAAGCGGCCCTTTGGGCTTCGGCGGCGCTTCTGCTGCTGGTCGGCTGGGAAAGCTCCGTGCAGGCGCAAAACCAGGACGACGGGAACGCCAGTCTGACACTGGATATAAGGTTCTGACCCGCGCATGCTGAAGGGATTGAGACTGACGCTGATCCGCGCCGCACGGCTGGCGCGGATCATGGCCGGGGGGCAGGGGCTGTGGCCGGGGCTGGGGCTTTATGCGCTGGTCCTTGGGCTTGGCTTCGTGGGGGTCTGGGTTTCGATCCGCCTCATCGCGTGGAACAAGGCGTTCTATGACGCGCTGGAAAATCTGGATGCGGCCGAGGCGCTGCGGCAGGTCGGCCTGTTCTTTGCCCTGACGGCGCTGTCCGCTTCGGCCTGGCTGGCGGCGGACTGGCTGCGCAAGCGGCTTTACATCCGCTGGCGGGCAAGGCTGACGGCGCGGGCGCTGGATCTCTGGGTCGGCAACCGGGCCTATTGGCTGTTGCGGCCCGGCTTCGGCGCGGTCCCGGTGGAAAACCCCGATCAGCGGGTGGCCGAGGATTGCAAGCTGTTCGTCGAACGGTTCCTGGAATTCACGCTGGACCTGATTTCCGAGATCGTCTCGCTGGTGTCCTTCGTGGCGATCCTGTGGTCCCTCTCCAGCTTTGCGCTGTCCTTCGCCGCCTTCGGCTTTGACATCACCGTTCCGCGCTACATGTTCTGGCTGGCCCCGGTCTATGTGCTGCTGGCCTCGCTGATCACCCATGGCCTTGGCCGCCCGCTGAAGCGGCAGTATTTCGACCGCGAGAAGGTCGAGGCCGATTTCCGCCATGCGCTTGTCGGGCTGCGCGACCGCGCCGATACCGTGGCGCAGGCGGGCGGAGAAGAGGCCGAGCGGCGGACGCTGGACAACCGCTTTGCCGCCATTGCGGGAAACTGGCGGCGGATCATGCGGGCAGAGCTGGTGCATGGCCTGTTCAGCCGCCCCTATTCGCAAACCGTGCTGCGGGTGCCGACCTTCTTTGCCTTGCCGGCCTATTTCGCCGGGGCCGTCACCCTGGGCGGGCTGATGCAGTTGGCCTCGGCCTTTTCGAACGTCACCACCACGCTCAGCTGGTTCATCTTCGAATACCGCAAGCTGGCTGAATTCGTGGCCGTCTGTGAAAGGCTGGACGGGCTGATGCTGGCCGCCCGCAGCCCGGCCCCCTTGCAAGCCGCCCCCAGAGAGATCCGGCGCGGGGTGTCGGAGCGGGGTCTTCTGCGGACCAAAGGGCTGCGGCTGGCAACGCCGGACGGCCGCTGGCTGGACCCGGTGCCCGATCTTTCGCTTCGGCCTGGCCGCAGCCTGCTGATCACCGGGCCTTCGGGCCATGGCAAGACAACGCTGCTGGCCGCCATTGCCGGGCTGTGGCCCTGGGGGCAGGGGCAGGTCGACCGTCCGGCGGGGCGGTTCCTGTTCCTGCCTTCGGGTGCGCCCGTGATGGGCGAGGGACTGACCGGGGCCGCCTGTCACCCGCTGGACCCGGCCGCACAGGACCCGGCCCGCGTGGCGGCGGTGCTGACCCGGCTGGGGCTGGGGCATCGCCTGCTGTCGGATGGCCCCGATGCCGCGCTGGCCGGTCTGTCGATGGGCGAACGCCAGCGCCTTGGTCTGGCCCGCGCGGTGCTGAACCGCCCCGATTGGCTGTTGATGGACGAGGCGACTTCGGCGCTGGATCCGGCCAGCGAGGCCGATCTGCTGGCCTGGATGCGCGCCGAACTGCCCGAGACGACGCTGATCCTTGTCGCCCACCGCACACCGGCCGGGTTCACGGCAGAGGATGTCCTGAACCTGGGCCCCACACCCCCCGAGGAGATGACCGGATGACCGACACCCCGATCCCCCAGCCCGCCCGCGAAATCCTGCACGATGCATCCGCCGAAGCCGTGTTGCAGCGCCTGCCCCGGATGGGGCGCCTGATGGTGGTCCTGCAAACCGGCGGGGCCACGCATGAACGCATCGGTCCCGTCGAAAGCGTGTCCTGCGCGGACGATGGCCTGCACATTTCCGGCCCCTGTCATGCGGCGGTGATCGACACGGCCCCTGTCGCCTCGGTCGGGATCGACCGCAGTTCGGTGATGAAGGACAAGGTCTATCCTAGGCTGAATTTCCGCGATGCCGCCGGGGAACTGCTGTTCGCCGTGGTCGGGATGGAGGGGCTGGAGCCGTTCGAGGCCGCCCTGTCCGGCTTTGCCCGCAGCGCAGAGCCGCCGCCCGAAACGGCCGAGCGCAGTCCGCGCGCCGATCTGGCCGGGGACGACCCGCTGCACGCGCCCTTCAACACCCTTGTCACGGCGGGGGCCGAAGCCGTCATCACCGCCAGCGCCACCGGCATCCGGCAAAGCTGGCAGGGCCGGGTCGAGGCGACGAAACCCGCCATGGGTTTCCTGAACGTGATGACCGGCGATTTCCATCTGCATCTGGCGGGTGGCAGCGTCAGCGCCTGGGCTGCGGAACCCGGCCGCCGCATCGCGCTGGGTCCCGAAGGGCAGCCGACCGGGCTGATCCTTGCCAGCGATGCCTTTGCATGACCGCGCCGACCATCACCGCGGGCAACTGCATGTAGACGCCGCTCTGGCGGCCCGCCGCCCGCTGGTGATGGGGGCCGAGATGTGCCCGGCCCGGCTGGACCCGCTGCTGGCCCGTTGGTCGGCTGCGGCCTGGCATCGGGCGCATTGCAGCTGCGGCACAGTCTTTGCCGTCGCCCCGGCAGGCAGTGATTGAACCTCTGCCGCCGTCGGCATATTTTCCATGTCGACACATGCCGCCCCGCAAGGAGACCCCATGTCCGACGTCGCGCCAGATGCCGCGCCCGAAGCTTTTCCCGAACGCAGGCGCGGATCGGGCGTCCGGCTGGTCTATGATCTCTTGCGCGACGAGATCCTTGATCTGGTGTTGCCCCCCGGCACCCCGATCGACGAGGTGCAGCTGGCCGACCGTTTCGGTATGTCGCGCACCCCGATCCGTGAAGCTTTGGTGCGACTGGCGGGTGAAGGGCTGGTCGAGACGCTGCCCAACCGCTCCAGCATGGTGGCGAACATCGACGTGCTGAACCTGCACACCTTCTTCGATGCGATCACGCTGATGTATCGGGTGACGACGCGCCTGGCCGCCGAATATCACCAGCCCGCCGATCTGGGGCCGATCCGCGCCCATCAGGCCGCCTTTGCCGATGCGGTGGCCCGGCAGGATGCGCTGGCGATGATTTCCACCAACCGCGCGCTGCACGCCGCCATCGCCGAGGCGGGGCGCAATCCTTATTACCTGGCCTTCTTCCTGCGGGTGCTGGACGAAGGGCGGCGTCTGTTGCGGCTGTATTACCAGTCGTTCAACGACCGTTTGCCGCAGGAATATTCCGACGAGCATGAGGCGATCATCGCCGCGATCGAGGCGCGGGACATCGAGTTGTGCGACCGGCTGGCCCGCGCCCATGCCGATCAGATCGTGCGCCAGATACAGAAGATCTTTGCCAAGGACAGGCGGCAGGACATCGTGCTGTGACGGGTTCGTCGCGCAGCTGAATTCTTGTCGACAAATAAAATACAAGATGTAAGGTGAGGCTCAGAGAATCGGGCCGGATGCGGCCTGTCCTGCGCCAGAGGAGCCCTGACATGAACACCGAGATTTTCACCGGCGTGATCCCCGCGCTGATGACCCCCTGCAAGGCCGACCGCAGCCCCGATTTTGACGCGCTGGTCCGCAAGGGCAAGGAACTGGTCGCGGCCGGCATGTCGGCCGTGGTCTATTGCGGGTCAATGGGCGACTGGCCGCTTTTGACCGATGCGCAGCGCATGGAAGGGGTCGAACGGCTGGTGAAGGCGGGGCTTCCCGTCATCGTCGGCACGGGTGCCGTGAACTCGGCCGCCGCCGTGGCCCATGCCGCCCATGCGCAAAAGGTGGGGGCCGCCGGTCTGATGGTGATCCCGCGCGTGCTGTCGCGCGGCAATTCTCCCACCGCGCAGCGCCACCACTTCAAGGCCATCCTCGCCGCCGCCCCCGACCTGCCCGCGGTGATCTACAACAGCCCCTATTACGGCTTTGAAACCAAGGCCGACCTGTTCTTTGCCTTGCGCGCTGAACATCCGAATCTTGTCGGCTTCAAGGAATTCGGCGGTGCCAAGGCGATGAGCTATGCCGCCGAACACATCACCAGCGCCGATAAAAGCGTGATCCTGATGGCCGGTGTGGATACCGGCGTTTACCACGGCTATGTCAAATGCGGGGCCACCGGCACCATCACCGGCATCGGCAACTGCATCCCGAAGGAAGTGATCCATTTCGTCGCGCTGGCCAAGGCGGCCGCCGCCGGGGACCTGGACGCCCGCATCCGCGCGCGGGAACTGGGCGAGGCGCTGGAAGTGCTGTCAACCTGGGACGAGGGCACCGATCTGGTGCTGTATTACAAGCATATGATGGTCCTTCAGGGCGACGCCGAATATGCGCTGCACTTCAACCCGACCGACGAACTGTCGCCCAGCCAGCGGATCTGGGCCGAAACGCAGTTCACCCAGTTCAAGACCTGGTATGCGCAATGGTCGAAACTGCCCGGAGCCGTGCAGACCTATCGTAAATGACACCGGCGGCCTGTCGGCGGTTCGCCCGCCGACAGGCCGAAGGCGCATGACCTGTCAAATGGAGGAATGACCGACAATCTTCCTGCCGGTCGGGCCTTTGACAGGCGTCTTGTATATTGCTTGTATTTTTGAATTGATTTGTGCCCGCCGTCCCGGAATAGTCTGACAGGGACAGAATCAAGACCAACCAACCCAGGGAGAACCGTATGAAACCTGCAATCCTTGCCGCCGGCCTGCTGGCCGCTTCGGTCGCGGCCTCGCCCGTGATGGCCGACAAGCTGGATGACATCATCGCCGCCGGCGTGCTGCGCTGCGCCGTGGTGCTGGACTTCCCGCCGATGGGATCGCGCGATGCCGACAACAACCCGATCGGTTTCGATGTCGACTATTGCAACGATCTGGCCGCCGCGCTTGGCGTCACCGCCGAGGTTGTCGAGACCACCTTCCCCGAGCGGATCCCCGCGCTGATGTCGGGTTCGGTCGATGTGGCCGTGGCCTCGACCTCGGACACGCTGGAGCGGGCCAAGACCGTCGGCTTCTCGATCCCCTACTATGCCTTTGAAAATGCCGTCGTCGCCAATGACAAGGCCGGCATCACCAGCTGGGAAGGCATGAAGGGCAAGGTCGTGGGTGCCACCGCCGGGACCTATGAGGCGATCTGGCTGGAAGGCAAGGTCAAGGAATGGGGCGAGGGCGAATTCCGCCCCTACCAGAACCAGGCCGACGTGTTCCTGGCGCTGAGCCAGGGCCAGCTTGACGCCACCGTCTCGACCGTCGAAGTGGCCGAGGCCAACGTGAAATCGGGCAACTTCCCCGGCATCGCCATCGCCGACAAGGCCCCGATGGTGCCCGACTATGTGGCACTGATCACGCTGCGCGAGGAATTCGGCCTGATCAACTACATGAACCTGTTCATCAACCAGCAGGTCCGCACCGGCCGCTATGCCGAACTGTACAAGAAATGGGTGGGCGAGGGCGTGCCCGCCGACCTGACCATCTCGGGCGTCTATCGCTGATCATCTGACCATGGGCGGCGCGGGGCAATCCTGCGCCGCCCTTCGGTATGCGGGGTGGGGTCATGTTCAACTATAATTTCCGCTGGAATCAGGCGCTGAACTCGTTGCCCCAGATGCTTGAGGGCGCGCTTGTCACCATGGAGATCGCCATCCTGTCGATGGTGATTGGCATCGTGGTGGCCATCCTGCTGACCGCCTGCCGACTGTCGGGCAACCGCGTTCTTTATGGCGCGGCAACGACCTGGGTGGAAATCGCCCGCAACACCCCGGCGCTGTTCCAGATCTACATGGTGCATTTCGGGCTTGGCGGCTTTGGCATCCATCTGTCGCCCTATCTGTCCTTGCTGATCGGTATCGCCTTCAACAATGCGGGCTATCTGGCCGAGAATTTCCGCGGCGCGCTGAAGGCCATTCCCGACACCCAGACCCGCGCCGCGCGGTCGCTGGGCATGTCGGCGCCGCAGGCCTTCACCAATGTCGTGATGCCGCAGATGCTGCGGATTTCCTTCCTGCCAATGACGAACCAGATGGTCTGGGCGATCCTGATGACCTCGCTGGGGGCTGTCGTGGCGATGAACACCGATCTTTACGGCGTGACGAGCGAGCTGAACGCCCGCAGCTTCCGCACCTTCGAGCTGTTCGCCATCGCGGCGGTGATCTTCTACGTCATCACCAAGGTCATCACCCTGTCGGCGCGGCTGCTGGCCGCGCGACTGTTCCGGTATTGAGGGGGGCAGCGCATGTTCGACACCGCCCTCAGCGCCAACGACCTGATCTTCCTTGCCAAAGGGGCGGGGATGACGCTGCTGGTCACAGCCATTGCCGTCTTCTTCGGCACCGTGCTTGGTATCATCTTCGGGGTGATCCGTTATCAGATCGGCCCCTGGTGGGCCGCACCCCTGACCTTCTTTCTGGACATCTTCCGCTCGATTCCGCTCTTGATCCAGCTGGTGCTGGCCAATGCCTTCATCACCGCCGTTCTGAAGATCAAGATGTCGGGTTTCACGGTGGCCTGCGGGGTGCTGTCGCTTTACACCGCCGCCTATTGCGCCGAGATCGTCCGCGGCGGGATCGAGGCGGTGCCGCAGACCTTGCGCCGTGCCGCGCGCAGCCTTGGCATGACCTGGGGCCAGGACATGACATCGGTCGTGCTGCCGCTGGCCACCCGAGTGGCGCTGCCGTCCTGGATCGGGCTGGCGCTGGGGGTGATGAAGGATTCGGCGCTTGTCTATATCGTTCAGGTGGTGGAGCTGCTGAAATCCACCCAGATCCTGATCACCCGCCTGCAAGAGCCGCTGTTCCTCTTGCTGATCTGCGGGCTGTTCTACTTTGTCATCTCCTTCCCCATCGCGCGTTTCGGTGGCTATCTGGAAAAACGGTGGTCCAATGATTGAGATCGAGAATGTCCGCAAATCCTTTGGCGCACTTGAGGTTCTGAAAGGCATCAACCTGACCGTCCCCAAGGGCGAGGTGCTGACCGTGATCGGCGGCTCGGGGTCGGGGAAATCCACCCTGCTGACCTGCATCAATGGCCTGGAACCCATCGATTCCGGCAAGATCACCGTCGATGGCGTGGTGGTGCATGACAAGGCGACCGACCTGAACAAGCTGCGCCAGAAGATCGGCATCGTGTTCCAGCAATGGAACGCATTCCCGCATCTGACCGTGCTGGAAAACGTCATGCTGGCCCAGGTGAAGGTGCTGAAACGCTCCAAGGCCGAAGCCGGGGCCGAGGCGGAAAAGCAGCTGAAGCATGTGGGCCTTGGCGACAAGCTTTCGGTCTATCCGTCGCGGCTGTCGGGCGGCCAGCAGCAGCGCATGGCGATTGCCCGCGCGCTGGCGATGTCGCCCAACTACATGCTGTTCGACGAGGTGACATCGGCGCTGGACCCGCAGCTGGTGGGCGAGGTGCTGGATACCTTGCGGATGCTGGCCTCGGAAGGCATGACGATGATCTGCGTCACGCATGAGATGAAGTTCGCCCGAGAAGTCTCTGACCGGGTTGCGTTTTTCCACAAAGGCGTGATGGCCGAGATCGCTCCGCCGGAACAGCTGTTCGGTGCGCCGAAAGACCCCGATCTGCAACAGTTCCTGGCTGCAACCCACTGAGGGCATGATGCAATCCGGTGTGATCGTCGTCGGTGCCGGGGTGGTGGGGCTGTCCGCCGCGCTGGCCTTGCAGGCGCGCGGGCTGAAGGTGACGGTGCTGGACCGCGAAGGCCCGGCGGCGGGGGCATCGGCGGGCAATGCCGGGGCCTTCGCCTTTACCGACATCCTGCCGCTGGCAAGCCCCGGCATCCTGCGCAAGGCCCCGAAATGGCTGCTGGATCCGCTTGGCCCCCTGTCGGTGCCGCCCGCCTATGCGCTGAAGATCGCGCCCTGGATGGTCCGCTTCTGGCGGGCCTGTTCGCCCGCCCGCGTTGCGGCCTCGACCACGGCGCAGACCGCGTTGATGGATCTGTCGAAGGCCGAGCTGGAGCCCTTCCTGTCCGCCACCGGCACCCTGCCGATGCTGGAAAGGAAGGGCAACCTTCAGGTCTACGAGTCGAAGGCCGAACTGGATGCCAGTCTGCCCGGCTGGGCCGCGCGCGAAGCCCATGGCATCGAATTCCGCCATATGGACGCGGCCGAGATGGCCGGGCTGCAACCCGGCCTGTCGCCGCGCTTCACCCATGGCACCTTTACCCCCGGCTGGTTTTCGATCTCGGACCCGAAACTCTTCACCCTCGCGCTGGCCGAACGTTTCCGCGCCAATGGCGGGCAGATCGAACGGGCCGATGTCCGCGCCCTGCGGCCCGTGGACGGCGGGGTCGAGGTGCTGACCACGGGGACCGAACGCCGGGCGGGCCATGTCGTCCTTGCCGCCGGAGCCCATTCGCATCGGATCGCGCGGTCCGTCGGCGACCGCATCCCCTTGGAAACCGAGCGCGGCTACAACACCACCTTGCCCGCCGATGCCTTCGATCTGCGCATCCAAGTCACCTTCGGCGGCCATGGGTTTGTCGTTACCCGCCTGTCCACCGGCATCCGCGTTGGCGGGGCGGTGGAACTGGGCGGACTTGATCTGGCCCCGAACTTCAAACGCTCCGAAGCGATGCTGAAAAAGGCGCAAGCCTTCCTGCCGGGGCTGAAACCGGCGGGCGGCGTGCAATGGATGGGCTTCCGTCCCAGCCTGCCGGACAGCCTGCCCGCCATCGGCCCGGCAAAAGCCACCCCTCGCGTCATCCACGCCTTCGGCCATGGCCATCTTGGCCTGACCCAGGCAACCGGCACCGCCCGGATCGTCGCTGATCTGGTGACGGGCACCGCCCCCGCCATCGACCTGACACCGTTTTCTCCGCAAAGGTTCTGACCCATGGCCCTGCACACCTTCTCCTGCCTCGACGGCCACACCTGCGGCAACCCGGTCCGCCTCGTCTCGGGCGGGGGGCCGCGGCTGGACGGGGCCAACATGCTGGAGCGCCGTGCCCATTTCCTGCGCGACTTCGACTGGATCCGCACCGGGCTGATGTTCGAACCCCGCGGCCATGACATGATGTCCGGGTCCATCCTCTACCCGCCGACGCGGCCCGACTGCGATGTGGCGGTTCTGTTCATCGAAACCTCGGGCTGCCTGCCGATGTGCGGCCACGGCACCATCGGCACGATCACCATGGGGATCGAGAACGGCCTGATCACCCCGCGCGAGCCGGGCAAGCTGTCTATCGACGCTCCGGCCGGGAAGGTCGACATCACCTACCGGCAGGAAGGCCGCTTCGTCGAGGAGGTCCGCCTGACCAACGTGCCCGGCTTCCTTTACGCCGAGGGGCTGACGGCTGAAGTGGAAGGTCTGGGCGAGATTGTGGTGGACGTGGCCTATGGCGGCAACTTCTATGCCATTGTCGAGCCTCAGAAAAACTTCCGCGACATGGCCGATTTCACTGCGGGGGAGTTGGTCGGGTTCAGCCCGAAGCTGCGCGCCGCGCTGAACGCGAAATACGATTTCGTCCACCCGGAACATCCGGCGATCAACGGGCTGAGCCATATCCTCTGGGCCGGCCAGCCCACCGTTCAGGGCGCCCATGCCCGCAACGCGGTGTTCTATGGCGAAAAGGCCATCGACCGCAGCCCCTGCGGCACCGGCACATCCGCCCGGATGGCGCAGCTGGCGGCGAAGGGCAAGCTGAAGGTCGGCGATGAGTTCTGGCACGAATCCATCATCGGTTCGATCTTCAAGGGCCGGGTCGAGGCGGCGGTGGAAGTCGCCGGCAAGCCCGCCATCATTCCCTCGATCGGGGGCTGGGCGCGGCAGACCGGCATCAACACCATCTTCATCGACGACCGTGATCCTTACGCGCATGGCTTTGTCGTGAAATGACCGAAGCGGCGCTCAGCATCCTTGGCGGGCAGGCTTCTGGCCCCGTCATCGCCACGCAGGAACCGTTGTCGTTCTGGGGCGGGGTCGATCCTGCCACCGGCTGCATCATCGACGTTCACCACCCGCTGCACGGGCGCTGCATCACCGGGGCCGTGCTGATGATGCCCTCGACCCGCGGGTCCTGCACCGGATCGGGGGTGCTGCTGGATCTGGCGCTGACCGGGCGCGCGCCCGCCGCGCTGGTGTTTTCGGAACCCGAGGATGTGGTGACTTTGGGCGCGCTGATCGCGGCTGGGATGTTCGACCGGCCCTTGCCGGTCCTGCGCCTGTCTCCTGCGGCCTGGGCGGCGCTGGCGCAGGTGGAAAGTGCTGCGATCACCGATACCGAAATCCGGGCCGGGGATCTTGGGATCCCGGTCTCGCCCCCCGCCACCGCCACGCTGGATCTGACCGACGCCGACCGTGCCCTGCTGGACGGGGCCGAAGGTCCGGCCGCACAACAGGCGATGCGGATCATTTGCGCCATGGCCGCCAATCAGGGGGCAACCCGGCTGATCGACGTGACGCAGGGCCATATCGACGGCTGTATCTATGCCAGCCCCGCCAACCTGACCTTTGCCGAGAAAATGGCCGAGATGGGGGGCAGGGTGCGCATCCCGGCCACGATGAATGCGATCTCGGTCGATCATGCCAACTGGCGGGCGCAGGGCGTGCCGCCCAGTTTCGGCGGCCCGGCGCAACGGCTGGCCGATGCCTATGTGCGGATGGGGTGCCAACCGACCTTCACTTGTTCGCCCTATCTTCTCGACACCGCGCCGGGGCAGGGCGAGGCGATTGCCTGGTCGGAATCCAATGCGGTGATCTATGCCAATTCCGTCCTTGGCGCGCGGACGGCCAAGCACCCGGATTTCCTTGATCTTTGCATCGCGCTGACCGGCCGTGCGCCCTTGTCCGGGGTCTATCTGGATGCGCCCCGGCAGGCGCGTCGCATCCTTGACGTCGACCTGCCCGACACCATCGACGATGCCTTCTGGCCGCTGATCGGCTGGCTGGCGGGCAAGGCGGCGCCCGATTGCATCCCGGTCTTGCGCGGGCTGGCCACCGCGCAGCCGACGACGGAAAACCTCAAGGCCCTGTGTGCCGCCTTCGGCACCACTTCGGCCGCGCCCATGCTGCATGTCGAAGGGGTTACGCCCGAGGCCGACCGGATCGCCCCCGGCACCGACCGCGCCCGCATCACCCGTGCCGACATGGTGGCAGGCTGGCAGGTCCTGAACGACGGGCCGCAGGCGGTGGAACTGGTGGCCGTCGGCAGCCCCCATGCCTCGCTGCTGGAATGCCGCGCGCTGGCCGATGCCCTTGCGGGCCGCAAGGCAAGCATAGCCACCATTGTCACCGCCGGGCGGCAGGTGATGGCCGAGGCCCGCGCCGAAGGCACCCTGCAACGGCTGGAGGCCGCCGGTGTACAGGTGCTGCCCGATCTTTGCTGGTGTTCGATTTCGGAGCCGGTCTTCCCGCCCGGCACACGGGCGCTGATGACCAATTCCGGCAAATACGCCCATTACGGCCCCGGCCTGTCGGGCCGCGCCGTGCGCTTCGGCAGCCTTGCCGATTGCGCGGCGGCCGCACTGACGGGCGAGGCCCCGAAAACCCTTCCCACATGGCTGAGGTAGTCCGATGCGCAGCACGAAAACCGTTCATGTGATCTCGGCCCATGCCGAGGGCGAGGTTGGCGATGTCATCGTCGGCGGCGTCGCCCCGCCGCCCGGAGACACGATCTGGGAACAGTCGCGGTTCCTGTGGGAAGACAAGACGTTGCGCAATTTCGTGCTGAACGAACCGCGCGGCGGCGTCTTCCGCCATGTCAACCTTCTGGTGCCGCCGAAGGACCCGCAGGCGGATGCCGCCTGGATCATCATGGAGCCCGAGGACAACCCGCCGATGTCCGGTTCCAACTCGATCTGCGTGTCCACCGTGCTGCTGGACAGCGGCATCATCCCGATGGTCGAGCCGGAAACCCATATGGTGCTTGAGGCGCCGGGCGGGCTGGTCCGCGTCCGCGCCGAATGCCGGAACGGCAAGGCGGAACGCATCTTCGTGCAGAACCACCCCAGTTTCGCCGAACGTCTGGATGCGAAGCTGGAGGTTGAAGGTCTTGGCACGCTGACCATCGACACCGCCTATGGCGGCGACAGTTTCGTCTTCGTCGATGCGCAGGCGCTGGGGTTTTCGCTGACCCCCGACGAGGCGCATGACATCGCCACGCTGGGGGTCAGGATTTCGGCGGCGGGAACCGAACAGCTGGGTTTCCGCCACCCGACCAACCCGGACTGGACGCATTTTTCCTTTTGCCTTTTCGCCGGGCCGGTCACGCGGCAGGGCAATGAGCTGCGCGCCGGGGCGGCGGTGGCGATCCGGCCGGGCAAGGTGGACCGCTCTCCGACCGGAACCGCCCTTTCGGCGCGGATGGCGGTGCTGCATGCGCGCGGGCAGATGGGGCAGGGCGACCGGCTGACGGCGGTGTCGCTGATCGGGTCCGAGTTTTCGGGGCGGATCGTCGGCACCACGCAGGTCGGCGACATTCCGGCGATCCTGCCGGAAATCTCGGGGCGCGGCTGGATTACCGGCATCCATCAGCACATGCTGGACCCGGCCGACCCCTGGCCCGAAGGCTATCGCCTGACCGACACCTGGGGCGCGCGCTGACCCGGTGCAAGTCGGGGTGGATGTTCGCCGGGCGGGCGGTATCATGGCCGGGCCGCAGCACATCGGGCATCTGAATGAAAGCGACCACGGAATTCGACGAGATCACCGTTTTCGGTGCGCGCGGCCACAGCCTGATGATCCTGCGCGGGCTGGAGGAATACTGGCAGGGCCGGGTGCGCATCCGCGCCCTGATCGACGATATCGAAAATGGCTTCATCCATCCCGGACTGAACATTCCGGTGATTTCCTCGGACGCGCGTCGGCGCGACTGGCCTGATCTGCCGGTGCTGCTGACGCCCGGCAGCTGTGCGCTTCGCGCCCGGATGGCCGCGCAATTCGCGCAGGAAGGGGCGGTCTTGGCAACCGCCTCCTGGCCCGGTCAACCCCATGTCGATCCGGCAGTGCGTTATGGCGCGGGCAGCCTTTGCGCGCCCTATACCCGCATCGGGCCGCGGGCGGTGATCGGCGAGGGCGCGCAGGTTACGGCTGCGCTGATCTCGCATGATGTCGAGATCGGGGCCTACAGCACCATAGGCTTCTCCTCCGCGATCCATGGCCATGTCATCATCGGGCGCGAGGTGAATGTCGCGCCCAATGTGGTCGTGGCGAACGGCACCCGCGACCGGCCGCTGCGCATCGGTGATGGTGCCGTGATCGGGGTCGGCGCAGTTGTCGTCGGCGATGTGGCACCGGGCGCGCGGCTGATCGGCAACCCGGCGCTGCCATTGCGCGACTGGGTCAGGTTGCGCCGTCTGGCGCGCGGTCAAACTGGCTGAGCAGGGCATCGACATAGGTGTCAAAGCTGGTGGACGCGCGCACGCGCCGCCGCAGCCTGCGTCGCGTCTCAGCACCGATCCCCGCAGCCATCTCCAGCGCCGCCTCGACAAATCCGGCTTCGTCGCCCGGCGGCAGGAACCGGCACGCGCCGTCGGTCAGCCCGACCAGGCCGATGTCCGCAGCATAGCCGACAAAGGGCGTGCCCACTGCCGCCGCATGAATGGCCGTGGTCGGGCCGGGGTCCTGGCGCGAGGTCAGCAGATAGACATCCGCCGCGCGATACCAGGCCAGGCTGTCCTCGACAAAGCCGGGCAGGGCAAGCGGCAGCCCTTTGGCCAGTGCCGCATCGGCCAGCCCTTGCGCCCAAGGGTCCAGCGCCCCCAGCCAGACGAAGCGGGCCTGCGGGCGTCGGGCCGCGATCCGGGCTGCCGCTGACAGGAACAGATCGAACCCCTTGCGATGGTCGGCATGGCCCGCGCCGATGAACACCGGCCCGACGCCGCCGTGCCGGCGCCTTTGCCGGAAACTGGCCAGCGGCGTGGGCGGCAGCACAAGGCCGGGCAGGATCTGCGTCACCTGCCCGCCAAGCTCGGGGGCGAAGGCCTGCACCATGCGCGGCATCGACACGATCAGCTGCGCCCCCGCGGCCTGTGCGGCGCGTAAGCCGGGGATATGGCCCTGGCCGCGCAGGTAATCCGCCATTTCATGCAGCAGAACCAGGCAGCGCAGCCCCGATGTGGCCAGAACGGCGGCCAGCCCGGCGGCGGCCCCGGTGTTTACCCATGCGGGATTGCCCGGCGGCAGGCCCGCGGCCAGCCCGGCCACATCCCAGCCCTCGGCCGCAATGAAGACGGGGCCAAGGGCGCGGAACCTGTGCACCAGCGGCCCGGCATGGCCCAGCAGGAACACCGGATCATGCCCGCGCGCCCGCAGTGCCCGTGCAAGATCCAGCGTCAGGATCGGCACCCCCGCCGCTTGCGCATCATGCGACACCATGAGGAACGGCCGCGCCAGCCCGGCCACCGCCTGCCGCATGGCCGCCTGCGCGCTTGCCGCATTCCGGGGCACGGGGCGCGGCAGATGGCCAAGTGCTGCCCCTTCGGTGATGTAATGCCGAAAGGCATGGGTCCGGCCCAGCGGCAGATAGCAGCGCCGGTAGAAATCCGCATCGAACCCGGCCGAAGGCGAGCGCCCTTCGCCATCGCCGTTGCGGATGAAATGCAAGGCCGCCGCCGCCCCCAGCCCCGCCAGATCGGGATAGCTGGCGCGATAGTGATCGGGGTCGATCAGCGGATGCGGCTGGCGCTGTCGACCCATGCCGATCGAAGCCAGAAAATCCCCGGCCGCCGTGCGCGATCCACGCGCCGCCCAATCCGGATAGCGCTGTTTATACCACCGGGTTGCGATATAGGCCGAAGGATCAAGCCCTGCGGCATCCCCCTGATCCAGAAAGTGCCGCAGGGCTGCGGCATCGTCCAGCAGCGGGGCCTTGATCTGGCACCGATAGTGATCGGCGTCGAAAATCTCTGTCACATCCATCTGCACACCGGGCCGGGCCGCCCTTCTCCCTGGCCGGAGACCCTGCACCTGCGTTGCGGGGCGATCAAGCCGATTTCCCGGCAGGTTACGCCTCATTCCCCGGTGGCTTTGGACGTCTCCGGGTCCGGTGCGCGCCCCGGCAGGGGCAGGGGAATGCCGTCCAGCCCCTCGGCCCGGTCGCGGTGCAGCGCGGCGCGGCCCAGAAGCATCAGTGTCACCGGCGTCGTCAGCATCAGGAACAGGCCGATCACCACTTCATGCAGGAAGATCCGGTCCTGCACCCAGGACCAGATGATCAGCGAGGCCAGCAGGATCGCCGCCGCCCCCCAGCTGGTGCCCAGGGTCGGGGCGTGGATGCGGTCATAAAAGCTTTTCAGCTGCACCAGCCCGATGGTGCCCAAAAGCGTCAGCGTGCTGCCGATCACCAGAAGCAGCGACACTGGCAGGACGATCCACAGCGGCAGGCCCTCGACCGCGCTCATTCGATCACCTCGCCGCGCATCAGGAATTTGGCCAGCGCCACGCTGGCGACGAAACCGGCAAGGGCGATGACCAGGGCCGCCTCGAACAGGAAGGGGGTGGACAGCCGCATTCCGGTGACGATGAACAGCAGCAGCGTGGTGACGTAAAGCGCATCCATCGCCAGCACCCTGTCCTGTGCCCGCGGCCCGCGTGCGATGCGCCAGGCCGCCAGACAGGCGGCCACCGCCAGAACCAGTTGCGCATAGCTGAGCGCGGCCCAGATCAGGGTTGCCGTGGTCATGCAAAGGCCTCCAGCAGCAGGGATTCATAGCGGTCGCGGATCAGAACGCGCCATGCCTCATCGTCGATCATGTCGAAGACATGCAGCAAAAGCACGCCGGATTCGGGATCGTATTCCAGCCAGGCCGTGCCCGGTGTCGCGGTCAGGATCGCCGCCAGCAACGCCAGCGGCACCGGATCGCGCAAGCGAAGCGGGATATGCACGAAGCCCGATCGCCGCGCCCCGTGACGGCCGTTCGTCAGGATCAGCCGGGCGACCGACCAGTTCGACCGCAGGATGTCGATGCTGACGATGCCAATCAGCCGCATCAGCGGACGAAAGGCGCGGATGCGCGGGGCTTGCGGTTCCAGCCGCGCCAGCACCAGCCCGGCCAGCACGGCAACCGCCGACCCCAGAAGGGCCTGCCCCAGCGAGAACCGGGTCAGCAGCACCCACATCAGCGCAAGGGCCAGTGACAGCAGGGGATGGGGCAGCAGACGTGTCATTCGTCCCCGGCCTCCTCTGCTGCGGCCTCTTCGGCATCGGTGGCGCGCGGGGCACCCAGCACGCCCTGGGCGTAGATGCCGGGCTGCATCACCGCCGCCGCCGTTTCGCGCATGTAGTTCAGCGTCGCCTCGGCCTTGACGGTCAGGAACATCAGCAGCGCCACCAGCACCAGCACCGGCGCGATTTCCAGCGCCAGAACGCGCGGCGGCTCGCCCTCGCTGGCCCAGAAGGTCTGGATGCCGATCCGCACCAGACCGATCAGCGTCGCCAGCCCCGACAGGATCAGCAGCACGGCAAAGGCCCAGGCTATCGCCGGGGTGGCACTGCCTTGGGAAAGCAGGCCCTGAAGGATACCGACCTTGCCGATGAAGCCGGGCAGCGGCGGCAGGCCCGCAAGCCCGATGACACAGGCGCCGAACGACAGGCCCAGCACCGCCAGCGTGCCAGGAATGGCCAGGCCGACCTCGGGCTGGCGGTCCTCTTCACGTTCGTCCAGGCCATAGGCATCGGCGGTCAGCGCCAGCAGGGCGGCGATGCCGCCTTCCTCGCGGCTCATCGGTTCGATCAGCAGGAAGAGGGCGCTTGTCGCCAGGGTGGAGCCGAGCAGATAGAACAGCGCCGCCGCCAGGATCTGCGGGCTGCTGCCGACCAGGGTAAAGCCTGCCGCCGCCAGCACCGTCCCGGCTGAAATCAGCACCAGATGCGCCGCCATGCGGCCCAGCCCCTGCGATGTCAGCACGCCCAGAAAGCCGAAGGCCACCGTCGCCATGCCACCGCCGATCAGCACCGGTGATCCGAACCCCGCCGAGGCCCCGGCCTGAAAGCCGAAGATCAGGAAGCCAAGGCGCAAGAGGACATAGACCCCGACCTTGGTCATGATGGCGAAGACGGCCGCCACTGGTGCCGCCCCGGCCATATAGGCGGTGGGCAGCCAGAACGACAGCGGCCAGATCCCGGCCTTGACCAGAAAGGCGATGCCCATGCAGGCGGCCCCGGCATGCAGCATCATCCGCTGGTCATCGGGCAGGGCCGGCACCATGACCGACAGCTGTGCCATGCTCAGCGTGCCGGTCGCGCCATAGATCAGGCTGACCCCGATCAGGAACAGCAGCGACCCCAGCAGGTTGATGGCGATGTAATGCAGCCCGGCCCGCACCCGCAGCTGCCCGCCGCCATGCAGGAGCAATCCGTAAGAGGCGGCCAGCAGCACCTCGAAGAACACGAACAGGTTGAACAGGTCGCCGGTCAGGAACGCGCCGTTCAGCCCCATCAGCAGGAACTGGAACATGCTGTGGAAATGCTGGCCCTGCCGGTGCCAGGCGGCGGCCGAATAGATCAGCGCAGGCAGCGCCAGCAATCCGGTCAGCACCAGCATCATCGCCGACAGCCGGTCGATCACCAGAACGATGCCATAGGGCGCGGCCCAGTCGCCCAGCAGGTAAAAGCCGATATCGTTGTTCCCGGTCAGATCGCTGCCCTTCGAGCGGACCAGCAATTCGACCGAGGCCAGCAGCGTCGCCACCACCGCGGCAAGGCTGATGGCCAGCTTGGCGCGGCGCTGACGCTCGTCATAGACCAGCATCAGCGCACCCGCGAAGAAGGGGATCAGGATCGGCGCGATGATCAGATGCTCGGGGCCGCCGGTCATGGTCCGGTCTCCTGCCCGTCGACATGGTCGGTGCCGGTCAGTCCGCGCGATGCGATCAGCACCACAAGGAACAGCGCCGTGGTGGCAAAGCTGATCACGATGGCCGTCAGCACCAGCGCCTGCGGCACCGGGTCGGCATAGGCGGCCGGATTGATGAAGCCGTTCTTCGGCATGATCGGCGCACCGCTCAGCGTGACGCGGCCCATGGCGAAGATGAACAGGTTGACCGCATAGGACAGCAGGCACAGCCCGGTGATCACCTGAAAGCTTCGCGGCCGCAGAAGCAGCCATGTCCCCGAAGCCGCAAGCACGCCGATGGCAAGTGAAAGAACGATTTCCATCAGGCGGCCTCACGGTCTTGCTGGGTGGCGGTATCGCGTTCGCGCTGGCGGGCGACGCGCAGCGACTGGTGCGCAAGGGCGACAAGCATCAGCACCGTGGCCCCGACCACAAGGGCAAAGACCCCGATGTCGAACACCATCGCTGTGGCCGCCGGAACATCGCCGATCAGCGGCAGCGTGACATAGCGGGCATGGGCGGTCAGGAAGGGGTAGCCGAAGACAAAGGCCCCAAGGCCGGTGGCCCCGGCGATCAGCAGCCCCACCCCCATCCAGCGGATCGGCAGCACGGTCAGCCGGTCCTCGACCCAGCGCACGTCATGCGCCAGATATTGCAGCAGGAACCCGATCGACAGCGTGACCCCGGCCGAAAATCCGCCGCCGGGCAGGTCGTGGCCGCGGAAGAACAGATAGGCCGCCAGCAGCATCAGCACCGGGAACATCCAGCGCATGATGACCGACGGCACCAGAAGCGCGTCATCCAGCCCACGGTCTTCGGCGCTGTCCTGCTGCGGCGGCAGGGCCACGCTTTCCGGGGCAGGGCGGAAGCGGCGCAGCAGGGCAAAGACGCTGATCCCCACGATGGCCAGAACCGTGATTTCGCCAAAGGTGTCGAAGGCGCGGAAATCGACAAGGATCACGTTGACCACATTGGTGCCGCCGCCTTCGTGATAGGAATTGCGCAGGAACCAGTCGCCGACGCTGGGCACCAGCGGCCGGGTCATCATCACATAGGCGATGGCGGCCAGCCCGGTTCCGGCAAGGGCGGCGATGACGAAGTCGCGGGCACGGCGGATGCGCGCGGGCAAAAGCTTGTCCTCGGCAATCTCTTCGCGCCGCTTGGGCATCCAGCGCAGGCCCAGGAGCAGCAGCACCGTGGTCACGATCTCGACCAGAAGCTGCGTCACCGCCAGATCGGGGGCCGACAGCCAGGCGAAGGTCAGGCAGGTGACGGCCCCGGCCCCGCCCAGCAGGATCACGGCGGCAAAACGGTGATATTTCGCCATCCAGGCCGCGCCGACGGCGCAGCCCGCCCCCGCCAGCCACATCAGCGCAAAGGCCGGATTGAACGGGTTGAACAGCGGTTTGGGGTCCTGACCCAGCACGCCCCACAGCGTTGCCGCCATCGCCAGCACCGTCAGCACCACCACCAGCCGCAGCTGCGGTTGCAGTCGTTCGGTCCCGAACAGCCGGTGCAGGGCGCGCGGGGCTCTCCAGGTCAGCCAGAGCAGAAGCCGCTCGAACACCTTCTGCGCCTTCAGTCGGTGCAGGAGCGGCGGGCCTTCGGGGCCCGCCTCGATCCGCCGCCCGGCCAGCGCGAACAGCACCGTGCCGCCAGCCAGCGCGACAAGGCTCATGATCAGGGGCAGGTTGAAGCCATGCCAGACCGCGATGTCGGTATAGGGCAGGTCCGCCCCCAGAACCGACCGCGCGGCAAGGTTCAGCGTCGGCCCCAGTGTCACCCCCGGCAGGATGCCGACGACAAGGCAGGCCAGAACCAGCAGTTCCACCGGGCGGCGCATCCAGGCGGGCGGTTCGTGCGGGGGTTTCGGCAGGTCCTGGGGCGGCGGGCCGAAGAAGACCGAAACAATAAAGCGCAGCGAATAGGCGACGGCGAAGATGCCCGCCAGAGTGGCGAACCAGGCCAGGGAATCATCCAGCCAGCTGCCGTTGTGCCAGTCGGCGGCCTCGGCAAAGAACATCTCTTTCGACAGGAACCCGTTCAAGAGCGGCACCCCCGCCATCGCGCCCGAGGCGACGATGGCCAGGCATCCCGTCACCGGCATGAAGCGGATCAGCCCGCTCAGCCGCCGCATGTCGCGGGTGCCGGTCTCGTGGTCGATGATGCCTGCGGCCATGAACAGGCTGGCCTTGAACACGGCATGGTTCACGATATGGAAGATCGCCGCCAGAATGGCCGCGGTGCTGCCGATCCCGGCAAGGGCTGTGATCAGGCCCAGATGGCTGATGGTGGAATAGGCCAGAAGGCCCTTCAGATCGTGCCGGAACAGCGCGAACAGCGACCCCAGCACCAGCGTCAGCATCCCGGTGCCGGTGACGGCAAAGAACCACATCTCGGTCTGGCCCAGCACGGGCGAGAAGCGGACCAGCAGGAAGACCCCGGCCTTCACCATCGTCGCCGAATGCAGGAAGGCCGAAACCGGGGTCGGGGCGGCCATGGCACCGGGCAGCCAGAAATGGAACGGCATCTGCGCCGATTTGGTGAAGCAGCCCAGCAGGAACAGCACCAGCACCAGCGGATAAAGCGGATCGGCCCGCACCGCATCGCCTGCGGCCAGCACCCGGTCCAGATCATAGCTGCCGACGATCTGGCCCAGAAGCAGCATCGACATCAAGAGGCACAGCCCGCCCATGCCGGTGATGATCAGCGCCATCCGCGCCCCGTCGCGCGCCGCCTGGCCCTGATGCCAGTAGCCGATCAGCAGGAATGACAGGATCGAGGTCAGTTCCCAGAACACCACCAGCATCAGGATGTTGCCGGACAGCAGCATTCCCACCATGGCCCCGGTAAAGGCCATCAGGAAGGCATAGAACCGTGGCACCGGATCGGATTTCGACAGGTAGTAGCGCGCATAGATCAAGACCAGGATGCCGATGGCGAAGACCAGGCTGACGAACAGCCAGGTGAACCCGTCCATGCGGAAGGCCAGCGTCAGCCCCAGCGACGGCACCCAGCGCAGCGTGCCGCGGACCACCTCTCCGGTGCTGATGGTTTCATGCAGGATGCCAAGGATCACCAGACCCGCCGCCAGAAGCAAACCGCAGACCCAGGCCGCCGCACTGCGGGCATTCGCCGAAACCGTGGTCGCGGCAAGGGCAGCGACAAAGGGCAGCCCGGCAAGGATCAGCAACAGGGTTCCTTCGATCATGCTGCGGGTCGTCTCCTTCCTTCTTCCATGGTCATGCGGGCCCCGGCGGACAGAGAGAGGACGCTGCCGCGCAAGCGGTTGTTGCCTTGGCCCGATTCCAGGATTTCCCCTTTCCGGTTATGGAGGCTGCATGCCGGTCAATTCAAGCCGCCCGCACCGGTTTTTTGCCGGTTTTGTCGGGATTGTCAGCAGGATGCAGATAATCTTCGTCCCGGCGCGGGTCAGGCGGGCAGGGGTCAGCTGACCGCCAGCACCTCGCCCGTGTCGTGGCGGCGGATGAAATCGACCCGCGCGCCGTTCCAGTGATAGCAGAAATGCGATCCCTGCACCGGAATCGTCACCACATCGGGCCAGAACACCCCGATGCAGCGCCCGCCGGGAAGGCGCACGCTGCTCCAGACCAGCCCGTCGCTGCCCGCCGCCCGCAATGCGGCACCCGCAGCCTGCGACGGGGCATAGTCGGTCGGATGCAACACGCCCGGCACCGCATCCACGTCATGCAACACCCGGTCGACCGCCCCCACCAGCGCCCGGAAATCCGAGGTCCAGCCCGGCTGCTCCGCCGTGGCGGCCATGAAGGCCGCGTGATGGTGGATGGTTTCGGCCAGCGCCACCTCTTCGCGGTCCCCGGCATAGTAGATGCCATAGCTGCCGTCGCTGAACCGCCCCGGCCGCAAGGGCGAGCAATGGACGAACGGCGCCATCACCAGGCTGGCTCCGGGGCCGGACACCCGGCGGGCGGGCGGCACCTTGCCCAGATCGCCCACCTCGTTGCGCAGGCGGGGGTTGGTCTTGGCCTCGACCGCGACCAGCGCCTCCCAGTCGCGCGGGTCGGCGATGTCCTCGAACAGATCGACCGGCGGCCAGATCGACCGGATGATCCGCCAGGTCTTTGGCCAGCGGATGCGGCGGGGATGTGCCGCGTCCTTCACCATGCGCCGCGCTCGGCATCCAGCCAGTCGCGCATCAGTGCCAGGTCGGACAATTCGCCCCGCAGCATGATCTGCAGCGCCGAAGCCCCGCCAAAGGCCGCATTGGGCTTGCGCACCCAGGCATAGCCGCGCGCCGGGTCGCGAAAGAGATAGCGCAGCCCCTTGTGGATGCCCATCAGATGCGCCATCCGCATCCGCAGATCGCGGTCCACCCGGCCGATTGCGCCGTCTTTCCAGCGCGCCCAGGTGCGCGGGGCCATGTCGCCCAGCAGAACCCGTGCCTCGGCATCGCTGACGTCCCAGGCGCGGAACAGGCTCACCGTAGTCCGGGCCAGCGCGCCCGCCTCATCTTCGGTGATCGCCGGGCTGTCGCTGCGCGCCGGGGTGGTTTCAATCGGGTGCAGAAGCATGATGCTCTCCGTCATTTGGCATCAATATAGTGGAACTATGCCAAATGGCAAGGATCAGCCTGTCGGGCCGGGACGGCCGGTCGCGCCGATGAACAGCGAGAACAATTCCCCCTGCGACCCGATCCGCAGCTTGGCATAGATGTTGCGGCGATGGATGCGCACCGTGCCGGGCGAGATGCCCAGCATCGCCCCCACCGCCACCGCCGAATGTCCCTTCAGGGTGAATTCCACGATCTGCCGTTCGCGCCGCGTCAGCACGCCCACGCCGAAGCTGTGGAAGGCATGGGCAAAATCCTGCCGGTTGTCCTGTGCCGGCAGGGGGGTGAAGCTGCGGTCAAGATCGGCCCAATGCTGGCGGGCAATCGCCTCGACCAGCGGGCACAGCGCCTGCAATGCGCGAAACTCTCGCGGGGAAAACGGGCGGTCGGCGCGCATCAAGGACAGCACCACCACCGAATCGCCGCAGTCGATGAAGAAGGCAATCTCTTCGGCCAGCCCGGTCTGGACATAATAGCTGCGGAAATATTCGCCCTGATAGAACCGGTCCGGCGCCAGATCGCGCAGGCGGTAAAGACCCGTCGGCACCGGGCGGCTGGCGGCCAGGAACAGCGGGTCCAGAAGATAGGGGCCGTCCTGGTAATCGGTGACAAAGACCTTGCGCCGGTCGGCGGGAAAGTCATCGTAAAGGTCAAGCGGCCGCGCCGTGCCGCGATAGCCGAAGACCACCGTATAGCTGTAGGGCACCGCCGCCCGCAGCACCGCCGCCAGCCGGGCCGGGCCGTCGGCGGTTCCGATGGCGGAAATCGCTGCGGCCAGCGGGTCGAACAAGGCTTGCCCCGTCATCCTGGCCCTTTCCCGGCGCGGACTATTCATTTTGTGGTATATACAGGCGCGGCCGGGTTTCCTACGCTTTTGCGGTATCCAAAGCATATGTTGCCATGCCAGACCAGCCCGCCGCCCCGGACACCCCGATTGCCGAATTCGTCGCGGCAACCAAACGCTACGGCGAGGTGCTGGCCGCCGACCGGATCGACCTGGCCGTGCGGCCCGGCGAATTCCTGACCTTCCTTGGCCCTTCCGGCTGCGGCAAGACCACCGCCCTGCGCATGCTGGCCGGGTTCGAGGTGCCGACCGAGGGCGAAGTGCGGATCGACGGGCAGCGGGTGAACGATCTGCCCGCGCATCGCCGCCCGGTGAACATGGTGTTCCAGCATTATGCGCTGTTTCCGCATATGACCGTGGCCGACAACATCGCCTATGGCCTGCGCCAGCGTCGCCCGGTGCCGCCGCGCGCCGAGATCGACGCCGCCGTCTCCCGCGCGCTTGAGACCGTCCGGCTGCCCGGCTTCGGACCGCGCAGGATCTGGGAAATGTCGGGCGGCCAGCAACAGCGGGTGGCGCTGGCCCGCGCCATCGTCAACCAGCCGAAGATCCTGCTTCTGGATGAGCCTATGGCGGCGCTGGACCGCAAGCTGCGCCGCGACATGCAGCTGGAACTGCTGACGCTGCAACGCAGACTCGGCATCACCTTCGTTCTGGTCACGCATGATCAGGAAGAGGCGCTGTCGATGTCGGACCGCATCGTCATCATGCGCGGCGGACGCATCGTGCAGGTGGGGGCTCCGCGCGATCTTTATGACCGGCCGGTCAGCCGCTATGTCGCGGATTTCGTCGGCAAGTCGAATTTCTTTCCCGGCCGGGTGCTGGAAAGCACCGCTGCGGCAACCGTGCTGGAGGCCGCGGGCCACCGCTTCACCGGCAGCGCCACAGCGGCCCTTGCCCCCGGCGATGCCGCCAGCGCCAGCCTGCGCCCCGAACAGATCGCGCTCTCGCGCGACAGCGGCCTGCCCGTGACCGTGCTGAACCGCATCTTTCTGGGCGAACACACCGAATATCACGTCCGGCACGCGGCCTTGGGCGAATTCCTGATCCTGGTGCCCCGGCAGGCCGAAACCGGCATCGGCGGCTTTGAACCGGGCGACAGCGCCTTTGCCACCTGGGCCGAAGGTGCTGCACTGATCCTGAAGGAAGACTGACAACCATAATCAACGGGGTGGAGAGAATGACCGACCGCATCGACCACATCAGCGCGAAGAAGTTCATGCAGGAATTGCAGCGGTACCGCAAAGGCTCGGTCACGCGGCGGCATTTCCTGGGGGTCACGGGCCTCGGGCTGGCCAGCAGTGTGCTGGGGGCCGCCGTGCCCGGCCTGCGCGCAGGCCCCGCGCTGGCGCAAAGCATCGGCGACCGCGTGGCGTTGGCCACCTGGCCCAACTACCACGACCCTGCGAATTTCGAGGCCTTCACCGCCGCCACCGGCGCGGCCGTGGACGTCAACGTCTTCGGCTCGAACGAGGAAATGCTGGCCAAGTTGCAGGCGGGCGGATCGGGCTGGGATGTCTTCGTGCCCACGAACTACACCATCACCACCTATGTCGGCGAAGATCTGATCGAACCCCTGGACCTGTCGCTGCTGCCCAATTATGACGCCGCCGCCTTCGACCCCCGCTTTGCCGAGCCGGGCACCGTCGACGGCAAGCTTTATGCCGTGCCGAAGAACTGGGGCACCACCGGTTTTGCGCTGAACACCGCGAACCTAGGCGACACGCCCAAACCCGCGACCTGGAAGGAATTCTTCGACATCACCAAGGGGGCCTTCTCGGGCCGCACCATGGTGCATGACTATCAGCTGACCACCATCGGCAATGCGCTGAAGGCCTTTGGCTATTCCTTCAACTCGATCGACCCCGCCGAACTGGCCGAGGCCGAGAAGCTGCTGATCGAGGTGAAACCGCATCTCTTTGCCATCTCGTCGGATTACCAGCCGTCGATGCGGTCGGGCGATGCCTGGCTGACGATGTGCTGGACCGGCGACGGCAAGCAGCTGAACCGCGACATGCCGGAAATCGAATACATCCTGGGCCGCGAAGGTGGCGAGATCTGGTCCGATTTCTTCGCCGTGCCGAAGGGTGCCCCGCACCGCGAGGCGGGCTATGCACTGATCAACTTCCTGCTCGACCCGGCGGTGAACGCAGTCGAGGCCGCCTTCCACGGCTATCCGGTGGCCGACAGCCGCGTCGATGCCCTTCTGCCGCCCGAGGTTCTGGCCGACCCGATCCTGTATCCGGCCAAGGACCTGCTGGATGCGCTGGAATTCGGTGCCGCCGTCACCCTGACCGATCCGAACCGGGCCGAACTGATGGCCCGCTTCAAATCGGCCTGAGGGGCGGCAATGACCCCGCGGTATCGCACGGCGCTGTTCCTTGCCCCGGCCGGGGCATGGTTGCTGTGCATGCTGGTGCTGCCGCTGGTGGTCGTGCTGGTCTATTCCTTCGGGGAACGGGCCGAGGCGGGCGGTTACGCGCCCGCCTTTTCCTTCGACAATTACCTCAATCTCGGCACCCGCTGGACGGCGTTCCGGAACACGCTGACGCTGGCCCCCCTTGGCACGCTGATGTGCCTTGTGATCGCCTGGCCGCTGGCCTGGTTCCTGGCGATGCGGGCCGATCCGCGCTGGAAGACCCTGCTGCTGGTTCTGGTGATCGTGCCGTTCTGGACCTCGATCCTGATCCGCAGCTATGCGTGGATCTTCCTTCTGGGCGGGCAGGGTATCCCGTCGCTCCTGAACGCGCTTGGCCTTGGCAACCCGCGGCTGATCAACACGCCCTTCGCGGTGATGGTCGGCATCGTCTATGGCTATCTGCCGCTGATGGTCTTCCCGATCTATGTCAGCCTGGAAAAGCTGGACAAGCGCCTCTTGGAGGCCGCCGCCGATCTTGGCGCGCCGCCCTGGCGCAGTCTGTGGCAGATCGCGGTGCCGATCTCGATGCCCGGCGTCGCCACCGGGTCGATGCTGGTCTTCATCCTCTTGATGGGCGAATTCCTGATCCCCGCCATGCTGGGTGGCGGCAAGGTGTTCTTTGTCGGCAATGCCTTGGTCGATCTCTTCCTGCAATCGCGCAACTGGCCGTTCGGGGCGGCGGTTGCGGTGGCGCTGGTCGTGGTGATGCTGATCACAGTGGCCGCCTACATGCGGCTGACGCGGGCCCTGGGCGGCACCCGCGATGACGTGTCGCTGATGTGAGGGGATGATGCGCCTTTACGCTCTCTGCATCTACCTGTTCCTTTACCTCCCCATCGGGGTGATTGCGCTCTTCTCGTTCAATGCGGGCCGCCATGCCGCGCAATTGCAGGGGTTCTCGACCCAATGGTATGGCAAGGCGCTCTCCAACCCCTTCGTGATGGACGCGCTGCAAACCAGCCTGATCGTTGCCGCCTGTTCGGCGGTGCTGGCCACCCTGACCGGCACCTTGGCGGCGCTGGCGCTGCAATCGGTCAGGGGCCGCCTGCGCGCGCTGTTCGACGCGCTGATCTACATCGCCGTCATGGTGCCGGGTATCGTCATCGGCATCTCTACCCTGATCGCGCTGGTGACGCTGTTCGGCTGGCTGAACCCGGCACTTGCAACGCTCTGGCCCGGCGACAGCCCGCCGCAGCTTGGCCTCGGCTATGGCTCGCTGATCCTGGCGCATGGCCTCTTCACCATGGCGCTGGTCGTCATCCTGGTCCGCGCCCGCATGGCGGGAATGGACCGCAGCCTGATCGAGGCATCATCGGACCTTGGCGCCACCCCCTTCGGCACCTTCCGGCAGGTGACTTTGCCGCTGATCACCCCGGCCATACTGGCGGGCTTCCTTCTGGCCTTCACCTTCAGCTTCGATGATTTCATCGTCGCCTTCTTCGTCGCCGGGTCGGAAACCACGCTGCCGATCTATGTCTTCTCGTCGATCCGCCGCGGGGTGACGCCCGAGATCAATGCCATCGGCACCATGGTGCTTGTGGTCTCGCTCCTCCTTCTCGTCACCGCGCAACTGATCCTGCAACGCGGGCGCAGACCGGGATGAGCATCCTGCGCGATCACATCGCCTTCGTCACCGGCGCCGGGGCCGGGATCGGCCGCGCCGGGGCGCTGGCAATGGCGGCCGAGGGCGCGCTGGTCATCGTCACCGACCGCGACGACGCCCGCGCCAAGGCCGTCGCCGCAACGATCACCGCCGCCGGGGGCCGGGCCGAGGCGCTGGCGCTGGACGTGACCGACGATGCCGCCCTTGCCGGTGCCATCGCCGCCGCTGCCCGCCGCCATGGCAGGCTCGACGTGCTGCATTCCCATGCCGGGCTGCAGGTCGCCGGGCGGCTGGAAGACATCACCGCCGCCCAGATGGATGCCAGCTGGGCGCTGAACGTGCGGTCGCATTTCGTCGCGGCGCAGGCCGCCATGGCGGTGATGAAACCTGCGGGTAAAGGCTCGATCCTGATCACCTCGTCCAATTCCGGCGTGCAGTATGATCGCGAGATGATCGCCTATTGCACCACCAAACACGCCGTCATCGCCATGGTGCGGCAGATCGCCGTCGATTACGCCCGCCATGGCGTGCGCTGCAATGCGCTCTGCCCCGGCTTCGTCGACACCGCCTTCAACGCCGGGTTCGAATCCCAGATGGGTGGCCGCCGCGCGCTGGAATCCTATGTCGCGTGCCAGATCCCGATGGGCCGCTTCGGCACGCCGCAGGAAATCGCCGAAGCGATCGTCTTCCTCGCCTCGTCCCGGTCGTCCTTTGTCACCGGCCATGCCCTTGTCATCGACGGGGCCGAAAGCCTCTGACCCTTCATCTTTGCAAAAATACCCCGCGGGGTGGTCTGGAGGGGCGCGAAGCCCCTCCAGCGCCGGGACAAAGCCTGCCGCCGGGGATAGCCGCCGCGGACGGCCCCCGGTATAAGGGCGCCAAAGGGCAGGGGGACAGCATGGCGCAGACCGGACCGGGCGATCAGGCGGCACAGGGTTTCTGGCTGGACGATCCGGCGCATCGCGGCTTTCTGGCCGCCGATGCCGCGCGGCAGCTGGAGGCCTTCGCCGCCAGCCCGAACCCCGCCGGGGGCTTTCATGTGCTGGGCTATGACAGCCGGCCCTTGCCCGATACGGTGCAGGAACTGCACACCACCACCCGGCTGATCCATTCCTATGCTCTGGCGAAACTGGCCGGGCGCCCCGGCTGCGATGCGATCATCGACCAGGGCATGCGCTATCTGTCCAGCCATCACCACGACCGCGACCATGGCGGCTGGCTCTGGGCGCTGGACGGCCGCGCCATCCACGACAGCCGCAAGCTGGCCTATGGCCATGTCTTCGTCCTTCTCGCCGGATCTTCGGCGAAACTCGCAGGCCACCCCGACGCACAGGCCCTGATCGACGCCGCCAGCGCCACGCTGGACCGGCATTTCTGGGAGGAAACCCCTGGTCTTCTGGCCGATGAATGGAACCGCGACTGGACGCCGTTTTCCGACTATCGCGGCATGAACGCCAACATGCACGGGGTCGAGGCGCTGCTGGCCGCGTTCGAGGCGACGGGACGCGACATCCATCTGATCCGCGCGGGCCGCATCCTGACCACCTTCCTGCGCCGCATCGCGCCCGAAAACGGCTGGCGCCTGCCCGAGCATTACCGCGCCGACTGGTCGATCGACCGCAGCTATTCCGGCAATCCGATGTTCCGCCCGGCCGGCACCACGCCGGGCCACAGCTTCGAGATGGCCCGCCTGCTGCTGCACTGGTGGGATCTGGCCGGCCGCCCCGATGACGGCAGCCCCGCCATCGCCCGCAGCATCCTGGAAACCGCGCTCACCGACAGTTGGGACAAGGACCGGGGCGGCATCGTCTACACGCTGGATTTTGACGGCAGCCCCGCGATCCGCAGCCGCTACTGGTGGCCCGTGACCGAGGCGATCGGCACCCTCGCCGCGCTGATCAAGCTGGAACGCAATCCGCAGGACGAGGTCTGGTATCGCCGTCTCTGGACCTTCGCCGACCGGGCCTTCATCGACCATCAGGCCGGCGGCTGGTTCCCCGAAATCGGCGACGACGGCCGCCCGGCGCGGACCCAGTTCAACGGAAAGCCCGACATCTACCACGCCCTTCAGGCCGAGTTGTTCCCCCTGACGCCGGGGATTTCCCGCTTCGGCGCGGCGCTGGCGAAGGACCCGCTCTGGTAGGTTGGGCCTCGGCGCGCTGCCTTCGTCTTGCACATTTCAAAACCCCTATCTATGCTGGTTTTTCGAACCGGAGCCACAAAATGTTGGACGAACGCCTGCCTCCCTTCATCCGCGAGCATTACGAATGCTACGAATGGAAGCATGCAAGCGCAATTCTGACCCAGGATTTTCCATCCGAATGGCAAGATCTGCTGGATGTTCTTTCGGCCTTCCGCCTGCGGAAATCGTGGATCACCAAGGGCGGCGGTAACAAGTCTCAGCTTTCAGCCTTCATCGACGGCTTTCTGTCGCAACGAGGCTGGGTCGAGAAACAATTCCAGACCGCCATCGAAGTGGATGGCACGCGGCTGGACTCTCCAACCCACAAGATCGACTGTTACAAGAACGGCGTGGCGCTGGAAATCGAATGGAACAACAAGGATCCGTTCTACGACCGAGACCTCAACAATTTTCGCCTGTTGTTCGATCTCCGCGCCGTCAGCGTGGGTATCGTGATTACCCGATCCGACGAACTGCAAGACATCTTTAACGAACTTGGCCGAGGTTCGTCCTACGGCAATTCGACCACTCACATGTCAAAACTCCTGCCCAGAATTCTGGGAGGCGGCGGTGCGGGATGCCCCCTTTTGGTCTTCGGGATCACCAAGGCACTTTTTGAGGAGGATGAGGAATGACCACGGCCGCAGATGACCTCCTCGCCAAGGCGGGCAAGACCAGGTTCCGCACCATTCTGGCTGATCCGCCCTGGCAATTCCAGAACCGCACCGGCAAAATGGCACCGGAACACAAACGGCTTTCGCGCTATCCAACCATGACCTTGCGCGAAATCTGCGATCTGCCGGTCGAGGCAATCGTTGCCGACACAGCCCATCTTTACATGTGGGTGCCGAACGCCTTGCTGCCCGAAGGGCTGAAGGTCATGGAAAACTGGGGGTTCAGCTACAAAAGCAACCTCATTTGGTACAAGATCCGCAAGGATGGCGGCCCGGATCGTCGCGGTGTCGGCTTCTACTTTCGCAATGTGACGGAAATCCTTCTGTTCGGAGTGCGCGGCAAGAACGCCCGGACCATGCAGCTTGGCCGTACGCAAGAGAACATCATCTCGACGCAAAAGCGCGAACACAGCCGCAAACCCGATGAACAATATCCTTTGATCGAAGGATGCAGCCCAGGTCCGCGGCTTGAAATGTTTGCGCGCGGCCCGCGTGTTGGCTGGACGGTATGGGGCAATCAGTCAGAAGAATACACGCCGACCTGGGATACATATTCGAACCATTCGCAAGCAAATGTGGTGTCTTTGAAACGCGCCACGCCGTAGCAGGCTTCAGCCAGCCGCCGCCGCCTTCAGACACTCCAACAGTCCCCGCGCCGGGGCTGACAGCCGCCGCGTCGGTGTCGCCACATAATAGCCCCATGGGCTGCGATAGCGTTCGGCAAAGGGGGCCACCAGCGCGCCGCGCGCCAGATAGGGCCGGGCCAGCATCTCCACCGCGATCGCCACCCCCAGCCCCGCCGCCGCCAGTTCCAGCGAGATATTGCTGCCGTTGGTCCGCAAGACCGGGGCAGGGTGGTCCTCTACCCCATGCGCCGCCGCGAACAGCGCGAAATATTCCTGCCGTCCGGCCACCCGGATCTGCGGCAAGGCCAGCGCGGCCGCCGGTCCGCCCGTGCCCGCAGTTTCGATCCCCTCCGCCAGCGCCGGCGCGCAGACCAGCACCAGATCGTCCCGCAGCAAAAGCCGGCAATTCGCGGGCACCTCATCTTCGCGCCGGACCGAGATCACGATATCCGCCGGATCGGTCTCGTCCCGCTCCCAGACCGTGCCCTGCACCAGCACCTCGACCCCCGGCTGCACCGCCCGGAACCGCGTCAGCACCTGCGGCAGCCAGCCTTCGGCCAGGCTCATCGGGCAGGACAGCACAACGCTGCGCTCGCGCGCCGATTTGGCGATGGCCTCGGCCGCGCCGTCGATCTGCGCCAGTGCCTGCCGCAGCGTCGGCAACAGTGCAGCACCGGTTTCGGTCAGCGCCAGCGAGCGCGCCTTGCGGTGAAAGAGGCGCTGACCGAGATGCGCCTCCAGCCCCCGGATATGGGTGCTGACGGCGGCCTGGGTATAGCCAAGTTCCGCCGCTGCCCGCGTGAAGGACAGATGCCGGGCCGCCGCCTCGAACGACCGCACGAAATTCAGCGGCGGCGGCGCGCGGCGTTTCATCTGCATCCCTTTCCGATCCATGCCATGACGCGCCATCCATAACATTCCTGCGGCCCATGACATCAGAATATTTATACCTCTCGCCTGCTGCCGCAGGCTATTCTTGCGCCCGGAAAGCAGGGGGCGGATCATGCGGACGCAGGCTCAGGCGGTGGTGATCGGCGGCGGGGTGATCGGCTGTTCGATCCTCTACCATCTGGCCAAGGCGGGCTGGACCGAGGTCGTGCTGCTGGAACGCTCGGAACTCACCTCCGGCTCCACCTGGCATGCCGCCGCCAACATCCACGGCCTGCATGACGTGACCAACATCAGCCGCCTTCAGCACTATACCATGCAGCTTTACAAGGAACTGGAGGCCGAAACCGGGCAGGGCTGCGGCGTGTTCCAGCCCGGCAGCCTGTATCTGGCGCAGACCGAGGCGCGCGAACAGCAATTGCGCCTGCAAGAGGCCAAGGCCCGCCGCTATGGCATGAATTTCCACGAGATCAGCCGGGACGAGGCCGAACGCCTGCATCCGCTGGTCGATTTCGACGGCATCCGCTGCATCATGTATGAACCCGATGGCGGCAACGTCGATCCTTCGGGCGTGACCATGGCCTATGCGGCGGGGGCGCGGGCGCGCGGGGCGGAAATCCACCGCTTCACCCCCGTCACCGCCACCGAGCCGCAACCCGACGGCACCTGGATCGTGCGGACGGAGAAGGGCGACATCCGCACCCCCTGGGTGATCAACGCCGCCGGTCTCTGGGCGCGCGAAGTGGCGGCGATGGCGGGGCTGCAATTGCCGCTGATCCCGACCGAACATCAGTATTTCGTCACCGAGACGATCGCCGAAATCGCCGCGATGGGCCGCCGCCTGCCTTCGGTCGCCGACCGCGACGGCGAATATTACCTGCGTCAGGAAGGCCAGGGCCTGCTGGTCGGGGCCTATGAGCGCGACATGAAATTCTGGGCCGAAACCGGCACCCCGCCCGGCTTCGGGCACGAGCTTTTCGCCGACGATCTGGAACGGATCGAGCCGAACATGATGCGCGCCATCGCCCGCGTGCCCGCCGTCGGCAGCGCCGGGATCAAGCGGGTGATCAACGGCCCGATGATCTGGTCGCCCGACAGCGCCGCGCTGTTCGGCCCGGTGCCGGAACTGCGCGGCTATTTCTGCTGCTGCGGCATCATCCCCGGCTTTTCGCAATCCGGCGGGCTGGGGCGGCTGGCCGCCGAATGGATGGTCGAGGGCGAGCCTTCGCTGGACATGTTCGGCTGGGATCTGGCGCGCTTCGGCGCCTGGGCCACACCGGCCTTTACCCGCGCCCGCGTGCAGGACCAGTATGCGCACCGCTTCAAGATCCACTTCCCCGGCGAGGAACGTGCCGCAGGCCGCCCCGCCCGCACCCGCCCGGTCTATGAGGCACAGCAGGCCATGGGCGCGGTCTTCGGCCTCAATTCCGGCTGGGAACATCCGCTTTACTTCGACGCTGGAACCCTCGACAGCGCCGGCTTCACCCGCCAGCCGTGGTGGGACAGTGTGGGGCACGAGGCGCGGATGCTGCGCGACAGGGCCGGGATCATCGACATCTCCAACTTCGCCCGCTACCGCGCGGCGGGGCCGGGGGCCGAGGACTGGCTGAACGCGGTCTTCGCAAACCGGATGCCCAGGGCGGTCGGCCGGTCCTGCCTGACGCCGCTGATCGGCAGGCGCGGCGGCGTGGCGGGGGATTTCACCGTCACAAGGCTTGGACCGGAAGAGTTCTGGGTGATTGGCTCGGGCATGGCCGAACGTTTCCACCTGCGCTATTTCCGCGCCGTGCCACTGTCCGAAGGCACCAGTTTCGACAGCCTGACCGACGCGACGGCGGGTTACAACATCGCCGGACCTCAGTCGCGCGCGCTCTTGTCCCGGCTGACCAATGCCGATCTGTCGGACACGGCCTTCCCGTTCTTCCGCTCGGCCCGGATCGTGGTGGCCGGGGTGGATTGCGTGGCGTTGCGCGTGTCCTTCACCGGCGATCTGGGCTGGGAATTGCATTGCGCCGAAGCCGATCAGCAGGCGCTTTACACCGCATTGCTGGAGGCGGGTCGCGATCTGGGCGCAGGCCCGGTCGGCAGCCGCGCGCTGATGAGCCTGCGGGTCGAAAAGGGCTATGGCTCCTGGGGCCGCGACTACAGCCCCGAATACTGGCCGCAGGAATCCGGTCTTGCCGGGCTGATCCGCGACGACAAGCCGTTCCTGAACCGCGACGCCTGGTTGGCGGTAAAGGACAAGCCGCCGCGCGACACGATGGTCATGCTGGAGATCGACGCAGCGGATGCCGATGCGCAGGGCGGAGAGCCGGTCTTCCTGCCCGACGGCACGCCCGCGGGCCAGGTCTCGTCCGGGGCCTATGGCTATTCGGTCGGCAAGTCGCTGGCCATCGCCTATCTGAAAGCCGGGCTTGTCGCGCCGGGCGATGAACTGCGCGTCGCCATCCTGGGCGGTTCGGTCCCGGCCCGTGTGCTGCACCGGCCACCCTTCGATCCCGAAGGTAACAGGCTGCGCGGCAGGTAACGCTCCTCGTCGGTCTTCGACCGCTCGTCGCGCGCCGCGACGACGCGGCGAAGCCGCCGGAGGAGCCGTGCTATCCCCAGTCCCCAAGCAGCACGTTGCGCGTCACCGTCTCGACTGCCCGGTCGCGTGCGATCAGCCCGGCCACCCATTCGCAGGACCCGGCGTTGAAGATGCCGCCCTTGCCCCGCCGGTATTCCGCCATGCAGCCGTTGCCATGCGTCACCCGCGCCAGGGTTTCATCATCCACCCGGCCGAACAGCGACATGGCGATTTCCACCGCATCCTCGTCGGCAATGAACGGGTCGCGGTCATGCGCGCCCTCGGAATGGGCCAGGGTCGTCGCCGGGGCCATGCCGATGATCTCCAGCGGTCCGGCCAGCGCCGCATCGGGGGCGGCAAAGGGCAGGCCGTGGCGCATCACATACTCCACCCCGTCCACCTCATAGGCGAAGATCCTCGCCTCGCGCCCCAGCACATCGCCATAGCCCAGCCCGGTGCCGCGCAGCGCCCAGTGTCGCGGGCGATAGAGCGTGAAGCCGCCCGCGCCATGCGCCGCCGTGCGGCCCCAGCCGGCATAGACCCCGGCCGAACCGGTCAGCCCCATGGTCAGCGTCGCGGGGCGGCGGATGTCGCGGTGATCCCAATGATCGGTCATGCGCGACCGGTCCTCCACCGGGTCTTCGGTCTCGGCGCGGGTCTTGTAGCAGGTCTGCACCGACAGATCGGGGCTGAGCCTGGTCTGCCAGTAGAAATTGCCCGCGAACCGGCAGAGCCGCCCACCCGCATCGACCCAGGTCTCCAGCGCGTCGCGCATGTCCCAGGTCCAGTACTCGTCATGGCCGACGATCAGCGCGCGGTCATAGCCATCCAGACAGCCCGGATCGCGCTGCAGATCGTGCTGGGTCAGATAGTCCAGCGCGATGCCTTGTGCTTCGCACCACAGCGCAAAGGGCCGCTCGAACGCCGCCCAGCCCGATGAGGCGTATTTCTTGGAAATCCCCTTGCTGCGCGCATAGATCATGTGCGGATAGACCGGCGGCCCGCCCGGCGGGGTGGCATGCGGAATGCGCGGCGCATCGCCGGGCCAGCGCACGAACCCCCTTGCCCATGGCCGGTGAACCGAGACCTGCGGCGCGAAGAGAGTGCCTCCCGGCCCGGTCAGCCCCTGATAATGGTTCGACCCGCCCCAGTCGTTGTAGGCGCACCAGGTTCCGGTCGCCAGCACCATGGCGATCCGCGCCGCCGGCCTTGCCGCCCGCAGCACGAACATGTGTTCGCTGTCATGGCCGGGGACCGACAGCACCAGCCGGTAAACGCCGCTTTTCCAGCTCTCGGGCAGGGTCATGGCGAATCGTTCCGGCCAGCCGCAGCCGGTAACGGAACACTCGTCCGGCGTGGGGACAAAGCCGCCCTGAATCACCGCCCGATGCACGGTTTCCGGCACCAGCCCGTCGCGTTCGATCCGCAGCCCCACTTCGGCGGCCGAAGACATCACATGCAGCCGCAGCACCTCGCCGGGGGCATGGCTGATCCGGTCGGTATAGCCCCAGACCTGCGGGCGGGCCGGGTCTGGGCTGGCCGTCTCGTAATAATGCCCCGTCACCGGATCGCCGCTATCCTGCGGGGCGGCCAAGAAAAACCCTTGCAGATCAGACATCCGGCACCTCAGCCGAGAGGGGAAAGAAAAGCCGTCAGGTTCGGGCCCAGATCGTCGGACATATAGCCGCCCTCCTGCACCACCAAGAGGCGGCGGCCGGTGGCGGCAATCGCCTCGGAGATGCGGGAAAAGCCGGGAGTGGTGACGCGCAGACCTTTGAACGGATCGTTCTCATGCGCGTCCAGCCCCAGCGCGACCACGATCACATCGGCGCCGAAACTGTCGACCGCCTCCAGCGCGGTGGCCAGTGTCGCCATGTAATCGGCATCGCCGGTGCCGCGCGGCAAGGGCAGGTTCAGGTTGCAGCCCAGACCGGCGCCTTCGCCCCGCTCATGCGCATGGCCCCAGTAGAACGGATAGAACCGGATCGGATCGGCATGGATCGACACCGTCAGCACATCGGCGCGGGCATAGAATATCCCCTGCGTGCCGTTGCCGTGATGCACGTCCACATCCAGAATGGCGGGGCGCAACCCTTTCCGGCGCAAGGCGTCCGCCGCAATCGCCGCATTGTTCAGAAAGCAGAAGCCCCCCGCCAGATCGGCAAAGGCATGGTGGCCCGGCGGGCGGCACAGGGCATAGGCATGGCTGCCCGCCGCCACCGCCTCGGCCGCCGACAGGGCGGTCTGCGCCGACCAGTAGGCCGCCTCCCAGGTGCCGGACGAGATCGGGCAAGAGGTATCGGCCTGATGGAACCCGGCCTGACCCAGCACCGATTTCGGATAGGAATCCGTCCGCGCGGCCGGGTGGATGTTGGGGATCACCTCTTCCGACGCGCCTTCGATCCGGCTCCAGCGTTCATGCGCATGACGCAGGAAGGTCAGGTATTCGGCGGAATGCACGGCGGCAATCGGCCCCAGCCCGTGATCCGCAGGGGGTGCGAACGCACAGCCTGCCGCTTCGGCTCCGGCCTTCAGCACATCCACCCGCGCGGGCACTTCGGGGTTGGGCGACAGCGCGCCATTGGCCATGAAATGTTTCGGCGCATGGCCCCGCTGCCGTTCGTCGAGATATGCCTTCACAGCGCCTCCAACTCCCTGCCTTCCAGTGTGACCCAGATTTCCTGCGGTTTGGCATGGAACCCCAGCCGGTCATAGAAGGCCGCCGCACCGGGATTATCCGCATAATAGTTCAGCCGCAGGAAGCTGCCGCCCCAGCGTGCGGCCATCTGGTCGCGCACCGCCGCCAGCAAGTGCCGCCCGAGGCCCGTGCCGCGCTGGCCCGCATCCACCCAGAGATCGGTGACAAAGGCCCCGATCAGCCCGCGCGTGGTGGATGGAAACGGCGCATAAAGCGCCACCCCGACGGCGCGGCCCTCCTCTTCGGCCAGCACCGCCGCACAGGCCCCGCTGGCCAGCGCCTGCGCCAGCACCGCATCCGCCATCCGGTAGGGATCACCCATGTCGCGCGCCAGCGCCCGCAGCGCCGCCGCGACCAGAGCCGGATCGGGCGAAGGCGTCAGCGCGGCCATCAGAACGCCACCCCGGCCGCCCCCTTGGTTCCCAGCAGGACGCGCGCCTCGTCCGGCGTGGCCACGCTGCGGCCCAGCCGTTCGACGATCTCGCGTACCAGCGCCACCTGCTCGGCGTTCGACTTGGCCAGAACCCCTTGGGAGATATAAAGATTGTCCTCCAGCCCGACCCGGACATGCCCGCCCATGCCCGCCGCCATCGCCGCCATCGACATCTGTTTGCGCCCCGCCGCCAGCACCGACCACAGATAGCCATCGCCGAACAGCCGGTCGGCGGTTTCCTTCAGATGGATCAGATGCGTCGGTTCCGCTGCGATGCCGCCCAGCACACCCATCACGAATTGCAGGAATACCGGACCCTTCACCAGACCGCGATCGTGGAAATGCTTCAGCATGTAAAGATGGCTGACATCATAGCATTCGAATTCGAATCGTGCGCCGCGTTCGGCCCCCATCCGGGTCAGCACCGCCTCGATGTCGCGCGGGGTGTTCTTGAACACCAGATCATCGGTGTTGCGCAGGAAGGGTTCTTCCCAGTCGTGCAGCCAGTCCTTGCGTTTCGCCAGCATCGGATAAAGCGCAAAGTTCATCGACCCCATGTTCAGGCTGCACAGTTCCGGCTGCGCGGCCATCGGCGCGGCCAGCCGCTGATCCAGCGTCATGATCGCCGATCCGCCGGTCGTCATGTTGACGATGGCATCGCAGCCCGCCTTCACCGCCGGCAGAAAGCCCATCCAATGCGCCGGATCGGCCGAAGGATGGCCGTTTGCCGGGTTGCGGGCATGCAGGTGCAGCACCGTCGCGCCCGCCTGTGCCGCGCCGATCGCCTGCGTGGCAATCTCTTCGGCCGTGACCGGCAGATGGGGCGACATCGACGGCGTGTGGATCGACCCGGTGATCGCGCAGGAGATGATGATCTTCGACATCACGCCAGCCCCTCGGCCTGCAACACCTGCCGGATCGACCGCGCGCCCTTGTCGACGATCTCGGTCAACTCGTCGTCGGTGCAGTTGTAGGGTGGCGCGAAGATCACGATATCGCCGTTCACCCCGTCGACATTGCCGCCGACCGGATAGCAGATCAGCCCGTTTTCCATCCCCTGCGCCCGCACCTTCATGAACAGCTTGCGCGCGGCGGGGAAGGGGGCCTTGGTCGCCCGGTCGGCCACCAGTTCCACCGCGATGAAATGGCCGCGGCCGCGGATGTCGCCCACCGCCTCCAGCCCTGCCAGCCCATCGGCCAGCCAGCCCTTCAGCCGCGGTTCATTGGCGGCCACCCGCGCCACCAGCCCTTCGCGTTCGACGATCTTCTGCACCGCCACGCCTGCGGCACAGGCCGCCGTGTGGCCGGTGAAGGTGTGTCCGGTGCCGAAGGCGCCATCCTTGGCCCGGATCGCCTCCCACACCTTCGTCGTGCAGATCGCGGCCCCCAGCGGCTGATACCCTCCGGCCAGCCCCTTGGCGACCGACATGATGTCCGGCTCCACCCCGTCGCGTTCCAATGCGCGCCAGTGGCCGCAACGGCCCGCGCCCGACATCACCTCGTCCGAGATCATCAGCACGCCATGGCGGCTGCAAATCTCGCGCACGGCCTTGGCATAGCCGTCGGGCGCGGGCACGCAGCCGCCCGCCGCACCCACCACGGGTTCGAAGACAAAGGCCGCCACCTTCTCCGGCCCCACTCGCAGGATGGCCGCCTCCAGCTCCGCCGCTGCCGCCGCGCCCGCGGTTTCCGCCGTGGCCCCGGCAACGGGGCGATAGGCGTTGGCGGGGGAAATCTTCACAGACGGGATGAAGGCCCCCTCATAAGCCGCTGTTCTTTCGGCGAAACCCGAAAGCCCCAGCGCGCCCAGCGTATTGCCGTGCCAGGACCGTTCCCGGCTGATGAACACCCGGCGCGATTTCTGGCCGATGGCGGTCTGGTATTGCAGCGCGATCTTCATGCAGCTTTCCACCGCCTCGGACCCGCCGGTGACAAAGACCATCTCGCGCAGGGTGCCGCCGCAGCGGGCGCGGACGATCCCGGTCAGTTCCTCCAGCGCATCGGTGGTGAAATTGTAGCGATAGCCATGCGCCAGCGCGCCCAACTGGTCGCAGATCGCCCGGTTCACCTCGGCATTGGCATGGCCGATGCAATAGACCGCAGGCCCGCCCGAGCCGTCGATATACTGCTTGCCGGTCGAGTCCCAGAGGTAGGAGCCCTGGCCGCGCACCACCTTGGGCAGGGTGCTGGTGCCGAAAAACAGGTCCTGATCCGGTGTCTTCTTCATCATCCGCTCCCGCTGCTGCCGGAACAGCCTGCGACGGCGTCATTCATTGATCAAATAGATATTTGGAATGGGATTCATTGCGTGGGGCTATGCTGAATGCGGCGGGCCGGGCAGGATCAGGCGAGGCATCGCCTCGCCCCGCCCGTGCGCGGCAGATCAACCGGAAAGATTGGCCCCGCGAGACCGATTGAGGCCAGCGCCCGACCGGGCGGGCGTGAAGCGCCCGCCGGGGGGGCGGGCGGGCGCTGGCCGGGCCTGATGGGCCCGGCGGTCCGGGTAACGATGCTTCGGTGTGGCGAAGGCGATGGCCTTCGCCAGTCAGATCGGCTCAGGCAGTCCATAACTCCGTTCGGCCAGTGGCACCCCGGCCAGCGCCGCCCGCAGCCGCGCCAGCAGTTCCGCTTCCGCCGGGTTCTGCCGCAGCGCCGGATTGTTGACCAGTTGCACCTCCACCACCGGTAGCCCGGCATAGGGCGGCAATTGCCACAGCCGCCCCGCCGCCACATCCCCGGCCACCACATGCAGCGGCAGCGGGCCGATGCCGATCCCCAGCTCGATCATCCGCCGCACTTCCTCAAGATTGGCGGACTGGCCCACCACCCGTTCGCCGATCCCCAGCCGGAGGCGCAGCGAGGTGACGCCTTCCAGCACATCGCCTTCGCGGTCGGTCTGGAACGACACCGCCGCCAGCCCGGCCAGTTCGGCCTCGGCCACATCCCGCCGCCCGAACAGCGGATGCGGGCGCCCGCAGAACAGTCCGAAACTCTCGCGGTAGAACGGCTCCACCCGCAGGCCGGGCGGCGCGGCCGTCACCAGACACAGCGCCAGGCTGGCCCGCCGCGCCGCCACCAGCGCCAGCGCATCGCGGCTGGCCATCACCTCCAGCGTCACCCGCGCCGCCGGATGATCGGCCATGAACCGGGCCAGCACCGCATCGAAGACCGGGCTGACCACATGGCTGGCCAGCGCGATGGTGACATGGCCCGCCACCTGCCCTTCGGAGGCCGCAATCCGGTCGGCCAGCCGCAGGATCGCCGCCTCCACCTCCTGCGCCTCGGCCAGCATCCGCTCGCCCGCCGCCGTCAGCGCGAACCGCCCGCGCGCCCGGTCGATCAGCCTTGTGCCGACCCGCGCCTCCAGCCGCTTCAGCGCCGACGAGACCGAAGGCTGCTTCAGGCTCAGCCGTTCCGCCGCGCGGGTGACGGATCCGGCCTCGGCCAGCGCCAGGAAAACCCGCAGCAGGTTCCAGTCCAGGTCGCGGGCAAGACGTTCGGGGGCGGAAATCCGGGCCATGGGCCGATCCTATCCGCCGGGGCAGGGCGGGGCCAGCCCGCTCTCAGGCCAAAGCCACCAGATGGTTGTCCCAGGCCACCTCATGCCGCGCCAGCAGCCGCAACCCTGCCGTCTCCACCGCCCAGATCCCGCCCTGCCCGTCGGTGGCGACCAGCCCCTCCGGCCCCGGCGCCACGCCCGACAGATCGGCGCGGCGATGCGTGGCCAGCGGCTTGCCGCCCGCGTCGAACAGCATCAACACCCCGCCCGGCGGCGAGGTCATCGCCACCACCCCGCCCGTTGCGGCGATCGACCCGGCATAGCCCTTCATCGCAAAGCTCTCCGCCTCGTCAGGCGGGCACAGAAGCGCCGCGCCGCCCGGCCGCCACAGGCCCATTTGCGGCACCGGCTCGGCCGGGTCGCCCTCCCACTGCATCGCAAAGGCCACCCGGTCGCCGTCAAGCGCCAGATGCCGGATCGAGTTCTGGTGGAACCCGTCCTCCAGCTCCACCAGCTCCACCACCTCGCCGCCCCACAGCAGCGCCAGATTGGGCCGCATGGTGGCAAGGTTCAGCTTGGTCCGGTCGCCGGGGTCGGTCTTTATCCCGCCATTCGCGACCACCAGTCGGCCGTCCGGCAGCAGCTTCATGTCATGCGGCCCCAGCCCGCCGCTGTCGGCTTCGCCGATCCGCTGCCAGCCGTCGGTTTCCCACAGCCCGATCCGCCCGGCCGATCCTTCCGCCACCACTTCCGAGGTCATCAGCACCGCCCCATCGGCGTTGAAAACGCCATGGCCGTTGAACTGCCGTCCGTCGGGAGGGGTCAGCCGGGCCTTCACCGCGCCGCTGATGCAGTCGATCACCAGCGCATAGGTGCCGGGGCGGCGGGCAAAGGCCACCGCTTCGGCGCGGGTGGGATGCGCGGCGGCGGCATGGCCGCGGCCGGGCAGGGGGATGGCGAACAGGCTGTCGCCCGCCGCCGTCAGCCCGTGCAATTCGTAACTCTCGCCGCGTTTGGCCGCGGCCAGGAAATCCGGGCTGCCCGCCTCGGCCCAGCCGAACCGCGGCAGCCCCGCCGCCATCATGCCCGCCAGAAAGCCCCGCCGCGTCGCCATGCTAATCCCCGTCCGCCGAGTTGAAGCCGACATCGACCCCCAGCTGTGCGCCCAGTTCCGCCACCAGCGTCTGCCGCAGCGCCCGGATCGTCTGTTGCAGGATCTCCACCTTCAGCCGCCCCGAAGGATCGGCCACAGCGGCAAAGACCGGGTCCTCCGCCGCGCCGACCAGCGCAATCGCCTTGTCGAATCCGGCCATGCTTTGCGGCAGGTCGGGCGACAGCGCCAACGCAAAGGCCCGCAGCGATTGCAGCGACAGCAGCAGGTTGCGGCGGCTGCGGCCTGCGGCAATCGCCTCGGCCCGTTCCGGGCGCGGCTTGTCGAATGTGCCCAAGGGGCGGCCCAGCCGCTGATCGGCATCGAATTCCAGCGCGCTGGCCAATTGGGTGAACAGCGCCTGTTTCGCCTCGGCCCCGGTCAGATAGGTGGCATTGCCCGGCTGGCCCGCCGTCAGCAGAAGATCGGCAAAACCGCCCTGCCATCCCGCCTGAATCTCGGCCGCCATCCGCGCCAGATCGGCCGTTGTGGCGCGGATCAGCGGGCAGGGATCGGCGGGTATCGCGGCCGCCGGATACAGCAGCCGTTCCAGCCCGAAGAACCCGCGCGCCGCCACCGACTGTTCGGCAAAGGCGGCAGGCTCCAGCGCCGCCGGATCGCCGGTCAGCAAGGCCTGCTGATGCTTCCAGCCCAGGCCCTTGGGATCGGGCCAGAAGGCGATCGCCAGTGTGCGGCCCTGCTCCTCGCCCGGCCCCAGATGCAGATGCGACACGCCCAGCCAGGCATCGAAGGCCGCCTGATAGGGCGCATCCAGCAACTGCGGATCACAGCTGGCTTCGGCCGCCGTCGCCAGCGCCGCCGTCGCTTCGGCAAAGGCGGCATATCCCGGCAGGATCTGATCCGTCACCGCCGTTTCGACATCGGCATGGACGGGGCTGGCCAACAGCAGCAGCAGGGCAAGGGTCTTGTGCATTCACAGACTCTCCAGAAAGGCGATCAGCGCCTCACGATCCTCACGCTCCAGCGCCACCACGCCATCGCGCGCGGCCTGCGCCTCGCCGCCGTGCCACAGCACCGCTTCCAGCAGGCTGCGTGCCCGGCCGTCATGCAGGAATTGCGTGTGGCCCGAAACATGCTGCGTCAGCCCGATGCCCCACAAGGGCGGCGTCTTCCATTCCGACCCGGAAGCGCGCCCTTCGGGCCGGCCATCCGCCAGCCCCGGCCCCATGTCGTGCAGCAACAGGTCGGTATAGGGCCAGATCAGCTGAAAGCTCTGCTCGGGCTGCCCGTCCAGCCGGTTGGTGACGAATTTCGGCTGGTGGCAGCCCTGGCAGTTCAGCCCGTAGAACACCTCTTTCCCGCGCAGCACCTGCGGATCGTCGACGCCGCGCCGTTCCGGCACACCCAGATTGCGGGAATAGAACGTCACCAGATCCAGGCTTTCGCGGTCGACCTCCAGCCCGTCGCGCTTGTCCGGCTCCTGCCCATGCGGGGCCGTGCGGCAGGCGGTCTGCGCCGTCGTGCAATCGCCCCAGGGCTCGGGGTGCAGCACCGTCGACAGGCCCATGTCGCCGGAAAACGCGCCCGCCGACTGTTCCTTAACCGTCGGCGCGCCGGCCTTCAGGCCGAACCGCCCCAGCATCGGCACGCCGAATTCCACCGAAGGCACGATCTGCACCCGGCCCGAGATGCCGTCGCCATCGGCATCCTCCGGGTCGGCCAGCGCCAGGATATCCGCCGCCGGAATCGCCTCCAGCAGCCCAAGGCCGATCATCTGCGGCGCGACGCGCGGGCTGATCATCAGATCGGGCGCGGGATCGCCCCAGGCCGGACCGGCAAAGGCATAGCTGGGCGCACGAAGCGAAATCACCATGCCATCGGAAAGGGTTACGGGAATTTCCTCATAACTCACATCCATCCGCCCCTCGGCCTTCTGGCCCGGCGCGGCAAGGTCCTGCAACTGGCCGCCATAGATGGGGTCGGGCGCCGTCGCCAGCCATTCGGCAATGCCTTCGGGGTCCGGCCCGCCCGGCACCGACAGCCGCAGGAACATCGACACCCGGCCATCGTCCGGGCCTTCGGGCGGATGGCCGCGCCCGTCCTTCAGATGGCAATCCTGGCAGGCCCGCGCATTGTAGACCGGCCCCAGCCCGTCCGACGCCAGCGTCGAGGACGGCGAGGCCACCCAGGTCTTGCGAAACAGCGCATTGCCCAGCTTGAACGACATCTCGCTTTCGAACGGCATGTTGGCGGAGAACTGGCTGAAGGCATCCCGGTCCAGCTTGGCCCGGACCGAGGCCGCGCCGCCGGGCATCGCCTCAAAGGCTTCGGGCTTCGCAAAGTCGGTCGGCGGGGCCAGAACGTCCGCGATCCGCGCGGTTTCGGCTTCGGTCCGGGCGATCACCGGCAGGTGCCGGTCATCCAGCGGCGGGCCTGCATCCCCGGCAGGCGGGGGGGCCTCGGCAAGGGTGGGGCTGGCGGCAAAGAGGCACAGGGCGGCAAGGCGGCGCATGGCAGGACTCCTTGGCCCCGAGATAGCGCCGCTTTCCCAAGCGTTTCAATCGGAAAACGGACACAAGCCCGCGACCACGCGCCGCGCCCACCCCAAAGGGGCAAAGCGACCACCTTCCCCTTCATCTTTGCGAAAATACCCTGCGGGGAGGTCTGGAGGGGCGCAAGGCCCCTCCAGCCGCCGGCCACGGGCGCTGCTGATGGCTATTCCGCCTGATCGGCGGGCTTGGCGTTCAGCATCCCGTATTTCGCTTCGCCCAGTTTCTCGAACAGGCCCAGCTGGGTTTCGAGGAAGTCGATATGGCCTTCCTCATCGGCGATCAGGCTGTCGAACAGCGCGCGGCTGACGTAATCGCCCACGGAATCGCAATGCTTGCGCGCCTCGATATACAGGGTGCGGGCGTCATGCTCGCCCGCCAGATCGCATTCCAGCGTTTCCTTCACCGTCTGGCCGATGCGCAGGGAATCCAGCTTTTGCAGGTTCGGATGGCCTTCCAGAAAGATGATCCGGGCGATCAGACGGTCGGCGTGCTGCATCTCCTCGATCGACTCGGCCCGGCTTTTCGCGGCCAGATGGCCAAAGCCCCAGTCTTCCTGCAGCCGGAAATGCAGCCAGTACTGGCTGACGGCCGTCAGTTCAGACCGCAGCGCGGCATTGAGGTATTCGATGACCTTCTTGTCGCCCTTCATGGCAATGACCTTTCTTGCTGTGCGGGGTTGCCTTGGCTTCGGTGGCGAACCGTGGCTGGGTTTCCATGACATAAAGCCGCCGCCATGGCCTGTCCATGGGGCGGAGCGAATATTTTAGAATAATTCTAAATCCTAGAGAAACACTCTACTTTGCGGCCACCGCCCGCAACCGGCGCCGCAGCACCGGCGGTTCATCGCGGCCCGGCACGCCAAAGCCGGGGGCACCGCGCATCGTGTCCAGCATCAGCGGCATGCAGCCGCCGCAATCGGCCCGCTTGCCCAGCGCGTGATAGATCTTGCCGGGGGTGATGACGGTATCGGGGTCCGCCGCGCGCATCCAGTCCACCGCAGCGCGGATGTCGTGGTCGGTGATGCTCTGGCAATGGCAGACGATCATGGCGGACCCCGGAAGATCAGATCACTGGAAGACGGCGTTCGGGTTGTCGAGGCTGTCGGACCCTTCGAAGTCGATCTTCGACAGGCCCAGCGCCGCCACGGCGCGTTCGATGCTCTTGGTCTGCGTCACCAGCGCATTGACGCCGCCCATGATCAGCGCCTCGCCTTCGGCGTTGCCGGGGGCCAGCATCATGTCATAGGCAAAGCCGCCCTCGGCTGCCGTCTTGATCGCGCCCAGCGCCACCATCGTGGCGTCAAGCTCGGCCTTCAGCTGGGTGTCGACGGCAGGGTCCTTTTCCGCCACCAGATCCGACAGCGACGGGCCGGTCACGACCGAACCGTCCACGCGGGTATAGCTGCCCAGATAGACGTTCTGCACGCCCTTGCCGTCGTAGTAATGGCTGTTGTGGGTGTTGTCCGAGAAGCAGTCATGCTCTTCCTCGGGGTCGTTCAGCATCAGGCCCAGCTTCATCCGCTCGCCCGCCTGTTCGCCATAGGACAGGCTGCCCATGCCGGTCAGCATCGCCATCAGCCCGGCATTCGGGTCGGCGGTGACGGTGGCGCGGCCTTCCCCGCCCTCCGCCCAGGCCGCGGCCATGAATTCAAGATCCGACACCAGCAGATCGGTCGCCGCCTTCAGATATTGCGCCCGGCGGTCGCAATTGCCGCCCGTGCAGCCCTCGCCCTGCACATAATCGGTATAGGGCCGGTTGCCTGCACCGGCCTCGGTCCCGTTCAGATCCTGGCCCCACAGCAGGAATTCGATGGCGTGATAGCCCGACGCCACATTCGCCTCGATCCCGTCAGCCTCTTGCAGTGTGCCCGAGATCAGATCGGGCGTGATGGTTGCGGCATCGACCTCGGTGCCCGACAGGGTGAATTTCGGCGTGGCGATCACATTCAGCGCCGCAAGGGCGTTTTCCTCGTTGGTGGCCGATCCTTCCGCCACATAGTCGATCAGCCCTTCGTCCAGCGGCCAGGCGTTCACCTTGCCTTCCCAGTCGTCGACGATGGCATTGCCGAAGCGGAACACCTCGGTCTGCTGATAGGGCGCGCGGGCCGCCAGCCAGGCCGCCTTGGCGGCCCCCAGCGTTTCTTCGGACGGTTCGGCAATCAGCTTGTCGACGGCAGCTTGCAGCGCCTGGGCCGTGGTCAGGCTGTCCGCATAGCCCGCGGCGGCAATATCCGCGTAAGTCGCCACAACGGCGGCCGGATCGGCGGCCTGCGCCACGGCGGGCAGGCACAGCGCAAGGGCGGTGGTCAGGGCGAGAGCGGAAGAACGGGTCATCATCATGTCCTTGGATCGGGTCACTTGGTCAGGATCAGCTTGCCGGCACGGGTGATCCGCAACGCATAGACCTGATCGCCCAGAAGAATGCGCGCCGAAGGTCCCCCCGCCGTCAGGACCCGCGCGTCGTGGCAGGGTTCGGCGGTATAGGCGACCGGTGCCGCAGGTGCCGCAGTCTTGGGGGCTTTGTCGGCCTCCGGGCGGTTCATGGTCGACTTCCTTCGGGGCAGTGCGCGGGCTTGCCGGTCGGGCTGGCTGCATGATCGGGATATAGGTGACAAAATCAGTCGGAAGTGTAAAGCCGATTCTTTCTGTAGGGTATGTGGCGGGTGGTTTTTGCCCAAGGGATCGCGCGGTCGCCCGATTTCCGGGCAGGGCGCGCGGCGGGTCATGAAAAAACCCGCAGCCAAGGGGGGTTGCCTGCATCAAGGTGAATTGACAGCCCCACGGGCGGCAGGAGTAAGCTGCCCGCGCAGGCGCAACCGCTGCCGCATTGACTGATTGCTGTGAACGACCCCTTGGACGGTGCGGCGGACGGGCAGACCAAGACCTGACGGGGCAGGAGAGCCTTGCCTCAGACCATGCTGCAACCCAGGGAGAATGACCTTGACTCACATGTCCAATCTCAGCCGTCGCCGCTTCCTCAAGGCGTCGGCTGCCGGTGCGGGCCTTCTGGCCGCGCCTGCCATCATCTCGTCCAAGGCGCTTGCGTCCTCGGGCGAACTCAACTTCACCGGCTGGGCGGGCTATCCCTCGCTGGCCGAAAAGGTGTTCCCGGCTTTCGAGGCCGCAACCGGCATCAAGGTGAACTTCAAGGAGCTGCCGGATCAGGACACCATGTTCGGCGAGGCGAAGGTTGCGCTGGAAGCCGGCGGGATCGACGTGATCGAACCGACGATCGACCGTGTCGGCGCCTGGGACGCCAACGGCCTGCTGGGCACTTTCGATGAATCGAAACTGGCTATGGACAACTATCTGCCGGGTCTGGCCGATGGTGCGGCGGGCGAACGGTCGCGTCCAGGCGGTGCGCTGAAATACGTTCCCTCGAACTGGGGCACCGAGGCGCTGGTCGTGAACAACGCCGATGCCAAGCTGTCTTCGCCGCCGTCGCTGGGCGACCTGTTCTCGGCTGACAATGCTGCGACCGTGCGCCCGCATTCGGCGCTGGCCGCGATGGGCCGCTGGCTGGATGCCACGGGCCAGCTGCCGCGTCCCTGGATGGATGGCTACAGCGACATGGGCGCCATGGTCGAACTGTGGGACATCGCCCTGGCCAAGGCCGTCGAGATGAAGGGCAACATCGTCCAGTGGTGGTCGGGCGAGAACGAGGCCAATGCAGGCTTTACCGCCAATGGCGCCGTGGTCGGCCTGTGCTGGGATTCGACCGGCTACAACCTGCGCAATGATGGCTACAGCTATGTTGCCCCGGCCGAAGGTGCCTTTGCCTGGCATCAGGGCTTCGTGCTGATGAAGAACGCCGTGAACGTCGAACAGGCACATGAATTCGTCAAATTCGTCTCGACGCCCGAAGGGGCTGCGGGCTGGGCCACGGCCTTCTCGTCCAACCCGGTGGGTAAGGGGGCGTCCGACCTGATGGATCCCGAAGTGGCCAAATACTACAACGGCACCTTCAACGAAGACGCCTTGTCGAAACTGTGGTGGTGGCCCGACCAGTCGGCCGACTTCCTGGCCAAGCGCGCCGAATATGCCGACAAGTACAAGGCGGCCTGATCGGACCGCACCCATGGTCACAAGATGAAGAGCGGGCGGCAGCCGGTTGGTCTGCCGCCCTTTTTCTATTCACCTGACTGCCATCTGCCCGTTACATGGGCATGCCAAGGCTTGCCGTCGTGCAGCCTTGCGCAGTTCAGGAGAATGCAGACATGACGACCCATTTCAATCGCCGCCGCTTCCTTCAGACCTCTGCCGCCGGTGCGGGCCTTCTGGCCGCGCCCGCGCTGGTCTCGTCCGCCGCGCTGGCCTCTTCGGGCACGCTGACCTTGATCGGCTGGGCCGGCTATCCCGATCTGACGGCCAAGATCCTGCCCGCCTTCGAGGCGGCGACCGGCATCAAGGTGACGTTCAAGGAAGTTCCCGATCACGAGACGATGTATGCCGAATCGAAGATCGCGCTGGAAACCGGCGGCGTCGACATGATCGAAACCACCATCGACCGCTGGGGCAGCTACAATGCCAACGGCCTGTTGCAGCCCTGGGACGAATCGAAGCTGGACCTGAACGCCTACCTGCCCGGTCTGGCCGATGGGGCCGCGGGCGAGATGTCGCGCCTGAACGGCGGGCTGATGATCGTGCCGTCCGTCTGGGGAACCGAGGCGCTGGTGGCTTCGGAAGCCGATGCGAAACTGTCATCGCCCGCCAGCCTGGGTGATCTCTTCAACCCGGAAAACCCCGCCGTCCTGCGCCCGCATTCGACGCTGGCCGCGATGGGCCGCTGGCTGGAGGCGCAGGGCAAGCTACCGAAGCCCTGGCGCGACAGCTATACCGACATGACCGTCATGACCGAACTGTGGGACATCGCCCTGGCCGAGGCGGTGAAGCTGAAGGGCAATGTCGTGCAATGGTGGTCGGGCGAGAACGAGGCCGTGGCCGGGTTCCAGGCCAATGGCGCCACCATCGGCCTGTGCTGGGATTCGACCGGCTTCAACGTGCGGGCTGACGGCTACAGCTACATCGCCCCGGTGGAAGGGGCCTTTGCCTGGAACCAGGGCTTCTCGGTCCTGAAAGGGGCGAAGAACGCCGAAGCGGCGGCGGAACTGGCGAAATTCGTCGCGTCTCCGCAAGCTTCGGCTGACTGGGCCACCGCCTTCAAGGCCAACCCGGTGGCCAAGGGTGCGCCCGAGCTGATGGAGCCGGAAATCGCCGCCTATTATGCGGGCACCTTCGACGATGCCGCGCTGAAATCGCTGTGGTGGTGGCCCGAGCAGACCGCCGAATTTGTGGCCAAGCGCGGCGAATACGCCGACAAGTACAAGGCTGCGTAAGGGGCTGCGTAAGGGGCCTCACAAGGGGCGCGCACCCATTTCGCGTGCCGGTTGAAGCTGCGCCGGGCCTGCAAGGGCCCGGTTGCCATTTTCAGATGCAAACCCGCAGGTCCGGTGCGGCGCAGCGGCGATATCATTTGCAGTCTATGCGCGGCCTGCTAGCTTTGCGCCAAACATAAAACACTTCAGGGGGCAACGACGCGATGAGCGCCGGCATTGATCTGGAAAACGTCTGCTGCGATTTCGGAACCTTCCGCGCGGTGGACAACGCCAACGTGTCCATAAAACCGGGCGAGTTCTTTTCCTTCCTCGGCCCCTCGGGCTGCGGCAAGACCACCATCCTGCGGATGATTTCCGGCTTCATCGAACCCACCGCCGGGGCGATCAGGATCGGCGGCAAGGATGTGAAGGGCACCCGGCCGAACCAGCGCCCCACCGCGCTGATCTTCCAGAACCTCGCGCTGTTTCCACTGATGACGATCTGGGAAAACATCTCCTTCGGGCTTGAGGTGCGGGGCGTCGACAAGGCCACGCGGCGGAAAAAGGCCGAAGAGCTGCTGCGGCTGGTCGATCTGCCCGATGCCGCCGACAAGATGGTCAGCCAGCTTTCGGGCGGCCAGAAGCAGCGCGTCGCCATCGCCCGCGCGCTGGCGGTGGAACCTTCGGTCATGCTGCTGGATGAACCGCTGTCGGCGCTGGACCTGAAACTGCGCCAGCACATGCGGGCCGAACTGCGCGCCATCCAGAAACGCACCGGCGTGACCTTCATCTACATCACCCACGACCAGGGCGAGGCGCTGGCGATGTCCGACCGCGTCGGCGTCATGTCCCAGGGCCGCATCCAGCAGATCGCCGACCCGCGCGAGATCTACAACAACCCGGTCAACGGATTCGTCGCCAGTTTCGTGGGCGAAAACAACATCTTCACCGGCAGCACGGGCAGCATCGCCGGTGGCATCGCCGCCTTTGACGCGCCCGAAGGCCAATTCCGCGCCCGCATCGCCGCCGATGCCACCGGCAAGCCGGTCAAGCTGTATGTCCGGCCCGAACACACCCTGCTGACCGCAACGGCGGGGCCGGAAAATTCGCTGCCGGTCACGGTGTCCGAAGTGTCGTTCGAAGGGCCGTTCATCGCCGTCCATGCCACCACCGCCAAGGGCAAGACCATCGTGGCCGAAATCCGCAACGACGGCCAGGCCACGGTGCCCGCGCTGGGGGCCGCCATGTTCGCAGGTTTCGACGCGACCCGCGCCAACCTCTTGCCCGATGCCAATGTGCGGGGCTAGGCCATGCAGGACATGATCCGCCGCTATGGCACCGGTCTTACGCTGACGATCTGCCTTCTGGTCGCCTTCTGGCTTCTGATGCTGGTGATCATCCCCAACATCACGCTCTTCGAGCAAAGCTTCCGCCCCTATCTGCCGGTTGTCGACATCGGCGGGCCGAAGGATACCTACAGTTTCGACAACTACCTGAAGGTCCTTGACGGCAATGTCGAGAAAAGCCTGTTCGGCTTCACCTATTCGATCCCGGTGCATGTCTACACCTTCTCGCTGACCATCCTCTATTCGATGCTGGTCACGTTCATCTGCTTTCTTCTGGCCTATCCGCTGGCCTATTATCTGGCCAAGATCGTCAATCCGAAATCGCTGCCGACGCTTCTTCTGATGCTGTTCATCCCGCTCTGGGTCAGCGAGGTGCTGCGTGCCTTTGCCTGGTGGATCATCCTGGCCTTCAAGGGGCCGCTGAACGCGATGTTGCAGGGCCTGGGGATCATCGAGGACCCGATCCGCTGGACCAACATGGGCTATACCGGCGTCGTGGTCGGGCTGATCTACACCTATGTGCTGTTCATGTTGTTCCCGCTCTACAATGCGGTGCAGTCGCTGGACACCAACCAGATCGAGGCGGCCGAGGATCTGGGCGCGCCCTGGTGGAAGATCCACTGGAAGATCGTGTTGCCGCATTCCAAGCCGGGCATCGCCTCGGGTTCGGTCATGGTCTTCATGCTGTCGGCGGGGTCGCTGCTGGTGCCGTCGATCCTTGGCTCCACCACCTCGCAATGGTTCACCCAGACCATCGACCAATGGTTCAAGGATGCGCTGGATTGGAACACCGCCAGCGCCTATGCCTTCCTTCTGCTGATCCTCTGCACCGTCTTCGTCACCGTTGCGATGAAGCTGTTCAAGGTGAAGCTGTCGGATATTGCGAAATAAGGGGGCCAGAAGATGCACAAGTTCCGTCTCGGCCTGTCGCATGCCTATATGGTCGTCTTCCTGCTCTATCTGCTGCTGCCGCTGGTGGTGATGTCGGGCGCGGCCTTCAACGACAGCAAGCTGCCTTCGATCGTGCCCTGGAAGGCCTGGACGACGAAATGGTTCGGCGAGATGATCGCCGACCAGCGCATGATGAATGCCTTTGCCAACACGCTTCTGGTGGCCATTGCGGTTGCCGTTCTGGCGGTGATCGTCGGAACCGCCGCCGCCATCCTGATCAATTCGATCTCGGGGCGGCTGCGCACCGCGCTTTACGGCATGATGATCTCGACCATCCTGATCCCCGGCGTGGTGATCGGCATTTCCACGATGATCATGTGGACGAAACTGGGTGGTGCCCTCTTCGGCCCCGAAGGCAAGCCCTGGCCCTTCATCCCCGGCTTGCATCTTTCCGTGCTGGGGCAGGTCAGCTATATCGCCGCCATGGTGATGCTTCTGGTGCTGGCGCGGCTGCAAAGCTTCGATGCCGGGCTGGAAGAGGCGGCGCTGGACCTTGGCGCATCCCATGCCCAGGTCATGCGCCGCATCCTTCTGCCGCATCTTTACCCCGCCATCGGGGCAGGGGCGGCGGTGGCCTTCTTCCAGTCGATCGAGAATTTCAACGTCACCGTCTTCACCCGCGGCGGGGCCGATACGCTGACGGTCTATGTCTTCTCCAAGGTGCGGTCGGGGATCACGCCCACGATCAACGCGCTGGCCTTCCTCCTGATCTGCGTCACGCTGGTTCTGGCCGTGGCCTATGAGATCAACCGCCGCCGCAAGGCGCGGGTCGAGGCTGCACGGCTGGCGCAGGCCCGCCGCGCCGAGGCGGAAGAGGAAGTGATCGGCACGGCGGTCTGACCTTCGCCGCAAGGGGGCATCCCGGTCGTTCCGGCGGCCGGGGCCTTGCCGCAAGGCCCCAAGGGTCAGACCCGCAGCAACATGTCCACCAGCGGCGAATGTGGATCGGCCATGGCGTCGATCACGTCGAAATGATGCCGCCCCGGATCGACGGTCATCCCGCAGCCCCATTCTTCGGCCAGCACCCGCGCCTGCCACAGAAAGGCCGGGCGTTCGATCCCGCCGACCCAGACTTCGGCCGACACGCCGCCGCGCAGCGGCAGCCGCGCCGGGCTTTCCGCCGCGCATTCCGCCGCATCCAGCTTCAGCTTTGCGTTCATCTGCGTCGCCATCAGCGGTCCCAGCTCGGCTAGGGGCGAAACCGGCACCACCCGCCGCACCGGGCCCGCATCAAGACCGGCACAGCCCATCCGCGCCGACAGATGCCCGCCCGCCGAATGCCCCGTCACCACCATCGGCCCGGCAACCTCGGCCGAGATTGCCCGGCAGGCCGCCGCAATCTCTTGTGTCATCTGCGAAATCCGCGCGTCGGGTGCCAGGGTATAAGAGGGCATCGCCACCGCCCAGCCACGGGCCAGCGGCCCCGCCGCCAGATGCGACCAGAACTCGCGCCCGAAGGCCAGCCAATAGCCGCCATGGACAAAGACCACCACCCCCGCCGCCGGCCGCGCCGGCAGGAACAGGTCGAACCGCTGCCGGTCGGAGGGGCCGTAGGGCAGGTTCAGCCGCGCCCGTTCCCCGGCATTGGCGCGAAAGGCGGCGGCAACCGCCGTCCAGGTCGGCGGATAGCTGTCCGCCTCGGGGATGAAGGGCCCGTTGGCATAGTCACGATCGGGATCGGGCCAGGAATAGGGGGGTTGCATGACGGGCCACCAGCGTTGAATTGACCGGATTGCGACGCAACTGAGTTTGGTCAAAGGTCACAAGTATTTCTCATCATGCGCACAAGTTTCCTGTCCCGGCAAGCCGCCAGGACTCGGTCGGCAAAGGTCAACCTTTGCGCGCCGCCAAATGGGTCGGGCAATGCTCACCCGTATCCAGCACCGGAATCATCCGCTGCCAGATCGCAATGTTGTGGTCGACGAAGTCCTGCCCCACCACCGCTGCTGCTGCGACACCCGTCGCGCCCTGCATGCGGACAACCTCGCGCCGGGCCTCGTCACGATACCAGCCATTGCGCGAGGTGATGCGGATGTCGGTGAAGCCGTTCGCCTCGAAGGCCGCGCGATAGCGTGCCGGGGTGGCCATGCCGAAATCCAGCCCCTCGGCTGCGATATATTCCGCCATCAGGGGCGAAATCTCTTCCGTCCCGATCAGCCAGTCCGAGGCCAGAAACCAGCCGCCCGGCTTCAGCACCCGCGCCACTTCGGCCATCAGCGCCTGCTTGTCGGGGATATGAACGATGGAATCCTTGGAAAACACCACATCGAAGGTGGCAGGCGGGAAGGGCAAGGGACCGGGGGCAACCTTGACCAGCCCGATCCGGGCCGCAAGGCCCGAATCCGCCACCAGCGCCCTGGCCCGCGTCAGCACCGGGTCTTCCACGTCGATCCCGGTGACATAGCCCGCCCCGTGCCGCGCCACCAGCGCAAGGTCGATCCCGCCCGCACCACACCCGATGTCCAGCACGGATTTCCCGGCAAGATCATGCCCTTCCAGCACGCGCGCCACCTCCTCCGGCCCGCCGGGCGACAGAAAGCCGGTGCCCCAGACGGCCTCGAGCATGGCGATCATCCGGGGCGGATAATGGTCTTCGTGGGGGGGGGTGCTCACATCACCGCTCCGATCTGCCAGGGCACGAATTCAGCCCCGCCAAAGCCGAGCTCTTCCGACACTGTCTGCTGACCGCTGGCCACCGCAACGATTTTTTCCAGAATCTCGCGGCCCTTGGTCTCGATGCTGGTGCCATCCAGGATGTCGCCGCAGTTGATGTCCATATCCTCGCGCATCCGGGCATACATCTCGGAGTTGGTGGCCAGCTTGATGCAGGGGCTGGGCTTGTAGCCCGAGACCGACCCCCGCCCGGTGGTAAAGACGATCATCGTCGCGCCCGATGCGATCTGGCCCGTCACCGAACAGGGATCGTAACCCGGACTGTCCATATAGACGAAACCGGGCGAGGTGATCGGTTCGGCAAACTTGTAGACGCCCGACAGCGGCGCAGTGCCGCCCTTGGCCACCGCGCCCAGCGATTTTTCAAGGATCGTCGTCAGCCCGCCCCGCTTGTTGCCGGGGCTGGGGTTGTTGTCCATCTCGCCTTCGTTGCGGGCGGTATAATCCTCCCACCAGCGGATGCGCTCGATCAGCTTTTCGCCCACTTCGGTGCTGACGGCGCGGCGCGTCAGCAGATGTTCCGCGCCATAGATCTCGGGCGTTTCCGACAGGATCGTCGTGCCGCCCATCTGCACCAGCAGATCCGAGGCATGGCCCAGCGCCGGATTTGCGGTGATGCCGGAATAGCCGTCCGACCCGCCGCATTGCATCCCGATCATCAGCTTCGACACCGGGGCAGGGGCCCGCACCGCGCCGCCTGCGACCGCCGCCATTTCGCGCAAGGTCCCCAGCGCGCGGTCGATGGTGGCCCGCGTGCCGCCTTCGCCCTGAATGGTCATGTAGCGGAAATTTCCGTCGGGCCGCAGCCGCCCCTGTCCCACCAGATCGGGCACCTGCATCACCTCGCAGCCCAGACCCACCAGCAGGATGCCGCCGAAATTCGGGTTGCGGGCATAGCCCTTCAGCGTCCGCATCAGCGTCGCGTAACCTTCGTTGCTGCCCGACATGCCGCAGCCGGTCTGATGCACGATCGGCACCACGCCATCGATTCCCGGCATCGCGGACAAGACCGGATCACGGTCCGCCGCCTCGGCGATGAACCGCGCCACCGACCCCGAACAGTTCACCGATGTCAGGATGCCCAGGTAATTGCGGGTGCCCACCGTGCCATCGGGCCGGTGAAAGCCCTGAAACATCAGCGGCTCCAGCGCGGGCAGGGGGCGGCAATCACGGCCGATTGCGTAATCGTCGCTGTGCGGACCCATGCCAAGGTTCTGGCTGTGGACATGGGCAAAGGCCGGAATATCCGCCGTCGCCTGCCCGATGATCTGGCCATAGCGCACCACCCGTTCGCCCGCCGCAATCGCCCGCGCCGCGATCTTGTGGCCGCGCGGCACCGCCTGCACCAGCGCGCCGTCCAGCCCCTCGGGCCGTGCCCCCGCCGCCAGATCGGCCAGGGCGATCACCACATTGTCCGCTCCGTGCAGGCGGATGATCCCGGTTGCCATCGCCGCTCCTGTCGCTGGCGGGGCGCGGCTTGACAGGGTCCGGCCCCGGACTAACATGTTAGCATGCTACAGCCGCCGCCCCCCGCCCCACAAGAGACGAATGCCGCCACCCGGCTGCTGCCGCTGGGCCAGTTCAGCGGGTCCCTGGGCAGCCGGGTCTACCAGACGTTGCGGCAGGCGATCCTGTCGGTCAGCTACCGTCCGGGCGAGATCCTGCGCAAGCCCGAGATCTGCGAGGCACTGGGCGTCAGCCGCAGCCCGGTGGCCGATGCGGTGGCGCGTCTGGCCGCCGAAGGGCTGGTCGATGTGGTGCCGCAGGCGGGCACCTTCGTCGCCCGCTTCTCGATGGAGGAAATCCGCGAAGGGGCCTTCCTGCGCGAGGCGATCGAACTGCATGCGGTGGACCGGGTGGCCCGGCGCATCAGCGACGACCAGCTGCAACGCCTGCGCCGCAACCTCACGGTGCAGGCGGCCTTGCTGGCGGATGACGACATTCCCGGCTTCTATCAGGCCGATGCCGCGATGCATGAATTGCTGCTGTCCTTCACCGGCTTTCGCAAACTGGCGCAGGTGTCGGAAACCGCCTGGCTGCATGTGAACCGTGCCCGCCAGATGATCCTGCCGGTGCCGGGCCGGATTGCCCGGACGCTTGAGGAGCATCGCGCCATCCTGGCCGCGCTTGAGGCGCGCGATCCGCAGGCGGCGGTCGAAGCGGTGCGCAGTCATCTTGGCCAGCTGATCCGCCATCTGGAGCCGTTGGAGCGCGACCGGCCCGAGCTGTTCACGCCAAAGCGCTGACCGACCAATCCTCTCCTTGGGCGGAAACCGGCGAGGCACTGCCTCGCCCCGCCCATGCGCGGCATCTCCACGGGAAACCTGTCCGCACGAGACCACAGAGGCCAGCGCCTGACCCGGCGGGCGAGAAGCGCCCGCCGAGGGCGGGGCGGGCGCTGGCCGGGCCTTTGGGGTCCGGCGGTGTGGGTGGATATGCTGCGCGCAGTGGCGAAGGCGATGGCCTTCGCCAAGACCCGTCGCAGAGTTTACTCCAGCCCCAGACAGTCCCTCAGATGCGCCAGCGCAATCGCCACGCCCCGTTCGCCCAGCTCTGCCGTTGCCCCCGGTGCTGTGTCGGTGAACCAGTGCCCGCCTTCTGTCGCGCGGGCCATGTCCACCGTCTCGGGGGCCAGCGCCAGCATCAGCGCGGTTTCCCCTATCCCGGCGTGATCAAAGGGGAAATCCGCCCCCTTCGGGAACAGCGGATGGATGCGGATCCAGTTGAACGGGTCCTCTCCGGCGGCATGCTGCGCGTAATAATCCTGCATCGCCCGGTCGCCCCACCAGCCCGGCCCGCGGCTGTCTTCCAGATGGCGAAAGATCGCGTTGCGGGCGGCCAGCCGAAAGGCCAGATCGGTTGGCATCCCTTGCGCGAAATTCTCGGTCTGGTGGTGGATCACGCCATGGATGTTGCGGATGCCCGCCCGCAACAGCGCTGTGAAAAGCTGTTCGGCCAGCGGCTGAAAGGCGGATGTTTCAAGATGCAGCGTGCCCGTGCCCTCGGGCCCCGCCACCGCATGACTGGCCGCGCCATAGCCAAAGGCGGGCAGGGTCACGACATCATTGCCCAGACGCCGCAGCACCCCCGTCACCGCCAGCAGATCGACACCCGCCGGCAGATGCGCGCCGTGATATTCCATCACCCCGATCGGCAGCACGAAGGGCAGGCCATCGGCAATGGCGCGGCGGATCTGGTCGGGCCGCATCCGGTCGAACCGCATCATTCCCCCAATCCCTGCGCGATGTCGCGGGTCTGCCGGTACAGCGCCTTCCACAGCGGATATTGCCGGTCATAGGCCGCCACCCTTTCGGGCCGCACCATGCCCGCCACCGGGTTCCAGGCCGAAATCTCTTCCGGCCCCACCGCCCCGATCGCCAGCGCCGCCAGAAAGGCATCGCCATAGCTGGCCCCCATGGTCTTTTCGCACACCACCTGCGGCAGGCCCGTCAGATCCGAGGTGGCCTGCATCCAGACCGCATTCTGCGTGCCGCCGCCCACCGCCAGCACCTTTTGCGGCCGCGCCCCCGCCTCGGCATAGGTTTCGGTCACATGCGCCGTTCCCGAAGCGATGCCTTCCAGAACGGCGCGGAACAGATCGCCGCGCGTATGGGTCAGGTCCAGCCCGAAGAACGCGCCCTTGGCCTGCGGGTCATGGATCGGCGTCCGCTCGCCCGAGAAATAGGGCAGGCACAGCACCCCCTTGGCCCCCTTCGGACTGGCTGCCGCCTCAGCCGCCAGGGCGCCGAAATCCGCCCCCTGTGCCAGCTGATCGCGGAACCAATGCGTCAGCGTGCCGGATGTGGACAGCCCCGCCATGCTGGCATGCAGCCCCGGCACCAGCCAGGGCGCATACCACAGGCGCGGGTCGCGCACCGGGCGTTCCGTCACCTGGATGATGAAGATGGTCGATCCATACATCATCATCATCTCGCCGGGGCTGCGCACGCCCACGCTGACCGCCTCGGCCGCCGCGTCAATGGTGCCGCAGGTCACGGGCGTGCCGATCGCCAGCCCGGTTTCCGCCGCCGCTTCTGCCGTGACCTGGCCCGCTATATCGGTGGACCACATCAGCCGGGGCAGCCGGTCAGGGCCGATGAAATCCGCCAGCTCATCGGTCCAGTCCAGCCGCCCGACATCATAAAGCGGCGAAAAATTCGCCGCCGTATAATGGTCGATCACCTGTTCGCCGGTCAGCTTCCAGGTCAGATAGCTGGTCGATGTCAGCACCCTGGCGGTCCGGGCGAACAGATCGGGATGGTCTTCCTTCAGCCACAGGATCTTTGGCCCGACCGATTGCGAGGTCAGCGCATTGCCGCAGATCCGGTGAATCCGGTCTGCCCCGATCTGCGCATTCAGCGCGGCGATCTGCGCCGTGGCGCGGGTGTCCACGCCATAAAGCACCCCGTTCATCAACGGGACCCCCGCCGCATCGACCGGCAGCATGCAGGGGCCGATGGCGCTGGTGGCGACGGCCTTGATCTCTTGCGGTGCGATCCCCGATTGCGCCAGCAGGGCGCGCGTCACCCGCACGAAATCGCCCCACCAGTCTTCCTCGGCGCGATGCTCGGCCCAGCCGGGTCGGGGCACCAGCATCCGGTGCGGATGCCGTGCCTCGGCCAGAATCCGGCCCTCGGCATCCACCAGAACGCCCTTGGTCTCGAAGGTGCCGATGTCGACGCCCAGGGTGACACTCATGCCCGGCGCTCCAGCGGCAGATCGGCGGTGATCCCGTCAAGTGCGGCATCCAGCAAAGTGACCAGCGCGGAAAGATCCGCCGGATCAACCACTTCCAGCGCGGAATGCGAATAGCGCATCGGAAAGCCCACATCCAGGCAGGCCACGCCTTCCGGCCCCATGAACTGGATATAGCTGAGGTCGGTCAGCGCCCCGGTATGGGCGCTGCGTTGCAGGGGCAGGCCGCGCGCGCGCGCCGCAGACTCCATCAGCGCCACCAGTGCTGGATGCGGGATCACCCCGTTCAGCGTGCCGCGGCCGTGAAAGGAATAAAGCGATATTCCCGGCCCGCCGCCCAGCGTGACCTCGCCCCGCCCGGCCATGTCGGGGGTGTCGCAGGCCAGCAGCAGGTCGATCTGAAGGGCGATGTCCGGGGCCAGCCGGGTGGCCGCAGGCAAGACGCCGCGCAGGTTGTATTCCTCCTGCACCGACCAGACCAGATGCGTGACCGGCCCCGGTTTGCCCATCCGCGCCTTGGCCAGCGTGATCAGCGCCGCACAGCCGGCCCGGTCATCGACCGAGGTTCCCGCGATCCTCCCCCCCGCCAGTTCCATCACGCGCGGGGCATAGACGACGGGGGTTCCCACCTGAACTCCGGCCGACAAAGCCATGTCACGGCTTGAAAATCCGGCATCGACGTAAAGCTCGGAATAGGGCACCACCCGGTATTTCTCATCCGCTCCGGTTGCGTGATGCGACTTGTTGGCGATCACGCCGGGCAGGTCTCCGCTTGCGGTGCAGATCACCACTGCCTGCGCCGCCAGCGCCCGTTCCGGCACGCCGCCCAGCCGCTCCAGCCGGATCAGGCCATCGGGTTCGATCTTGCGCACGACGAACCCCAGCTGGTCCATATGGGTGAAGACCATGACCGAAGGCAGGCTGTCATCCCCCGGCAATGTCACCGACAGATTGCCCAGCCGGTCGGAGCGCGGTTCCAGCCCCAGCGCCCGCAGATGGGCGGCAAGGGCGGCCGCGACCCGGCCTTCATGCCCGGCCAGACCGGGGATCAGCATCAGCTCGGCCAGAAGATCGCGGATCATCTGCCCCCCCGCACCGCGCGCACCCGGTCCATGAAATCCTTTGCCCGCTCTGCATCCACCGCCGCCCAGGTGTCGCCGCCGACCTTCAGCGCCGATCCCACGATGCAGCCATCCGCCACCCGCAGCACATCGGCCACGGTGGCATGTTTCACGCCGGTGTTGGCCAGAACCGGCACCTGCGGCAGCGCCTGTTTCACCGCCTCCAGATCGCGCATTTCCGCCGCCTCTCCGGTGATCGCCCCCGAGACCAGCACCGCATCGGGAACCGAGGAAAACACCGCAGACCGCGCCCGGTCCGCCAGGGGCCGCGGATCAAGCGAGCCTGCGAATTCGGCGGAAACATTGTACAATGTCGCCACGCCGGGAATGCCCAGCCGCGCCTGATAGCGCCGCGCCGCCCCCGCATCCGGCGCCCAGATCCCCATGTCGCTGGCATAGGTGCCGGTAAAGATCTCGCGCACGAAGGCCGCCCCGGTGGCCGCCGCCAGCGCCATCGTCGCCATCGGGTCCCACAGCACGTTGACGCCGAAGGGCACGCTGATCCGGTCGCGCAGCCGACCGATCACGGCAGCCATGGTTGCGGTCGATGCCGCATCCACCTTCAGCTCATACGGCCGGTCGTTTTCATTGCCGAACATCACCGCATCGACGCCCGCCGCCTGCAAGGCCGCCAGATCGCGGCCCGCGCCGTCAAGGATCGCCTGCACCCCGCCCGCCGCATCATAAAGCGGTGTGCCGGGCATCGCGCCCAGATGCACCATGGCGATGACGGGCTTTCTGTCGCCGAAAACGGCCTTGAATCTGCTCATCTTCAATCTCCCTCGGGCCAAGGCTAGCGCGAAAGAGATTGGCCGGGAAGGCCCGGCATACTAGCATGTCAGCACAGGCAGGGGGCGCAGATGATCGGCACGCGGCACTGGGACCGGCTGGGCAATGGCGGGCTGACCTTTACCCGGCTTGGCTTTGGCACGGCCCCCCTGGGCAACCTGATCCGCGCGGTTTCGGATGCCGAGGCCCGCGCCACGCTGGATGCCGCCTGGGATGCGGGCCTGCGCTATTTCGACACCGCGCCGCTTTACGGTCTGGGGCTGGCCGAGACCCGGCTGAATCCGTTCCTGCGCGGCAAGCCGCGCGATTCATATGTGCTGTCGACGAAGGTCGGTCGCCTGTTCCGGGTGGCCACGCCAGACACCCGCGACGGCCATGGCAAATGGATCGACGTGCCGTCGCGCAACGAGATTTACGATTATTCCTATGACGGGGTGATGCGCAGCCTTGACTTCAGCCTTGAACGGCTGGGGCTGGACCGGATCGACATCCTTTATGCCCATGATCTCGACATCTTCAATCACGGCTCTGAGGCCGCGTTGCAATCCCGGATGCAGGACTTCATGTCAGGCGGCTATCGCGCGCTGACCGGGTTGCGCGATCAGGGCGTGATCCGCGCCTTCGGGGCCGGGCTGAACAACTGGGAGCCCTGCCAATGGCTGCTGGAACGGGGGGATTTCGACATCTTCCTGCTGGCCGGGCGCTATACGCTCTTGGAACAGGACAGCCTTGGCTTCATGGATGCGGCGGCGGCGCGCGGGGTGGGGGTGGTGATCGGCGGGCCCTACAATTCCGGCATCCTTGCCACCGGGCCGCAGCCCGGCGCGCTGTGGAACTATGGCCCGGCCCCGGATCGTGTGCTGGAGCGGGCCGGGCGGTTGCAGGCGGTCTGCGCCCGCCATGGTGCCAGGCTGATCGAGGCGGCCTTGCAGTTTCCGATGTTTCATCCGGCGGTGGTCAGCACCATTCCCGGCGGGGCGGGGGTGGCCGAGATGGCAGGCAACCTTGCCGCCGCAGGGGCAAGGTTGCCTGCGGCACTGTGGTCGGATCTCCGGCACGAGGGGCTTTTGCACCCCGATGCCCCGGCGGGCTGATCGGGGGCTGATCGGGGCGCACAGCCATACGTCGGCCATACGCGGGCCATACGCGATCCATACTCCGGCCATATGCGAATTATCTAGCCTTGCCAACGGCCTGGCTATTTCACCGCCCCCGCCGCCATGCCCTTGATGATGAACCGCTCCAGCGCGATGCCGATCACGATCAGCGGCAGGATCGCGGCAAAGGACAGCGCCGCCATCGACCACCAGCTGATGCCCTGCGATCCGGTCTGGCTGGCCACCATCACCGGCAGCGTATTGGCATGGGTCGAAGTCAGCAGGGCGGCGAAGAAATATTCGTTCCAGGTCAGCACGAGGCTCAGGATGAAGGCCGCCACCATTCCCGGTGCCGCAATCGGCAGGATGATGGTCAGGAAGGCACCCCATATGCCCAGACCGTCGACCATGGCAGCCTCTTCCAGCTCGGTCGGGATGGTGGAAAACTGGTCCTTCATGATCCAGATCACGATCGGCAGCACGGTCAGCGTATAAAGCAGGATCAGGCCGATCCGCGTGTCCAGCAGCGCCAGTTCGCGGTACAGCACCAGGAAGGGCAGGGCCAGCACCACGGGCGGCAGGATCAGTTGCGACAGGAAGAAGAACGAGATGTCGTCGTTCTTCATGAAGCCGAAGCGATAGCTGAACCGCGACAGGCCATAGGCGGCAAAGGACCCCAGCACCACCGCAAGGGTCGAGGCTGCAAGCGAGATCACCGCCGAATTCAGGAACCTTTTCATAAACTCGGCCCGCACGGTGCTTTCCTGCGCCAGGGTGCGCGGCGACAGGCCGATGACCTCCCACCCCTTCCACTGCGGGATGAAATCCACCCAGGGGATCATGTTGCCCTTCATCACGTCGGGCGCCATCTTGAAGCTGGTGGTCAGCGTCCAGTAGATCGGGAACAGGCAGATCACGGCCCACAGGATCAGCGCGCCATAGATGGCGATCCGGCTTGTCCACCATTTCGCGCGAAACCCGCGGTCGGCGTCGCTGTCGTGAAAGACCTGTGCGCTCATGTCCGGGGCCTTGTGTAGCGGGCCGCGTATTTCATCAGCAGGGTCATGAAGATCACGATCAGCACCAGATAGACCATCGCCAGCATGGTGCCATAACCGACGTTGGACCGTTCGCGGTATTCGCGGAAGATGAAGCTGGTCACGGTATCCGTGGCCCCGCCCGGCCCGCCGCTGGTGATGTTGATCACGATATCGGCCAGCTTCAGCTTGAAGATCACCCGGATCAGGATGGCGGTGATCGACACCGGCAACATCAGCGGGAAGGTCACTTCCCAGAATGCCTTCCACCCGGTCGCGCCGTCAACGCGGCTGGCCTCCTGCAATTCCTTGGGGATCGCCTGCAATCCCGCCAGCAGCATGATCATCATGAAGGGGATGAAGGTCCAGGCGTCCAGCACCATGATCGTCATCTTCGCCATGAAGGGCGTTTCAAAAAACGCCGGGTTGTCCACCCCCAGGGCACGGGCCAGCCGCGAGATCGGGCCAAAGCGCGCCTCGAGCATCGACTTGCCGATCATCCACGACACCGCCACCGGCGACAGCATCAGTGGCAGAAGGAAGGCCACGCGAAAGAACTTGCGCGCCCGGATCTGCATCGACAAAAGCAGCGCAAGGCCAAAGGCGATGGCATATTCCACAATGATGGCAAGCACATACCAGACCATGTTCAGCATGGCGTTCCAATAGAACGGATCGCCCCACATCTGCCGCAGATTGTCCAGGCCGTTGAAGCTGCGGCCCGTCGGGCTGGACAGGTTCCAGTTGGAAAAGGCGATTCCCAGGCCGAAGAGCAGCGGAAACACCGTCAGCGACACCACGAACAATGCGGCCGGCAGCACGAACAGCACACGCCGCCCGGCCTCTCCGCGGATCAGCACCTGTGCCACGCAAAGGCAGGTGGCCCAGAGGCAATAGGCGTAAAGCGTGGGCCGCCAGTTGGCGAACCCGAAATCGCCGCGCCCGGTGGACTGGGCGAATTGCATGGCCGCCACGGCCCCCAGCACGGCCGCCGACCCCCAGACCAGCGCCTGACCCAGCCTTTTGCGGCCCGTCGAGATGGCGTCATTGGTGACGACGTGCAGATGTTCGCCGCTCAAGTCTCTGTCCTGCCTGCCCGGTAACTGCTTGATCCGGGCGCGCGAAGCAATGCGCGCCCGGCAGGTTCATTGCCCGAAGGCTACATGCCCAGGCTGGCCTTGTAGAGCGCAATCTGGCTGTCGCGGCCGATCTGGTCGGTGATCTTCTCCCAGGCGGCGGCGATGGCATCGGCGGTTTCCTGCGCCGAACCGTATTGCCCGGCAAAGCCCTTGGCCAGTTCGTCCTCGGCAACCGAATAATACTGGAAGATGCCCGGAATCCGCGGCTCGATCGCGGCATTGGGGTGGTTGTAGCTGTCGAGGTTCGAGCCAAGGTAATCCTCGATATAGGCGCGGTCATAGCCCGCCGCTTCCCATTCCTCATAGTTGAAGTGGGAATTGCGATAGGGCTGGAAGCCCGACGGATAGGCCGAGGTCCACAAGGACAGGTCCTTGCCGCCCAGATGCGCCGCCGCCGACCAGGCCGCCTTGCGCTTCTTCTCGTCGCCCGAGACGCGGCTGGTCACATAGATGCCCCAGCCGATATAGGCCATCAGCGGCGCTTCGTTGGCGGTTTCCTCCCAGGCCCCGGCCGCCGCATTGTAGCGGCGCTCCGATCCGGGGTTGATGCCGAAGCCGACGACATCGCCCACGACCGAGGTGTCCGAGGTGCGGGCCGAGGACCCGACATCGCCCCACCACATCAGCATCGAGCCGGTGCCCGCAAGGAATTGCGAAAACGCGGTGGTTCCCGGATCGGCGTTGATCTGGTCAGCCGGATAGGCCCCCGGTGTGGCGATCAGATCCATGACATCCTGAATCGCCTGCACCCAGCCCGGATTGTTGACACGCGGTTTCATCGTGTCGGGATCGAACAGCCAGGCGCGGTCGTCGGGATGCTTGACATAGGCGGTGGCGCGGTTGGCGATGAAATACATCCCGAAGCCGCCCCAGCCCTTCAGCGGATCCAGATAGCCATGCGCGGGCAGGCCGGTCAGCGGATCGGTCTGCCCGACAAGCGCCTTCGACACCGCATTGACCTGCTGCCAGGTCTTCGGCACATCGGCCCCGCCGATGGCCCCTTCGCCGAAGTAATCCTTGCGATAGGCGAAGGTGTGGCAGTCGCCGTCGATGGTGATGCGGTATTTCTTGCCGTCCCAGGTGCCGACGGGCGGTTGCAGATAGCCGACAAGGTCGCTTTCGTCGATCTGGGCCGATACCCAGTCGGGCATCTCGTCCAGGAGGCCGCGCCCTGCGGTGTCGCCCTCGAACGGGGCCCCCATCTCGATGATGTCGAAATCGACGGTTCCGGTGGCGATCGACTGTTGCAGACGGCTGTTGTAATCGGCCTGGGCCAGGTCGATCCAGCTGATCTTGGCCCCGGTATAGGTCTCCCATGGCTTCAGGAAGCCGCGGAACAACAGGTTGTGCAGGTTCTGGTTGTTCAGGCCCATGAAGGTCAGCTCGACCCCGGCGAATTCGCCTTCGGCCACATTGGCCTTGGTGGCGGCAAGGCACAGCTCTCCGACCGCCTGCCAGTCGGCATCGGTCGGGCTGCCCGCGCCCACCCCCGGAATGGCAAGGATCTGGGCGCGCAGATTGTCCTGCGCCGAGGCGACGCGCGGGGCAAGCCCCGCAGGCAGGGCCGCAGCCGCCCCCAGCGCCGTAGCCCCCTTCAGAAAGCGCCGGCGCGAAATCCGGCTGAGATAGGCGTAATGATCAAGCTTCAAGGTCAGTCCTCCCATTGACGCCCCTTGCCGGTCTTGTCGGCGGGGCTGTTCCCTTTCATCGCGCGATAACCCGAAAAGCGCCGCCCGCCGGAAAACCGCTTTCCGGGGCTGACTGGACAAGGGGGCCTCCCAACCCCCAGCGGCAGCCTGTCCTTCTGCCAGCTTCGCAAGCGGGCGGGGCGGCTGTCAAGATTCTAACATGTTAGTATGATCAGCCGATGGACAGCCGCTTGCGGCCTCGCTTACTCTGCCCTTAGGGACCGAGGAGAGGGGTGGCCGATGGCCGAGGTGACGATCCGCAATCTGGTCAAGGCCTATGGCGGGCTTCAGGTGATTCACGGGCTGGACCTCGACATTCCCGATGGCGAATTCGTCGTGCTGGTGGGGCCTTCGGGCTGCGGAAAATCCACGCTTTTGCGGATGATCGCCGGGCTGGAAGAGATCACCTCGGGCGATGTCCATATCGGGGCGCGCCGGGTGAACAACCTGCCGCCGTCGGAACGCGACATCGCCATGGTGTTCCAGAACTATGCGCTTTACCCGCACAAGACCGTTGCGGCCAACATGGGCTTTGCGCTGAAGATGCGCGGAATGGACAAGGCGGAAATTGCCACCCGCGTGGATCGCGCGGCCGAAATCCTGGGGCTGACACCCTATCTTGACCGTTATCCGCGCGCGCTGTCCGGCGGGCAGCGGCAAAGGGTGGCCATGGGCCGCGCCATCGTCCGCGATCCGCAGGTGTTCCTGTTCGACGAGCCCTTGTCCAATCTGGACGCCAAGCTGCGGGTGCAGATGCGCACCGAAATCCGCGAACTGCACCAGCGGCTGAAGACGACCACGGTCTATGTGACCCATGACCAGATCGAGGCGATGACCATGGCCGACCGGATCGTTGTGTTGCAGGGCGGGCGGATCGAACAGGTCGGCGTGCCGCTGGACCTGTATGACCAGCCGGCGAATACCTTTGTGGCCGGTTTCATCGGCAGCCCTGCGATGAACATCCTGCCGGGCCTGGTCGAGTCGGGCGGCGTGCGGGTGGCGGGCGCGCTTTTGCCCTTGCCCAAAGGCATGAAGGCGGCCGCGGGGCGCGAGGTGCGCTATGGCATCCGGCCCGAGCATCTGGCGGCAGGCGATCAGGGGCTGACCGGCACCGTCGCCGTGGTGGAACCGACCGGATCGGAAACCCATGTCGTGCTGCGGCTGGAGGGGGCCGAGGTGGTCGCCATGTTCCGCGACCGCGTGACCTTCCGCCCCGGAGACAGGTTGTCTCTGATGCCGGATGCCGCGAAGGTGCATCTTTTCGATCAGGGGTCGGGGGTGCGGCTTTGACCGCGCGCCGGGGGCTTCGCGCCCCCAGTCCATTGGTCTCTCGGGTGGTCACTTGGGCCAATGGCGACAGCAATGAACTGCCCCGCGGGGTATTTTTGCAAAGATGAAGGGGATGCGTTCGGGATGCTTAAGGGGATTGATCACCGGCTGAATGCCGAGGTGCTGGCCTGTCTGCGGGCGATGGGGCATGGCGATGTGCTGATCGTTGCCGATACCAATTTTCCTTCGGATTCGGTGGCGCGCGCCACGGTGACGGGGCAGCTGTTGCGGATGGAGAACCTGACGGCGGCCGAAGCGGTGCGGGCGGTCCTGTCGGTGCTGCCGCTGGACACCTTCGTCGAGGATTTCGCCGGACGGATGGAGGTGGTGGGCGCGCCCGGCGACCTGCCCCCCGTGCAGGCGGAGGTGCAGGCCGAGATCGACCGCGCCGAGGGCCGGGCACGCCCGATGGTGGGGATCGAGCGCTTTGCCTTCTATGACATGGCGCGGGCGGCCTATGCGGTGATACAGACCGGGGAACGGCGGTTCTACGGCTGTTTCATGTTCCGCAAGGGTGTGATCGCGCCGGAAGGTCAAAGCTGATCCAGTTTCTGAAGAAGGTCTTGCAAGCCTATGAAACCAGTTGTCATTCTTGGCATCTTTGTTGCCGACACTGCCTATCGTGCCGACCGGCAGCCGAAGATGGGCGAAACCATTCTTGGCCGCAGCTTCGCGTTGGGGCCGGGGGGAAAGGGATCGAACCAGTCGGTTGCGGCGGCGATGGCCAGCGGCCCCGGCGGCAAGGTGCATTTCATCACTCGGCTGGGCCGTGACGACTTTGCCCGCATCGCCCGCGACACCTGGGGCAAGGCGGGTGTGCTGCCCGAAGTGACCGAGGATGCGGACAGCTATACCGGCGCGGCCTATATCTTTCTGGAAGAGGCGACCGGCAACAATGCGATCATCGTCGCGCCGGGGGCTGCGGCGCGGATTTCGGTGGCGGATGTCGAGGCGCGGTCCGATCTGATCCGCAGCGCCTCGGTCTTTGTCACCCAGCTGGAGCAGCCGATCCCGGCAGCGCTGCGGGGCTTGCAGATCGCCCGCGCAGCCGGGGTGGCGACGATTCTGAACCCGGCCCCTGCGGCGGATCTGTCCGACGAGATGCTGGCGCTGTGCGACTACCTGACGCCGAACGAATCCGAGGCCGAGGCCCTGACCGGCATCGCCGTGACCGATCCGGGCAGCGCCAGCCGTGCGGCCGAAGCTCTGCGCGCCCGCGGCGTCGGGGCGGTGGTCGTCACGCTGGGGGGCAATGGCGCGCTGTATCATGACGGCAGCCGGACGATTCACCAGCCGGTGATTTCGGCCGGGCCGGTGGCCGAGACCACGGGCGCGGGCGATGCCTTCAACGGCGGCTTCGCCGTGGCCCTGGCCGAGGGCCGCGATGTGGCCGAGGCCCTGCGCTTCGGCTGCGCCACCGCCGGGATTTCGGTGACACGGCCCGGAACCGCGCCCGCCATGCCGTCGCGGGCCGAGATCGACGCGCTTCTGGCCCGGATTTCGCGCTGATTTCGCAAAACTGTCACACAGGCGTTACAAAACTGTATCATCCCCCATGCAGAAGCAGGCTGCCGGAGCGGGGAACCGCCCCGGAGAGGGGCAGGGCCAGATGATTCAGGACGCGCATATCCGCAGAACGTTCGACGAGGCGCTTGAGGCCGTGCAGGCCAGGGTGATGAAGCTGGGCGGGCTGGTGGAGACCGCGCTGCTGGAGGCCGCCGAGGCGCTGGACTTGCGCGATCAGGCGCTGGCCGAGCGGGTGCGGCTGGGCGATACCGCCATCGACGCGCTGGAGGAAGAGATCCAGACCGATTGCGCCCGTCTGCTGGCGCTGGAGGCCCCGGCGGCGGGCGATCTGCGGCTGGTGCTGTCGGTGATGCGGATCGCGGCGGCGCTGGAACGGTCGGGCGATTACGCCAAGAACCTGGCCAAGCGGACGCTGGTGCTGCTGAACATGCCGCAGGTCGGCACGGCGGGCGGTGCGGTGCGGCGGATGGCGAAGGCGGTGGTCGCCATGCTGACCGATGCGCTGGATGCCTATGTGGCGCGCGATGCGGCCAGGGCCGGGGAGGTGCGGCTGCGCGATCATGAGATTGATCAGCTGTACAATGCCCTGTTCCGCGAATTCCTGACCTACATGATGGAAGACCCGCGCAACATCACAGCCTGCATGCACCTGCATTTCATCGCCAAGAACATCGAACGGGTGGGCGATCATGCAACCGGCATTGCCGAACAGGTGATCTACCTCGTGTCGGGGCAGATGCCGGATGCGGCGCGGCCGAAGATGGATTCGACCGGGGCGACCACGGGCTGAACGCCGGGAACCGGGACAGGAGAGAGAGATGGCACAAAGCGAACGCCCGGTGGTGCTGCTGGTCGAGGATGAACCGGCACAGCGCGAGGTTCTGGCCTATAATCTGGATGCCGAAGGGTTCCGGGTTGTTCCGGCCGACAATGGCGAGGATGCCATGATTCTGGTCGAGGAAGAGGGCCCCGACATCATCATCCTGGACTGGATGATGCCGAAGCTCAGTGGGATCGAGGTCTGCCGCCGGCTGAAGATGCGCCCCGAGACAAGGGGGATTCCGATCATCATGCTGTCGGCCCGCGCCGAAGAGGTGGACCGGATCCGCGGGCTGGAGACCGGGGCGGATGACTATGTGATCAAGCCCTATTCGGTGCTGGAACTGATGGCGCGGGCGCGGGCGCAACTGCGCCGGGTGCGGCCGTCCTCGGCCGGGGTGGTGCTGGAATGGGGCGATATCCGGCTGGACCCGGAAACCCACCGCGTCTATCGCGGCGAGAAGGTGCTGAAGCTGGGGCCGACCGAATTCCGCCTTCTGACGGCGCTGATCGAAAAGCCGGGGCGGGTCTGGAGCCGCGAGCAACTCTTGGACCGGGTCTGGGGGCGGGATATCTATGTCGATACCCGCACCGTCGATGTGCATGTCGGCCGCCTGCGCAAAAGCCTGATGGTTCATGGCGGCGAGGACCCGCTGCGCACGGTGCGCGGCGCGGGCTATGCCCTGGGGTGACGCGGATCAGACAACAGCCCTGCGGACTTTTTTCCCGCTGAACGCGCGAGCAAGCCTGCAAGGGCCGGGGGACTCTTGCAGGGTCACAGACCGGGCAGCAGCTTTCCGATCGTCTCGACCACCTGCGCGGCATGGTCTTGCGAAAACGGCAGCGGCGGGCGCAGTTTCAGGATATGGCCCTGCGGGCCGGTGGCCGAAATCAGGATACCGTTGTCGCGCAGAAGGTTGACCAGACGCGCGGCGCGGTCCGGGGCCGGGGCCCCGTCGCGCAGGATGTCGACGGCCAGGAACAGGCCCGCGCTGCGGACGTCGCCCATCGCATCGCCGCGCAGGGCGGCAAGGCCGGCGTGGAAGGCCGCGCCGACGGTGGCGGCATTCTGCATCAGCCCTTCATCGCGGATCACGTCCAGCACCGCCAGCGCCACGGCGGCGGCCACGGCATTGCCGCCGAAGGTGTTGAAATAGCGCGCCTTGCCGCCGAATTCGGCAATGACCTCGGGGCGCATCGCCAGACCGGCGACCGGATAGCCGTTGCCCATCGGCTTGCCCATCGACACCATGTCGGGCACCACGCCATGACGCTGGAAGCCCCACATATGGCCGCCGGTGCGGCCGAACCCCGGCTGCACCTCATCAGCCAGGAACAGGCCGCCCTCGGCCCGGATGGCGGCGGCGGCGGGGGCAAGGAAACCGGCCGGATCGGGCCAGAGACCATCCGACGAAAACACCGTGTCGACGATCAGCATCGCCGGGCGGATGCCCCGGCCGCGCAGGGCGGCGCAGGCGGTGGTGATGGCGGCGGCGAAGCCCTGCGCCACGCCTTGCGGATAATGGGCGGGCGTCGGCGCAGGCACGGCGATCACATCCGGGCCGGGGGCGACGGCGGGGCCGATCGACATCGACATTCCGGCCGTGGCCAGCGTCACGCCGTGATAGGCATTCTCGGTGACGATCACCCCGCTGCCTCCGGTGGCGGCGCGGGCGATGCGATAGCCCAGATCATTCGCCTCGGACCCGGTGCAGGTGAACATCACATGGCCGATGTCGCCCGGCATGGTGGCCAGCAGCCGTTCGGCCAGCGTCAGCACGGTTTCATGCAGGTATCGGGTGTGGGTGGCCAGTTGTGCGGCCTGCGCCGCCATCGCCTGCACCACGCGCGGATGACAATGGCCGACCGAGGCAACGTTGTTGTAGCAATCGAGCCAGGCGCGCCCCTGCGCATCGTAAAGATGCACGCCCGCGCCCCGCACCAGATGCAGCGGGGTTTCGTAGAACAGCCGGTAGGCGGGGCCGAGCAGGGCGGCGCGGCGGTCGGCCAGCGCGGCATCCTGCGGCGACAGGTGGCCCGCGCCGGGGGTATAGGCGTTGATCATGGCTCCGGTGGCGCGGGGGGCGGTCATGGCACCTCCTGCCCGGCGGCGCGGGCGATGGTTTTCTGAATGCGTTGCGGCCCCAGCGCGCGGAAGGCGGCCAGACCGGCACGGGCGGCAGGGGCGTTGCGCAGGATATAGGCGGCATTGCCGGGGTAAAGCGCCGCCCGCCATGCGGTGATGATCAGCGTCGCCATCATCCGGGCGGTGATCAGATCGGGCAGCAGGGCGGTTTCGGTCCGGCTCAGCGGCAGGTGGGCGCTGTAGCCCTGCACGATGCCCGCCAGCGCGTCCAGCGGATCGCCGCCGCCCATCTGGTATGACGCCGCCACCGCCAGATCGCAGATGCGGGGCGTGCGCACCATGTCGCCGAAATCGAGGATTCCGGTGATGGTGTCCGGCGCATGAAGGGCGGTCAAAAGGTTGTGCGGGTTGAAATCGGCATGGCAGACCTGACGCGGCATCTGGTCCAGCACCGGCGACAGCCGGGCGGCGAAACCGGCGGTGAAAGTCTCGGCCTCGGCCCGCAGCGCGGGGTCTGACAGGGCGGGGATCTTCGGGGCCAGCGCGGGCAACTGGCGGATGTCCCACAACAGGCGGTGATCGGCGGCGGGATGATCGTAATCGGCCAGCGCGGCGGTCAGCCGGGCCAGGGCGCTGCCGATGGCAAGCGGCTGGTCGGTGGACCGGGGGGCCTGTGCCAGCGGCGTGCCGTTCAGCCAGGTGAAGACGCGCAGCCGGCCTTCGGGCAGGGGCAGGATATGGCGGCCGTCGGTCAGGGGGCGCAGGTGCTGGATCGGCAGGCCGGGGTCGCGTGCGGCCACATGCAGATGCGCGCGGGTCTGGAAATCGGTCATCTCGGCAGGTTCGGCCGGATTGGTCAGCCGGATGACGAATCGTCCTTGCGCAGAGTCGAGCCGGTGGTTGAGATCGCGCTCGGATGTCAGCGATGTCAGGCGGCCCGACAGGCCCCAGTGCTGCGCCAGGTGATCCGCCAGCGTCTCGGGCGCGATCCGTGGCGGCGGCAGGGTCAGGAGAGCGTCGTCGGTGTCGGTCACGGGGATGGCCTTTCTGCGCGGCCAGATGATCACAGCCGGGCGGCGGGCACCAGAGGCCGGACGATGCTGTCCAGGATCAGGGCGGCCAGCCGTTCGGCCGCCGGGGGCAGGGCCGCGCCCGCACGGGTGAGCAGGCCGAAGGGTTCCACCTCGATCCCCAGATCGACCGGAAGCCGGACATAGGGCGCATCGGCGTCGCGGGTGAAGGCATCGACCACCGCCGAGGCGACCGGCGCGATGGCGTTGGATTGCTGGATCAGCGCAAGGGTCAGCAGAAACGAAGCGGTGGACAGCCGTTGCGGCGGCTCGGGCAGGCCAAGGCGGGCCAGCCGGTCCAGGACGGTGCGGGTCAGGATCGAATCCCGCGGCGGCATCACCCAGTCCTGCGCCATCAGATCGGCGGCGGCGATCGGTCCGGGACAGTCAAGCGGATGATCGCGCCGGGCGATCAGGGCGACGGGTTCGGCGGCAAGCCGGGTTTCGCCGATCAGGTTGCGGTCGGGGCCGGCCGGGCGGCGGGCAAGGGCAAAGTCGATCCGGCCGGACAGAAGCTGCTGCGCCAGCAGGTCCGAGGGCGCGACGATGACTTCGGCACTAATCTGCGGCAGGGTCAGCCGGGCGGTGCGCAGGGCGGGCAGCACAAGGTCCATTGCCGCCCCGGTGACAGAGCCGATCCGAACATGGCCCGACTGGCCGCTGCCGATCTCGGCCAGATCGCGGGCGGCATCCTGCAACTCCATCTGCACCCGCCGCGCCCGTCGCGCCAGCGCCTCGCCTACGCCGGTCAGCGTCATGCCGCGACCCGTGCGCTGGTGGACGGGCTGGTTGGTGATCCGCTCCACCTCGGCCAGAAGGCGCGAGGCGGCGGGCTGGCTGATGCCCAGGACTTCGGCGGCAAGGCCGATCTGGCCCGTGTCCAGCAGGGCCGCCATCAGGCGCAGATGCGACAGTTTCAGGCCGCGGGCCTGCAGGGGATCGGGGCGGTCGGGCATGTCATCCCTTTCGGTCAGGGTCGATGTTTAATATATCACTTAAGATATGATATGTGAAAAAATCATCATTTGACGGGTATGACTTTGATCTGCAATCCCTGCGCCACGGTTTCGGCCGGGCAGGAAGGTGCCGGGCCGATGCAACCGCACAGGATCGCCGCCACAGGGGCGGCCATGGGGAGGAAGACCATGAAACTGACCAAACGCGCCCTTCTGGCGCTGGCCGGCGCAACGCTGGCCCTTGCACCGCATTTCGCTGCCGCGCAGGACAAGGGCACGGTTGGCATCGCCATGCCCACCAAATCCTCGTCGCGCTGGATTTCGGACGGCGAGTCGATGGTGAAGCAGTTCGAGGAAGCGGGCTATGTCGCCGATCTGCAATATGCCGAGGACGACATCCCGACCCAGCTGGCGCAGGTCGAGAACATGATCTCGAAAGGCGTGAACGTGCTGGTGATCGCGGCCATCGACGGCACCACGCTGTCGAACGCGCTGGAAAACGCCCAGGCCGCAGGCATCAAGGTAATTGCCTATGACCGGCTGATCCGGGATTCGGGCGCGGTCGACTATTACGCCACCTTCGACAACTTCAAGGTCGGCGTGCAGCAGGCCGAAAGTCTGGTGCAATGCCTGGGCGAGCGGTTCGGCGACCAGAAACCCTGGAATGTCGAGCTGTTCGGCGGTTCGCCCGACGACAACAACGCCTTCTTCTTCTACAACGGCGCGATGTCGGTGCTGGACCCGCTGATCGCCTCGGGCGATGTGGTCGTGCCCTCGGGGCAGATGGGGATGGACAAGGTCGGCACCCTGCGCTGGGATGGCGCGGTGGCACAGGCCCGGATGGACAACCTTCTGGCCGCCAACTACGGCGACAAGACCCTGATGGGCGCGCTGTCGCCCTATGACGGGCTGTCGATCGGTATCCTCAGCTCGGTCAAGGGGTTGGGCTATGGGTCTGGCGATCTGAAGATGCCCTGCGTCACCGGCCAGGATGCGGAAATCCCGTCGGTGAAATCCATGCTGGCGGGCGAGCAGTATTCGACCATCTTCAAGGACACCCGCGCGCTGGCCGGTGTGACCGTCAAGATGGTGGATGCGATCCTGCAAGGCGGCGAGCCCGAGATCAACGATACCAGCACCTATGACAACGGTGTGAAGGTGGTGCCCAGCTACCTGCTGGAGCCGATCTCGCTGGGCGTGGCCGATGTCGACAAGGTTCTGGTCGAATCGGGCTATTACACGGCCGATCAGATCAAGTGATCGCCATAGTCCGGGGGGCGGGTCATGCTCCTGCCCCGGAGCGGGGGGCCAGCCCCCCGCACCCCCCGGGGTATTTCCGCAAAGATGAAGGAATGGCCGCAGCGAGGGCCGTTCGGGGGAGGGGCTGATGGCGCTGCTTGAGATGCGCGGAATATCGAAGCTGTTTCCGGGGGTGCGCGCGCTGGACAATGTGAACCTGTCGGTCGATGAGGGCGAGGTCCATGCGATCTGCGGCGAGAACGGGGCCGGCAAGTCGACGCTGATGAAGGTGCTGTCGGGGGTTTACCCGGCGGGCAGCTATGACGGCGAGATCCGCTATGACGGGCAGGTTCTGGCGCTGGCGGGCATCCGCGACAGCGAGGCGCGCGGCATCATCATCATCCATCAGGAACTGGCGCTGGTGCCGCTGTTGTCGATTGCCGAGAACATGTTCCTGGGCAACGAGGTGGCGCAGAGGGGCGTGATCGACTGGCCGCAGGCGTTCCAGACCACCGAAGGCTGGTTGAAGAAGGTGGGGCTGAACGAGCCGCCCTCGACCCCGGTGGGCAAGCTGGGGGTGGGCAAGCAGCAGCTGATCGAAATTGCCAAGGCGCTGGCCAAGGATGTGCGCCTGTTGATCCTGGACGAGCCGACGGCGGCCTTGCAGGAAAACGACAGCCAGAAGCTCTTGGACCTGATGCTGGAGTTGAAGGCGCAGGGTGTGACCCAGATCATCATCAGCCACAAGCTGAACGAGATTTCCCGCGTGGCGGACCGGATCACCGTGCTGCGCGACGGGTCGACGGTGTCCACGATGGACAAGCACGAGATCAGCGAGGACCGCATCATCCGCGACATGGTGGGCCGCGACATGGCGCATCGCTATCCCGAACGGGTGCCCGATCCCGGCGAGGTGCTGCTGGAGGTGCAGGGCTGGACGGTGGGCCATCCCGAGCAGCCGGGGCGGAATGCGATCGAAGATGCCAGCTTTCATGTCCGCAAGGGCGAGATCGTCGGCATTGCCGGTTTGATGGGGGCAGGGCGGACCGAACTGGCGATGTCGCTGTTCGGCCGCAGCTATGGCCGCGGGCATCGCGGCACGGTGCGGATGGGCGGCCGGGTGGCCGATGTCTCGACCGTCGAACGCGCGATTGCGGCGGGCATCTCATATGTGACCGAGGACCGCAAGGCGCTGGGGCTGATCCTGGACGAGCCGATCCTGAAGAACATCAGCCTTGCCAATCTGGCCGGGATTGCCCGGCGCGGGGTACTGAACAAGCGGCGCGAGGCGCGGGTGGCGGAAGACTACCGCCGCGCGCTGGCGATCCGCACGCCGGGGGTGCAGCAGAAGGTGATCAACCTGTCGGGCGGCAACCAGCAGAAGGTGGTGCTGTCGAAATGGCTGTTCACCGATCCGCAGGTTCTGATCCTGGATGAGCCCACCCGCGGCATCGACGTGGGCGCGAAGTTCGAGATCTATCAGATCATGAACGATCTGGCGGCGCAGGGGCGGGGGGTGGTGATGATCTCGTCCGAGATGCCCGAGCTTCTGGGCATGTGCGACCGGATCTATGTGATGAACGAGGGGCGCATCCTGGGCGAGTTGAGCCGGGCCGAGGCCACGCAGGAGCGGATCATGGCGATGATCCTGAAGGGAAGCGGCAAGACTGCCGGCGAGGGGGAGGCCGCGTGATGGCTGAGAAGGGGATTGGCGCACATCTGGGCGGGCATCTGCGGGAAAACGGCATGCTGCTGGCGCTGGTGGCCATCGTGGTGTTCTTTACCGTCCTGCTGGCGCTGCAACCGCAGCCGGTCAGCTTTCTGCAACCGTTGAACATCACCAACATCTTCCTGCAGAACGGCCATGTGATCATCCTGGCGCTGGGCATGCTCTTGGTGATCGTCTCGGGCCATATCGACCTGTCGGTCGGCTCCACCGCCGCCTTTACCGGGGCCTGCGCGGCCTGGATGACGGTGACGCTGGGCTTGCCGTTCTGGGCGGTGATCCTGCTGACGCTGGTGGTCGGCGGGTTGATCGGGGCGGCGCAGGGCTATTGGGTGGCCTATTGGAGGATTCCCAGCTTCATCGTCACGCTGGCCGGAATGATGGTCCTGCGCGGGGCGACGATGTGGATGCTGGGCGGGCAGAACATCGGGCCCTTTCCGAAAGAGTTCCAGTCGCTTTCCTCGGGGTTCATTCCCGATCTGACCGGGATCGGCAGGCCGCATGGGCTGACGCTTCTGCTGGTTATGGCCGCCATCGGCGTGATCTTCTGGCTGGGGGCCCGTGCCCGCGCGCGCGACCGCGAGTTCGGCATCGAGCCGGAACCCGCCGGATTCTTCCTTGGCCGTCTGGCCATCGTCGCGGCTGCCGTTGCTTTCGTCGGCTGGCAGCTGGCTTCGTTCCGCGGGCTGCCGAATGTGCTGGTGGTGCTGCTGGTGCTGACGGTCTTCTATGCTTTCATCACCGAAAACACCGTGATCGGACGGCGCATCTATGCGGTGGGCGGCAATGAGAAGGCGGCGAAGCTGTCGGGCATACGGTCGGACCGGCTGGTGTTCCTGTGCTTTGTCAACATGGGGGTGCTGGCGGCGCTGGCGGGTATGGTCGTCACCGCCCGGCTGAACAGTGCCACCCCCAAGGCCGGCACCGGATTCGAGCTGGATGCGATTGCGGCCGTCTTCATCGGCGGCGCCTCGATGGCGGGAGGATCGGGGCGGATCATCGGGGTCGTGGTCGGTGCGCTGATCATGGGCGTGATGAACATGGGCATGCAGATGATGAGCATCGGTGTCGAATACCAGATGATGATCAAGGGGCTGGTGCTGCTGGCCGCCGTGATCTTCGATGTCTACAACAAGACCAAATGAAGGGGCGGTCATGCTGATTTCGCAGATTTTCCGGGCGGATGGCAGTCTGGCCGTGGTGGCGCGCGACGGGTCGGAGGCGGCGGTGGTCAAGGGTGCGGCTTCGGTTCTGGCGCTGGCGCAGGAGGCGATCGACAGCGGACGCGGCCTGAAGGCGGTGATCGCGGCCCATGGCTTCGGCGAGGCGGTCGATCTGGCGCGCATGGCGGCCGAGGGGCGGCTGACGCTGCCCGTCACCCACCCCGACCCCGCCCATATGCACCTGACCGGGACGGGGCTGACCCATCTGGGCAGTGCTTCGGCCCGCGATGCGATGCATGCCAAACTGGCCAATGCCTCATCCGGGGCCGAGGTGCTGACCGACAGCATGAAGATGTTCCGCATGGGGCTGGAGGGCGGGCGGCCCGCCGCCGGGGCCGTGGGCGTGCAGCCCGAATGGTTCTACAAGGGCAACGGGCATGCCGCCATTGCCCCCGGTGCGGCGCTGACAGCCCCCGGCTTTGCCGAAGATGGCGGAGAAGAGCCTGAAATCGCAGGGGTCTATCTGATCGGACCGACCGGCCAGCCCTTCCGCATCGGCTGGGTCCTGGCCAATGAATTCAGCGACCATGTGGTCGAGCGGGTGAATTACCTGTGGCTGGCGCATTCCAAGCTGCGCGAGGCGTCCTTCGGCCCCGAGATCCTTGTGGGCGAGATGCCCGCCGATCTGCGCGGGGCCTCCCGCATCCGCCGCGATGGCAGGGTGATCTGGGAAAAGCCGTTCCTGTCGGGCGAGGCGAACATGTCCCACACCTATGCCAATCTGGAACATCACCATTTCAAATATGGCATCTTCCGACAGCCCGGCGACATCCACATCCATATGTTCGGCACCGCGACCCTGTCCTTTGCCGATGGGGTGACACCGCAGACCGGGGATGAATTCGAGATCGAGGCCGCGCCCTTCGGCCTGCCGCTGAAGAACCCGCTGGCCTTTGCGCCGAAAGAGACGGCGGCCACCGCCGTGACTGCCCTGTGAGGATGAGATGACCTTTAAGCCCGCCAGATGGCCCCGGAAACTGCGCAGCCAGGAATGGTTTGCGGGCACGTCGAAGGACGCGATCTATCATCGCAGCTGGATGAAGAACCAGGGCTTGCCGGCCGATCTGTTCGACGGCCGCCCGGTGATCGGCATCCTGAACACCTTCAGCGAATTGAACCCCTGCAACGCCCATCTGAACGATCTGGCCGAACGGGTGAAGCACGGCGTCTATGAGGCGGGCGGCTTTCCGGTGATCGTGCCGGTGTTTTCCGTCAGCGAATCCGGCTTTCGCCCCACGGCGATGATGTTCCGCAATCTGGCCGCCATGGCGGTCGAGGAAACCATCCGCGGGCAGCAGATGGACGGCGTCGTTTGCCTGGTCGGCTGCGACAAGACCACGCCGTCCTTGCTGATGGGGGCCGCAAGCTGCGACCTGCCCACCATCATGGTCTCGGGCGGGCCGATGCTGAACGGCTATTTCCGTGGGGAAAGGGTCGGGTCGGGCACCCATCTTTGGAAATTCTCCGAAGCGGTGAAGGCGGGCGAGATGACGGCCGAGGAATTCGTCGAGGCCGAAGCCTCGATGAGCCGCAGTGCCGGGTCCTGCAACACCATGGGCACGGCCAGCACCATGGCCAGCATGGTCGAAGCCCTTGGCATGACGCTGTCCGGCAATGCTGCCATTCCTGCGGTGGACAGCCGCCGCCGGGTGATGGCGCATCTGACCGGGCGGCGCATCGTGCAGATGGTGAAGGACGATCTGAAACCGTCCGACATCCTGACCCGCGCCGCCTTCCAGAACGCCATACGCACCAATGCCGCCATCGGGGGCAGTACCAATGCGGTGATTCACCTTCTGGCCATTGCGGGCCGGATCGGGGTGGACCTGAACCTTGAGGACTGGGACCAGTGGGGCCGCGACATCCCCACGGTGGTCAACCTGATGCCCTCGGGCAAATACCTGATGGAGGAATTCTTCTACGCGGGCGGCCTGCCGGTGGTGATCAAGCGGCTGGGCGAGATGGGGCTTTTGAACCGCGAGGCGCTGACCGTTTCGGGCGGTGGCATCTGGGATGAGGTGAAGGACGTCCGCAACCACAATGACGACGTGATCCTGCCCGCTGACAGGGCGCTGACGCAATCGGGCGGCATCGTGGTGGTCAAGGGCAATCTTGCCCCTGATGGCGCGGTGCTGAAGCCTTCTGCCGCCAGCCCCCATCTGATGCAGCATCGCGGCCGGGCGGTGGTGTTCGAGGATATCGACGACTACAAGGCCCGGATCGAGGATGAAGCGCTCGACATCGACGAGTCCTGCGTGATGGTGCTGAAGAACTGCGGCCCGCGCGGCTATCCCGGCATGGCCGAGGTCGGCAACATGGGCCTGCCGCCCAAGGTGCTGCGCAAGGGCATCACCGATATGGTGCGGATTTCCGATGCCCGCATGTCCGGCACCGCCTATGGCACGGTTGTCCTGCACACCTCGCCCGAAGCGGCGCGGGGCGGGCCGCTGGCGGTCGTGCGTTCGGGCGACATGATCGAACTGGACGTGGCCGCCCGCCGCCTGCATCTGGATATTCCCGAGGACGAGCTGGCCGCCCGGCTGGCGGCCTGGAAACCGGCGGTCGAACCCCCGTCGGGCGGCTATGCCCGGCTTTACCACGATCACGTTCAGGGGGCCAACAAGGGCGCCGACATGGATTTCCTGGTCGGTTGCCGTGGCAATGCCGTGGCGCGGGAAAGCCATTGATGAGCATCGCCACCTGTCTGGTCGGCATCGGCAAGATCGCGCTGGACCAGCATGTTCCGGCGCTGGCCGCCTCGGCCGATTTCCACCTGGCCTGCACGGTCAGCCGCAAGGGCGAGGTGCCGGGCACGCCCGCCTTCACCACGCTGGAGGCCGCCCTTGCCGCATATCCGCAGATCGGGGTCGTCTCGCTCTGCCTGCCGCCGGTGCCGCGTTACCAGATGGCCGAGGCCGCCTTGCGCGCCGGGCGGCATGTCATGCTGGAAAAGCCGCCCGGTGCCACCCTGGCCGAAGTCCATGCCCTTCAGGCGCTGGCGGCCGGGCGCGGCCTCAGCCTCTTTGCCACCTGGCACAGCCGGATGGCGCGGGCGGTGGCGCAGGCGAAGGCCTGGCTGGCCGGGCGGCAGGTCATCCGCGCCCGCATCGACTGGCGCGAGGATGTGCGCAAATGGCATCCCGGTCAGGACTGGGTGTTCGAACCCGGCGGCATGGGCGTCTTCGACCCCGGCATCAACGCGCTGTCGATCCTGACCGAAATCCTGCCCGCCCCGGTCCATCTGACCGGTGCCGAACTGCATTTCCCGCAGAACCGCCAGACACCGATCGCTGCGGACCTCACCTTCTCGGGCGGCGTCTCGGCGGGGTTCGACTGGCGGCAGGAGGGGCCCCAGACCTGGGACATCGTGGTCGACACCGCCGATGGCGCGCAGATGGCGCTGCGGCTGGGCGGCAATGTGATGGAGATCGACGGCCGCCCGGTGGCGGGCGCGGCCGACATCATGGGCGAATACCCGGCCCTCTATGCCGCCATGGCCCGGCTGGTGGCAGAGGGTCGCTCGGATGTCGATCTGTCGCCGATGGTGCATGTCGCCGATGCGATGGTGCTGGGGCGGCGGCAAGAGGTTGCCGCCTTCCACTGGTAGACGGCCCGCGTCCGGCCCTGCGTCAGTCCGGCGCTTTGCAGTCTTTCCCTTCCTGAAATATCCGGGGGGAGTCCGCAAGGACGGGGGCAGCGCCCCCTCAACGGCAGGCGTGACGAGGACCGGATGACCGACTGGCTGGAGTTTCTTGCGGCGCTGGCGCTTTTCGCGGCCTCGCACCGCCTGCCCGCGATGCTGGGCGCGAAGGGGTGGCTTCAGGCGCATCTGGGCGTGCGGGGCTACATGCTGGCCTTTTCGGCGCTGTCGCTGGCATTGTTCTACTGGCTGATCCTGGCCGCAGGCCGCGCGCCCTTCGTGCCGCTCTGGGATCAGGAACCCTGGCACCGCTGGGCGGTCAACCTTGTCATGCCGCTGGCACTGGCGCTGGGGGTGTTCGGCATAGGTGCTGTCAATCCCTTTGCCTTCGAGGGCCGCACCACCGGATTCGATCCCGACCGGCCCGGCATCGCCGGGGTGACGCGGCAGCCGCTGCTCTGGGCGATGGCGATCTGGTCCGGGGTGCATCTTCTGCCGAACGGCGATCTGGCGCATCTGCTGCTGTTCGCGCCGATCTGCGCCTTTTCGGTCCTTGGCATGCGGCTGGTCGAGGGCCGCCGCCGCGCCGCGATGGGGCAGGGGGAATGGCAGCGGCTGACCGCCCGCACGTCGCTCTTGCCGCTGACCGCGCTTGTTGGCGGCAGGTGGCACCCGCAGGACCGGCCGTCGCTGATCCGCCTTGCACTCTGGCTGCTGGTCTGGGGCGCGGTCTGGCATCTGCACAGCCCGGTGATCGGCGTCTGGCCCGGTCCTTGACGGGGCTTGCCAATCCCGCCCCGCAGGGGTGAGATGCGCCCACCGCCGCAATAGGACAATCCATGCAACCCGTCTTCGATGGCCACAACGACCTGCTTCTGCGCCTGCATCAGGCCCCCGACCGGCGGGATGAGATCTTCCTGACCGGCGAGGGCAAGGGCCATCTCGACCTGCCGCGGATGCAGGCGGGCGGCTTTGCCGGGGGGCTCTTTGCCATCTGGGTGCCGTCCCCGGCGCAAGAGGGGCTGGACTACCTGTCGCAGATGGAAACCCCGCCCTATGACGTGCCCCTGCCCGATCTGATCGGCGTGGATCAGGCAGTGGGCGTGGCGATGCATCAGGCCGGGCTGTTTCACTGGATGGCGCGGGCCAGCGGCGGGGCGTTCCGCGCCTGCCGGTCGGTGGCCGAGATCCGGGCCGCCGTGGCGGCGGGATCGGTGGCGGGGATCCTGCACATGGAGGGGGCCGAGGCGATCGGCCCCGATCTTGATGCGCTGCACCTTCTGCATGCCGCGGGCCTGCGCTCTCTCGGTCCGGTGTGGAGCCGCCCGACCATCTTTGGCCATGGCGTGCCCTTCCGCTTTCCCGGCGATCCCGATACCGGGCCGGGACTGACCGCGGATGGTCTGGCGCTGGTGCGCGACTGCAATGCGCTGCGGGTGATGGTGGACCTGAGCCACCTGAACGCGGCCGGATTCCGTGATGTGATGCGCCTCTCCGATGCGCCGCTGGTGGCGACGCATTCCTGCGCCCATGCGGTCTGTGCCTCGACCCGCAACCTGACCGACTGGCAGTTGGATGCGATTGCCGAAACTGGCGGCATGGTCGGGCTGAACTTCGCCGCCTGTTTCCTGCGGCCCGACGGCCGTGACGGGGCCGATGTGGGATTTGACGTGGTGATGCGGCACCTTGACCATCTGATCTCACGCCTGGGCGAGGATCATGTCGGCTTCGGGTCGGATTTCGACGGCGCGACCATGCCCGAGGGAATCGCCGATGCCGCCGGGCTGCAACATCTGATCGCGGCCTGCCGGGCGCATGGATACGGGGCGGCACTGGTCGAAAAACTGGCCTTCGGCAACTGGATGCGGGTGCTGGAGAAGACCTGGGGCGGCTGATCGGGGCGGTTTTTCTGGGTATCCGGGGGGCAGGGCGGGAAGATTGCCTCGGCCTGCTTGACAAAGGTTATCATTTTAGTCAGGAATAATCCAAGACCAAGCCAAGCCTGAAATCCAGCAGGCCAGCCCGGTGTTCCCCTCCCCGATGGAGAGTCCCATGACCCGCCCGGTTCCGCGGCCCGAAACACCCGTTGCCCAGTCTTCCGGTGTCGTCGACCTGCTGATCCGTGCTGTCGGCGGGCTTTACGATGGGGTCATGCCCGGCGCCCGGCTTGAGGCGCTGATCGACCGTCTGGAGACATCCAAATGAACGCGCGCCCCGAACCCTTCCTGACCCCCTGGCTTTCGGCCGATGCGACCCCGGTGCATGAGGCACGGGTGCTGACCGAAGGCGGCAGCCTGGCGCGGATCGCGCTGGACGATCAGATCTATACGCTGCGCATCACCCGTCAGGGCAAGCTGATCCTGACCAAGTAGGATCTGGCCAAGCAGGAATGGCCTAGCAGGATCGGGGCTGCGTGGTTGCACGCAGCCTGCGGAACGGGCGGCAGCGGGGCGCGGCGGGGGGAATACCGCCTTGCGAACCGGCCGCCCGGCCTTTCTCCCCAGGCCTGTCAGCCGCCCGTATGGCTCATGTGGCGCGTCATCTGGCCGCCCGCCTTGCCGTCAAAGCGCTGACGCGAATAATCGAAGTCATGGCCCTTGGGCTTGCGCGCGATCGCGGCGCGGATCGCCTGTTCCAGGGCATCATCGCCTTCGCTGGCCCGCAGCGGTGCCCGCAGATCGGCCATGTCTTCCTGACCCAGGCACATGTACAGTTCTCCGGTGCAGGTCAGCCGCACCCGGTTGCAGCTTTCGCAGAAATTATGGGTCAGGGGGGTGATGAAGCCGATCTTCTGGCCGGTTTCCTCGATCCGCACATAGCGGGCGGGGCCGCCGGTGCGTTCGGCCAGATCGGTCAGCGCGTAGCGGTCCGCATAGCGGCGGCGCAGGTCCTTCAGGCTCCAGTATTGCTCCAGCCGGGCGGGTTCGATCTCGCCCATCGGCATGACCTCGATCCAGGTCAGGTCATGACCCTCGCGCGCGCACCATTCGGTCAGGCTGAACTGCTCGTCCTCGTTGAAACCTTGCAGGGCAACGGCATTGATCTTGACCCGCATCCCGGCGGCTCGGGCGGCGGCGATGCCGTCCAGCACTTGATCCAGCCGCCCCCAGCGGGTGATCTGTGCGAATTTCACCGGGTCCAGCGTATCCAGCGAGACATTGATCCGCCTCACACCCAGACCTGCCAGCGGTGCGGCAAAGCGCGCCAGCTGACTGCCGTTGGTGGTCAGCGTCAGCTCCTGCAGGCCAGCGCCCAGATGGCGGGCCATTGCCTCGAAAAACGTCAGAATCCCCTTGCGCACCAAAGGTTCGCCGCCGGTGACGCGCAGCTTCTGCACGCCAAGGCGGACGAAGGTGGAACACAGCCGATCCAGCTCTTCCAGCGTCAGCAGATCGACCTTGGGCAGAAAGGTCATATGTTCCGCCATGCAATAGGTGCAGCGGAAATCGCAGCGGTCGGTGACCGACACGCGCAGATAGGAAATGGCGCGCTGATAGGGGTCGATGAGCGGGGCGGCGGTCATGTGCCAAAGGTAGGGCCGGGCGGAAGCCCGCACAAGCACCAATGCGACGGTTGCGGGCGGCAGGCGCTGCGCCTATCGTCGGGCCAAGTCAAACACGCGTGGGTGTGATGCGTCCTGTTCTTCTTTCGCTTGCGATTCTGTCCCTTGGCGGCTGTGCGGTCCTGCAGGGGGGCAAGACGGCCGCACCGGCCCCCGATCCCGACATGGCGACGGAATTCGCTCCCGCGGTCGAGACGCAATCTCTGGAAACGATGGGGGCCGGGCAAGACGTGGCAGCCCTCGACCAGACCTCGGCGGCCGAGAAATCGGCAGCCCTTGCGGCGCCTGCGGCCGGAGGTGAGCTGGGGCGGCAGGTGGTGGCGCTGGGATCGCCCGCCGATGCCGGGCTCTGGGTGCAGACCTCGCTGGTCAGCGCGGTGCGGAAAGGATCGGTCAAGGCCCCGAACGGGCAGGTGCTGGCGGTCGAACTGCGGCCGGGCAGCGGGGCGGCGCTGATGTCGCTGTCCGCCTATCAGGCGCTGGGAATCCCGCTGACCGAATTGCCGCAGATGGTGATCCTGGGCGGCTGACCGCGCGGACGCTGCGCGGCGACCTGTCTCGTTATCGGGCTTCGCCTCCTCCTCGGGCTGATGGGGGCATTCTGCCCCCAAACCCCCTGAGGGTATTTGTGCAAAGATGAAAACAGATGGCTTCATCTTTGTATAAATACCCCCGCCGGAGGCACCCGAGCCGGTTGCGCGGAACGCGCAGAGGCGAGAAACAGGCTTGCGCCTGAAAGGCGCGCGATCTGATCGCTCAGGACAGAAGGCGCGCGGCTTCCTTGCGGGCGAAGGGTTTCATCGCTTCGCCATGGGCGACCAGAAAGGCGCGGGTGCGGTCGGCATCGTGTTTCGACAGGTCGCGCAGCCACCAGGCGATCGCCTTCTGGATGAACCAGTCGCGGTCCGGCACGTAAGCGGCGGCCCAGCCGAGGGCGCGTTCCCGAATCTCGGCATCCCGAGGTTTGAGATTGTTCATCCGGGCCCAGGGCAGGGTGATCACCAGCGCGGCGCGGCGGGTCCACATGTTGGGATGGCCGGTCCAGCCTTCCACCGCGTCGATGCGGGCGGGATCGGCCAGCAGGCGGCGGTGGCCCGCATCGCAGGCGTGATCGGCCACGGCCCAAGCGTCGAACTGCGGCACCCAGGCTGTGATCAGCGCCCAGGCCCCGTCATCTGGGCGCAGGCGCGCCTGGGTCAGCAGTTTGGCGGCGGCGATGCGCGCCTCGTGGATGTCGGTCTGCCAGAGCGTATCGGCCAGCGCCACCCGGTCCTCGACCGTCCGGTCGGCGCGCCACTGGCCCGCCAGATCGGCCAGCACCGGCACAGGGATGCCCAGATAGCGCCGCTTCGCCTTGTGATAGGCCGCCATTTCGGCCGCGCGCGCGGGATTTTCCAGCGCAAGCAACTGATCGAGTGGAGACGGGGGCAGGGTCATTCCACCGTGACCGACTTCGCCAGGTTGCGCGGCTGGTCCACATCGGTGCCCTTGGCGATGGCGGTGTGATAGGCCAGAAGCTGCGCCGGGATGGCGTAGAGGATCGGGGCCCAGATCGGGGCCACCTCGGGCAGGGTCAGCGTCTTCCAGGTGCCTTGACCGGCGGTGTCCACCCCGGCGGCATCCGACAGCAGCAGAACCTTGCCGTTGCGGGCCATCACCTCCTGCATGTTCGACACCGTCTTGTCGAAAAGCGCATCCTTCGGGGCCAGCACGATCACCGGAACGGCGGCGTCGATCAGCGCGATGGGGCCGTGCTTCAACTCTCCCGACGCATAGCCTTCGGCGTGGATATAGCTGATTTCCTTTAGTTTCAGCGCACCTTCCAGCGCCAGCGGGAACATCGCGCCGCGCCCCAGGAACAGCACGTCCTGCGCCTTGGCCAGATCCTTGGCGACCCTTGCGATGGCATCCGACAGGCCAAGCGCGGCATTCATCAGCCCCGGCAGGGCGCGCAGGTCATCCAGCCGGGCGGCCAGGGTGTCGGCGTCGATCCGGCCCCGGTCGGCGGCGGCTTTCAGCGCCATCAGCGCCAGCGTGGTCAACTGGCAGGTGAAGGCCTTGGTCGAGGCCACGCCGACCTCGACCCCCGCAAGGATCGGCAGCGCCAGATCGGATTCGCGCGCGATGGAAGAGGTGGGGACGTTCACCACCGCCACCACCTTGGCCACCTTGTCCTGAACATGGCGCAGCGCGGCCAGGGTATCCGCCGTCTCGCCCGACTGGCTGACGAAGACCGCCATCGAGGCGGGCGAGAGGACGGGGTCACGGTAGCGGAATTCCGACGCGATGTCGATGTCGGCGGGCAGGCCGGCGATCTGTTCGAACCAGTATTTCGCCACGTGGCAGGCGTAAGAGGCCGTGCCGCAGGCCACCAGCGTCACCCGGTCGATGGCCGAGAAATCCAGACCTTCGGGCAGGCGCAGACCGGGCGTGGCCCCGCCGCCGCCGACGTAATGTTTCAGCGCATCGGCCAGAACCACCGGCTGTTCGGCGATTTCCTTGGCCATGAAATGCTTGTAGCCGGCCTTTTCGATCCGGGTCGCATCCAGCTGCACGCGGGTTTCGGCCCGGTTGGCGCGGCGGTCCTGCGCGTCGAAGATCTCGGCCCCCTTGCGGGTGACGACGGCCCAGTCGCCCTCTTCCAGATAGGTGATGCGGTCGGTCATCGGGGCCAGCGCGATGGCGTCCGAGCCCACGAACATCTCGCCGGTGCCCCAGCCGATGGCCAGCGGGCTGCCTTTGCGGGCGGCGATCATCAGATCTTCCTGCCCGTCGAACAGGAAGCACAGCGCAAAGGCCCCGTGCAGGCGTTTCAGCGTGCTGCGGGCGGCTTCGACCGGCGTGGCGCCCCGGTCGATCTCGCGCTGCGCCAGCAGGGCGACGGTTTCGGTATCGGTGTCGGATTCCTGCACATAGCCATCGGCGGCAAGATCCTGACGCAGTTCGCGGAAGTTCTCGATGATGCCGTTGTGGACCACGGCCACAGGTCCGGCACGATGGGGGTGGGCGTTCTTCACCACCGGGCCGCCATGGGTGGCCCAGCGGGTGTGGCCGATGCCGGATTTGCCCGCCAGCGGCTGATGCACCAAGAGGTCCGACAGGTTGACCAACTTGCCCACCGCGCGGCGGCGGTCCAGCGTGCCGTTGTTGACGGTGGCGATCCCGGCCGAGTCATAGCCGCGATATTCAAGGCGCTTCAGCGCCTCGACCAGCAGGGGGGCCACTTCGTGATGGCCAAGGACGCCGACGATTCCGCACATGGGTTCAAGCCTTTGTCTTTGCGGCCTTGATGGCCTTCAGTTTGTCCATCAGACGGATGGCAAGGCCGGGCTTGGTGATCTGCTTCGCCCGCCCCAGCGCCAGCGCCCCGGCGGGCACATCCTCGGTGATGACCGAGCCGGAGCCGGTCATCGCATCGTCGCCCACGCTGACCGGGGCCACCAGCATGGTGTCCGAGCCGATGAAGGCGCGTTTGCCGATGCGGGTGCGGTGCTTCATCACGCCATCGTAGTTGCAGGTGACGGTGCCCGCGCCGACGTTGGTCGCTTCGCCGACATCGGCATCGCCGATATAGCTCAGATGGCCGACCTTGACGCCTTCGTCGAGGATGGCGTTCTTGATTTCCACGAAATTGCCGACATGGACGAAGTCGGCCAGTTCGGCACCGGGGCGCAGGCGGGCGAAGGGGCCGACATCGGCCCCGCGCGAGACATGGGCGCCTTCAAGATGGCAGAAGCCCTTGATCTCGGCCCCGGATTCGATGGTGACGCCGGGGCCGAAGATCACATTGGGGCCGATGATGGCATCGCGGCCGACATGGGTATCCAGCGCGAAGAACACCGTGTCGGGCGCGGTCAGGGTCACGCCGTTCTCCAGTGCCTCGGCCCTTGCGCGTGTCTGGAATGCGCCTTCCGCCGCAGCCAGTTGCGCGCGGGTGTTGACGCCCAGCGTCTCGGATTCGTCGCAGGTGACGACCCCGGCCGAAAGCCCGGCGGCGCGGGCCAGTTCCACGACATCGGTCAGGTAATATTCCCCGGCGGCATTTTCATTGCCGATCTGTGCGACCAGTTGGAACAGCATTTGCGCACTGGCGCAGATCACGCCGGAATTGCAAAGGGTTATGGCGCGCTCTTCATCCGTCGCGTCCTTGTATTCGCGGATCGCCAGAAGCTGATCCCCGGCCGTCAGCAACCGGCCGTAACGGCCCGGATCGGCGGCATGGAAGCCCAGGATGACGATGGCATGGCGGGCGCGGGCGTCCAGCATGGCCTGCAGCGTTTCGGCCCGGATGAAGGGGGTGTCGCCATAAAGCACGATCGCCTCGCCCGGCGCATCGGCCAGAAGGGGGGCGGCCTGCGCGACGGCATGGCCGGTGCCCAGCTGTTCGGCCTGCACCACCACCTCGGCCGCCTCGTCGTACTCACGCGCGGCGCGCGCGACCTCCTCGGCCCCATGGCCGACCACCACGACGGTGCGGGCCGGGTCCAGCGCGCGGCCTGCCGCCATCGCATGATGCAGAAGCGGGGCCGCGGCCACCCTGTGCAGCACTTTCGGAAGGTCCGAATTCATCCGCGTGCCCTGACCTGCGGCCAGGATGATCAGCGAGACCTGCATTCTGCCCCTTCCTTTTCCTTTTGCGCCGTTCTACGCGCTGGAGCGCGGCGCGCCAAGGGGCCGGGTTTCACAGAGGGTTGCGGGATGTTGCAGGGCGGGACATGTGTGGTCTTCGATCTGGACGGCACGCTGGCCGATACATCCGGCGATCTCCTGGCGGCGGCCAATGCCTGTTTCCGGGCGATGGGGGCGGGCGACATGCTGGGGCCGGGTGATGCGCTGGTGGCGCTGAACGGCGGCCGCGCGATGCTGCGGCTGGGGCTGTCCCGGCTGGGGGCGGTGGACGAAGCGGAAGTCGACCGCTGGTATCCGCGCCTGCTTGAGGCCTATGCCGGGGCGATCTGCGTGCAGACGGTGGTCTATCCGGGGGCGGTGGCGGCGCTTGAGGCATTGCGCCAGGGCGGGCACCGGCTGGCGATCTGCACCAACAAGCCCGAGGGGCTGGCCGAAATCCTGATGCGGCAACTGGGCCTGCGCGATCTTTTCGCGGCTCTGGTGGGGGCCGATACGCTGCCGGTGCGCAAACCCGATCCGGCCCCCTATCACCTGGCGGTCAGCCGCGCCGGGGGCGCGGCGCGGTCGATGCTGGTCGGCGATACCGAAACCGACCGCAAGACCGCCGCTGCGGCCGGGGTGCCGTCGGTACTTGTCACCTTCGGGCATGAGGGCGAGGCGGTTGCCCGGTTGCGGCCCGATGCGCTGTTGCGCAGCTATGACGAGCTGCCGGGCATTGCCGCGCGCCTTCTGGGATAGCCAGACGATTTCCGGCGGAAATCGCGCCCGAAATCCGCACGGATTTCGGTGCCCTTATAGTCGGCATGCTTACAGAAAGTTCTGTTGGCACCATTTTGCGGTGTCGTTGTATTCCTTCATCAGCCCGCCCAGAGTGCGGGTGTTCATCAGCTTCTGGAACCGCTGGCCCATGGCCTTGACCTTCTGGTCCTGGGTTCCCGGCACATAGGCCAGCATCGAAATGGCGGCATTCTGCGCCCAGTCGCGGTCGGCGCGGCTGATATAGCCCGACTGATACATCTCGTCCGACACCATGAAGAGCATGGCCGAACAATGCAGTGCCTGGGCGGCGCGGCCCTGGATCACCAGATCCGCGCGGGCCGGCAGGCTGGCGGAGAGAGTGAGGGTCAGCGCCAGCGAGGCGGCGGCGGCAAGGGAGAAAAGTTTCATCGGTCGGGGTCCTTGTTGCAGTCTGGGGAAAACGGCTCGGCGTCCGTCGGGTTCAGCGCCAGTCCGCCGCCGCAGGGGCGGGAGCCGAGGCGAGCGAGCGGCTGGGTTCGGGGGCTGCACGATCCTGCACCGGCAGGCCGAAGCCCAGCCCGAGGGCAAGCACGGTGGCGGTGGCAAGGATCAGACGCATGAGGGTTTCCTTCGTTATCAATGGCTTGCCCGGATCGTTCGGGAGTGGGGGCAAGATGCCGCGCCGCGGCCGGGTGATCCAGTGACAAATCCCGTCATCCGGTCCCGGCCCGCCCCGTAGCAGCCATTCCAATCCCGTCATCCGATGTCGGTCGCGGATTTGACAGAACTTGCGCCCCGTCATAGTGCTGCGCGTCATGACAGTCGCCCCGCCCCCAAGCGCGCCGCCTTTGGCGGCGGCTGCTCCCGCCTCGCGCCATGCGGTGATCTTCGTGCTGATCACCGTGTTCCTGGACATGGTGGGCTTCGGCATCATCATGCCGGTGCTGCCCAAGCTGATCGAGGATGTCGGCCATGTCGGCATCGGGCAGGCGGCCTTCATCGGCGGCTGGATGTTCGCGGCCTTCAGCCTGGCGCAATTCGCCTTTGCGCCGCTGATGGGCAATCTGGCCGACCGGTTCGGGCGGCGGCCGCTGCTGCTCCTGGCGATCTTCGGGCTGGGGATGGACTTCATCCTGTCGGCCTGGGCGCCGACGCTGTTCTGGCTGTTCGTCGGCCGCATCTTTGCGGGCGTCTGCGGGTCAAGCTGGATCATCGCCAGCGCCTATATCGCCGATGTCACCGCCCCGGATGACCGCGCCCGTGCCTATGGGCTGATGGGGGCGGCCTTCGGGGTGGGGTTCGTCATCGGCCCGGCGATCGGCGGGCTTCTGGGCGGGTTCGGCCCTCGGGTGCCGTTCTGGGTGGCGGCGGGGATTTCCCTGCTGAACTTCGCCTATGGCTGGTATGTGCTGAAGGAATCGCTGCCGCCCGAAAACCGCCGTCCCTTCGACATCTGGCGCGCCAACCCCTTCGGGGCGTTCAAGGTGTTCTCCACCTATCGTGGTGTCCTGCCGATGTGTCTGGTGATGGGGCTCTTCTTCTTCGCCACATCGGTCTATCCGGCAGTCTGGAGCTTCTGGGGCATCGGCAAGTTCGGCTGGTCCGAAGAGGTGGTGGGTCTGACGCTGGCGATGTTCGGTCTGGTGACGGCGCTGTTCCAGGCCTTTCTTACCGGCCCGGTCACGGCCCGGCTTGGCGAATACCGCACCGCGCTTCTGGGGCTGGTCTGTTCGATGCTGGCCGTGCTGGGTTATGGCTTTGCCGGCGGTCTGGCGGTGGTGCTGGTTCTGGCGCTGCTGCACGGGCCCGAAGGCTTTGTCCATCCGATCATGACCGCGATGCTGACCAAACGCGTGCCCGAGGATGCGCAGGGCGAATTGCAGGGCGGCATTTCCGCCATCACCAATGTCGCCATGCTGTTCGGCACCCTGTTCTATGCCTTCGTCTTCGCGCATTTCATGGCCGAGGGCCGGGCCTGGACATCGCCCGACGTGGCCTATTTCATCGCCACCGGCTGCATGGCCGTGGTGACGCTGCTGTTCTGGCTGTTGATGCGGCAGGAGCAGAAGGCATGAGCGCGCCCGCGCCCGAGGTGTTCGGCGGCAGTTTCACCCAGCAGGAACCGGTCCCCGAGGCCGGGATTGCGGCCGCGCTGGAGGTGCTGCGCCATGGCCGCCTGCACCGCTACAACACCGTGCCGGGCGAGACGGCCGAGGCCGCGCTGCTGGAGCAGGACTTCGCCGCCTTCACCGGCGCGCGCTATTGCCTTGCCGTTGCCTCGGGCGGTTATGCCATGGGCTGCGCGCTGCGGGCCTGCGGGCTGGCGGCGGGAGAGCCGGTCTTGACCAATGCCTTCACCCTGGCCCCGGTGCCGGGGGCGATTGCGGCGGCGGGGGGGCAGCCTGTCTTTGTGGAAATCACGCCCGATCTGGTGATCGACCTTGCGGACCTTGAGGCGAAGGCGGTGCAGTCAGGCGCGCGTCTTCTGCTGCTCAGCCACATGCGGGGTCATGTCTGCGACATGGAGGCGCTGATGGCGCTGTGCGACCGGCTGGGCCTGACCGTGATCGAGGATTGCGCGCATACGATGGGCGCGGACTGGCGCGGGGTGGCCAGCGGGCGGCATGGCCGCGTGGCCTGTTATTCGACGCAGACCTACAAGCACATGAATTCCGGCGAGGGCGGGCTGATCATCACCGATGACGCCGATTTGGCGGCGCGGATGGTGCTGCTGTCGGGGTCCTACATGCTGTATGGCAAGCATCCCGCCGCACCAGGGGCCGATGTGTTCGAACAGGTCCGGCTGGACGTGCCCAATGTCTCGGGCCGGATGGACAATCTGCGCGCCGCCGTGCTGCGGCCGCAGGTGGCGATGCTGGCGGGGCGGCGCGACCGCTGGGCGCAGTTGTATCACGGGATGGAGACGGGGCTGGCGGGCGTGCCGGGGCTGCGGCTGATCCCGCGCCCGGCCGAAGAACGCTATGTCGGGTCCAGCTTTCAGTTCCTGCTGCCCGATTGGGACGAGGCGCGGATCACCGCCCTTCTGGCCGCCTGCGCCGCGCGGGGGGTGGAGTTGAAGTGGTTCGGCGCGGGCGACCCGGTGGCCTTTACCAGCCGCTATGTGCATTGGCGCTATGCCGGGCCGCAATCCTGCCCGCGGACCGACCGCATTCTGGCCGGGCTGGTGGACATGCGCCTGCCGCTGACCTTCTCGACCGGGGATGTGGCGCAGATCGCCCGCATCATCCGCGCCGAGGCGTTGCGCATCGGGCAGGCCGAAACGGTTGCGGCGGTGGCCGCGCCGCAAGTGCAATAACCTGCCTTGACGGCCGGACCGGGCCGGGTCTGATGGGGCCGAAGATTGCCGGAGCGCGCCATGATCCTTCGCCTTGCCCCCGTTCTGCTGATGCTGTCGCTGCCCCTGCCGGTGCAGGCCGACGAGGCCGCGCTGAGCGTGGCCTTCGGCCAGTGCATCGGCCAGGCCGAAACCGCCGAGGATCTGCGGCTGTGCAAGGGCACGGTTCAGTCGATGTGCCTTGATCAGACGCCGGAGAAGGGCGAGGGCGGATGCTGGCAGGCGGAACATCTGCTCTGGGCGCTGGATGGCGCGGCGCAGGTGCGGCTGGCGCGCGACTGGGCCGCCGCGCGCGGGGTTTTGCCGCAGTTCGAGACCGCGAATGATGCCTTTGCCGGCTATGTGCTGGCCGAATGCGACCTGATGGCGGCCGCGACGCAGGGCAATGCGGAAAGAGAGGTCGCCGCCATCGCCTGCGGGGCGGGGCTTTATGCCGAACGGTCGATCGCGCTGCGCCTGCTGGTCCAGCGCCCGTAAGGACCGGCGTGAAACTGGATGCCACTCTGGTTGCCTATGTCTTCCTGACGCTCTTGGGTCTGGTGGCGCTGGCGGACTGGCTGGCCCCGGTGCCGCATGCGGGGGCGGGCTGCCGGGTCGGCTATGTCTATGACGGCGACACAGTCGAGATGATCTGTGGCGAGAGGGGTGAAACCGCGCGGATTCTGGGCATCGACACGCCGGAATTGCAGGGCCGTTGCGCCGCCGAGACGGCGGCGGCGCAGGCCGCCAAACGGGCGCTGGCGGCGATGGTGACGGCGGCGGCCGAGGTGCGGATCGGGATCGAGGGGCGCGACAAATATCACCGCCCGCTGATCCGGCTGTGGCTGGACGGGGCCGATGCCGCGGTGGCGATGATCTCCGCCGGGCATGGCCGGGCCTATGACGGCGGGCACCGGCAGGGCTGGTGCGGGTAGGCTGTGATTTTTCGACGAAAAATCGGAATCTCCTGCTGTGGCCCCGGTCCCGGACCCAAGCTTCAGGTCAGTGCGGATAGGGTGAACTGCCGCCCAGGCTGCCGTTGGTATGGTCGACCAGCACCGCGCAGAGACAGGCTTCATCCGTGCAGGCGTCGCGGGCGGCGATGAAATCTGCGTCCGGCGGCGGGTCTGTGTGGTCGACCTCCTGGCCCGTGGCGTTCTCCACGGCATAGACCCAGGCAAGATCGTCCAGCCGCCCCATCCGCCACAGCGTCAGATCGCCGAAATTCACGCTGTCGCACATCAGCACATGGGCCGGGACCGTCGGTGCATCGCAGGAAATATCCGACAGAACCATGCTGTAGCCGGGTTCCAGATCGGCAATCCGGGCCTCCACCGGGGCCGGGTCAAGGCCGCAGGCGGCATGAAGCGGCAGGGCCGTCGCGGCAATCATCGGCAGGGTGAGAAGCAGGGTCAGGCGCATCGGCAGTGGCTTTCGCTGGTTCCGTTTCGGGGCAGGGAAGGGCGGATGTGCGCTGGCGTCAAGGTCGGGAAAGACCACCGATCCGCCGCCTGGGATCGACTCATCCCGCCCCTTGCCCGCACCGCGCCGAAATCCTGCATCCCAGATGCGGGACAAAACCGCACCCAAAGCGCCGAAAACCCGTGAAATCCCTTGTTCTGCGCTGCGGAAATATCACCCCCCATGCGTTGACCCCGCCATGGGGCCGGGTTAAACGAAACCAAGAGTGCAAGCGGGTGGCCAGCACCCGCAGCTCGCCCGTGGCCAGCTGTAAGGAGCATCTCGTGGACGCGCTTCTCCGAGAGTATCTGCCCATCCTCGTTCTACTTGCGATTGCCGTGGGGCTGGGCCTTGTCCTGATCCTTGCCGCGGCGGTGATCGCGGTCAGGAACCCGGACCCAGAAAAGGTTTCCACCTATGAATGCGGGTTCAACGCCTTTGACGACGCGCGGATGAAATTCGACGTGCGCTTCTATCTGGTGTCGATCCTGTTCATCATCTTCGATCTGGAGGTGGCCTTCCTGTTCCCCTGGGCGGTGGCCTTCGGGGAAATCAGCATGCTGGCCTTCTGGTCGATGATGATCTTCCTGGCCGTGCTGACCGTCGGCTTTGCCTATGAATGGAAGAAAGGGGCGCTGGAATGGGAGTGATGACCGGTGCCAATACCGCAGGCGGCGATCACGAGGTTGCCACCCAGGCCCTGAACCGCGAATTGCAGGACAAGGGATTCATCCTGACCTCGACCGAGGACATCATCAACTGGGCGCGGATCGGGTCCTTGCACTGGATGACCTTCGGTCTTGCCTGCTGCGCGGTCGAGATGATGCATGTCGCCATGCCGCGTTACGATCTGGAACGCTTCGGCACGGCCCCCCGCGCCAGCCCCCGGCAATCCGACCTGATGATCGTCGCGGGCACCCTGACCAACAAGATGGCCCCGGCGCTGCGCAAGGTCTATGACCAGATGCCCGAGCCGCGCTATGTGATCTCGATGGGGTCCTGCGCCAATGGCGGCGGCTATTATCACTACAGTTATTCGGTGGTGCGCGGTTGCGACCGCGTGGTCCCGATCGACGTCTATGTGCCGGGCTGCCCGCCCACGGCCGAGGCGCTGCTCTATGGCATTCTGCAATTGCAGCGGAAGATCCGCCGCACCGGCACGTTGGTGAGGTAAGTCCCATGTCCGAAGCCCTGCAAGAACTGGCCGGGATGATCGAGCTGAAGCGCGGCGATGCGGTTCAGTCGACGGCCATCGCCTTTGGCGAGCTGACGGTGACGGCCAATCTGGCACATCTGGAAAGCCTGATCGAATTCCTGCGCGACGATGCCAGTTGCCGGTTTTCCAGCCTGGTCGACATCACCGCCGTCGATCACCCCGAACGGGTGGCGCGGTTCGATGTGGTTTACCATTTCCTGTCGATGTACCGCAACCAGCGCATCCGGGTGAAGGTGGCGGTGCGCGAAGATGAGATGGTGCCGTCGATCCACCTGCTGCACCCATCGGCCAACTGGTTCGAGCGGGAAACCTTCGACATGTTCGGCATCCTGTTTTCGGGCCATCCCGATCTGCGCCGCCTGCTGACCGACTATGGCTTCCGCGGCCATCCCTTGCGCAAGGATTTCCCGACCACCGGCTATGTCGAGGTCCGCTATGACGAGGCGCAGAAGCGTGTCGTCTATGAACCCGTCAAGCTGGTGCAGGAATACCGCCAGTTCGATTTCATGAGCCCTTGGGAAGGGGCCGAATACATCCTTCCGGGTGATCAGAAAGCGGAGGCGAAGTGATGGCGATGGACGGCGACATCCGGCGCAACACCTATGACGACGGCTCGGTCGATATCGAGACATCGGAACAGCGCATCCGCAATTTCAACATCAACTTCGGTCCCCAGCACCCGGCCGCGCATGGCGTTCTGCGGCTGGTGCTGGAGTTGGACGGCGAGATCGTCGAGCGCTGCGATCCGCATATCGGTCTTTTGCATCGCGGCACCGAAAAGCTGATGGAAAGCCGCACCTATCTGCAAAACCTGCCCTATTTCGACCGGCTGGACTATGTGGCCCCGATGAACCAGGAACATGCCTGGTGTCTGGCGATCGAGCGGCTGACCGGCACCCATGTGCCGCGCCGCGCCAGTCTGATCCGGGTGCTTTACAGCGAAATCGGCCGGGTGCTGAACCATCTTCTGAACGTCACCACGCAGGCCATGGACGTGGGCGCGCTGACGCCGCCGCTCTGGGGCTTCGAGGAACGCGAAAAGCTGATGATCTTCTACGAACGCGCCTGCGGGGCGCGGCTGCATGCGGCCTATTTCCGGCCCGGCGGCGTGCATCAGGATCTGCCGCCCGCGCTTCTGGACGACATCGACGCCTGGGCGGATCACTTCCCCAAGGTGCTGGACGACATCGACACCCTCCTGACCGAAAACCGCATCTTCAAGCAGCGCAATGCCGATATCGGCATCGTGTCGGAAAAAGATATCCTCGACTGGGGCTATTCCGGGGTGATGGTGCGGGGTTCGGGCCTGGCATGGGACTTGCGGCGCGCGCAACCCTATGAATGCTATGACGAATTCGACTTCAAGATTCCTGTCGGCAAGAACGGCGACTGCTATGACCGTTACCTGTGCCGGATGCAGGAAATGCGCGAGTCGACCCATATCATCAAGCAGGCACTGGCCAAGCTACGCGCGCCCGAGGGCCAAGGCGACGTGCTGGCGCGCGGCAAGCTGACACCGCCGAAACGCGGCGAGATGAAGACCTCGATGGAGGCGCTGATCCATCACTTCAAGCTTTATACCGAAGGCTTCCACGTCCCGGCGGGCGAGGTCTATGCCGCCGTCGAGGCGCCCAAGGGCGAATTCGGCGTCTATCTGGTCGCCGATGGCACCAACAAACCCTATCGCGCCAAGATCCGCGCGCCGGGGTTCCTGCACCTGCAATCCATGGATTACATCGCCAAGGGGCACCAGCTGGCCGATGTCTCCGCCATCATCGGCACGATGGACATCGTGTTCGGGGAGGTTGACCGCTGATGCTGCGCCGTCTCTATCCGATCCAGCCCGAGAGTTTCGCCTTCACGCCGGCCAACCTGGCCTGGGCCGAAGGGCAGATCACCAAATACCCCGAGGGCCGTCAGGCATCTGCCGTCATCCCGCTTCTGTGGCGCGCGCAGGAGCAGGAGGGCTGGCTGACCCGCGCGGCCATCGAGCATGTCGCCAACATGCTGGGCATGGCCTATATCCGCGTGCTGGAAGTGGCGACCTTCTATTTCATGTTCCAGCTGCAACCCGTTGGTTCCGTGGCACATATCCAGATTTGCGGCACCACCAGCTGCATGATCTGCGGCGCCGAGGATCTGATGGCGGTCTGTCACGAGCTGATCTCGAAAACCCCGCATACGCTGTCGGCGGATGGCAAGTTCAGCTGGGAAGAGGTCGAATGCATGGGGGCCTGCGCGAATGCCCCGATGGCCCAGATCGGCAAGGATTACTATGAGGATCTGACGCCCGAGAAGCTGCGCGCCCTGATCGGGCGGTTCTCGAAGGGCGAGGTTCCGGTGCCGGGGCCGCAGAACGGGCGCTATGCGGCAGAGCCGATCAGCGGGCTGACCAGCCTGAAAGAGTTCGAGTCCGGCAAGACGCAATACAACGCCAGCGCGCAGCTTGCTGTGGACATTGGCGAGACGATCAAGCGGATCGACGGCACCGAGGTGCCGCTGACGATGCCCTGGCTGGGCAAGGCCGCGAAACCCGCCGGGAAGACCCCCAAGGCCGACAAGGTCGATGCCAAGGCCGAACGCGGCCTGCCGGAGGCGGTGGGCGAGGCGCTGTCGACCGGCAAGCCTGCGGTGAAGGTGGCGAAACCTGCGGGCGTGGCCAAGGCCGCGCCGGGGCAGAATACCGCTACGGGCGATGCCGCACCGGCAAAGCCTCCGGTTGCGCCTTCGACCACGGCCAAGGCACGGGCGGCGAAGGCCAAGGCGGATGCGGCGGTGGCTCCGGCCACGCTGGCCGATCTGCCTGCCGAAAAGCCCGCCAAGGCCCCGAAGGCGAAAAAGGCGGGCCCGGAAGTGCTGAAGGCCCCGCGCAAGGGCAAGGCCGACGATCTGAAGCAGATCGAGGGCATCGGCCCGGTGCTGGAGAAGCTGGTGAACGCCGCCGGGGTCTGGCATTTCGACCAGATCGCCGCCTGGACCGAGGCCGATGTCGATTTCTTCGATGCCCAGATGGACAGGTTCCGGGGCCGCATCGCCCGCGACAAATGGGTGGCGCAGGCGAAGATCATCGTGACCGAAGGGCTTGAGGCGTTCCTGGAACGCGCCAAGACCAATGACTACTGAGGGTAAGCCATGACGGCCCGCGACCCGCAGGAAATCCGCATCGCCCGCCAGGCCCGCCTTGTGGCGCTGGTTCTGGCGGTGACGATGATCCTGTGGATGGGGGTGCAGGTGGTGGGGTCGGACATGGGTTGGGATCCGCGCTATGCCTTCCTGTTCGACCTTGCAGCACTGGCGGCGTTCTTCTGGGCGCTGGTGGTGACGTATCAGATCTGGCGCGCGCGCCGGGGATAAGGACAAGACGATGCTGAAGGATCAGGACCGGATCTTCACCAACCTTTACGGGATGCACGACCGCAGCCTGAAAGGCGCAATGAAGCGCGGCCATTGGGACGGCACCGCCGCCATCATTGCGCGCGGCCGCGACAAGATCGTCGAAGAGGTCAAGGCATCGGGCCTGCGCGGCCGGGGCGGGGCAGGGTTCCCGACCGGGCTGAAATGGTCGTTCATGCCGAAACAGTCGGACGGGCGGCCCAGCTATCTGGTGATCAATGCCGACGAATCCGAGCCGGGCACCTGCAAGGACCGCGAGATCATGCGCCATGATCCGCACACCCTGATCGAAGGCGCGCTGATCGCCAGCTTCGCCATGGGGGCGAATGCCTGCTACATCTACATCCGCGGCGAATACATCCGCGAGCGCGAGGCGCTGCAGGCCGCGATCGACGAATGCTATGACGCGGGGCTTCTGGGCAAGAACGCCGCGAAATCCGGCTGGGATTTCGATCTGTATCTTCACCACGGCGCGGGGGCCTATATCTGCGGCGAGGAGACCGCCCTGCTGGAAAGCCTGGAGGGCAAGAAGGGCATGCCGCGGATGAAGCCGCCGTTCCCGGCAGGGTCCGGTCTTTACGGCTGCCCGACCACGGTGAACAACGTCGAATCCATCGCGGTCGTCCCGACCATCCTGCGCCGTGGCCCGGAATGGTTTGCCGGTTTCGGCCGCCCGAACAATGCAGGCACCAAGCTCTTCGGCATCTCGGGCCATGTCAACGCGCCCTGCGTCGTGGAAGAGGCGATGTCGATCCCGCTGCGGCAACTCTTGGACGAACATTGCGGCGGCGTGCGCGGCGGGTGGAAGAACCTCAAGGCGGTGATCCCCGGCGGGTCCTCGGTGCCCCTGCTGACGCAGGCGCAATGTGACGATGCGATCATGGATTTCGACTGGCTGCGCGAGCAACGGTCGGGCCTTGGCACGGCGGCGGTGATCGTGATGGATCAGTCCACCGATGTCATCAAGGCGATCTGGCGGCTGTCGAAATTCTACAAGCACGAAAGCTGCGGCCAATGCACCCCCTGCCGCGAGGGCACCGGCTGGATGATGCGCGTCATGGACCGGCTGGTCCGCGGCGAGGCCGAGGTCGAGGAAATCGACATGCTGCTGTCGGTGACGAAACAGGTCGAAGGCCACACGATCTGCGCCCTTGGCGATGCGGCCGCCTGGCCGATCCAGGGTCTGATCCGCGCCTTCCGCGACGAGATCGAAGACCGCATCAAGGCGAAGAAGACCGGCCGGGTGACGGCGGTGGCGGCCGAATGATGCAACTGCGCGCCCTGTCTCTGGCAGCCTGCCTACTGTCCTGCGGTGTCGCCGGCGGGGCCGAAGGCGTGGCTGCGCCAGAGGCCGCGCCCGCAGCCCCCTTGCCCTATGCCGAAGTGACGGTGGCGCTGGACGGGGCCGATTATCTGGCGGTGATCGACATTTCGGGCGGTGAATTCGCTGCGGTGAATGGCGAAGAGATCGACCTTGCGGCCCATGTGCCGGGGGCGGTGCGGATTGCCCGCGCCGATGGCGGGTCGATGGCGGACGAAGGCTATCGCGCCCGTGAGGTGCTTGAGGCGGCCTGCGCGTCGCAGGGCTATGCCGCAGATCCCGGCGTGGCCCCGGTCCTGACACCAGCCGGGCGCTGGGTTTTTGCGGGGGGCTGCAAATGAGGGTGGCGCTTCCCCTGCTGTCCTTGCCTCTGGCGGCTTGTGTCGCAGCCTCGCCCGCGCCCAAGGCCCCGCCTGCCGATGTGGGCGCGGTGCTGGCCCAGTCCGGCAAATCGGTGCGGGTAACGCGCAGCACCGGCGTTCCCTACGCGATGTGGGACGGGGCTGCCGCGCGCCGCGATGCCGATGCGCTGTGCGGCGGCAAGGTGCGGTCGTCGATCTACGACCGGTATGAAACGGGAACCTGGGTCTTCGTGGGGGGCTGCGCATGAACCCTGTTCACGTCCGCGCGAGAACCCCGGCCTGTCATGGCATATCAACGGCATCTGCCCCTTCATCTGTGGCATCTGACGATGCCAAGGAGGCAAGAATGACCCGTTTCAAATCGCTGATCGTTGCCGCTGCCCTGCTGGGGGCCACGCCCGCGCTGGCGCTGGAGCCGATCAATCAGGAAGCCCATATCAACAAGACGCTGTTGCAGGGCTTCATCGCCGACAAGATTGCCGACACCTGCCCGCAGATGGAGCCGCGCAAGCTGCGCGCCTTGGGCGAGTTGAACAAGTTGAAGGATTACGCGCTGAAGAAGGGCTATACCGCCGCCGAGGTGCGCGATTTCGTGACCTCGAAGACGGAAAAGGCCCGCGGCAAGAAGCTGGCCGTCGAATGGCTGGCGAAAGCCGGGGCGAAAGAGGGTGACGTTCAGGCGCATTGCAAGGTTGGCCGGGACGAGATCGCCAAGGCCAGCCTGATCGGCTATCTGCTGAGAGACAAGGGATGATGGATGAACTGACCATCGTCTTCGCAATGCAGGCAGGGGCGACCCTGCTGGCGGCGGGCCTTTATGTCGTGATCCTGCGCAAGGCTGGGTTCAACTGGTTCTGGGCGATGGTCGGACTTGCTCCTGTGCTGGCGTCTGCGGGTAACATACTGGTCCTTGGAACCGGGTTCGCAACCCTGGCCGAGGCCTATGCCATGACCCTGCCGCTTGGCCTTCTGCCCCTTCTGCTGCTTGCTTTCGGAAGATGGCCGCGCCTTGCGGCCATCTATCCGCGTTCGGAGACCTTCCAATGACCAACCTCAAGAAGATCAACATCGACGGTATCGAGGTTGAAGTGGATGGCGCGATGACCATCATTCAGGCGGCCGAGGTCGCCGGGGTGGAAATTCCGCGCTTCTGCTATCACGAGCGGCTGACCATCGCCGGGAACTGCCGGATGTGTCTGGTCGAGGTCGTGGGCGGCCCGCCGAAGCCCGCCGCCTCTTGCGCCATGCAGGTGCGCGATCTGCGGCCGGGGCCGAATGGTGAGGCGCCGGTGGTCAAGACCACCAGTCCGATGGTGAAGAAGGCCCGTGAGGGCGTGATGGAGTTCCTGCTGATCAACCATCCGCTCGACTGCCCGATCTGCG
>DAIOGH010000002.1:0-232297 GCA_036745335.1 Paracoccaceae bacterium
AGAAACTGCGCTTCGCCATCCGCGAAGGCGGCCGCACCGTCGGCGCAGGCGTCGTGTCCAAGATCATCGCCTGAGACTGAGTAACCGGGTGCGTGGCTGCCACGCACCCGACTTCAATTCCCGAAGGAAACCAACACGATGCAAGGTCAAACCATCCGCATCCGGCTGAAAGCCTTCGATTACCGCGTTCTGGATGCCAGCACGCAGGAAATCGTCAACACGGCAAAACGCACGGGCGCACAGGTGCGCGGGCCCATCCCGCTGCCGAACAAGATCGAGAAATTCACCGTTCTGCGCGGTCCGCACATCGACAAGAAGTCGCGCGACCAGTGGGAAATCCGCACGCACAAGCGTCTTCTCGACATCGTAGACCCGACCCCGCAGACGGTGGACGCGCTGATGAAGCTCGACCTCGCCGCCGGCGTCGACGTCGAAATCAAAGTGTAAGGAGCGAAAGCAGATGCGCTCTGGAGTTATCGCTCGCAAGCTGGGCATGACCCGGCTGTTCATGGCTGACGGGAAACAGATCCCGGTGACTGTCCTGCAACTGGACAGCCTGCAGGTCGTGGCGCAACGCACCGCCGACAAGGATGGCTATACCGCCGTCCAGCTGGGCGCGGGCACGGCCAAGGTCAGCCGCACCACTGCCGCGCAGCGCGGCCATTTCGCCAAGGCCAATGTGGCGCCGAAGCGGAAGGTTGCCGAGTTCCGCGTCACCCCGGATTGCCTGATCGACGTGGGCGCCGAGATCACCGCCGATCACTACCTGGAAGGGCAGTTCGTCGACGTGGCCGGCACCTCGATCGGCAAGGGCTTTGCCGGCGCGATGAAGCGTCACAACTTCGGCGGCCTGCGGGCCAGCCATGGTGTGTCGGTCTCGCACCGCTCGCACGGGTCCACGGGCCAGTGCCAGGACCCCGGCAAGGTGTTCAAGGGCAAGAAGATGGCGGGCCACATGGGCGCTGCCCGTGTGACCACGCAGAACCTTCAGGTCGTGCGCACGGATGCTGAGCGTGGCCTGATCATGATCAAGGGCGCGGTCCCCGGTGCTGCCGGTGGCTGGGTCACGGTCAAGGATGCGGTGAAGAAGCCGGAAGCCAAGGACGCCCCGCGTCCGGCGGCGATCCGCGCGGCTGCCGCTGCTGCTCCGGCTGCGGAAACCGCCGCCGAAGGGGGTGAAGCATGAAACTCGATGTGATCAAGCTGGACGGCGGCAAGGCCGGCACGGTCGATCTGGACGAAGCGCTGTTCGGTCTGGAACCGCGCGCCGACATCCTGCACCGCGTGGTGCGCTGGCAGCGGGCCAAGGCCCAGGCTGGCACGCACAGCGTTCTGGGCAAGTCGGATGTGTCCTATTCGACCAAGAAGATCTATCGCCAGAAGGGCACCGGCGGCGCACGCCACGGGTCCAAGAAGGCGCCGATCTTCCGTCACGGTGGTGTGTACAAGGGGCCGACGCCCCGCAGCCACGCCCATGACCTGCCGAAGAAGTTCCGTGCCCTCGGCCTGCGCCATGCGCTGTCGGCCAAGGCCAAGGCGGGCGAGCTGGTGATCGTCGACTCGATCGCCCTGGCGGAAGCCAAGACCGCCCAGCTGGCCAAGACCGTATCGGAACGTGGCTGGAAGCGCGTACTGATCATCGACGGTGCTGCGGTTGACGCGAATTTCGCGCTGGCTGCCCGCAACGTCGAAGGCATCGACGTGCTGCCGACCATCGGTGCCAACGTCTATGATATCCTGAAGCGTGACACCCTGGTGATCACCAAGGCAGGTATCGAAGCCCTGGAGGCCCGCCTGAAATGACCGTGAAACCCGAACATTACGACCTGATCAAGAAGCCGATCATCACCGAAAAGGCCACCATGGCCTCTGAGGCTGGCGCTGTGGTCTTCGAGGTCGCCATGGACGCCACCAAGCCGCAGATCAAGACCGCGGTGGAAGAGGTGTTCGGCGTCAAGGTGAAGGCGGTGAACACCACCATCACCAAGGGCAAGGTCAAGCGCTTCCGCGGCCGCCCCGGCGAGCGGAGCGACAAGAAGAAGGCCTATGTGACGCTGGAAGAGGGGCAGTCGATCGACGTATCGACCGGCCTTTGATCTGTCTGGACAGACAAGCGAAAGCCCCTGCCGAAAGGCGGGGGCTTTTGGTTTGGCACCTGGGAAGGCCGTCAGCCAAGGCCTGCGAACAACTCGTCCACGTAATCTTGACTGGCGGCGCGCGTCATGATGCCGAAATGGGAAAGGTGGGGCAATGCGCGCACCGCCGAGAACTCGGCGAGGGCTGTAAAGCAGACGCCATCCCAGCGGAGTGATACTGGGATAGTAGAGCAGGCGCTTCTCATAGATCTGCTGGATGGCCGTTTCCCAACGGTCGATGTCGGACGAGGTTGTCATCTCAATTCCTCTCTTTGGCGCGGCTCCACGCTACTTCTGGTGTCGCGCGCTGTCTTGCGAAGAATCCCCCATTGCCACCCCCATCCTCGTCTGCTACTCCCCCGCCACACGAGCAGCCCCGGATTCGTCCGGGGCTCTTGGTTTTGTTCGAATCGATGCGGAGACGCAGAGGCTCGGGCAACCTGAACCGGGGATCTTCGGAGCCCTATACCCCGGACCTTCATCGGTCCTGAAGCAAACGGAAGACAGAGAACATGGCACTCAAGTCGTATAAGCCGACGACGCCAGGCCAGCGCGGGCTGGTTCTGATCGACCGTTCGGAGCTGTGGAAAGGCCGTCCTGTCAAAGCCCTGACCGAGGGTTTGAACAGTCATGGTGGCCGCAACAACACCGGACGTATCACGATGTTCCACCAGGGTGGCCGGGCCAAGCGCCTGTACCGCGTGGTGGATTTCAAGCGGCGGAAGTGGGACATGCCCGCGACCGTCGAGCGGATCGAATACGATCCCAACCGCACGGGCTTCATCGCCCTTGTGAAATACAATGACGGCGAGCTGGCCTATATCCTGGCCCCGCAGCGCTTGGCCGTCGGTGACAGCGTTGTCGCCGGCGCCAAGGTCGACGTGAAGCCGGGCAACGCCATGCCCTTCAGCGGCATGCCGATCGGGACGATCGTTCACAACGTCGAGCTGAAGCCCGGCAAGGGTGGCCAGCTGGCACGCGCCGCGGGCACCTATGCCCAGTTCGTCGGCCGCGACGGCTCCTACGCGCAGATCCGGCTTTCATCGGGCGAGCTGCGTCTGGTCCGTCAGGAATGCATGGCCACCATCGGTGCGGTGTCGAACCCCGACAACAGCAACCAGAACTTCGGTAAAGCAGGCCGCATGCGCTACAAGGGCATCCGCCCGACGGTGCGCGGCGTCGCGATGAACCCGATCGACCACCCGCATGGCGGCGGCGAAGGCCGGACCTCGGGCGGCCGTCACCCGGTTACTCCGTGGGGCAAGCCGACCAAGGGCAAACGCACCCGCACCAATACGCAGTCGGACAAGCTTATCGTCCGTTCGCGTCACGCCAAGAAGAAAGGGCGCTGATCCATGTCCCGTTCCGTCTGGAAAGGCCCGTTTGTCGACGGCTACCTGCTGAAGAAGGCAGAGACCGCGCGCGCTTCGGGCAAGAACGAGGTGATCAAGATCTGGTCGCGCCGTTCCACCATCCTGCCGCAGTTCGTTGGCCTGACCTTCGGGGTCTACAACGGCAAGAAGCACGTCCCCGTTGCAGTGACCGAAGAAATGATCGGCCAGAAGTTCGGTGAATATTCGCCGACGCGGACCTATTACGGTCACGCCGCCGACAAGAAAGCCAAGAGGAAGTAAGCCATGGGTAAGGAAAAGAATCCGCGCCGCGTGGAAGAAAACGAGGCAATGGCGATTGCGCGGATGCTGCGCACCTCGCCGCAGAAACTGAATCTGGTCGCGGGGCTGATCCGCGGCAAGAAGGTGGACAAGGCCCTGACCGACCTGACCTTTTCAAAGCGCCGCATCGCCGGTGAAGTGAAGAAGGTTCTGCAATCGGCCATCGCCAATGCCGAGAACAATCACGGGCTTGACGTCGATACCCTGATCGTCGCCGAAGCCTGGGTCGGCAAGAACCTGGTGATGAAGCGTGGCCGTCCGCGGGCGCGTGGCCGGTTCGGCAAGATCATGAAGCCGTTCTCGGAAATCACCATCAAGGTCCGTCAGACCGGGGAGACTGCATAATGGGTCAGAAGGTCAATCCGATCGGGATGCGTCTTCAGGTCAACCGCACCTGGGACAGCCGCTGGTTCGCTGAATCGAAAGATTATGGCAATCTGCTGCTGGAAGACCTGCGCATGCGCGAGTTCGTCCACAAGGAATGCAAGCAGGCCGGCGTCAGCCGTGTGATCATCGAGCGTCCGCACAAGAAATGCCGTGTGACCATTCACACCGCACGTCCGGGCGTGATCATCGGCAAGAAAGGCGCGGATATCGAAACCCTGCGCAAGAAACTGTCGGCCTTCACCAAGTCCGAACTGCACCTGAACATCGTCGAGGTCCGCAAGCCGGAGATCGACGCCCAGCTGGTGGCCGAGTCGATCGCCCAGCAGATGGAACGCCGCGTGTCCTTCCGTCGCGCCATGAAGCGCGGTGTGCAGAACGCGATGCGGATGGGTGCGCTTGGCATCCGGGTGAACGTCGGCGGCCGTCTTGGCGGTGCCGAAATCGCGCGGACCGAATGGTATCGTGAAGGCCGCGTGCCGCTGCATACCCTGCGGGCCGACATCGACTATGCTCTGTCCGAAGCCGAAACCCCCTATGGGATCATCGGCGTGAAGGTCTGGATCTTCAAGGGCGAGATTCTGGAGCATGATCCCCAGGCGCACGACCGCCGTCTGGCCGAAGCTGCGGACGGCCCTGCGCCGCGCGGCCCGCGCCGTGACCGCGACCGTGAGCGCGCGTAAGGAGTAGAGAAAGATGCTGCAACCGAAGCGCACAAAATTCCGCAAGATGCACAAGGGCCGGATCTCCGGCGAGGCAAAAGGCGGCTTCCTCTTGAACTTCGGCTCTTTCGCCCTGAAGGCGACCGAGCCGGAGCGCGTCACCGCCCGTCAGATCGAAGCGGCCCGCCGCGCGATCACCCGTCACATGAAACGTCAGGGCCGGGTCTGGATCCGGATTTTCCCGGATGTTCCGGTGTCGGCCAAACCGGTCGAGGTTCGGATGGGTAAAGGCAAGGGCTCGGTCGATTACTGGGCCTGCAAGGTGAAACCCGGCCGCATCATGTTCGAGATTGACGGCGTTGCCGAAGACATCGCGCGTGAAGCCCTGCGTCTGGGCGCCATGAAGCTGCCGGTCACGTCGCGGATCGTGGCGAAGGAAGACTGGTAAGTCTTTCGCGCAAGCGAGAAGATCAGACCCCCGTCGGGACACCGGCGGGGGTTTTCTGTTGCGGTCAGCCGAGCCGGGCAGCGTCGATGGCGGCCACGTCGATCTTCTGCATCGTCATCATAGCGTCAAAGGCGCGGCGGGCCTCGTCGCCGCCGGCAGCCATCGCCTCGGTCAGGGTGCGTGGGGTGATCTGCCAGTTCAGGCCCCATTTGTCCTTGCACCAACCGCATTCGCTGGGTTGGCCGCCGTTGCCGATGATGGCGTTCCAGTAGCGGTCGGTTTCTTCCTGATCCTCGGTCATGATCTGGAACGAGAAGGCTTCGCTCTGCGGAAAGACCGGGCCGCCGTTCAGGCCGATGCAGGCGACCCCGCAGACGGTGAAATCTACCGTCAGCACATCGCCCGCGCGGCCGCCGGGAAAGCTGGACGGCGCGCGGAACACCGCACCGACGCTGCTGTCGGGGAAGGTGGCGGCGTAGAACTCCGCAGCCTCAAGCGCGTCCTTGTCATACCACAGGCAGATCGTGTTCTTGGCCATGGCGGTCTCCTTTCCTGTGCCGCTGATCCTAGACCAAACGCCGCAGCGGCGCATCGGTTGCCTTCTGCGGGCTTTCGCGGCGGTCGCGGGCCTGATAGGGCAGGGCATCAGCCGCAAGGAGCCCGCCATGGCCGAGATCAGCAGCCTGTTCGTCACCCGCCTTTACCGCGCCAAGCTGAACGAACTGGCGAAGAAGAAGGTGGATTATGCCGAGCTTTTGTCCTCTTGCGAGGCGATTGCCGAGGATGACGAGGCCGGGCAGGAGTGGTGCGAGGCCAACGGCTATCCGGGCTATACCTCCTATGCCTCGCTGGACGATCTGCCCTGGCGGTTCCCGATCTTTGCCGATCTGGAAAAGGCGCTGGACAAGCATGTCGCGGCCTTCTGCGACGATCTGGGCTTTGACCTGCAAGGCAAGAAGCTGAAGTGCAATTCGTTCTGGATCAACATCCTGCCGGAAGGCGGCACCCATTCCAGCCACATCCATCCGCATTCGGTGATCTCGGGCACCACCTATGTGGCGATGCCCGAAGGCACGTCGGCGCTGAAGCTGGAGGACCCGCGACTGCCGATGATGATGATGGCGCCGGTGGTGAAGAAAGAGGCTGCCGAGGCTTTGAAGCGGTTCGTCTATGTCGCGCCTGCTGTGGGTGAGGTGCTGCTGTGGGAAAGCTGGCTGCGCCACGAGGTGCCGATGAACATGTCCGAGGAAGAGCGCATCTCGGTCAGTTTCAACTACGGCTGGGCGTGAAAAAGGCGGGGGTGATCCCCGCCTTTCGCGTTCAGGACGGGTCAGAACCAGCCCTTGACCTTGCCCCAGACCGATTTTTCCGGCGCGGGGGCGGGCTTGGCCTTGGCCAGCGCCTCGACCGTGGCCTTCATTTCGGCCGCGATCTCTTCGGTCGATTTGGCGGGGGCTGCGGCGTGGGCCGAGGACGAGACCGCTGCGGCGGGTTTGCCTGCGGCGGCCAGTTTTGCGACCGTTTCCTTCAGTTCGGCCGCGATCTGGTCGACCGATTTCCCCGAAGACGAGGAGGATGCCGAGACGACGGCATTGTCCTTCATCTCGGGCATCGTCTCGGACTCAAAATGCGCCTCGTCGGCCTGCACATTCGCGGCGGCGACGGTGGCGGCGGTGAAACCGGCAACGCCCGCCTTGGCCAGCGTCGCGGGGCCTGCAAGGCCATCGACCGTCAGCCCGTTGCGGATCTGGAACTCAAGCACGGCCTTTTCGGTGGCGGGGCCGAAGGAGCCATCCGCCGAAATCCCCAGCGCCGTTTGCAGCGCCTTCACCTGCGCGCCCTTCAATCCGCGCCGCAGCAGCACCAGTTCGGGCAGGCCAATGGCGGTGAAGGTATCGGGGCCCGCGATGCCGTCGACGGCAAGGCCCTTGGACTTCTGGAATTCCTTCAGCGCCTTTTCGGTGCCGGGGCCGAAATCGCCATCGGCGGTGACGCCCAGCTTTGCCTGCAACCGTTTCACCGGCGCACCCTTGAGGCCCTTTTTCAGGATCGACATGACATACTCCTACATTTCTCGCGGCGACTCTTTTCAAGACGCCCGGCGGGAAGACCCTAGCAGCGGGCACGGGAAAGGAGAAAGGGACAATGCAGAACGGTTTCCCCCTTGGCGAAAAGCGGCGCGGCGACCCTACTTCCCGCTTGCCCCCCGCCCCCTTTCCCCCTATAGCGACGCATCCGCGATTCCGGGGCGACTCGGAGTCGGCGGTTTGTCATTGATCCGCCAGGTCCGCAGTGACCCTGCCAAGGGGCTGTCTGGTGATTGTGAAAGGAAGATTGGCGATGAACGCCAAGGAACTGACCGCGAAGACCCCCGACCAGCTGCGTGACAGCCTGGTGGCCCTGAAGAAAGAGGCGTTCAACCTGCGCTTCCAGAAGGCGACCAACCAGCTGGAGAACACCGCCCGCATGCGCGCCGTGCGCCGCGATGTCGCTCGCATCAAGACCGTCCTGGCCCAAAAGGCCGCGGACGCCGCGAAGTAAGGGGAACACCATGCCGAAACGTATCCTGACGGGCACCGTCACCTCGGACAAGAACGAGCAGACCATCACCGTTCTGGTGGAACGCCGCTTCAAGCATCCGCTGCTGCAAAAGACCGTCCGCAAGTCGAAGAAATACCGCGCCCACGATGCGGAGAACAAGTTCAAGGTCGGCGATACCGTGCGTATCGAAGAATGCGCGCCGATCTCGAAAACCAAACGCTGGACGGTGGTTGTCGAGGCCTGAGGCCCCGACATTCGCCGTTTGACGACAATCGAAACCCTGGGGCCAGTGTAACGGTCCCCAAAGGTCGGGAGAAAACCCATGATCCAGATGCAGACGAATCTGGATGTTGCTGACAACTCCGGCGCGCGCCGGGTGCAGTGCATCAAGGTTCTTGGCGGCTCGCACCGCCGTTATGCTTCGGTCGGCGACATCATCGTGGTGTCGGTGAAGGAAGCCATTCCGAAGGGCCGCGTGAAGAAAGGTGACGTCCGCAAGGCCGTTGTCGTGCGCACCGCCAAGGAAGTTCGCCGTGAAGACGGCACCTCGATCCGTTTCGACCGCAACGCCGCCGTCATCCTGAACAACCAGGGTGAACCGGTCGGCACCCGTATCTTCGGGCCGGTCGTGCGCGAGCTGCGGGCCAAGAACTTCATGAAGATCATCTCGCTTGCCCCGGAGGTGCTGTGATGGCTGCCAAGCTGCGCAAGGGTGACAAGGTCGTCGTGCTGACCGGCAAGGACAAGGGCAAGCAGGGGGAAATCACCTCGGTGAACCCGGCCGCCAACAAGGCCGTTGTCGAAGGCGTCAACGTCGCCATCCGCCACACCAAACAAAGCCAGGCCTCGCAAGGCGGCCGGCTGGCGAAAGCCATGCCGATCGACCTGTCGAACCTGTCGCTGATGGACAAGAACGGCAAGGCCACCCGCGTCGGCTTCCGCATGGAAGGCGACAAGAAGGTGCGTTTCGCCAAGACCACGGGGGAGGCTCTCTGATGCTGGATCAAGCCACCTATACGCCGCGCCTGAAGGCCGCCTATGCGTCCAAAATCCGCGCCGCGCTGAAGACCGAATTCGGCTACAAGAACGACATGCAGATCCCCAAGCTGGACAAGATCGTCCTGAACATGGGTGTCGGCGAGGCCGTGAAGGACACCAAGAAGGTCAAGACCGCTGCCGAAGAACTCAGCGCGATCGCCGGCCAGAAGGCTGTCATCACCAAGGCCAAGAACTCGATCGCCGGGTTCCGCGTCCGCGAGGAAATGCCGCTGGGCTGCAAGGTCACGCTGCGCGGCGACCGGATGTATGAATTCCTGGACCGCCTGATCAACGTGGCGCTGCCGCGCGTCCGCGACTTCCGCGGCGTGAAGCCGTCGTTCGACGGCCGTGGCAACTTTGCGATGGGTCTGAAGGAACAGATCGTCTTTACCGAGATCGACTTCGACAAGGTCGACGAGATCCTGGGTATGGACATCATCATCTGCACCACCGCGAAAACCGATGCCGAAGGCAAGGCGCTGTTGAAGCAATTCAACATGCCCTTCAACGCCTGATCGCGAGGACCCTGACAAATGGCAAAGAAATCCATGGTGAACCGCGAAGTGAAGCGTGCCAAGCTGGTCAAGCAGCACGCCGCCAAGCGGGCCGCTCTGAAAGCGGTCGTCTATGATCAGACGAAACCGATTGAAGAACGCTTCAAGGCCACGCAGAAGCTGGCCGAACTGCCCCGCAACTCGTCGGCGACGCGGATCCACAACCGCTGCCAGCTGACGGGCCGCCCGCATGCGTTCTATCGCAAGCTGAAACTCTCGCGGATCATGCTGCGTGAACTGGCCTCGTTCGGCCAGATCCCCGGCATGGTCAAGTCGAGCTGGTAAGGGAGACAGGATCAATGTCCATGAACGATCCTATCGGCGACATGCTGACCCGCATCCGCAACGCGCAGATGCGTGGCAAGTCCATCGTGTCCTCGCCGGCCTCGACGCTGCGTGGCCGCGTTCTCGATGTTCTCTTGTCTGAAGGCTACATCCGTGGCTTCGAGCGCAAGGACACCGCCAACGGCCAGGGCGAGTATGAAATCAGCCTGAAGTACTACGAAGGCGAGCCTGTGATCCGCGAAGTGAAGCGCGTGTCCAAGCCCGGCCGCCGTGTGTACATGGGCGTCAAGGATATCCCGTCGGTCCGCAACGGCTTAGGGATTTCCATCGTCTCGACGCCCAAGGGCGTGATGTCGGATGCAAACGCTCGCGCTGCCAATGTCGGCGGCGAAGTGCTTTGCACCGTGTTCTGAGGAGGGTTCCATGTCCCGTATCGGCAAGAAACCCGTCACCCTGGTCAAAGGCACCTCGGCCTCGATCAGCGGCCAGACCATCGAAGTGAAGGGCCCGAAAGGCACCCGCAGCTTCACCGCCAGCGACGATGTCACGCTGACCATCGAAGGCGATGCCGTCAAGGTCACGCCCCGCGGCCTGTCCAAGCGCGCCCGCGCGCAATGGGGCATGTCGCGGTCGATGATCGAGAACCTTGTCACCGGCGTCACCACCGGCTTCAAGAAAGAGATGGAAATCCAGGGCGTCGGCTATCGTGCCGCAGCCCAGGGCAACATCCTGAAGCTGTCGCTTGGCTACAGCCACGAAGTGAATTTCGATGTGCCGAAGGGTGTGACCGTTGCCACCCCGAAGCCGACCGAGATCGTCGTGGAAGGCATCGACCAGCAGCTGGTCGGCCAGGTCGCCGCGAACATCCGCGAATGGCGTCAGCCCGAGCCCTACAAGGGCAAGGGCATCCGCTACAAGGATGAGTATATCTTCCGCAAGGAAGGCAAGAAGAAGTAAGGGGCGCAATCATGGCGAACACGAAAAGAGATCTGTTCCTCAAGCGCCGCCTGCGCGTTCGGAACAAAATCAAGGCGATGGCCCATGGCCGTCTGCGTCTGTCTGTCCACCGTTCGTCCAAGAACATCTCGGTCCAGCTGATCGACGATGTGAAGGGCGTGACCGTTGCGGCGGCCTCCTCGCTGGAAAAAGACCTCGGCGTGGTGGGCAAGAACAACGTCGAAGCGGCGGCGAAGATCGGCGCTGCAATCGCAGAACGGGCCAAGAAGGCCGGTGTGGAAGAATGTTATTTCGACCGCGGCGGTTTCCTTTTCCACGGCAAGATCAAGGCCCTAGCCGATGCCGCGCGTGAAGGTGGCCTGAAATTCTGATCCCGTCCGCGTAGGCGGACAAACTGACTATCGGCGGGCGGCAGCGATGCCGCCCCGATGATCCGGGTTCCCGGCCTGGCCGGGAACACCAGGATTGGTTTTAACGGCGCATCGTCGCCACCACGAAGGAATTGCCTGATGGCAGAACGTGAGAACCGCCGCGAGCGTCGTGACGACCGTCGCGACAACCGCCCGGAAGAAACCCCGGAATTCGCCGACCGTCTGGTCGCTATCAACCGCGTCTCGAAAACCGTCAAGGGTGGCAAGCGCTTCGGCTTTGCGGCCCTGGTGGTCGTCGGCGACCAGCGTGGCCGTGTCGGCTTTGGCAAGGGCAAGGCCAAGGAAGTGCCGGAGGCCATCCGCAAGGCCACCGAGCAGGCCAAGCGCCAGATGATCCGCGTCGCGCTGAAAGACGCCCGCACCCTGCACCACGATATCGAGGGCCGTCACGGCGCCGGTAAAGTGGTGATGCGGACCGCCGTTCCCGGCACCGGCATCATCGCTGGTGGCCCGATGCGCGCCGTGTTCGAGATGCTGGGCGTTCAGGATGTGGTGGCCAAGTCGATCGGCACCCAGAACCCCTACAACATGATCCGCGCCACCATCGACGGCCTGAAGAAAGAAACCTCGCCCCGTTCGGTTGCGGCCCGCCGCAACAAGAAAGTGGCCGAGATCCTTCGGAAGCCCGAAGCCGAAACCGTGGAGGCCTGATCATGGCAGCGAAAAAGACCATCGTGGTCAAGCAGATCCGCTCGGCCGCCCGTCGCCCGGCGATCCAGACCGCCACGCTGAAGGGCCTTGGCCTGAACAAGATGAACCGCACCCGCGAGCTGGAGGATACGCCTTCCGTGCGCGGCATGGTGAACTCGATCCCGCATCTGGTTCAGATCATCGAAGAGCGCGGCTGAGCCGTATCGGGGCAACCCGGCAAAATCGTGCGCCCCTGCGGAAACGCGGGGGCGTTTCGCGTTTCAGGGCTGCGACTGGCAGGAGATCGGCAGGAAGGTTGTCGACATGCCCTCCAGCACCACGATCAACGCCAGGGCATCGGCAATGGCAACATCGGCCTCCGTCACGGGGCAGGTGTCGCGCGGGCTGTCGCAGCCCGAGGCGAGAAAGGTTTCGATCCCGGTGCGAAACTTCGGGCTGGGGGCCTTGGGGCCTTCGGCGGGGGCCGATGTGGCCCAGGCTTCGGTGAAGATGGCGCATTTGCGTTCAGGCCAGCTTTCTGCGGCGGCCTGTTGCGCGCAGGTGGCAAGCAGAAGCAGGGTCATGGGCAGATGCATTGGGCTGGTATAGCCCACGGGCCGGGGAACGGCCACGGGCGACGCATGGTGTCGCCGCGTGATTTCTCGAATTCATGCCGAGGTGCTACGCTCCGCCACGACTCAGCCCGCCCGAGGAGGGGCCGGTGATCGTCAGGGAGGAAACCATGGCAGCGAAATATGCGGGCGGTTGCGCCCATGTTCATGTCACCTCGGCCGCCGAGCCGATCGACAACCACGAATGCCACTGCAATGTCTGCAAGGCCGTGACCGGCCAGCACAGCACCCATGTCGCCTTTTTCAACTATGGCGACCTGAAGGCCGACCATCCCGAAAAGATGAAGCGGGTGCCGTTCAACGCCCAGAACCCCGATGGTCCGCTGGAAATCTGTCTTTGCACCGATTGCGGGGCCGTGCTGATGCTGGACGACAAGCAGCACCGCATCCGCGTCGCGGTGCCCAATGTGATGGGCTATGATGATGCGGCCTTCCCCAAGGCGACCTATCACGCCTTCTGGGACGAGACGAAGGGCTATCCGGCCCCGACCGATGGCCGCCCGGTCTATGCCGGGTTGCAGCCCAGCTTCGTCTGGCCGAAGGGGGCCTGACACAGCCGGGCAGGGCTGACATTCGGCTTGATTGATCGGGGGCGGACCATTATACGCCCCCGGTGGCCCGTTGTGGCCCGATTCACAATCAAGAAATGCCGTGTCGGCCCCAACCGTCGCAGGGGGGCTGTTCCGGCCAAGGAGATGCGACATGAAACTGAACGAACTTTCCGACAACGAAGGCGCCGCCCGCAAGAAAAAGCGCGTCGCGCGTGGTCCCGGCTCGGGCAAGGGCAAGACCGCCGGTCGCGGGATCAAGGGCCAGAAATCGCGCTCGGGCGTGGCGCTGGGCGGGTACGAAGGCGGTCAGATGCCGCTGTATCGCCGCCTGCCGAAGCGGGGCTTCTCGAAGCCGAACCGCAAGGAATTCGCCGTCGTCAACCTGGGTCTGATCGAGAAATTCATCGGACTGGGCAAGCTGGACGCCAAGGCCGAGATCACCGAAGACGTGCTGGTCGCCGCCGGGCTGACCACCAACAAGCGGGATGGCATCCGCATCCTGGCCAAGGGCGAGATCAAGACCGCCGTGAAGCTGAACGTCACCGGCGCTTCCGCCTCGGCCGTGGAAGCCGTGCAGAAGGCTGGCGGTTCGATCACGGTTGCGGCTGCCGCGGAATAAGCGGGTTGTGAGCGGCCCGAAAGCCGCTTACATCAGCAACGGGTTTTCCAGCGCCGCCGGACCGGAGAACGGGTCCGGCGGCGTTGTCCATGAAAAGGGCTGAACATGGCATCCGCCGCAGAACAGATGGCCGCGAACCTTTCCTGGGGCGCGCTCGGCAAGGCGACCGATCTTCGCCAACGCATCTTTTTCACCATCGGCCTTCTGATCGTCTATCGTCTGGGCACCTATATTCCGGTCCCCGGCATCGACGGCACCGCGTTGCGCGAATTCATGCAACAGGCGGGGCAGGGGCTGGGGGGCATGCTGAACATGTTCACCGGCGGCGCGATCAGCCGGATGGGGATCTTTGCGCTGGGGATCATGCCCTATATCAGCGCCTCGATCATCGTGCAGCTTCTGGGCACCATGTATGGCCCCTGGCAGCAGCTGAAGAAGGAAGGCGAGCAGGGCCGCAAGAAGCTGAACCAATATACCCGCTATGGCACGGTTGCACTGGCAATCTTCCAGGCCTACGGCATCGCGGTGTCGATCCAGGCCGGAGAACTGGCGCATGAACCGGGACCGTTCTTCATCGCTTCGGCGGTGATCACGCTGGTCGGTGGCACCATGTTCCTGATGTGGCTGGGCGAACAGATCACCAGCCGCGGCATCGGCAACGGCATTTCGCTGATCATCTTTGTCGGCATCGTGGCGGAAATCCCGGCTGCATTGGCGCAGTTCTTTGCCCAAGGCCGCTCGGGCGCGCTCAGCACCCCGCTGATCCTGGGGATTCTGGTGATGGTCGTGGCGGTCATCACCTTCGTCGTGTTCATGGAACGCGCGCTTCGCAAGATTCATATCCAGTATCCCCGGCGGCAGGTAGGGATGAAGGTCTATGACGGCGGCTCCAGCCATCTTCCGATCAAGGTCAATCCGGCGGGGGTGATCCCGGCGATCTTCGCCTCGTCCATTCTGCTGTTGCCGACGACGATCGGCACCTTCTCGGGTGGCGGGACCAACCCGGTGCTGTCGGTGATCTCGGCCTATCTGGGCTATGGCCAGCCGCTGCACCTTCTGGCGCTGGCGGCGCTGATCGTGTTCTTCAGCTATTTCTACACCGCCAACGTGTCGTTCAAGATCGACGACGTGGCCGAGAATCTGAAGAACCAGAACGGCTTCATTCCCGGTATCCGCCCCGGCAAGAAGACCGAGGATTATCTGGCCTATGTGGTCAACCGCATCCTTGTACTGGGGTCGGCCTATCTGGCGGCGGTCTGTCTTCTGCCGGAAATCCTGATCTCCAGCGTCGGCGTGCCGTTCTACTTTGGCGGCACTTCGGTGCTGATCGTGGTGTCGGTGACGATGGACACGATCAACCAGGTGCAGTCGCATCTGCTGGCCCATCAGTATGAGGGGCTGATCGAGAAAAGCCAGCTGCGCGGCAAGCGGCGCACGACGGCCAAAGCCCCGGCGAGGCGCTGAGGCATGGCGGCAAAAAACATCATCCTGCTGGGGCCGCCCGGTGCCGGCAAGGGCACCCAGGCCAAGCGGCTGGTCGATGAGCGCGGCATGGTGCAGCTGTCGACCGGCGACATGCTGCGCGCGGCCAAAAGCTCGGGCACCGAGATGGGGCGCAAGGTTGCCGCCATCATGGATGCGGGCCAGCTGGTGACGGATGAAATCGTGATCGGCCTGATTGCAGAAAAGCTGGATGAGGGTGCGCCCGGCGGCTTCATCTTCGACGGCTTTCCCCGCACCCTGGCCCAGGCCGATGCGCTGGGGCGCCTGCTGGCGGAAAAGGGCGCGCGGCTGGATGCGGTGATCGAGCTGGTGGTGGATGATGCGGCGCTGGTCGGCCGGATCGTGCGCCGCGCCGAAGAGGCGAAGGCTGCCGGTCAGCCGGTGCGCCGCGACGACAATCCGCAGGTTTTCGCCGAGCGGTTGCAGGAGTATTACAAGAAGACCGCGCCGCTTCTGGGCTATTACTACGCCAAGGGCGGGCTAAGTCAGGTGGACGGCATGGCCGCGATGGATGCTGTTGCAGCGGCCATTGCGAAAGTTCTTGACAAGGGCTGAAGAACCCGCCTGCCGCCCTTGACGGGCGGCGCAAAACCCCATATGGCACGGCGTCCCGGCATGGAATCGCCTTTGCCGTGGTTTCCCGTTTGACATGGGAAGATCGTCGTTCCGGCCCGCAAGGCCCGGAGCAGTTGTGAAAAAAGGCTCTGGCACTACGGAGTCGCAACACGGAAGGAACTGCGCGTGGCACGTATTGCTGGCGTGAACATCCCGACCCAGAAACGGGTTCCCATTTCCCTGCAGTATATTCATGGCATCGGCCCGCAGGCCGCCGGCCAGATCTGCGAGGCGCTGAAGATCGACACCGCCCGTCGCGTCAACCAGCTGACCGATGCCGAAGTGCTGGCGATCCGCGAATATATCGACGCCAACTTCACCGTCGAAGGCGACCTGCGCCGTGAAGTCAGCATGAACATCAAGCGTCTGATGGACCTTGGCTGCTACCGCGGCCTGCGTCACCGCAAGGGCCTGCCGGTCCGCGGCCAGCGCACCCACACCAACGCTCGCACCCGCAAAGGCCCCGCAAAGGCCATTGCCGGCAAGAAGAAGTAAGGGGAGCGATCAGATATGGCACGTGATCCGAAAGCCGCGCGTGGCGGCAAACGCAAGGAACGCAAGAACATCGCCTCGGGCGTTGCTCATGTGAACTCGTCGTTCAACAACACCAAGATCCTGATCTCGGACGTTCAGGGCAATGCGATTTCCTGGTCGTCCTCGGGCACCATGGGCTTCAAGGGGTCGCGGAAGTCGACGCCCTATGCCGCCCAGATGGCCGCCGAAGACGCCGGCCGCAAGGCGCAGGAACATGGCGTGAAGACGCTGGAAGTCGAAGTGCAGGGTCCGGGTTCGGGCCGTGAATCGGCGTTGCGCGCGCTGGCCGCCGTCGGGTTCAACATCACCTCGATCCGCGACGTGACGCCGCTGGCCCACAACGGCTGCCGTCCGCCGAAGCGCCGCCGCGTCTGAGGCATCGGAAATACCGCCGGGCTGCGCCATTCGCGCGGCCCGGATTACGTTTTGAAAGACCCTCGGGCGCCACAGTCCTTCGGACCATGGGACTGGCGGCAAGAATGGAGGCGACAGCATGATCCACAAGAACTGGCAGGAACTCATCAAGCCGACGCAGCTGGTCGTGAAGCCGGGGGCCGATGCGGCCCGCGTGGCCACGGTCATCGCCGAACCGCTGGAGCGCGGCTTCGGCCTGACGCTGGGCAACGCGCTGCGCCGTGTGCTGATGTCCAGCCTGCAAGGCGCGGCCATCACCAGCGTCCAGATCGACAACGTTCTGCATGAGTTTTCCAGCGTCGCCGGGGTGCGCGAGGATGTCACCGACATCGTGCTGAACCTGAAGGGCGTGTCGATCAAGATGGATGTCGAAGGGCCGAAACGCCTGTCGATCTCGGCCAAGGGGCCGGGCGTCGTGACCGCTGGCGACATCTCGGAATCCAACGGGATCGAGATCCTGAACAAGGATCATGTGATCTGCCATCTGGACGACGGCGCCGACGTGTTCATGGAACTGACGGTTTCGACCGGCAAGGGCTATGTCTCGGCCGACAAGAACCGCCCGGAAGATGCGCCCATCGGCCTGATGCCGATCGACGCGATCTATTCGCCGGTCAAGAAGGTCAGCTACGAAGTGCAGCCCACCCGTGAAGGGCAGGTGCTGGACTATGACAAGCTGACGATGAAGGTGGAAACCGACGGCAGCCTGACGCCGGATGACGCCGTGGCCTATGCCGCGCGAATCCTGCAGGACCAGCTGTCGATCTTCGTCAACTTCGACGAACCGGAAAGCGCCAAGCTGGGCGAAGTCGATGCGGGTCTGGAATTCAACCCGCTGCTTCTGAAGAAGGTGGACGAGCTGGAACTGTCGGTCCGGTCGGCCAACTGCCTGAAGAACGACAACATCGTCTATATCGGCGATCTGATCCAGAAGACCGAAGCCGAGATGCTGCGCACCCCGAACTTCGGCCGCAAGTCCTTGAACGAGATCAAGGAAGTGCTGTCCGGCATGGGTCTGCATCTCGGGATGGATGTCGAAGACTGGCCGCCGGAGAATATCGAAGATCTGGCCAAGCGCTTCGAGGATCAATTCTGATCGGGGTGGGGTGAAACCCCGCCCTGCCGAAAATGCCCGCCCCGTGCGGGGACCAACTGGCGAAAGCCCAACGACGCGGCCCGCAACGCACGGGCCGCAACACAAAGCAAAAGACGTCATAGGAGAAGAAAATGCGTCATTCCAGCGGCTACCGCCGTCTCAACCGCACCCATGAGCATCGCAAGGCGCTCTGGGCCAACATGGCCGGCTCTCTGATCGAACATGAGCAGATCAAGACCACCCTGCCCAAGGCCAAGGAACTGCGTCCGATCGTTGAAAAACTGATCACGCTGGCCAAGCGCGGCGATCTGCATTCGCGCCGTCTGGCGGCATCGCAGCTGAAGCAGGACAAGCATGTTGCCCGCCTGTTCGAGATTCTCGGCCCGCGCTACAAGGACCGTCAGGGCGGTTATATCCGCGTGCTGAAAGCCGGTTTCCGCTATGGCGACATGGCCCCGATGGCAATCATCGAATTCGTGGATCGTGATCCTTCGGCCAAGGGTGCCGCCGATCTGGCCCGTCTGGACGCGGCCGAGGATTGATCCGCTGACCGGGTGGTTTGCCCATCAGGATAAGGCCCGCCCCGCAGGCGGGCCTTTGCATTTCTGCGGCTTGGCTGCAAGGTTTTGCCGTAATTGAGCTTTTTTACTTGCAGTCGGTGTCGCCAGACCCAAGATCAATCCAAAGTAGAATCGGCAGCGGCCGATCCGAGGCAGAATGTCTGAACGGAAGGTCTTAACAGTGTTGCTGGAACAGCTCGACAAGATGGCGCCCATGGGCTACACGGTCGGGCTTCACATCCGCTTTGCGACGCCGCTGATCTACAAAAGTTCTTACCCGGACGCCTGGGTGGATTACTACAATTCGCATTCCTATTATCTTCGAGATCCGCTGGTGTTCTGGGGTGTCGGGGTCGAGGGAACGACCCGGTGGAGTTCCATTCCCCTGCCCGATCCTTTCGGGGTGATGAAGAAGGCAGCCGCGCATGGGCTGAATTATGGCGCGGTTTCGTCCTACGGCCCCATCACCTCACGCTCTATCGTCGGCGTGTCCCGGTCCGACCGGGAGTTCAGCGATGAAGAGCTGTCTGCGCTGAAGGAACTGACCGTCCGGCTGCATATCGAGGCCAAGCCGCCGTCGGATCTGACCAGGGCGCAGATCGAAGCGTTGCAATGTGTCGCTAATGGGGACCGGCACTCGGCAGCAGCGGAGAAACTGGGCATTACGGAAAGCGCCTTCAAGGCGCGGCTGACGTCTGCGCGCATCCGGCTGGAAGCGCGCACCACGTCGGAAGCCATCCGAAAGGCACGAGAGTACCGGCTGTTGTAACCAGACAAGTGCCATTCCCCTTCCAAAGGTTCTGCCAGGCCCAAAGAAGGAGAAAGGGAAATGGAAGTCACTACACTGTCATTCGAGAACCTGCACAATCATGGGCAGTTGTTCGCGAATATGTTCCGGGCCCGACACCGGACATTCATCCAGCACAACAAATGGGATCTGCCCCAGGCGAACGGGATGGAGTTCGACCAGTACGACACCCCGGCAAGCCGCTGGGTGGCCGTTCACAAGCATGGCGAGGTGCTGGCCGGGGTGCGGCTGACGCCGACCACGCATAAATGCGGCATCTACAGCTACATGATCCGCGATGCGCAGCTGGGGCTTCTGGAGACCATCCCGATGAACCTGCTGAACTTCCAGGCTCCGGTCGATCCCTATGTCTGGGAATCCAGCCGGGTCTTTGTCTCGGATGCCGTGCCAGCGGCCGAGCGGCTGCGGGTGCAGATGCAGTTGATTCATGAAATGGTGATCTCGGCCCGCACGCTGGGGGCGACGACGCTTCTGGGCATCATCCCCGAACACAGCCCGCGGCTGGCGCGGCGGGTGGGGCTGGATTGCCAGCCGGTCGGGCCGGTGATGGATACGGGTGGGATGCGGTCGGTCTGTGTCTCGATTTCCATGGCGACCAAGCTGCACTAGGGGTGGTGCAGGTGGGGTTCAATCCTTGGGGTCTTCCTGTTCAGGAGGACCCCACCTCCGGGGCTATCCGGGCGCGATCCGCGCCGGAAGGGCAGGGGCCGGTGTGCCCTGCCGTCATGCCCGCTTTCGCATTCCGCCGCGCCGCCGTAATCTGGCGGCATGGCCGATCTGTTCGACTCTGTTTCGCGCGACCCATCCAGCCCGGCAGGCCCGCGCCCGCTGGCCGACCGGCTGCGGCCGAAGTCGCTGGCCGATGTGATCGGCCAGGAAAAGGTGCTGTCGGCTGAAGGCCCGCTGGGTGCCATGCTGGCCGCGCATTCCCTGTCATCGCTGATCCTGTGGGGCCCGCCCGGCGTGGGCAAGACCACGATTGCCCGGTTGCTGGCCGATCAGACCGACATGGCCTTTGTCCAGATCTCGGCGATCTTCACCGGTGTGCCAGAGCTGCGCAAGGTGTTCGAGACCGCGAAGATCCGGCGGCAGAACGGGCAGGGGACGCTCTTGTTCGTCGACGAGATTCACCGGTTCAACAAGGCGCAGCAGGACGGGTTCCTGCCCCATATGGAGGATGGCACCATCCTTCTGGTCGGGGCGACCACCGAAAACCCCAGTTTCGAGCTGAATGCCGCACTTCTGTCGCGCGCGCAGGTCATCATCCTGGAGCGGCTGAGCCTGGCCGATCTGGAGCGGCTGGCGCAGCGGGCAGAAAAGGAACTGGGCCGCGCCCTGCCGCTGAAGGGCGAGGCGCGCGAGGCGATGCTGGAGATGGCCGATGGCGACGGCCGGGCGCTGCTGAACCTGATCGAGCAGGTTGCGGCCTGGAAGGTGGCACAGCCGCTGGACCGCGACGAATTGGCCAGACGGCTGATGCGCCGCGCCGCCCGCTATGACAAGTCGGGGGACGAGCATTACAACCTGATCAGCGCCCTGCACAAATCGGTGCGCGGATCGGACCCGGATGCAGCCCTGTACTGGTTTGCCCGGATGCTGGAAGGCGGCGAGGATCCGCGCTTTCTGGCCCGGCGGCTGGTGCGGATGGCGGTCGAGGATATCGGGCTGGCCGATCCGCAGGCGCAATCCATCTGCATCGACAGCTGGCAGACCTATGAGCGGCTGGGCAGCCCCGAAGGCGAACTGGCGCTGGCCAATGCGGTGGTCTATCTGGCGCTGGCGCCGAAATCGAACGGGGTCTATGTCGCCTACAAGGCCGCCCGCGCCAGCGCACGGGAAACCGGCAGCCAGATGCCGCCCCGCCATATCCTGAATGCGCCCACACGGCTGATGAAGGAGGTGGGTTACGGAGCGGGCTATGCCTATGACCACGATGCCGAAGACGGCTTTTCCGGGCAGGACTATTTCCCCGAGGGCATGAAACGCCCGGTGTTCTACAACCCGCCCGAACGCGGATTCGAGCGCGAATTGAAGAAGCGGGTCGAATATTTCGCCAAACTGCGCGGCAAGCGGCAGGGCGGGTAGGGGCGCGCGATTTTTCGACGAAAAATCGGTCTCCTTGACCGGCCTTGCGCTTCGTGGCATCGCCCGGACAGGAGGCGCCATGCTGGACGACCACGACGACATCCATCCGCTGTTTCACGGCGCTCCGTCCTCTACGGAGTTCAAGAAGCTGCGCAAGCGGCTGGTGCAGAACGTGCGCGAGGCGATCGAGGTCTATGGCATGGTCCGCCCCGGCGACCGCTGGCTGGTCTGCCTGTCGGGCGGCAAGGACAGCTATACCCTGCTGGCCGTGCTGACCGAGCTGAAATGGCGCGGGCTGCTGCCGGTGGACCTTCTGGCCTGCAATCTGGATCAGGGCCAGCCCGGCTTTCCGGCCACCGTGCTGCCGGAGTTCCTGACCCGGATGGGTGTGCCGCACCGGATCGAATATCAGGATACCTATTCGGTGGTGACATCGAAGATCGCGCCAGGGGGCACGATGTGTTCCCTGTGTTCGCGGCTGCGGCGCGGCAATCTGTACCGGATCGCGCGGGAAGAGGGCTGTTCGACGGTGGTGCTGGGCCATCACCGCGACGACATTCTGGAAACCTTCTTCATGAACCTGTTCCACGGCGGGCGGCTGGCCACCATGCCGCCGCGTCTGGTGAACGAAGAGGGCGACCTGTTCCTGGCCCGCCCGCTGGCCTTTGTGCCCGAGGCGGATTGCGAGCGGTTCGCCAGGGCGATGAACTATCCGATCATCCCCTGCGATCTCTGCGGCAGCCAGGAAGGGTTGCAGCGCGCTCAGGTCAAGAAGCTCCTGGACGAGTGGGAGACGCGCAGCCCCGGCCGACGCCAGGTGATGTTCCGCGCGCTGATGAATGTGCGGCCTTCGCATCTGGCCGATCCGGCGCTGTTTGATTTCGCGGCGCTGATGCTGGGCCAGTCGGACGAAATTGAAGAAAAGTCGAAGCAACTTCGCCTGCCGGATTAACGAAGCGGTCAACCCTTTCCGCCTTACTGGCCCCCGGTGCCCGCCGTGGCACGCGACAGTGGAAAGGATTGCCCGATGTCCAGGCCCCCGCCGCCCGCCGCGACCGTTGTCCCAGGCGTGATCCGGCGCATCGTCCGCCTGCTGTCCTGGGTGCGTCGGCCCGAATTTCTGGTGTTCCTGCCCGCCATCACCCTGGCGGGGTTCTGGCTGGGTGGGGAACGGGTGTTGCTGCTTCTGGCGCTTGGCCTGCCGCTGATGTTCGCGGTGACGGGGGCGTCCAGGGTCAAGATCGGCCCCGCACCGGATGAGGGCGCGTCGCTGTCGCGGGTGATCTCGGCGATGGATGCGGTGCTGCTGGGGCTGGCCGATTCGGGCCGGTCGATGGCCTGCCTTGTCATCCGGTTCGACGATCTCGATGATCTGCTGGACCGGCATGGCCGCTCGGCCCAGGCCGAAGTGCTGATGCGGTGCGAGGATCGTATCCGCGGGGTGCTGCGGATGGGCGATCTGGTGGCCCAGATGCAGGGCGGCAGCTTCACCGTGGTTCTGGCTCCGGTGCGGCGGCTGGATCTGGAAACGCTGGTGCAGCTGTCCGCCCGCCTGCAAGAGTCGATCACGATACCGATCTCGCTGGGTGCCGCGCAGATCTATGTCACGGTCTCGGTCGGGTTCTGCATTGCGGGCCGCGCCCCTGAATTGACGGGGCGATCGGTTCTGGATGCGGCGCAGATTGCGGCAGATGAGGCCGGGCGCAACGGTCCGGGGGCCATCCGCGCCTATTCGGCCGAGATGTCGCGCAAGCAGGCGGCCCGCGATGCGCTGCGCGACCAGATCGAGGCGGCGCTGGAGACCGGTCAGATCCATCCGCATTTCCAGCCGCAGATCTCGACCGATACCGGAGAGGTTTCGGGGGTCGAGGCGCTGGCGCGCTGGCACCATCCCGAACGCGGTTGCCTGTCGCCTTCGGAATTCCTGCCTGCGGTCGAAGGCCATGACCTGACCGAACGGCTGGGCGAGGTGATGCTGTTCCATGCGCTGACAGCCCTGACGGACTGGGACCGCAGGGGGCTTCGGGTGCCGACGGTTTCGGTCAATTTCTCGGCCTCTGAACTGCGCAACCCGCGCCTTCCCGAACGGCTGAAATGGGAGCTGGACCGTTTCGAGCTGACGCCCGGCCGACTGACGGTCGAGATTCTGGAAACCGTGATCGCCAGTTCGGAAAATGACATGGTGGTGGCGAATATCGCCGCACTGGCCGCGATGGGCTGTGGCATCGACCTGGACGATTTCGGCACCGGGCATGCGTCAATCACCACCATCCGCCGTTTTGCAGTGCGGCGGCTGAAAATCGACCGCAGCTTCATCACCAGGGTCGACCAGGACCGTGAACAGCAGAAAATGGTGTCGGCCATCGTGTCGCTGGCCGAACGGCTGGGGCTGGAGACGCTGGCCGAAGGGGTCGAGACGGCGGCGGAACACGCAATGCTGTCGCAACTGGGCTGCGGCCATGTCCAGGGCTTCGGTCTGGCGCGGCCGATGCCGCTGGCCGAGGCGACCGACTGGATCGGCCGCCATGCCAGGCGCCAGGACAGAATTCCCCGGATCGGTGCCCGCAGCCAATAGGAGGCGCGGTCGCGCTTGGGTCCGGGCAGGGTAGGGGCTGCCGCGACGATCCAGCCCGCTTCGCGCCCGCAAAACCGGCGAAACCGCTTGACCTTTGCCGCCCCCTTCTGTTCAAGCACCGCTGATCCTTGTGACGAAAGCGGTGGGCTGATGGACGGTCAGAACAACAAGAACCTGATCCTTGCGATGGTGCTCAGCATGCTGGTCATCGTGGGCTGGATGTTCCTGTTCCCGCCGCCCGAGCCTGCGCCCGGCCCCGATGCGCCCGTCACTGCCGACGGGCAGGCGGTGCTGCCGCCGGCCCCCGCGCCCGCAACCGGCGCTGCCGATCCGACCGTGGTCGAGCCCGCACCCGAAGCGGCACGGCTGGCCATCGACACACCTGCGCTGAGTGGCTCGATCTCGCTGCGGGGGGGTGTTTTCGACGATCTGCGGCTGAAGAAATACCGCGAGACGCTGGCCCCGAATTCGCCCGAAGTCACGCTGCTGTCTTCGGTCGGCAAGCCGGATGCCTTCTATGCGCTTTATGGCTGGGCCCCCGGTGTCGGCCTGACCTATGACGATCTTCCCGGCCCCAACACCGACTGGACCGCTGCCGCCGATGCCGCGCTTGGCCCGGATGCGCCGGTTGTGCTGACCTGGGACAATGGCAAGGGCCTGGTCTTCACCCGCGAAATTGCGGTGGACGACAAGTTCATGTTCACCATCACCGACAAGGTGCAGAACACGACCGCCGCGCCGGTCAGCCTGCAACCCTATGGCCTGATCCGCCGTCATGGCCTGCCGGGCGATCTGCAACATATCTTCGTCGTGCATGAAGGCGTGGTCGGCCGTGCGGACGGCAAGCTGACCGAAGTGGATTATGACGATGTCGTCGACCTGCCGGTGGTAGAGCGGGAACGCGCCGCAGCCGAGGTGAAAGAGGCGGCGACCGATGGCTGGCTGGGCTTTACCGATCATTACTGGATGGCCGTGCAGGTGCCCGAACAGGGCAAGCCGCATACCCAGGTGGTGAAATATTCCGCCGCCTCGGACATCTACCAGACCGAGATCCGCCAACCGGTGATGACCGTCGCCGCCGGAGCCGAGGCGGCAAGCACGTCGCGCTTTTTTGCCGGGGCAAAGGAATGGGCGACGATCCGCGCCTATGAGAACGAGCCGGGCATGCTGGATCGCCTGTTCGGCACCGAAAAGACCGCCGCCACGCCGATCCCCGGCTTTATCGATTCGATCGACTGGGGCTGGTTCTACTTCCTGACCAAGCCGATCTTTGCCGTGCTGCACTGGCTGCACGGGCTGATCGGCAACATGGGCTGGGCGATCATCGCGCTGACCTTCGTGCTGAAGCTGATCGTGCTGCCGTTGGCCTACAAATCCTATGTCTCGATGGCGCGGATGAAGGAACTTCAGCCCGAGATGGAGGCGCTGAAGGAACGCGCAGGCGACGACAAGCAGAAGCTGCAAAAGGAAATGATGCAGCTTTACCGCGAGAAGAAGGTGAATCCGGCGGCGGGCTGCCTGCCGATCCTGATCCAGATCCCGATTTTCTTCAGCCTGTACAAGGTGATCTTCGTCACGCTGGAACTGCGGCATGCCCCGTTCTTCGGCTGGCTCAAGGATCTGTCGGCGCCTGATCCGTCGTCCATCTTCAATGCCTTCGGTCTCTTGCCCTGGGATGCGCCCGCTGCCGGAACGCTGACGCATCTGATCTTCATCGGGGTGCTGCCGATCCTTCTGGGCATCACCATGTGGCTGCAACAGAAACTGAACCCCGCGCCCACCGATCCGGTGCAGCAGCAGGTCTTCGCCTGGATGCCCTGGGTGTTCATGTTCATGCTGGGCGGTTTTGCCAGCGGTCTGGTGGTCTACTGGATCACCAACAACGTGATCACCTTCACCCAGCAGTATCTGATCATGTGGAGCCACGGCAAACGCCCCGATCTCTTCGGCAATATCCGCGCGGCGCGCGCAAAACCCGCCAAGGTCGAGGTGCCGAAACCGCAGCCGGTGGCGAAGAAAGGCAAGAAATGACGGCCTCTCTGGCCCATATCTTCCGCCATCCGATCAAGGCCCACGGACGCGAGGAACTCGCGTCCGTTGTGCTTTCGGCGGGGGCGGGCCTACCCTGGGACCGGCATTGGGCGGTGGCGCATGAGATGTCGAAATTCGATGCTGCGGCACCCGGCTGGGTGCCCTGCGCGAATTTTCAGCGGGGCGCGCGGACTCCGGCCGTGATGGCGATCAAGGCGCGGTTCGATGACAGCACGGGCGAGATGGAGTTGCGCCACCCCGACCTGCCGGTGCTGCGGTTCCGGCCCGCGACCGAGGGGCAGCGGCTGATCGACTGGCTGGCCCCGATCAGCCCCGAAGAGCGGTTCCGCCCGGTGGCTCTGGTGCAGGCCCCCGGCGTTGCGATGACGGATACCGATTTTCCCAGCGTCTCGATCAAGAACCTTGCCTCGAACGCGGCGCTGGGCCGGCATATTGGGATGGACCTGTCGATCCACCGCTGGCGTGGCAACCTGTGGCTGGACGGGGTGGCCCCCTGGGCCGAGTTCGACTGGATCGGCAAACGGCTCCGGGTTGGATCGGCGCTGCTTGAGGTGCGGGAACGGGTGGGGCGCTGCAAGGCGACCACGGCCGATCCCGAAACGGGCAAGGTGGATGCCGATACGCTGGGCGCCTTGCGTCAGGTGGTGGGCGAACAGGACTTCGGTGTCTTTGCCGTCGTGCTGGAAGGGGGCCGGATCAGCGCGGGCGACCAGGTGGAGGTGCTGCAATGACCATGGCCTTCACATTGGCCCCCGAGCCTTCGGAGGAAGACCGCGAGACCGGGCGGCTGTTGTTCGCCGGGCCGGTGGACTTCGTCAAGGGCGTGACGAAGATGGCCGCCCTGCCGCCCGCCGACCGGCCCGAGGTCTGCTTTGCAGGCCGCTCGAACGTGGGGAAATCCAGCCTGATCAATGCGCTGACCGGCCGCAGGAATCTGGCCCGTGCCTCGAACACGCCGGGGCGGACGCAGGAGATCAACTATTTCACCATGGGCGACAGCCGTTATCTGGTCGACCTGCCGGGCTATGGTTTCGCCGAGGCCCCGGTGGCGGTGGTGCGGCAGTGGCAGGCGCTGCTGAAGCAGTTCCTGCAAGGCCGCGCCACGCTGCGCCGGGCCTTTGTGCTGATCGACACAAGGCATGGGGTGAAGGCGGTCGATGAAGAGATCCTGACCCTGCTGGATCGCGCCGCAGTGACGTTTCAGGTGGTGATGACCAAGGCCGACAAGGTGAACCGCGAGACGCGTGAGGCGAATATCGCGCAAGTGATGGCAACGCTGCAAAAGCACCCCGCAGCCTACCCCGAGATCGTGGTTACAAGTTCGGAAAAGGGCGAGGGGGTTGAAACCCTGCGCGCCATCATCGCTACGTTGGAATAGGGCCAGAGCATCGCCTCTGGCCCGCAGCTGGAGGGGTTTTGCACCCCTCCAGACCTCCCCGCAGGGTATTTGAGCAAAGATGAAGGCAGCAGAACGGGATCTGCACGGTTCCGGATCGTCGATCCGGGCTGGCGGGGCGTTGGGGCTTGCGGCATATCTTGGGGCAAGGAGCCGCCATGCCCGCCGAAAGCCAATCCCCGCTTGCCCCGCTGCGCCATCCGAGTTTCCGGCTGATCTGGACGGCAACGCTGGTGTCGAACCTGGGGTCGCTGATCCAGGGGGTCGGGGCGTCGTGGAAGATGGCCGAGCTGACGCCATCCGAGGCGATGGTGGCGCTGGTGCAGGCCTCGACCACGCTGCCGATCATGGTGCTGGCGGTGGGGGCCGGGGCGATTGCCGACAATTTCGACCGCCGCCTTGTGATGCTGGCCGCGCAATGCTTCATGTTCGTGATCTCGGTCGGGTTGGCGCTGGCCGCCTTTTTTGATCTGCTCGGGCCGTGGAGCCTGCTGTCCTTCACCTTCCTTCTCGGTCTCGGCTCGGCCATGCATCTGCCGTCCTGGCAGGCCTCGATGCGCGATCTGGTCCCGCGCGAGGATCTGCCCGCCGCCGTCACCCTGAATTCGATGAGCTTCAATCTCATGCGCTCGGTCGGCCCGGCGTTGGGCGGGGTGATCGTGGCCAGCCTTGGCGCGGCGGCGGCCTTCGGGCTGAATGCGATCAGCTATCTTGCGGTGATCCATGCGCTGTTCCGCTGGCAGGCCCCGGCCGAACCGCGCCTTCTGCCGGCCGAGAAGCTGGGTTCGGCGGTCTGGGCCGGGTTGCGCTATGTGACGCTGTCGCCCAATCTGGTGCGGGTGATGGCGCGGGCCTTCCTGTTCGGCATCGCGGCGGTGGCCCTGATGGCGCTTTTGCCGCTGGTGGTGCGCGACCGGCTGGGCGGCGGGGCCACCACCTTCGGGGTGATGCTGGGGATCTTCGGCCTGGGGGCCATTGGCGGCGCGCTGGCCAGCCCGCCGATCCGCCGCGCAGTCAGCATCGAAACCATCGTGGCGGGCGGCTTCCTGGCCTTTGCGGCGGGAACGGCGGCGACTGGATTTGCCACCTCTCTGGTGCAGGCGCTGCCGGGGCTGGTGGTCGCGGGGGCGGCCTGGGTGCTTGTGCTGTCGCATTTCAACGTGTCCACCCAGCTGGCGACGCCGCGCTGGGTGGTGGGGCGGGCACTGGCGATCTATCAGACCATGGCCTTCGGCGGCATGGCGGTGGGGGCCTGGCTCTGGGGCTGGCTGGCCGAGACGGCCGACATCCCGACCGCGCTCTTCGCCTCGGCGGCGGTGCTGCTGGCCGGGGCGCTGGCGGGGCTGATCTGGCCGATGCCGAACCTGAACGACGTGAACCTGGACCCGGCCAACCGCTTCAACGCGCCGGCGCTGCGGCTGGATCTGAAGGCACGGTCCGGGCCGATCATGGTGATGATCGACTGGGAGATTCCGCCCGACAGGACCGAGGCTTTTCTGGCCCTCATGGCCGAACGCCGCCGGTTCCGCCGCCGTGACGGCGCGCGGCAATGGGTGCTGCTGCGCGATCTGGAAAATCCGGACATCTGGGTCGAAAGCTATCACGCGGCGACATGGGTGGAGTATCTGCGTCACAACCAGCGCCGCACCGCCAGCGATGCGGGCAACTGGGACCGGCTGATGGAACTGCATCGCGGCCCCGAGCGGCCGCGCGTCCATCGGATGATCGAACGCCAGACAGTGCCGCTGCTGGACGATCTGCCGCTGATCGAGAAGGAGCCGCAAATTCCTTGAACAAGGAATTTGTCAAAAATCTTCAGCAAGATTTTTGCGGCCTCAGACGTGTTGCGCGCCGTTCACCTCGATTTCGGCGCCCAAGATATAGCTGGACTGGTCGGAACAGAGGAACCAGATCACGTCGGCCACCTCTTTCGGCTGACCAAGTCGTTGCAGCGGCAGCTTCTCCACGATCTTTTCGGTGCCGGGCGACAGGATCGAGGTTTCCACCTCACCGGGCGCGATGGCGTTGACGCGCACCCCCAAGGGCCCGAAGTCATGCGCCATTTCCCGCGTCAGTGCCGCCAGGGCCGCCTTGGAGGTGGCATAGGCCGCACCCGCAAAAGGATGCACCCGCGCCCCGGCGATCGAGGTGACGTTGACGATGCTGCCCCTGGTTGCGGCCAGTTCGTCCTTCAGCCCGCGGGCCAGGATGACGCTGGCGAAGAAGTTGACGTGAAACACATGGCCCCAGGTGCGCAGGTCGGTCTCCAGCGTGTTCAGCCGCGCGCCGCCGGGCCCCTTGGGGCTGATTCCGGCATTGTTCACAAGGGCATGGATACGACCGCCGACCTTGGCCTTGATCGTCTCGATGGCGGCGATGGTCTTGTTCGGGTCGGCAAGGTCCAGCTGGATATGGTTCGCCTCGGCATCGGGCCAGGGACAGCGCGGGTCGAAGGGCTGGCGTGAACAGGTCAGGACGCGCCAGCCTTCGGCCCCGAAGCGTTTCACGGTGGCATGACCGATGCCGCGCGAGGCGCCGGTGAGGACAAGGATTTTCTGCTCGGACATGCCTGTCTCCTTTGCGGGCAAGCTAATCCTCTGGCATCGGAAGGCAAGACTTGGCAGGGGCATGCAAAAGGCTTAATCGGCGGATAACGCCGGAGGGCCCCATGAAGCAGCAGACGTTGACCATGCAGGATGCACTGAACACCGCAAAGATGTTGTCCGAAGCCTTGCCGTATCTTCAACGGTTTACAGGTGCCGTGGTGGTGGTGAAGTTCGGCGGCAATGCCATGGGTGACGATGCGGCGATGGCCGAATTCGCCCGCGACATGGTGCTGATGAAGCAGGTCGGCGTGCATCCGGTGGTGGTGCATGGCGGCGGGCCGATGATCAACGAGATGCTGGGCAAGCTGGGCATCAAGTCCGATTTCGTGCGCGGCAAACGGGTGACGGACAAGGCAACGGTGGAAGTGGTGGAGATGATCCTGTCGGGGCTGGTCAACAAGCGGATCGTGCAGGCGATCATGGATGCCGGGGGCCGGGCCGTGGGGATTTCCGGCAAGGACGACGACCTGATGGTCTGCGAGGCCGACGACCCCGAGCTGGGCTATGTCGGCCGCCCGGTCGAGATGAACGTGCAGGTGCTGCGCGATCTGTATATGGCTGGAATCATTCCGGTTATTGCCCCGGTAGGGACGGGGATGAAGGACAATGAAACCTTTAACGTCAACGGTGATACGGCGGCCGGCGCGATTGCCGGGGCGCTGCAGGCGGACCGGCTGCTGCTGCTGACCGATGTGCCGGGGGTCAAGGATGCTTCGGGCCGGGTGATGACGCAGATCACCCCGGATGAAATCCGCCAGATGACGGTGGACGGGGTGATCTCGGGTGGGATGATCCCCAAGACCGAAACCGCGCTGATGGCGATCGAGCAGGGCACGCGGGCGGTGACGATCCTGGATGGCAAGGTGCCGAATGCGGCGCTGCTGGAGCTGTTCACCGATCATGGGGCGGGGTCGCAGATCCGGTCGACCGTGCCGCGTGTCACGCCGCATGTCCGTAGCTAACCCCTTGCGACCGTGTCGTTAATCCGCGACGCAGGGGCGATTTGATCCGTCTGCAGAACGTATGGCTTGTGTATGGCTTACGTATGGCATTCGTAAGGGCAAGAGCGCGTTAACCATGGCGGGCGAATCATCCCTGACGCTGGAGCGGCTGGAGGCCTTGCTTGCCCCGCACAGCCTTGAGGTACTGGGCGGGTTTGCGGTCGAGGAAAACGAGGCAGCCCTGCCGCGTGGAACACGGACGCTGGTGATGCTTGGGCCGCGCCAGCCGGGGTTCTGGCCGCATCTGAAGACCGCACCCGAATGGGACGGGCAGCCCGATCCGGTGGACCGCTGGTCGCGGCGGGTGATCGGGCGGCTGGCCTGCGATCTGGGCGCGAAGGCGCTGTTTCCCTTTGGCGGGCCGCCGTATCATCCGTTCTACCAATGGGCGCTGCGCACGGGCCGCTGCTGGGACAGCCCGGTTCGCCTGCTGGTGCATGACCGGCAGGGGCTGTGGGTCAGCTTTCGCGGTGCGCTGGCGTTGAAACAGCCGCTGGATCTGCCGGGGGCGGTGAAGCCCTGTGACAGCTGTGCGGGCAAGCCCTGCCTGAGTGCCTGCCCGGCGGGGGCGCTGGGGGCGGCGGGCTATGACGTGCCCGCCTGTCACGACTGGCTGGACCGCAGCGGAGCGGAGTGTCTTTCCGGTGGCTGCCTTGTGCGCCGCGCTTGCCCGGTGAGCATGGGCCATGCAAGGATGCCGGAACAGTCGGCCTATCACATGAGGCAGTTCCACCGATGAAGCGCCTGATCCTGACGCGCCATGCCAAATCCAGCTGGGAGGATCCGCTGACGCCGGATCATGACCGTGACCTGAACGAGCGCGGCAAGGCGGCGGCGGCCGATCTGGGGCAATGGCTGGCCAGCCGGGGCCATGTGCCGGATGAGGTGCTGTGTTCGGATGCCTTGCGCACCCGGAAAACCTTTTCCGGTGTCGCCCCGGCCCTGCCCGGAACCCCGGTGCTGGAACTGAAGCCGTCGCTTTACCATGCCGGGCCGGATGTGATGATGGCGGTGCTGAAGCATGCCAAGGGCGATTGCGTGATGATGATCGGCCACAATCCGGGGATCGCGGAATTCGCGCACCGGCTGGTGTCAAAGACACCGATCAGCCCCGAATTCCGCAAATATCCCACCGGAGCGACGCTGGTGGTGGATTTCGCGGTGGAGTCCTGGGCCGATGCCGGTTTCGGCCAGGGCGTGACGGTGGATTTCGTGGTGCCGCGCGAGATTGCGGCCTGAGCCTACCAGGCGCAGATCGAGGCGGATTGGTTCACCCAGCAGGCCTCTTCACGCTGAACGGTGCCCAAGGGGCTGTGGGCGTGATTGGCATAGGGGATTTCGTTCCAGTAGGCGGTGCCCTGTCCAGGCCGGTCGATCAGGACCTGGGCAAAGAACTTGCCGTTCATTGACGAGATCATGAAAGATCCGTCATCGGCCAGTGGCGTGAACAGGCAGGTTTCCCGCATCACTTCCTGACCCATGACAACCAGCAGGCAGTCTGCCGGGCGTCCAGATTGCGCCCAACCGGGCGAGGCGAGGGTGAGAAGGGCAGCAATGAGGACGGGCTTCATGAGCTTTACCTGTGTCTGAAACAAAAAGGGGCGCAATCTGCGCCCCTTTCTGCCATGGCCGGTTCAGGCGGCCAAGTCCGGTTTCAATGTCCCAGAATCTGGGACAGGAACAGCTTGGTCCGTTCGCTTTGCGGATTGTTGAAGAATTCCTTCGGTTCGTTCTGTTCGACGATCTGGCCCTGATCCATGAAGATCACCCGGTTTGCCACGGCCTGCGCGAATCCCATCTCATGCGTCACGCAGAGCATGGTCATGCCCTCTTCGGCCAGCTCGATCATCGTATCCAGCACTTCCTTGATCATCTCGGGGTCAAGGGCCGAGGTGGGTTCGTCGAACAGCATGATCCGCGGCCGCATGCACAGGCTGCGCGCGATGGCCACGCGCTGCTGCTGCCCGCCCGACAGCTGGCCGGGGTATTTGTTGGCCTGTTCGGGGATCTTGACCTTGCGCAGGAAGTGCATCGCGGTCTCTTCCGCCTCTTTCTTCGGGATCTTGCGGACCCAGATCGGCGCAAGGGTGCAGTTTTCCAGAATGGTCAGATGCGGGAACAGGTTGAAATGCTGGAACACCATCCCGACTTCGGAGCGCACCTTGTCGATGTTCTTCAGGTCGCTGGTCAGTTCGGTGCCGTCGACGATGATCTGGCCGGACTGGTGTTCCTCCAGCCGGTTGATGCAGCGGATCAGCGTGGACTTGCCGGAACCGGAGGGTCCGCAGATCACGATCCGCTCGCCGCGGTTGACCGTCATGTTGATGTCGCGCAGCACATGGAAGGTGCCGTACCACTTGTTCATCTGGCTGATCTCGACGGCGATTTCGTCGGAGACCTGCATTTTCTTTTCAGCGTTCGCCATGATGCGGCTCCTCTTAACGGTGGTCGGTCTTCAGCTTGCGCTCCAGATACATCGAGTATCGGGACATGCCGAAGCAGATGAGGAAGAAGATGACGCCGACAAAGATGTAGGGCTCCCAGTAGATGCCCTTCCAGTTGATGTCGGCGCGGACGTTCTGGGTGACACCGCGCAGCGGGTCGAGAAGGCCGATGAAGGATACCAGCGTGGTATCCTTGAAGAGGCCGATGAAGGTGCTGACGATGCCGGGGATCGAGATCTTCAGCGCCTGCGGCATGATGATCAGCCGCTGGGCCTGCCAGTAATCCAGCCCCAGCGCATCGGCGGCCTCGTACTGGCCACGCGGCAGGGCGGCAAGGCCGCCGCGCACCACTTCGGCCAGATAGGCGGCCGAGAACAGCGAGGCGAGGATGATCACCCGCAGGATCAGGTCGAAGTTGGTGCCCGGCGGCAGGAAATAGGCCAGAAGCAGCGAGGCGGTGAACAGCAGCGTGATCAACGGGACGCCGCGGATGAACTCGATGAAGCCGACAGAGAGCGTTTTCACCAGGAACATGTCGGACCGGCGGCCAAGGGCCAGCAGGATGCCCAGCGGCAGGGATGCGGTGATGGCGGTGACACCGATCACGATGGCAAGCAGGAAGCCGCCGAACTGGTCCGAGTTCACCGGGGTCAGGCCCAGCGGCATCGCGCCGGACAGGGCCTTGACCAGCCAGGGATGGACAAACAGCCAATAGGCCCCGATGGCCAGCAGACCCGTGAAGATGCCGATTCCGGCGGCGCGGTTGCGGGCGGCATTGAAGGTGCCGATCGCGGCCAGAAGCGCGCCCAGACCAAAGGTCGAGGCATAGGGGAAATCCCACAGCATCGACAGGTTCAGGTTCAGCACCCAGCTGATGCCGCGCATCAGCGCCACCATGCCCCAGACCACCATCGACACGACCCAGATCACCGCCGAGACCAGCGCCCCCAGCGATTTGGCGATCAGGCCGCCGTTCTCGCCCCAGCCAGGGTAGAAACTGGCGGCCGAGAGCTTGGTCAGGAAGTCGGCGCTGACCGTGTCGAGATAGCCGATAAGCGCCGCAGCAACGAAGGCGGCACCAATGGCGGCGACGATGGAATAAAGGATATTCAACGCCGGTTCACGCAGTTTGCCGTAGAGAAGGCCGAAGCCGATGCCGACGATCACCGCGAGGATGGCCGAAAGATAGGTCCAGACCTGGCCGCCCCACAGCAGGAACAGCGCCGCAAAGGGATAGGCCAGCGTGACCCAGATCAGGGCCTTGGGCCGGACCCAGGCCAGCGCGAACAGGGCGGCCATCAGCAGGACCGTCACCCCTTCGATCCAGCCCGGAGAGGACAGGAGCAGCATCGCCAAGGCGGTCAGGGCACCGGTGATGCCGGTCATGATCGCGGATTTGCGGTCGTTCCAGAACAGGATAGGCGACAGGGCCACGAACAGAAGACCGCAGGCCAGCACCGGCCGCCAATACAGCGCCTGGGGATAGAAGCCGAAGATATACTGGTGCCAGCGCGCCTTGATCACCGCCCAGCAGGCGCCGTCGGTGCCGCCGGCCGCAGCCACGATCTCGCGGCATTCCCGCAGGCTTGTGGCATTCCAGACCGAATGCCACCACCAGGGAAAGGCCATCCAGACAAGGTAGATCACGGCAAGAACGCCCAGCACCGTCAGGATCGAATTCAGCCAGCCCGAGAACAGGTTCTCGCGCAGCCATTTCACCGCCCCGGATTCCCGCGTCGGCGGGTCTTTCGGGGCCAGCATCTCGGTTCGCACAAAGCTGTCGGACATCTCAGCGCTCCTTCAGCTTCACAGCGTTGTTGTAGAGGTTCATCAGCGACGAGATCAGCAGGCTGATGATCAGATAGGTCAGCATCATCAGAAGCATGCATTCCAGCTCTCGCCCGGTCTGGTTCAGCGTGATGCCGCCCAGCGTGCCGCGCAGGTCAAGGTAGCTGACCGCGATGCCCAGCGAGGTGTTCTTGGTCAGGTTCAGATACTGGCTGATCAGCGGCGGGATGATCACCCGCAGCGCCTGCGGCAGGATGATCAGGTTCATCGTGCGGCCGGGGCGCAGGCCCAGGGCAAAGGCAGCCTCGGACTGGCCACGGCTGATCGCCATGATGCCGGCGCGGACGATTTCGGCGATGAAGGCCCCGGTATACAGCGCAAGGGCCAGCGTCAGCGCGGTGAAACTGTGCTGCACCAGCACGCCGCCCTGGAAGTTGAATCCCTTGCTGACGCCGTTCTCATCGGCGGCAAAGGCGGGCAATTGCAGGTGAAAGCCCATCGCCGCCAGCAGCAGGATGGTGGGCAGGAACAGGATCAGCAGCGATTTCCACCAGGTCGCGGGGCGCTGGCCGGTGGCTTCCTGCACCGCCTTGGTGCGGCGCAGCATCGCGCGGTTGACCAGAACCGAACCGATGATCAAGGCAAGCGTGGCAAGAACCGAGTAATTGACCGGAATGCCGGCAATCTCGGTTCCGCCCAGCGGGCGTGACAGCATCGGCGCGGCAACGTAAGAGCCGCGGTTGGTCAGCGCGACGGTGCCGAACAGCATCTTTTCGGCGGCGGGATAGATGTTGTCGGCGCTGTCCTCGGTTTCCCAGCTGTCCACCATCGCCTGCGTCACCTTGAATTCATTGGGCGCGGGCTGGGTTTCCGATGTCACCACGAAGATGACGATGATCCACAGAAGCAGGGGAACGTTGCGGAACGCCTCGACATAGATCGTCATCAGGCGGCTGACCAACCAGTTGTTCGACAGGCGCAGCACACCGACAAAAACGCCGATGATGGTGGCAAGGATGCAGCCGAAGAAGGCCACCAGCAACGTGTTCAACAGGCCGACGATGACGGCGCGGCCATGGGTGCTGTCGTTGGTATAGGGGATCAGCTGCTGCTCGATGTCATAACCGGCGCGGACCCAGAGAAAGCCGAAGTTGATGTCCTTGTCCTTGGCGGCAAGGTTCTGGATGGTGTTGTCGACCAACCATCCCACCAGCAGCAGGAACAGGATCAGCACGACCACCTGAATGGTGATCGCACGGAACCGCGTATCGTAGATGAGCATGGAAAGCCGGAAGCCTTCCTTCGCCGCCCCCGAGGGCGAGCCGGTGGCCAAGGTCATGCGTTACCCCCTGTGTCCCGTCGCTGTTCCGGCTTTTTGCCGGTTATCTGCGGGTCTGGCCCGCGCTGATCGGGTCGTTTTCAATTGGAACGGCCTGTCAGCCAGGCCGAAGAAAGGCGTGGGGGCGCGGCGGATAGGCCGCGCCCCCGGCTGGATCAGCGGAACGGAGCCGCGTATTGCAGGCCGCCTTGCGTCCAGAGCGCGTTCAGGCCGCGCGCCAGACCGATCGGGGTCGAGGCACCGATGTTGGCTTCGAAGATCTCGCCATAGTTGCCACCGGCAGCGATCGCCTTCTTGAAGGCGTCGTTCTCAAGCCCGGCCATCTTGCCCAGATCCCCTTCGAGGCCCATCAGGCGGCGCACTTCCGGGTCGGTCGAGGATGCCGCGACTTCTTCGATGTTCGCCTTGGTGATGCCCTTCTCTTCGGCGATCAGCAGCGCGTTGAAGGTCCAGCGGACGATGTCGCCCCACTGGTTGTCGCCATGGCGGACCAGCGGGCCCAGCGGTTCCTTCGAGATGATCTCGGGCAGGATGACGTGGTTTTCGCTGTCGGCCATGGTGGCACGGGCGGCAGCCAGGCCCGAGGCATCGGTGGTGTAGGTGTCGCAGGCCCCGGCCAGATACTGACGCTGGGCTTCCGAGTCATCCTGCACGGTGACGGGGGTGTAGCTGATGTTGTTGAACTTGAAGAAGTCCGCCAGGTTCAGCTCGGTCGTGGTGCCGGTCTGGATGCAGACGGTGGCGCCGTCCAGTTCCTTGGCCGAGGAAACGCCGAGGTCCTTCTTCACCATGAAGCCCTGGCCGTCATAGTAGTTGATCGCCACGAAATCCAGCTTCAGGTCGACGTCGCGCGAATAGGTCATGGTCGAGTTGCGGACCAGCAGGTCCACTTCGCCCGAGGCCAGCGCGGTGAAGCGGGTTTCGCCGGTGGTGGGAACGAACTTCACCTTGGTCGGGTCGCCCAGAACGGCGGCGGCGACGGCGCGGCACAGGTCCACGTCGAACCCGACCCAGGTGCCGTTGGCATCGGCCATGCCGAAGCCGGTCAGCCCGGTGTTGGAGCCGCAGATCAGTTCGCCACGGGCTTTCACGTCATCCAGCGTGGCAGCGAAAGCAGCGCCCGCCAGCATGGTCGAAGCGGCCAGAGCGCCGAGGAATACCGTTTTCTTCATTGTTACCTCATCCTGAGTTGCCGCCTTTTGGGGCGGGGTTCTTGGTCCCTGCACGTTGGCAGGGGCATGATGCTGTTGGAGGTGAGCCTCTCCCAGTGCGGGGCAGTCTCGGCGAAAGCGCTTTGGGTGGTCAAGAGTGCATCGGCACCATCGGGAAAAATGCCTGTTTTCCATGCGTTGTGCAGGAAAATGCGGCATGTCGGGCGTCGCGGCGCGGGAATTCGCGGCGAAGTGTTACCGACACAATGCGCAGAATCGGTCCGCCTGCCGGAAGGCGGCCAGACGCAGCGCCTCGGCCGCCTGCTCCTCTTCGTCGCTGCCCCATTGCTCGGCCTGCCAATGGCTGTCGATGCGCGAGACGGCAAAGGCGTCGTCGGCGGTCAGCCGGCCATGGGCCACCGCCAGCGCCAGCACCAGAGAGCCCGAGATGGCGACAAGATCATGCAACCCGGCCAGACCGAAATCGGAAAAGGCGGCGACATGGCCGTGCAGCCGGTCAAGGCTGGCCGGATCCTGCGCGACATGGATCACGCCATGGGTGACAGCCAGCGGCGCATCCAGCGTTTCGGCGGACCAGTGCAAAAGCGGATCCCAGCCCGCCGCCTGCCGCGCCGTCAGCGCCGCAGGGTGTTCGGCGCGGTAGCACAGAAGGTCGCTGCCGCCATAACCGGAAAGTTCGGCAATCACCTCGGCCCGCAGGGGGCCGACCTTGTCGATGGCGGAATTCGCGGCGCGGGTCAGCGGCATCGTCTCGGGCCGCACCTTGCCGGTCTGCGCGTCCCATTCGGCGGCAATGGCCGTGGCCAGCGCCAGTGTCGGCACCACCAGCGGGGCCTTGGCCGGGGTCTTCACGGCACGCCCGTCCAGAAGGATGGCAAAGCCGTTCCCCGCCGCTTCGGCCGTGGCCCTGTTCCAGAACCGTTTCGTCGCCCAGCCCGACATGCGCGCCCTATCTGAACACGGTGAAGGGATCGGCGGGCACGTCGTCTTCCTTCCAGTCCAGCGCGGCCCAGGTGCGGGCCATGTGGTCCGGCAGGGGCGCGGTGAAAGTCACGGTTTCCTTGGTGATCGGATGCTGGATCGACAGCGACCGCGCGTGAAGATGCATCTTCCGTGACACATCCCCGCCGATCCCCGCGCCCCAGCCATCGCCGGGGTTATGCGCATCCGACCCGCCATATTTGCCGTCGCCCAGGATGGGGTGGCCGATCTCGGCCATATGGGCGCGCAGCTGGTGGGTGCGGCCTGTCACCGGCTCCAGCGCCATCCACGCCAGCCGGTCGCCCAGGAACCAGAGCGTGAAGAAATCGGTCTGGGCGCGTTTCGCCTCGGGGTGGTCCTTGGCCTTGGCGGGATGGATGCAGACCATCTTCTCGCCTTCGCCGCCACGCCCGCGGCCGGGGGCCTTTTCAAGGTAGAACTTGATCGAGCCTTTCTTGGGGTTCGGCACACCCGCCACGACGGCCCAATAGATCTTGCGCGCCTCACGATGCCGCAGGCTTTCCGACAGGGCACGGGCCACCCGGTCGGTGCGCGCCAGAAGCAGGATGCCCGAGGTGTCCTTGTCCAGCCGATGCACCATCTTCGGCCGCTCCTTGTAGCCGAATTTCAGTGCCTCGGTCAGGCCGTCGACATGGCGTTCGCCCTGACCGGAGCCGCCCTGCGACGCCAGGCCCGGCGGCTTGTTCAGGACGATCATATGTTCGTCCTTCCACAACACGCAGGACTGGATCATCTTCACATCCGCCGCCGACATGCCTGCGGGCCGTTCGGGCGGCGGCGCGGCTTCGTCCGGCAGGGGCGGCACCCGCACCGACATGCCGGGCGCGACGCGGTCCGAAGCCTTGACCCGCCCGCTGTCCACCCGCAATTGTCCGGTGCGGCACATCTTTTCCACCGCCCCTTGGGTGACATGCGGAAAGCGCCGCTTCATCCAGCGGTCAAGGCGCTGTTCGCCCTCGTCCTCGGTGACGGTCAGGATCTGGACGCCGCTCATGAAAATGTCCTTGCAAGGGTGGCGCCGGCGAAGACGGCGGCCAGCGACAGGATGACCGACCCGCCCGCATAAAGCACGGCCTGCCCGGTCTGGCCCGCCTGCCACAGCCGCAGCGTGTCCAGCGAAAAGGCCGAAAAGGTGGTGAAGCCGCCCAGAAAGCCGGTGATCAGCAGCGGCGGCAGCGCAGTGCGACCGATCAGCAGCACCGACAGCACGCCGATGGCAAAGCTGCCCAGCACATTGACCAGCGCCACGCCCCAGGGCGCGCCGGTGGCCGTCACCATCAGGTGACGCAGAACGGAACCGAGGGCTCCGCCAAGGGCGATGGACAGGATCGACATGGCCGGGGCTATGCGGCGGGCGGGGGCAAGAGTCAACGGGTGCGGGGGAAGCGGATTCTTCTTGGCGGCCGGGGGGCGGCGCGGCAATCTGCCGGGGTTAACCTTCGGGGGGCGCAATGCGCGGCGGATTGAGCGGCATCCTGATCTTTGGCTTCGGGCTGGCCGCCGGGGTGTTGGTGGCTTTTGCCGGCGCGGGGTTCCTGGAAGACAGCGCCTGGGCGGTGGTCAGCCTCTTCGTTGGCGCGCTGGTGTTCCTGATGCTGCTGGGCGCGCTGGTCTTCGTCTTTCGCCGCCCGCTGATGCAGCGGATCTTCGGCTATGCCGAGGCGCAGATGGAGATGATCGCGGGCCCGCTGGCACGGGTGGCCGAACGCGCCATCGACCGCGATCCGACGGGGGCCACGCAGGCGGCGCGCGATCTGGTGTCGCTGGTGCTGGCGCGCTATTCCTGGGTCACGACGCGGCGCTGGCTGATCGCCAGCCTGACGGCGCTGATTGCCGCGATGGCGGCGCTGGCGGGCACGGCGCTGCTGTTCAAGCAGAACCAACTGCTTGAGGCGCAGTCGGGTCTTTTGCAGCAGCAGAACGACAAGGTCGCCGAACAGACCACCCTTCTGGTGCAGTCGGTGGAATTGGCCGAGGCGGCGCGCAATGCCACGCTGGCGGTGGAGATCACCGAAATCGCCGAAAAGCTGGGCGAAGCGGCGGTGAAGGCCGAAGCGGCAGGGGCGGCGGCGGTCGCGGCCGTGGACGGCACTGCCCCTGCGGTGACATCGGCCTATGTCAACGCGCTGGACGTGCAGCATGACGTGGACCGCGGGCTGATCCTGCGGATCACCTCCGTCAGCCGGGCGCTGAAGCCCTATCGCTTTCTTGATAGCGGGATGCGCCCCGGCGACCCGTCGGACCGGTTCCGCATCGCCATGCAGGGACGGCGGGCCGACCTGCCGGAAACCTATGCCCGGATGGCGGCGTTCAACGACTGGGACGAGGTTCAGGTGGGCACGCGGCTCATCGACCGCCCGGCCAGCCCCGAACGCGGGCAGCTTCTGAACGTTCTGGTGACGGGCGGCCTGCGCAATCTTGAGGCGCTGAATGCCGCCGGGCTGGACCTGACCCATGCCTTCCTGCCGGAAATTTCGCTGGGGCTGTTCTCGTCGCAGATCGGCCTCATGTCCTTTGCCGATTTCACCGGCGCGCGGCTGGTCGATTTCGACATGGGCGGTGCGTTCGTCGAGAATGTGCGCTTTGTCCGGGCGCAGCTGGACCGGGGCAATTTCGGCACCCTGACGGCCGAGCGGATGAAATGGCCGCTGCGGCCCAAGGATGCGCCGTTCTACACCGTGCTGTCAGGGTCCGATTTCACCGAAGCGCAGCTGCGCGACGTGGATTTCAACGGGGCCTGGATGCTGGCGACGCGGTTTGACGGGGCGGTGCTGCGGGGCGTGGATTTCACGCTGGCGGAACTGGGCACCTCGACCTTTCGCGGCACGCTGATGCTGAGTGCGGATTTCACCGGGGCGGGGCTGAAATCGGTGGATTTCGAAGGCGCGGTGGTGTTCGGCACCGATGCGCTGACGCGGATGGCGGCGGCGGCCGCACCGGGCACATTCGTGGCCGAAGCCTGGGAGTTGCAGCCGGTGACGGTCGAGGATCTGATGGGCCGGGCGCTGATCTCGAACGCCGTGTCGGCCGAGGAAATGGCCGAGGCGATGCTGGCCGGAGAGCCGCACCGCATGCACCGGATCGGCGAGCCTATGAAATAGCCGGCCATCGTCGCGCTCAGCGCGGATCGCCCGCCGGCCCGGACGGGCGCTGGGTCCTGTCGAACTCGGGGTCCGCGCCGGGAACGGGATCATAGCCATGCCCGCCCCAGGGATGGCAGCGGCAGATCCGGTGGGCGGTCAGGTAGCCGCCCTTCAGCCCGCCATGCCGCTCCAGCGCCTCCAGCGCATAGGCCGAACAGGTCGGCTGGAACCGGCAGCCATGGCCGACCCAGGGCGACAGCAGCAGCCGATAGGCGCGGACCGGCAAGGCAAGGGCATGGGCCAGCGGGGTCATGGCCTGGCGTGAACCGCGCGCAGGGCGGTTTCCAGATCGCGCAAGAGATCGGCGAAATCGCGGACCACCGTCGCGCCGGGCCGGGCAACCAGAACGTAATCCCATCCGGGCCGGCCATGGGCGGGGATCAGCGCGCGCGCCGCCGCGCGCAGGCGGCGCTTGGCGCGGTTGCGGACCACCGAATTCCCGGTCTTCTTCGAAGCTGTAAAGCCGACCTGCGTGACAGGATCGCTGTCGCGGCGGTCGCGGGCCTGCAACAGAAAGGATGCCGTGCCCTGCCGCCGGGCCGAGGCGGCCCTCAGGAACTCGGGCCGCGTCTTCATCACCTGAAGCGCGCAAACGGAAACCGCCGGGGGCGCGGCGGGCGCTTCGGCGTCAAGCCTTGCGTCCTGTGCCTCCGGCGGTGTCATCACGTCCCCTTGCCCCCGAAGGGGCACCAGAGAATCAGGCGGACAGAACCTTGCGGCCCTTGGCGCGGCGGGCGGCCAGCACCAGACGGCCGCCCTTGGTGGCCATGCGGGCGCGGAAGCCGTGGCGCCGCTTGCGGACCAGGTTCGACGGTTGGTAAGTGCGCTTCATCGCGGCTCTCCATCAGATCGGGTGCCCGAACCTGAGAAGATTCGAGGGCGGTAACTTGAAGCCCGCCTGATAGGGGCATCTTCCGGCCAAGTCAACGCGCCAGCACGGGGCTGTTGCAAGATTTCCTCGGGGCGGCGAAGGGGGCAGAGAAGGCGGGGTCTGCCGGGGCATGGGCAGATTTGCCCAGCCGCGTTGCGGGGCTGTATTGCGCGCAAGGCTTTTGATATTGCTGGGATCGGCAGGGCGGGTGAAGGCGCAGGACCGGTGGCAGAGGGCAAGGGGCCAGACGAAGATCCGCAGCACAAGGACAGCTGGCGGTTCTACCGCACGCTTTCGGGGCGGTTCCTGATGCTGACCGTGGCCTTCGTGCTGCTGGCCGAAGTTCTGGTCTTCCTGCCGTCGGTCGCCCGCTTTCGCTATGACATGCTGACCGAGCGGCTGAAGATGGCGCAGATCGCGGCGCTGACGCAGCTGGCGTCGGACGATGTGGTCAGCCCCGAGCTGGAGGCAGAGCTGCTGGCCAATGCCGGGGTGTTCAACGTGGTCCTGCGGCGCGACGAGGTGCGGCAACTGGTGCTGTCCTCTCCGGTCCCGTCCGAGATCGCCGCCAGCTATGACCTGCGCGGCGCGTCCAGCTGGGATCTGGTCCGCGATGCGCTGGCGCTGCTGGCCCAGCCGAAGGTGCAGGTGATCCGTGTGATCGGCAACCCGGTGCAGGAAGGCGGCGAACTGATCGAGATCACCATGGACACCGCCGCCCTGCGGCATCAGCTGGCCGATTTCGGGCTGCGCATCCTTGCGCTGTCGGCGCTGATGTCGGCGGTGACGGCGGTCCTGCTGTTCATCGCGGTGCAGCGGCTGCTGGTGGCCCCGATCGGGCGGGTGGTGCGGCATATGCAGGCCTATGCCGAGGCGCCCGAGGATGCCCGCCGGGTGATCGCCCCCGAGGCAGGAGTGATGGAACTGCGCGTGGCCGAAGAGGCGTTGGCGCGGATGCAGACGCAGCTGACCGGCGCGCTGCGGCAAAAGGAGCGGCTGGCCCAGCTGGGCGGGGCGGTGGCCAAGATCAGCCATGACCTGCGCAACATCCTGACCACGGCGCAGCTGTTCGCCGACCGGCTGGAAGGCAGCGCCGATCCGGTGGTGGCGCGATCGGCCCCGAAACTGATCAATTCGATCAGCCGGGCGGTGTCCTTGTGCGAATCGACCCTGGCCTTTGGCCGGGCCGAGGAGCCGCCACCCAATCTGCGCCGTTTCGCGCTGGCCCCGCTTCTGGGCGAGGTGGCCGAGGGCGAGGGGCTGGCGGGCGATGGCCCGGTGACATGCCTGATCGACGTGGAGCCGGGGCTGATGCTGCGGGCCGACCCGGAACAGCTGTATCGTGTGCTGTCGAACCTGATCCGCAACGCGCGGCAGGCGATCGAGGCGACGGGCCAGCCCGGCACGATCGAGATTTCCGCGGGCGAGGATGACGCGGATTGGTGGCTGCGCATCGGCGACACCGGGCCGGGCCTGCCGCCCAAGGCGCGCGAGCATCTGTTTGCCGCCTTTCAGGGGGGTGCGCGCAAGGGCGGCAGCGGGCTGGGCCTGGCCATCGCCGCCGAACTAGTGCGCGGCCATGGCGGGCGGCTGGATCTGTTGCGGACCGATGCCGAGGGCACAGAATTCATGATCCGGCTGCCCAAGGCCGCAGGTCCCGCCGAGGAATGAAGCCGCCCGCCCTTCTGGCCGCCATCGCGTTTTCGCCCTTGCAATGCCCGCCGGGCACGGCTACATCGCCCGGCATTGCGGACCCGTAGCTCAGCTGGATAGAGCATCAGACTACGAATCTGAGGGTCGGGCGTTCGAATCGCTCCGGGTCCGCCATTTTATCCTTAAATAACAAGCATTAATGTTGCATCGACTTGATGCTGCGCCTGCCGCGCTGGGCCATCATAGCGGCATACTAGACGGTCTGGCCTCGGGGTGGCGAATCCCTGCGTCGCTGTGGCGGCGCGGCAGCTGTGGCGGCGCGGCAGCTTTGGCAGAACGGCGCACCAGCTTTGGCAGAGAAATTTTCACGCGGCGCTATGTTGGTGCGTCCGTTCCTGAGGTGAGCTTTCCGCCGATGTTGACTTGGGCGAGCAGAAAAGGCCTCGCCCGCCCAAATCACCGGGTCATTACTCCCGGGCGAGGTTGGCCTTCAGATGGCGCCACGCGCGCGCTGCAGCCAGGCTGACCACCCCGTTACCGGCTGCAGCGGATCGGTCCAGCCAGGAGGCCAGCCCATCATCCAGTCGGTGAATCGCGGGTTTAAGGTCTGGTCGATCACGGATCCGGTCTCCCCACTGCGCAAGCGCACCCGGTAAGGGAGGGAAGAGGCCGGGGAACGCGGCGTCCAGCCCATGGCGATCAGCAGCTCCCACAGCACCGTCCAACTGTAGACTGCGTTCTTCAGCCCCATCTGCTTGCCGCTCTGCCGTTCGTCCTTCATGAGCTTCAGCCCTGCGGTGCTGGGCAGAATGGTCACCGTGTTGCCCGAGCTCTTGAAGGTGGGCGTGGGCCAGTATGAACAGCCTTTCGCGCAGGTGAGACCCGCCGACTTCCGCCGCTGATAGGACCATCGCAGCAACGTCATAGCCCAGGCACTGAAGGTCTCCGGCGACGACGTCGAGACCGAGGGACAGGTGGCCGGGGACGTTCTCGAAGAAGCACCATTCAGGGGCAACCTCGCCGACGATCCGCGCGACCTCGGGCCAGAGGTGGCGTGGGTCGCCCTCGCCTTTGCGGTGCCCGGCCAGGCTGAACGGCTGGCAGGGATAACCGGCAGTGACGATATGAACACGGCCACGCCACGGGCGGCCGTCGAAGGATCGCAGATCGTCCCAGACAGGAGCCGGAGCCAGGGCCTTGTCCGCCATCCGCGCCACGAGAGTGGCCGCGGCGAAACTGTTTCGCTCGACATGACATACAGCTCGGTATCCGGGCTCTGCGAGATGCAGGCCGAGATCCAGTCCTCCGACACCGGCGCAAAGGCTGATGCCGCGAAAGTCGTCATGTCCGACGGGGGGATGAAGAGCCACACGAGGCGTCCTTTCCATCGCACTCCTGGCGCTGCGGGTAAGGGCTCTGTGGCCTCAGATGGTTGAAGGCACTGCAGCGCGGGCATTTGATCTGCACCGCGCCGGCGAAGGCGCCTGCCGACATCTTGAACAGCAGGCGCCGGCATCCGCAACAGCGAATCTCGGTCCAGGGGGTCAATCGCGCTTCCCCCGGATCAGCAGCTCGGCGGCCGGCCTCGTCGCGCCCTTGCCGCCGATGGTATAGGTGGTGTGCACCTCTTCCAGCCGCGCCCAGGCGAAAATCTCGCGGATCTCGGGCACGTCGTTGATCGACATGAGAAACGACCCTTTAAGCCCCTTTAAAACTCCGGCCAGGCGCTGGAAATCCTGACGGCTGAAGAGGGATTTGCCGTAGTCGCCCTCGCTGCCCCAATAGGGCGGGTCGAGGTAGAAGAGGGTGCCGGGGCTGTCGTAGCGCCGGATGAATTCCTCGAAATCCAGGCATTCGATCACTACGCCCGCGAGGCGGCTGTGCAGGTCCTCCAGCATCGGCTCCAGCGTGGTCAGGTTGAACCGCGCCGGCCGGTCAACTGAAACGCCGAAATTCCGCCCGGAGACCTTGCCGCCAAAGGCCGTGCGCTGCAGGTAGAGAAAGCGCGCGGCACGTTTCAGATCAGTCAGGGTTTCGGGCCGGGTGTCGATCAGCCGGTTGAATTCCGCCCTGGTCGTCAGCTGGAACCGCAGCACGTCCAGGAACTGCGGATAGTGCCGCTGCAGGATGCGGAACAGGTTGGCCACGTCGCGGCCGGCATCGTTGATCACCTCTGCCCGCGGACGCGATGTCCGTCGCAGGAAGATGCCGCCCATGCCCACAAAGGGTTCGCAGTAGGTCGAACAGGGCATCTGGTCGAGGATCGCGCAGATCCGCTTGGCGAGGTTGCGCTTGCCGCCGATCCAGGGCGCCACGGGCTGCACCGGATCGACGGGTGTTAAGGATATGTTCATTCGAATCGTGCCTCTCTGCCGCTGCCCCCTTGGGGGCGGATGCGGCCATGAAGCACCTGCTGGTCGATGGGGCCGGCCTCAGAAACAGACCCCATGCCGGAGGGCGCAGATTGCGCCCTCCGGCCTCCTAGTCGATAGAAAACGTCACGCCACCTGCCACCACGGCATCCATGGCCCGGCCGTCGCCCGGCATGAGCTGGAGAAACAGGTTGCGGTGGCGCAACTGCAGCCCGCCCACCGGCACCACATCCCCGGCATGAAACCGGAATCGGCGGCCATCTTCGGGGTATAGGGCAGCGCCCACGAAAATGGACGCCTCGCCATCGGCCCAGCGGATCACGGGCAGCGCGGCCGTCACCGCCAGCGATCCCCGGCCATAGCTGTTGCGATAGGCGGTAGCGGACAGATCGAAGCCAGCCACATCCTCCCAGGTCAGGGCGATGCCGGGATTGCGGCCGTCGAAGCCGTCACCGCCGACATGGGCCGATCCCAGCAGGATCGACAGCCGGTCGGGGTCGGATCGGGCGGGGGTGCAGAGCGCGGCCAGCGCCGCGATGATCAGGGCGGCACGGGTCATCGGCTCAGCTGCTCCATCTTCAGGAGGAACCTCGAAAAGGCGAAGCCGAAGCCCGTTGTTCCTTGGACCAGGGCCGCGACATAGAACTGATCATAATCGGTCATCGAATACTCGCCGGAGGCTACGTTATCGATCAGGAAGAAGGTATGCGCGCGATGCAGCCCACTTTCGGCGGCGCTGAACGAAAGAAGGGTGTTGTGCTGTCCCGCAATCGTCCGCCAAGGGTCGCTGCCTTTCTTCCCCTTCAGCTTGAACGTGACATTGCCGGCAACGCCCCCGGACGATGCGCCAATAAACGAGATCGTAGCGCAGATCGGATTGTCGGCTGCCACCCCGCCCGTGGGGGTGCCGGCATAGGGCGCTGGGGAAAAGGATGAGATGATGTTGCTCACCTGCTGGTCGGCAGCAGAAATCCCGATGCCCAGAGAAAAGACCTGAACATCGAAAGCCTGCCTCGACACGGCACCGCTGGTGATCATGTCGCCCGTGACCTCGAAATCACCGTCGACAACCGTGTCACCTGTCAGGCGGATGTTTCCGCCAGAGACCTCGAAATCACCCTCGACCGTGGTGTCACCGTTCAGGATGATGTGTTCCGCCGCGATCAGGGCCACCGACGCGGGGTTCCCGGTCGGATCGTCGAGGGCGACCAGTTCCAGAATGGCCCCGCCCGACCCGGCCTGCGCCCGAAGGCAGACCACGGCGCTGCTGATTTCATCGATCTGCGCGACCGATCGTTGGTAGATCGACGTGGTCGTGTTCGCCAGGACTTCCTCGAAATCCAGACGATGCACCCGGATCGTGCAGGTGCCTGTCGCGCCGAGCCGGGCATAGAGGTCGCAGTAGAAATCCGGCGCTGCCCCCGCTACATAGGTGGCGGGGCGCTCCACATACCATTCCACTGTCTGAACGATGCCGGTGGTCTCCTGCATCCCCAGCGTAGCAAGCGTCTTGTTGACAGCCCCTGCGGTTCCGCCAGCCCCGGCCTGCCATGTCAGAGCGATTGATGCATTGGCAGCCAGCGTTCCCGAGACGAGTTCGACTTCTGCCCGAACCAAGACGGCAAGCGGAGAAATCGAGCAATCGAGCGCCTGTGTCGTCTTGTTCAGTCGCAGGATCGGACGGTTCTGGCTGGTGTCGGACGCGACCAGCTCGACCGCGTTGATGTAGCGCACCCCCGAGGTGATCTTGTTCCGGGCCGATGTGCCGCCAAGCGTAATCGAGACACTCGCCGGATCGGCACCGGTCCAATTGCTGAAAATGGGGTTCTTACTGACACCACCGGACATCAGCCGCGCGGCGGTGTTGCGGTAGGACAGGGCTTCCGCCGAATAGCCCCCCGCCTCGGTTGCCTTCGTGGTTGCCAGATCGGCCGAAAGGGAGGCCGCCAGCGCACTGGCGGCAGCATCACGCGGGCTGGGCGTCCATGCCGTTGCCGTCGCGCCCTTCTCCAGCTTGATTTCGGTGATCTCGATAGTGATGCCAGACGCCAGCGCTGCCCGGAAAAACCGCAGCAGAACCGTGTTCAGCAGCATGTCGGCATGGGCCGAACTGAAGTTCTCCCACTTGAACACCTGTTCCACGTTCGTGATCGTTTTGGCCGATTGCGGCAGGGTGTCGGGGAAAAGGTCGATGTCGAGAGCCTGGCTGGCCCCCGCCGTCAATTTGGCCCGGAACGACAGGCTATACGCCACGTTCTGTTCCAGCGGCCCGACCGTGATCTGCCTGACCAGAGTTGCCCCGGTCCCGACCAATTGCAGGCCCCAGCCCGCCCGACCCCAGGCCAGCGGCACGGCCTGACCGGACGCCACGTTTTCACGGGCCACGAGGTTGGTCCGGCCCTGTTCGGCCAGCTGCCGTGTCGCCAGGTCTGCCTGGGTCAGATCCTCGACCGTCAGGCTGTAGACGTAGAAATTCGCTGCTGGCGTGGCGGTGCCGTTGCATGTAACTGCAAAGCGGATGGCCGAAGGTGCGGTGGAGGGATCATGGACGCGGACATCATCATCATCGGCGGCGGGATTGCCGGGATTTCGGCCGGGGCGCGGCTGGCCCCCCATGCCAGGGTGCTGGTGCTGGAGGCCGAAGATGCGCTGGGCCATCACGCCTCGGGCCGGTCGGCCGCGCTTTATGAGCCGCGCTATGGTGCGCCTGCCGTGGTGGAATTGTCGCTGGCCTCGGAAGAGTATTTCCGTTCGGTGCCGGACCTGCTGTCGCCGCGCGGCTTGCTGCTGGTCGGGCGGGACGATCAGAAGGCCGCCTTCGGGGCCGATCTGACCGCGATGCATTTCGATCCGATTCCGGTGGCGGAGGCGCGGGGGATCGTGCCGATCCTGAACCCGGATGTGGTGACGATGGCAGGCTATGCCGCCCATGCCGAGGATATTGATACCGATCTTCTGTTGCAGGGCTTTGCCAGGGTGATCCGGGGCAATGGCGGCTCCATCGTGACGCGGGCGCGGGTGTCCGCGATCAGGCGCGACGGGGCGGGCTGGCGGGTGGCCTGGCCGGGGGGCGAGGCGGTGGCACCGCTTCTGGTGAATGCGGCCGGGGCCTGGGTGGATGGCGTTGCAGCGATGGCGGGGGTGCGGCCCCTGGGCTTTGCGCCGCTGCGCCGGTCGATGGCGCGGATTCCCGCACCGGGGGGGCTGGATGTGTCGAAATGGCCGATGATGTTCGGGCCGGGTGAGGATTGGTATGCCAAGCCCGATGCCGGGGCGCTGATCGTCTCGCCCGCCGAAGAGGACCCGGCCGAGCCGCATGACGCCTGGGCCGATGACATGGTGCTGGCCGAGGGGCTGGCGCGTTATGAGGGATTTGTCACCGAACCGGTGACGCGGCTGATCTCAAGCTGGGCCGGCCTGCGGACCTTTGCGCCCGACCGGGTGCTGGTGATCGGGCGCGACAGGGGTGAGCCGGGTTTCTTCTGGCTGGCGGGGCAGGGCGGATACGGGTTCCAGACCAGTGGCGGGGCCAGCCAGCTGGCGGCCGATCTGATTCTGGGCCGTCCGGCCGCACTGTCGGAACCTCTGGTGGCGGCGCTGTCCCCGGCGCGGTTTGGATGAGCCTGCGGTTGCCAGACAGCGGGGCAGGGGTGCTGGCAGACGGGCGGCGGGTGGCCCCGTCGGCGACGCGGAATGCCGCGTCGATCCTGGCGGTGTTGCGGCGGGTGGTTCCGCCTGGCGCGCGGGTGCTGGAGCTGGCCTCGGGCACCGGGCAGCATGCGGCGGAATTCTCGGCGGCACTGGGGGCGGATTGGCAACCGACGGATGTGACGGCGGAGACCTTCGGTTCGATTGCCGCCTGGGCGGGGCCGGGGGTGCGGCCTGCGCGGCTGCTGGACGCCTGTGCGCCGGGCTGGGGCCTGGGTCAGTGGGATGCCGTTCTGGCGGTGAACCTGCTGCATCTGGTGCCCGAAGCCGGGGCCGGGGTGCTGATCGCCGAGGCGGCGCAGGCGCTGGCCCCCGGCGGAAGGCTGGCGGTCTATGGGCCCTTCCTGCGGCAGGGCCGGGCAACATCGCCGGGCGATGCGGCCTTTGATGCCGATCTCAGGGCGCAGGATTCACGGCTGGGCTACAAGGATCTGGGCTGGGTCATGGCACGGATGGGCCGGGCGGGCCTGGGGGTCGAGGTGGTGCCGATGCCCGCCAACAATCTGATGCTGATCGCATTCAGGGTTTGATATGCGTCAAGGCCGCCCGGCCGACCCCATGCCATGCCGCATCTCGCACAACAGGAGATGCGCCATGGGCTACAGGGACAGGATCACCGCGATGCGGGGCGAATTGCGGGCGATGAACAAGCTGATCCCGCAGACGATGACCGAATTCGCCGCCTTGTCGAAAGCGGTGAAGGACAGTCCCGTCGTTCCGGTGAAGGAAAAGGAATATGTGGCGCTGGCGATCGCCGTTTCGCAGCGCTGCGAACCTTGCATCAATTTCCATGTCGAGGCGTTGATGAAGGCCGGGGCCAGCCGCGAGGAACTGGGCGATGTGCTGGCCATGTGCATCCAGATGGGCGGTGGCCCTGCCGTGATGTATGCCGCCCATGCCCTTGCCTGCTGGGATGAGCTGGCTGCGGTCTGACGCGGGTCCGACATCGCATGACCTGCGGTTTTCGGGGGTGACAGGGGCGGCTTCGGCCGCCATTCTGCCCGGCATGAAAAACGCATTGTTCCTTGTGCTGTGTCTGGCCCTTGCGGCCTGTGGTGGTGTGCGTCCGTCCGGTGGTCCCGATGCCCGGCCTGCGGCGGCGGTGCCTGCCGATCAGGTGGTCAGCGCCAATTTCGGCGATGCCGATCCGGCCGACCATGGCGGCAAGCCACCGCGCGCCTATCCGGTCCATGGCATTGACGTGGCGAAATACCAGACCGGTATCGACTGGCAGGCCGCGCGGGCCAACGGTGTCAACTTCGCCTTCATCAAGGCGACCGAAGGCGGCGACCGCGTCGACGAGATGTTCCGGGATCATTGGCGCGAAGCCGGCAGGGCCGGGGTGCGGCGCGGTGCCTATCACTTCTTCTACCATTGCCGTCCGGCCATCGAGCAGGCGCGCTGGTTCATCCGGCATGTGCCGAAGACGCCGGGATCCCTGCCCCCCGTGCTTGACATGGAATGGACGCCGTTTTCGCCGACCTGCACCATCCGCCGCACGCCCGAGGACATCCGCCGCGATGCCGCCATCTTCATCCGCGCGCTGACCACGCATTACGGGCAGCGGCCGATCCTTTACACCTCGATCGACTTTTTCGAGGACAACCAGATGTGGAAGGTGGAGGGGGCCGAGTTCTGGCTGCGCGCCGTGGCGAAACACCCCGCCGATCTTTACGACGGCCACCCCTGGACCTTCTGGCAATATACCTCGACCGGGCTGGTGCCGGGGATTGCCGGCAAGGTGGACATCAACGTCTTTGTCGGGTCCGAGACCGACTGGCGGCAATGGCTGGCGACGCGGGCGCAATAGGCGCGCCCGCGGTCCCTGCTATCGGCGGGCGGCCAGATGACGGATCAACGCCCTGGCCTCGGGTGGGGGCGGTTGTTCGGTCCGGGCATAATTGATGCCGCCGGGATCGCGGCGCAACAGACCAAGGTGAACCATGTCGCGGCGCAGGATCGCGGCATCGCCGAACAGATGCAGCGCGTTCAGGGCATCGCTGATCTGTTTCTCTGTCCGTGGTCCACCCGGCGGCAGGGCGGACCACAGTGCCCAGAGACACAGGATCTGCACCGACCGGCGCGCGGGCCAGCGGATCAGCCGGCCGCCGGCGTCGAATTGCACCAGCGCGCGGGCGACAAGGGTATGGTCCACCGCCTCGGGCGGCGGCACCACGGCGAGTCGTTGCCCGGCGGCCCTGGCGGCATGCAGGTGCTGCAGGTTGCGAAAGCCCGCCGCACGGGCCAGCATGTTCATCAGGCTTTGATGCGAGGGCCGTGCCTCGTTGGCCAATTGGCGGGACAGGGCGCGGGTAAAGGCGGAAAGATCCGCCACGGGAAGGGAGATCAGATCACGGGTCATGGGTCATCCTCTGGCCGTGCCATCGGGATCGCGGGCTGCTGGACTGGCGACGGACACGGCAAAGGGGGACCGGCTGCGTCTGGCTTCTGGCAGGTTCAGCTTGCCCTTGCGGGCCCAGCGGCACCTTGGTGAACTGCCGACCGGGGCTGTGGATAGCATGGCAGGCGCGCGGCGGCAATTTTCTTTGAAGAAAATTGCAAATTCCTTGATCAAGGAATTTGGGTCGCGCTACCGCAGCCCGATCTCTGCCAGCGCCCGCGCCAGGTCGGCGGGCAGCGAATCATCGCCGCCGCGCGCGGGGGCCAGATCGTGCGGCGCGTCCTTGCCCGTCATGTAGCGCCAGCCCTGAAAGGGGCGGCGGGGGGCAGCCTCGGTTCGGATCACCGCCTGATCCATCACCATCGCGCAGCGCGTGATGCCGTCCTCGCCCCGCCGTTCCTCCAGCCCGACCAGCCGCTGCCGGCACAGGACCACACCCTTGATCACCCAGTAGAGCGAGCCGCCCGCCAGCAGTTCCGCCTCGCGCTTGGGCCACATGCGGGTGACATGAACCGTGCAGCCCTTCGGCCAGCGACCGGCGTTCTGCGCCTGCCACTGTTCCAGATCCTCGACGCTTTCGGCCCCGACGCAGAGCTTCAGGATGTGCAGCTGTTCCATGCTGCAAGAATAGCCCCTGGCGCGGCGGGCACAAGTTGACCCGACGGGGGGGCAGGCGTATCTTGGGCCTTCCCTCCTGTTTATCCACAAGTTCAAGGACGCCCTGCCCGATGTCGCGGTTCCACGCCCCTATCGCCGAATCCATCTGGGACATGAAATATCGCTTCAAGGATGCCGATGGCACGCCGATCGACGGCAGCGTCGAGGACAGCTGGCGCCGCGTGGCGCGTGCCCTGGCGGCGGTCGAATCCGATCCGGCGACGTGGGAGGCCGCGTTCTATGCCGCGCTGGAAGGCTTTCGCTTCCTGCCCGCCGGCCGGATCGTGGCGGGGGCGGGCACCGGGCGGCAGGTGACGCTGTTCAACTGCTTTGTCATGGGCACCGTCCCCGACAGCATGGGCGGCATCTTCGACAGCCTGAAGGAAGCCGCGCTGACCATGCAGCAGGGCGGCGGCATCGGCTATGATTTCTCCACAATCCGCCCGCGCGGGGCCGAGGTGAAGGGCGTAGCGGCGGATGCCTCCGGCCCCTTGTCCTTCATGGATGTCTGGGATGCGATGTGCCGCACCATCATGTCGGCCGGGTCGCGGCGCGGTGCGATGATGGCCACAATGCGCTGCGATCACCCCGATATCGAGGCCTTCATCGAGGCCAAGCGTGACCCGGCGCGGCTGCGCATGTTCAACCTGTCGGTGCTTGTCACCGATCCCTTCATGGCGGCGGTCAAGGCCGACGGGCCCTGGGATCTGGTCTTCGGGGGCAAGGTCTACAAGACGGTTCAGGCGCGTGATCTGTGGAACCGGATCATGCGCTCGACCTACGACTATGCCGAACCGGGGGTGATCTTCATCGACCGGATCAATGCGATGAACAATCTGGGCTATGCCGAGACCATCGCCGCCACCAATCCCTGCGGCGAACAGCCGCTGCCGCCCTATGGGGCCTGCCTGCTGGGCAGCATCAACCTGCCCACGCTGGTCAGGGATGCCTTCGATCCCCAGTCCAGCATGGACATGGCGGCGCTGGATCGTCTGGTCCGCGTGGCCGTGCGGATGATGGACAATGTGGTCGATGCCAGCCGCTTTCCTCTGCCCCAGCAGGCGGCCGAGGCGGCGGCGAAGCGGCGGATCGGCCTGGGTGTCACCGGGCTGGCCGATGCGCTGCTGATGCTGGGCCTGCGCTATGGCAGCGACGAGGCGGCGAAGGCGACCGAACTCTGGATGCATGCCATCGCGCGGTCGGCCTATCTGGCAAGCGTCGATCTGGCGCGCGAAAAGGGGGCGTTTCCGCTGTTCGATGCGCAGGGCTATCTGGCCAGCGGCACCATGCGGCAGATGGATGCCGATGTGCGGCAGGCGATTGCAACGCATGGCATCCGCAACGCCCTGCTGACCAGCGTGGCACCGACCGGCACGATCTCACTCTATGCCGGCAACGTCAGTTCGGGGATCGAGCCGGTCTTTGCCTATGCCTATACCCGCAAGGTGCTGCAAAAGGACGGATCGCGGACCGAGGAAGAGGTGGTCGATTACGCCGTGCGGCTGTGGCGCGAGAAATTCGGCGATGCCCCTCTGCCCGATCATTTCGTCAACGCCCAGACCCTGCCGCCGCTGGATCATGTGCGGATGCAGGCGGCGGCGCAGAAATGGGTGGATTCCAGCATTTCCAAGACCATCAACTGTCCGGCGGACATTTCCTTCGACGATTTCAAGGAGGTCTACATGGCCGCCTGGGATCAGGGCTGCAAGGGCTGTACCACCTATCGGCCGAACGACGTGACCGGATCGGTGCTGACGGTCAGCGAGACGGCGGCGCTGCCGGTGGCGGCCCAGCCGGTGACGGGGGGCGAGGTGGTCTATCTCTCGGAGCCGCTGGACCGCCCGGCGGCGCTGGAAGGCCAGACCTACAAGGTGAAATGGCCGGGGTCGGAACACGCGCTTTACATTACCATCAATGACATCGTGATCGCGGGGCATCGCCGGCCGTTCGAAGTGTTCATCAACTCGAAGAACATGGAGCATTTCGCCTGGACTGTGGCGCTGACCCGGATGATTTCGGCGGTGTTCCGGCGCGGTGGCGACATTTCCTTTGTGGTCGAGGAGTTGAAAGCCGTGTTCGACCCGCGCGGCGGGGCCTGGATGGAGGGCAAGTACATCCCGTCCATCCTGGCGGCCATCGGCGGGGTGATCGAACGCCACCTGATCGACATCGGCTTTATCGAGGGCGAAGGGCTGGGCCTGAAATCCGACCCGAAGGCGCAGCTTCTGCGTGTGGGCGAGGCCCCGAAGGGCGCGGCCTGCCCGTCCTGCGGGTCTTATGACCTGCGCATGGTGGAAGGATGCCTGACCTGCGGATCCTGTGGGCATTCGAAATGCGGATGAGCGAATCTTCTGGCTTTTGGCGTGGAAAGACCGCATAGCGCGCAGGCGACACCACACGATCATCGAAAACTGTCTCCTCACGGCTTCAGCACTCTCGATCTTTCTCGTGACGAAGCCGGGCCACTGCATGATGCGGGTGGCGATATGACAGGAGTACACACGATGGCCAATGGCACCGTGAAATGGTTCAACAGCACTAAGGGTTTTGGCTTCATTGCCCCGCAAGGCGGTTCGAAGGACGTTTTCGTTCACATCTCGGCGATGGAACGTGCAGGCATCCGCGAGTTGCCCGATGGTCAGGCCGTGACCTTTGACATCGAAAAAGGCCGCGATGGCCGTGAGTCGGCGATCAATCTGGCGCTGGCATAAGTCTTTCCGCAACGGCGGAAGAAGAAGGCCCCGCATGTGCGGGGCCTTCTGCATTCAGTGATCGGCTTTCGACGCGGCCGCCTTGATCTCGTCCAGCGACCCCGAGGCCCCGTTGAAGAAGGCGTTCAGCACGACGGCGCTGATCGAGGCCAGCAGGATGCCGGATTCGATCAGCGGGTGGATGTCGTGCCAGATCCATTGCCGGAAGTTGGGGGCGACCAGCGGGATCATCCCCATGCCCAGGCTGACCGCGACGACGAACAGGTTGTTGCGGTTCCTGGCGAAATCCACGCCCGACAGGATGCGGATGCCGGTGGCCGCGACCATGCCGAACATCACCAGCCCGGCCCCGCCCAGCACCATGGTCGGGATCGATTCCACCAGCGCCCCCATCTTGGGGATCAGCCCCAGCACGATCAGGATCAGGCCGCCCGCGACGCAGACATAGCGGCTCTTGATCCCGGTCACGCCGACCAGCCCGACGTTCTGGCTGAAAGAGGTATAGGGGAAGGTGTTGAAGATGCCGCCGATCAGCGTTCCGACGCCATCGGTGCGCAGCCCCGCCGACAGCATAGGCTGCGTCACCTTCTTGCCGGTCATCTCGCCTAGGGCCAGGAACATGCCGGTCGATTCGATCATCACCACGATCATCACCAGCGTCATGGTGATGATGGGCACCAGTTCAAAGGATGGGGTGCCGAAGTGGAAGGGGGTGATCAGGCCGAACCACTGCGCCTCGGCCACCTTGCCGAAGGACATCGCCCCGATCGAAATGGCGATGATGGCGCCGATCACTATGCCCAAGAGCACCGAGATATTGGCGACAAAGCCGCGTCCGAACCGGGCGATCAGCAGGATCGAGGCCAGCACCACGGCCGAAACCGCGATATTGCCCAAGGGTGCATAGGCCGGGTTGTTCAGCTTGGGGGCCAGAGACAGGCCCGCCGGGGCCTCGGGCAGGCCGGCGGCCACGGCGCCTTCGGTCATGGCCTTCAGCCAATCGGCATGGGCGGGGTCGACGATCTGCGGTGCCGTCGGGCCGACGGGATTGCCGAAGATCCAGTTGATGCCGATCCGCATCAGGCTGACCCCGATGACAAGGATGATGGTGCCGGTCACGACCGGTGGGAAGAAGCGCAGCAGTTTCGACATCAGCGGCGCGATCAGGATCGAGATCACCCCCGCCGCCATGATGGCCCCGAAGATGGCGCGCGCGCCCTCGGGCCCCGGATTGGCACCGGCCATGGCCACCATCGGGCCGACGGCGGCGAAGGTCACGCCCATCATCACCGGCAACCGGATGCCCAGCCATTGCGTCGCCCCGAGGGACTGGATCAGCGTGGCGATGCCGCAGACGAAGAGGTCGGCCGAAATCAGAAAGGCCACATCCTCGGGCGACAGCGCCAGTGCGCGACCGACGATCAGCGGAACCGCAACCGCGCCGGCATACATGACAAGAACATGCTGGAGCCCCAGCGTGAACAATTTTGGTGGCGCGAGAACCTCGTCCACCGGATGAACCTGTGCAGTCATCCCGATCATCCTTTCCCTTGGGGCGTTTATATTCGCGCCGTCTTCGCGCTGCCCCGTCGCGCGATCCGGTTAGAAACCCCCGTTTCAGGGGGCCAGAACCGTCCAGGGTTGGCTGTAACGGTATTCTTCAAGGTTTGGCGTGGGGCCGATCCGGTCGACCACGGCGAAAAGTCCGGGTGCGGAGAGCGGGGCCAGCACGCCATGCCAGGTGCCGCGATGCAGGTTGATGCCCTGCGCACCATTGGTCAGGAAGGCCAGGGGCGCGGTTTCGGTATCGCGGGCCACGATCACCAGGAACGGAGCCTGCGTCATCGGCAGGAAGGCCTGGCTGCCTTCGGGATGGCGTTCGATCAGGTCGAAGACATAGGGCAGGGCGCGCGGCTGGGCGTTGAAGATCGAGACCCCCGCGCGTCCTGCGGTTTCGGGCGCGAAATCCAGCCGGGCGCGGTCATGGTGCCGATGGCAGAGACCGTCGTTGATCGGGCGAAAGTCGCCGGTGGCCTCCAGCACCTCGCCGAAGGGGGCAAAGGCTTCGGCACTCAGGGGGGCGGGCTGGATCAGGCGCATCGTCGGGTCTCCGGGGGCACGAATTTTCGTCGAAAATTCGAAGTCTGCGAGTTTTCGACGAAAACTCGGGTTCAGCGCGGCGGGCCAAAGGCACCGGGGCCGCGCAGCTTGGCGTGGCGGTTCACATCCTTGTACAGCAGATAGCGGAACGGCCCCGGACCGGCGGCATAGCAGGCCTGCGGGCAATAGGCGCGCAGCCACATGAAATCGCCGGCCTCGACCTCGACCCAGTCCTGATTCAGCTTGTAGACCGCCTTGCCCTGCAACACATAAAGCCCGTGTTCCATGACATGCGTTTCCTCGAACGGGATCACCCCGCCCGGCTGGAAGGTGACGATGTTGACATGGGCATCGTGGCGCACGTCCTCGGGATCGACAAAGCGGGTGGTGCCCCAGCGTTCTGCGGTGTCGGGCATGAAGCGCACCGGCACATCGCGTTCGTTGATGACGATCGGTTCGGGCAGGGCGACACCCGGCGCGGGTTCGTACAGCTTGCGCAGCCAGTGGAACCGGGCCGGACCCTTGCCTTCGGCCAGGATCTTCCAGGCCGTGCCGGGGGGGATATAGGCATAGCTGCCTGCTTCCATCTCATAGCCGGTGCCGCCGATGGTGACGGTGGCCAGCCCTTCGGTAAAGAACAGCCAGTGTTCCGCGCCAGCCTCGTGGTCGGGGGCGTCCGAACCGCCGCCGGGGGCGACCTCCATCACATACTGGCTGAAGGTTTCGGCAAAGCCCGACATCGGGCGGGCGATCAGCCAGAGTCGCGTGCCGGTCCAGCCCGGCAGACAGCTGGTGACGATGTCGGAAAAACAGCCCTGCGGGATGAAGGCATAGGCATTGGTGAAGACCGCGCGCTGTGTCATCAGCGAAGTCTGAGGCGTGAGGCCGCCTTTCGGGGCGAAATATGCGGCGGGTTTCCCGGTCATGGCAGCTGGTCCTTCAGGCGAAGTTCGGCGATCCGTTCCACCTGACGGCAGGCGGTGGCGAATTCGGTTTCGGTGTCATTGCCGATCCGTTGCGCGAAGGCGGCCAGGATCGAGGCTTTGTCGTTGTCGCGCACGGCGATGATGAAGGGAAAGCCGTGCTTGGCGACATAGTCCGCGTTCAGCCGCTGGAACGTGGCCCGCTCTTCATCGGTCAGCGCATCCAGTGCGGCGCTGGCCTGTTCGGCGGTGGATTCGGCCGTCAACCGCCTGGCCGCCGCCAGCTTGCCCGCCAGATCGGGGTGGGCGGTGAGAACGCCCAGGCGCTCGGCCTGGCTGGCCGAGCGGAAGACGCGGGCCAGCGCATTGTGCAGGCCTGCCGCGGAATCATGGGCCGGACCCAGTTCCAGCTCGAAGGCGCGGTCGGCGATCCAGGGGGAATGTTCGAAGACCGAACCGAAGCGTTCCACGAACCGTTCGCGCGTCATCCGGCTGGGGCGTTCGATCCGCTTGTGCGGGTGCCTTGCCGCCCAGTGCCGCGCGATGTCGATGCGTCGGGGGAACCAGACGCCTTCGAACCCCTGCGCGTAATCGAGGAACTTCTTCAGCCCGGCGAATTTGCCGGGCCGACCGATCAGTCGGCAATGCAGGCCGATCGAGAACATCTTGGCCGCGCCCGCCTGGCCCTCGGCATAAAGCATGTCGAAGCTGTCCTTCAGGTAGGTAAAGAACTGCTCGCCGGTGATATAGCCGGGCGCCGTGGCAAAGCGCATGTCATTGGCTTCCAGCGTATAGGGGATCACCAGCTGGTCATGGTCGCCGACTTCCAGCCAATAGGGCAGGTCATCGTCATACGTGTCGGAAATCCAGGCCAGCCTATGCGTCTCGGCCGTCAGGCGGACGGTGTTCATGCTGCAACGGCCGGTGTACCAGCCTTGCGGGGCCTCTCCGACCACTTCCTGATGCAGGCGGAACGACTCGGCGATCTGGCGGGCTTCCTCTTCCGCGGGCATGTCGCGGTGGTCGACCCATTTCAGCCCGTGGCTGGCGATCTCCCATCCCGCAGCCTTCATCGCGGCCACCTGTTCGGGGTTGCGCGCCAGCGCCGACGTGACGCCATAGATCGTGACCGGAATCGACTTTTCGACGAAAAGTCGGTGCAGCCGCCAGAACCCGGCGCGCGCGCCGTAATCGTAGATCGATTCCATGTTCCAATGCCGCATCCCCGGCCAGGGCGCGGCGCCGGCGATGTCTGACAGAAACGCCTCGGACTGGGCATCGCCATGCAGAAGGTTGTTCTCGCCGCCCTCTTCATAGTTCAGCACGATCGAGACAGCGATCCTGGCCCCGCCGGGCCAGGCGGCATCGGGTTGGATGGGGCCGTAGCCTCGGAAATCGCGGGGGTAACGCTGCATGGGGATCTCCCTTCGCGGAAGAGATTAGTCGGCATCGCCGGAATATTCTTTCAAGAAATCCGTGAAAGACCTTTCTTTCGCAGCCATGCTCGCAAGGCGGGCGCAAGTGGGCATAGAATGACGGCGGAACCGGCAAGGGAGCAAGGGCGATGGCAGGTGAAAAGGCAGGCGGGCGGTTGACGACGCATGTGCTGGATACGGCGCGCGGCAAACCGGCGGCGGGGATCAGGATCGCGCTTTATCGTGTCAGCGGCAACAGCCACAGGAAGATTGCCGAGACGGTGACGAACCACGACGGCCGCACCGATGCGCCGATGCTGGCGGGTGCGAAACTCACCGAAGGCCATTACGAGCTGATCTTCTTTACCGGCGACTATCTGCGTGCCAGCGGTCAGGCCACGGGTGAGGTGCTGTTCCTTGACCAGATCCCGATCCGCTTTGGCGTGCCGGATGCGACGCAGCATTATCATGTGCCGCTGCTGATCTCTCCCTTCGCCTATTCCACCTATCGCGGCAGCTGATCGGCCAGCCGGTGCCGCAGCCGCCCGCCGGCCGAGGCCGCGATCCGCAACAGGCGGCGGCGGTCGGCGGCAAGGGCGGCCTCGATCAGGCCGGGCAGGCAGCCGTGCGCCTTCAGATGCGGGGCCAGTGCCGAATGCGCAAGGCCGGGGAACAGGATATGATCCACCCCCTTGCGGCGCGGAAAGGCCAGTGCCTGCGGCAGGTCGTCTTCCATCCCGTGCATCAGGGTGATGCGCGTCCCCTCGGGCAGGGGCGCAGTGGGATGGCGGAACGTTGCAATCCGGCGGGTCCACATGTCCCAACGTTCTTCGGCCAGCACGGCGGGATCGACCGAGAATTGCGGGCCGATGGCCAGAACGGCATCGACCGGCATCAGGCTGGCCGCGACAAGGGCGGCGAATGCCCCCATCGACTGTCCGATCAGCAGAATGCGGGCAACCGGCTGCTGCGTTTTGGCGGCTTTTACGGCCGACAGCAGGGTTTCGGCAAAGCCGGGTGCATTGGTCCAGCTGCGGCTTTGGTCGCTGACAAACAGCGCGGGCCGTCCCCCGGCTGTGGCCGCGCCCACGAATTCCGGCGATGGCGGGCGGTCAGGATCATGGCCGATCGAGGCGAAAGAGATCACCAGACTGTCAGCCGTCCCCGGCAGGAACAGGGCGGAATAGGGCGACGGGGCGGGCAGGGGGCGGAAGACCCGCCGCGATACGGCTGCGGGCTGCACGGAATAATCGTTGCCGGATGGTCCGGTCATGTTTCATCCTTGGCCCAGGCGCTGACGCAGCAGTGATGATTCCCTGTCTTGCGATTGCAGCGCAAAAAGGTTTTTCTCCCGCCGAATTTGGTGATCATGATCAAGGAGTCTCTCATGTTTCAATTCAAGACTTTGGCCGCAGTGCCGGCACTGGTTTTTCTCATGGGCGGCACGGCCCATGCCGCGCTGACCGTCGATCAGGTCTGGCAGTCCTGGAAGGAGTCGGGGGCCTCGGTCGGCCTGACCGTGGCGGCTGCCAGTGAATCCAATGCCGGAGGCGTGCTGACGCTGACCGGCGTGACCATCGCGCCCGAAGGTGCGCCCACCCCCTTCACGATTTCCGACCTGACACTGACCGAGAACAGCGACGGCACCGTGACCATCGCGCCGGGGGCGGCGATCGGGATCGAACATGCAGACGGGCCGAATGCCGCCAAGGTGGCGGTTGTGCATGACGGGCTGGTCATCACCGCGTCGGAAGAGGCGGGCACCCTGACCTATGAGTTCGAGGCGACCAGCCTGAACGTCGATTTCGACATGGCCAGCGAAGGCTATTCCTGGGACGAAACCGCGCCGAAGCCGATCGTCAAGACCAGCGGCAAGGTCGGGTTCGAGACGCTGACCGGTGTCTATACCGACACCCCCGGCACCAACCGCGCCTTTGGCCTGGATGTCGCGGCCGACAAGTTCATTCTGGATACGGCGAATGACGATCCGGGCATGGGGGTCAAAAGCACCTCGACCAGCGAGACGGCCGATCTTGCCCTGGGGCTGGATGTGACGCTGCCGGTCTCTCCCTTTGATCAGTTGCAAGGGCCTACCGGATTCCGCAAGGCGCTGGAAGAAGGCATGGCTCTGGCCGCGACCTTCAGCCAGGGCGAAAGCAAGGGCAGCAGCAAGGACGAAAACGAATTCATGCCGATGGACATGGTGATGTCGGCCCTGCCCAGCCAGGGCACGCTGTCCTTTGACAAGTCGGAGTTCAGCCTTGAGTCCAAAGGCGGCGGTGCGACGGCAACGCTGACCAGCACCGCCTTCCCGGCCCCTGTCGAAGTGTCGGTCGGCGAAGTGGCGCTGAACATGCTGGTGCCGGTGATTGCCGAAACCCCGGCCGACATGGCGCTGCAGATGCAGCTGAACCAGCTGGTGCTGGGCGATGGTCTTTGGGGCATGTTCGATCCCGGCATGGCGCTGAAGCGGGATCCGCTGGATCTGAACATCGACCTGTCGGGCAAGACCACCATGGACATGCCGGGGATGATCGAAGCTGAAGAGACCGGCGCGACGCCGCCGGTTCCCGCGGTCGAGAACCTGGACATCACCGACATCACGCTGAAGGTGGCGGGGGCGGCGCTGAACGCCACCGGCGCGCTGACCTTCGACAATTCGATGGGCATGCCGATGCCGCTGGGTCAGGCCAAGGTCAATGTCGACGGGGCCAATGCGCTGATCGACGGGCTGATCAAGACCGGCCTGCTGCAGGAACAGGATGCCATGGGCGCCCGCATGATGATGGGCATGTTCATGAAGCCTTCGGGCAATGGCGACGATAGCCTGACCTCGGATATCGAGTTCAAGGAAGGCATGCAGATCCTGGTGAACGGCCAGCCGCTGCCGATGTGATCCTGGCCTGACAGGGCAAAAAGGGGCGCGGGGGGACCCCCCGCGCCCTTTGCGTTTCAGGGCCGCCCCATTGCCAGGCGGCAGGACCCTGATCGACCCCCGGAGGGGTTTTGCACCCCTCCGGACCGCCCCGCAGGATATTTGCAGAAGGGAAAGAGTTAGCTGTGGCCCTCGGTCGCGCGGCGCATCTCGTCCTTGCATCGGGCGGCCATGAAATCGGTAAAGAGGCGCACCTTGGGGTCTTTCAGCCGACGGTGCTGCGACAGGCTGGAAAGCTGGGTCGGCAAGGGCGGCGTCGCGGTGGCGACCGGCACCAGACGGCCGGCGCGCAGATGGTCGGCCACGTCGAAGACCGGTTTCAGGATGATGCCGCGCCCGTCCAACGCCCAGCCGGTCAGCACGTCGCCATCGTCGGATTCGAAGGGGCCTGTGATCTCATACCGTCGGGGGCCATCGGGGGTTTGCAGCGTCCACTGGAATTCCTTGGCGCCGGGAAAGCGTAGGTTCAGGCAATCGTGCCGCTCGGCCACCAGCGCCGCGCCATCCTGCGGCAGGCCGCGCCGCGCGATATAGGCGGGCGAGGCGCAAAGCACGCGCGGGCAATCGGCGATCAGCCGCACCTTCAGCGTGCTGTCGTCCAGCAGGCCCAGATGAAACGCCACGTCGATGCCTTCGCTGACCACGTCGATCGAGCGGTCTGACAGCCGCAGCCGCACCTCGATCTGCGGATAAAGGTCCTTGAAGGCCGGCACATGCGGCGCGATCAGCCGCCGCCCGATGCCCAGCGGGGCCGCGACAAAGATCGTGCCGCGCGGGTTCTGCGTCACATCCATCACCGCCGCCTCGGCCTCGTCGATGGCATCCAGCACCTTGCGGGCCCCGTCAAAGAAGATGCGCCCGTTCTCGGTCGGTTGCAGGCTGCGTGTGGTGCGGTTGAAGAGCCGCACGCCAAGGTGTTTCTCCAGCTCCGAAATCCGGGCCGAAGCCACCGCAGGCGAAGTGCGCTGATCCCGCGCCGCCGCAGACATGTTGCCCAATTCATAGACACGGACGAACATGCGGATGTTGTTCACATAGCTCATCTCTGGCCCCGCGGCTGGATCTGGCGATTATATGGGCCGGTTTGAAAGTGATCCGGCATTTGACAGGATTAACAGCAAAAGCCCGATGGGTATAGCGTCACGGGCAGCAAACGGAGGGGGTCGCCATGTATGACTGGGTCGTTCTTTGGGAATGGGTCGAGATTGCGTTCCGCTGGCTGCATGTGATCACCGCGATCGCCTGGATCGGCTCCAGCTTCTATTTCATCGCGCTGGATCTGGGCCTGCACCGCGACCGCAACCTGGTTTCGGGCGCGGATGGCGAGGAATGGCAGGTCCATGGCGGCGGCTTCTACCACATCCAGAAATACCTGGTGGCCCCCGGCTCGATGCCCGACCACCTGGTCTGGTTCAAATGGGAAAGCTATGCGACCTGGCTGACCGGCTTTGCCATGCTGGCGCTGGTCTATTACCTCGGGGCCGAGATGTTCCTGATCGACCCGCAGGTGATGGAATTGCAGGTCTGGCAGGCGGTCGGCATCTCGGTCGCGTCGCTGGCCTTCGGCTGGGTGGCCTACAACACGATCTGCAAGGTTTTCGTCAACGCCAACCAGAACCTGCTGATGCTGGCGCTGTTCGGGGTGCTGGTTGCGATGGCCTGGTTCTATACCCAGGTGTTTTCCGGCCGCGCGGCGATGCTGCATCTGGGGGCCTTCACCGCCAGCATCATGTCGGGCAACGTGTTCTTCGTGATCATGCCGAACCAGCGCGTCGTGGTGGCGGATCTGAAGGCGGGCCGCAAGCCCGACCCGAAATACGGCAAGATCGCCAAGCAGCGCAGCACGCATAACAACTATCTGACGCTGCCGGTCATCTTCCTGATGCTGTCGAACCACTATCCGCTGATCTTCGCCACCGACTACAACTGGATCATCGCGTCGCTGGTCTTCCTGATGGGCGTCACCATCCGCCACTGGTTCAACACCAAGCACGCCCGCCTGGGCAATCCGCACTGGACCTGGGGCGTCACGGTCGTTCTGTTCCTGATCATCGCCTGGCTGTCGACCAACCCGATGCGCACCGTGCCAGAGCCCGAGGCGAAACTGGACGGCTCCGCGCTGGTTTATGCCAATGCGGCGGGGTTTGGCGATGTGGTCAGCATCGTGCAGGGCCGGTGCAGCATGTGCCATGCGGCGGAACCGGCCTGGGAGGGCCTCTACTGGCCCCCGAAGGGCGTGGTGCTGGAGACCGAGGCCCAGATCGCGCATGAGGCCCGGCGCATCGCCCTGCAATCGGGCTATTCCCACGCCATGCCGCCCGGCAACCTGTCTTACATGGAGCCGCAGGAACGCCAGGCCATCGTCGACTGGTATCGTTCGGCGGGGGGCTGACGATCCTTCGACGAAGGATCGGGTTTCGGGTTTTCGTCGAAAACCCGTCTTCTTCGGTTGGCACGGGCGCTTCCACTGCCAGAAGGCATTGTATCCGCCGTCCCGCGGGGCTACCCCTGCCGCAGCCAGATGCCGGAGGAATCCCATGCCCGCCTATCGTTCCCGCACCACCACCCATGGCCGCAACATGGCGGGGGCCCGTGGCCTCTGGCGCGCGACGGGGATGAAGGACGGCGATTTCGGCAAGCCGATCATCGCCATCGTCAACAGCTTTACCCAGTTCGTGCCGGGCCATGTCCACCTGAAAGACCTGGGCCAACTGGTCGCGCGCGAGGTCGAGGCGGCCGGGGGCGTGGCGAAGGAATTCAACACCATCGCGGTGGATGACGGCATCGCCATGGGCCATGACGGCATGCTTTATTCGCTGCCGTCGCGCGAGATCATCTCCGATTCCGTGGAATACATGGTCAACGCCCATTGCGCCGATGCCATGGTCTGCATTTCCAACTGCGACAAGATCACCCCCGGCATGCTGATGGCGGCGATGCGGCTGAACATTCCTGCCGTCTTCGTCTCGGGCGGGCCGATGGAGGCCGGCAAGGCCGTGATCAAGGGCAAGGAAATCGCGCTGGATCTGGTCGATGCCATGGTCGTGGCGGCCGACGAAGCCTATACTGATGAGGAAGTGGCCGAGATCGAGAAGAACGCCTGCCCGACCTGCGGGTCGTGCAGCGGCATGTTCACCGCCAATTCGATGAACTGTCTGACCGAGGCGCTGGGCCTGTCGTTGCCCGGCAACGGATCGACCCTTGCCACCCACAAGGACCGCGAGCGGCTGTTCGTCGAGGCCGGGCATCTGATCGTGGACGTGACCCGCCGCTATTACGAACAGAACGATGCCTCGGTGCTGCCACGCAATGTGGCGAACAAGCAGGCGTTCGAAAACGCGATGGCGCTGGACATCGCCATGGGCGGATCGACCAACACCGTGCTGCATATCCTTGCTGCCGCGCATGAGGGCGGGGTCGATTTCACCATGGAAGATATCGACCGGCTGTCGCGCAAGGTGCCCTGCCTGTGCAAGGTCGCGCCCGCCAAGCAGGATGTGCATATGGAGGATGTCCACCGCGCCGGTGGCATCATGGCGATCCTGGGCCAGCTGGACAACGCCGGCCTGTTGAACCGCGACTGCACCACCGTGCATTCCCCGACCATGGGCGCGGCGCTGGACCATTGGGATATCAGCCGCACCAACCATGAGAATGTCCGCCATTTCTTCATGGCCGCGCCGGGCAACAAACGCTCGGCCACCGCCTTCAGCCAGGCCGCGCGCTATGTCGAACTGGACCTGGACCGCGAAAAGGGTGTGATCCGCAGCGCGAAGCATCCGTTCTCCAAGGACGGCGGGCTGGCGGTGCTGAAGGGCAATATCGCGCTGGACGGCTGCATCGTGAAGACGGCGGGGGTGGATGACTCCATCCTTGTGTTCAGCGGCCCGGCGCGGGTGTTCGAAAGCCAGGACGCCGCCGTTTCCGCCATCCTGACGAACAAGATCAAGGAGGGCGATGTGGTCGTCATCCGCTACGAAGGGCCGAAAGGCGGGCCGGGCATGCAGGAGATGCTGTATCCGACCAGCTATCTGAAGTCGAAGGGCCTGGGCAAATCCTGCGCGCTGCTGACCGACGGGCGGTTCTCGGGCGGCACTTCGGGCCTGTCGATCGGCCATGCCTCGCCCGAGGCGGCGGCGGGCGGGGCGATCGGTCTGGTGCGCGAAGGCGACATGATCGACATCGACATTCCCGGCCGCAAGATCAGCCTGCGGATCAGCGATGCCGACCTGGCGGCCCGCCGCGCCGAACAGGACGCAAAGGGCTGGAAGCCGGTCGAGAAGCGCACCCGCAAGGTGACGACGGCGCTGAAGGCCTATGCGCTTCTGGCCACCAGCGCCGACCGCGGCGCGGTGCGGCACCTGCCCGACGAAGCCTGACGCCAGCAGGCCGGGCCCGACTTTTCGCCAAAGAATCGGGCCCGGCGATCAAGGCGGTCAGTCGCCCAGTTTGGCGTGAACCTCGTCCAGATCGACCGGCCCCTTCGGCATCTTGTTGCCGGGGTTGTCGAAGTCATATTTGAACAACTGGAAGTCGCGCTTGTAGATTTCCCACACCAGATGCATCGACAGGTCGTCGAAGTAATCCTCTACGGCATGCGCCCGTGCGGGCCCGTGGCCTTCGCTTTCGTTGAAGCGCGGGATCTTCTTCAGGTCGACCTTGTGCTTGACCTCGATGCTGTCCAGCACCACCTGCATGCCGGGATTGAAATCCTCGGTAAAGAAGATGTGGTCATAGCGACCGCCGTTGACGATGAAGGTGCTGATATGCCCCGCCATCGCCGACCAGTGAATGTCGGGTTCCATCGGTTTCTTCCAGCGGATCGTGTCGCGGGCGAACAGCAGAAACCTGCGGAACGATTTGATCTGGTCGAAGTCCTGCTTGCCGTCGTCGCCACCCACCTCGATCCCGTATTTCTGGATCAACAGCGGCACCAGGTTGCCGCGATAGCGTTTGCCGTTGCGCTGGATGCCGCAGATCTTGTCGAAAAACGATGACAGGATGCGGGTGTAGGGATTCCTCACGCAGGTGAAGGCATAGGATTTGTGGCGCTTTACGTTGTTCTCGATCAGCGGCTGGCTGGCCTCCATCGCCCATTTGTGCATGCCCGAGGTGGCGTCATGGATGTCGCCGTCAAAGAACCTGCCCTGATCCGAATAATACATGATCTGCCCGATGGTCGAGCAGGCGCATTTCGGCACCACGCGGTAAACCACGCTTTCGCTTTCCGTCATCCAGGTGCCTGGGAAACCCATCTCTGCCTCGCTACATCTGCCGTTCGGGCCATTATTTCGGCCTTGGAACCAATTGACTGCAAAAAAGCAAAGAAACTTTGTCTTTTCAAGCAAGCACAAAGCACTTTATGGAAACAGTGAGCAGCAGAGACAGCGCGGACCCGCCCCGCCATGGCCAAGATCGCCTATATCCTTTTGTGCCACAAGGATCCCGCCGGGATCATCGCCCAGGCCGAACGGCTGACGGCGGCGGGTGATTTCATCGCCATCCATTTCGACGGCAATGCCCGGCGCGAGGATTTCGACCGGATCAGGGCCGCCCTTGCCGACAATCCCTCGGTCGTCTTTGCCCAGCGCCGGGTGAAATGTGGCTGGGGAGAATGGTCGTTGGTCGAGGCGACGATCCTTGCCACGCGCGCCGCAGTCGACGCCTTTCCGCGGGCGACGCATTTCTACATGCTGTCGGGCGACTGCATGCCGATCAAGTCAGCGGAATATGCCCGCGCCTTCCTGGAGCGCGAGGATGTCGACTACATCGAAAGCTTCGATTTCTTCAACTCGGACTGGATCAAGACCGGCATCAAGGAAGAACGGCTGATCTACCGCCACTGGTTCAACGAAAGAAACCGCAAGGCGTTGTTCTATCGGTCGATGGAGTGGCAGAAGAAGCTGGGGCTGACGCGCAAGGTGCCTGCCGATCTGGTGATGCAGATCGGCAGCCAGTGGTGGTGCCTGCGCCGCCGCACGGTGGAATGGGTGCTGGAGTTCATCAGGAAGCGCCGCGACGTGATGCGCTTCTTCCGCACCACATGGATCCCGGATGAAACCTTTTTCCAGACCATCGTCCGCCATCTGGTCAAGGAATCCGAGATTCGCACCCGTCCGCTGACCTTCCTGATGTTCACCGATTACGGGATGCCGGTGACGTTCTACAACGACCACTATGACCTGTTGCTTGGTCAGGACTATCTGTTCGCCCGCAAGATCAGCCCGGATGCGGCAGAGTTGAAGACAAGGCTGGGCGAGCTGTATTCCGCGACCGGCAAGCGGTTTCAGATTTCGAACGAAGGCCGGTCCCTGTTCAAGTTCCTGACCGGGCGGGGCCGCATCGGCCGCCGCTTCGCGCCACGCTTCTGGGAGGCCGAGACCAGCATCGGCCGCGAGCGGACGCTGATGATGGTAACGTGCAAGAAATGGCACGTTGCCAAGCGTCTTGTCGAACGGGTGCGCGCCGTGACCAACCTGCCCGCCATCGACTATCTGTTCAACGAAGTCTCGACACAACTGCCCGATCTGGGCGGCATCCAGACCAATCTGGAGAAACGCACCCGCCATCGCCGCGCGCTGGTGCGGATGCTGTTCGATTACTGGCAGACGGACCGGATGGTGTTCTGCATCGACCCTGCCTCGACCGAGTTGATGCAGGATTTCTACAATGACAAGGCCAGGGTCAAGCTTCTGGAGATCGAATGCGATTTCACCGATGATTACCTGATCGGCCATGCCCGCCGCGTCGGTCTGGCGGGCGAACATACCTCGCAGGACACCATCGACCGGCTGTTGCCGACGATCCGTTATGACGTGCGCTTTGAAAGCGACCGTATCCGCGAGTTCGACTTCCCAGGCTTCTTCCGCATCCGGCAATCGGCCAGTGTGGACGAGAACACCACCGATCTGGCCGGGTTCCTTGACATTCCGGTCGAAAAGGCGCGGGAAATCGCGGCAACCGAATATCTGTTTGTGGATTGAGACAATGGGCTGGACCTACGACGAAACCAACATCTTCGCCCGCATCCTGCGGGGCGAGATTCCGAACAAGACGGTGCTGGAAACTGACAACACCCTGGCGTTCCACGATATTCACCTGCAGGCTCCGGTGCATGTCCTGCTGATCCCCAAGGGTGCCTATGTCAATTTCGCGCATTTTGCCGCCGAGGCCAGCGCAGGCGAGATTGCCGATTTCCACCGCGCCGCCGCGCAGGTCTGCGACATGCTGGGCGTGAACGGCGACGGTTTCCGCGCCATCACCAACGCCGGCGCACATGGTCATCAGGAAGTGCCGCATTACCATCTGCACATCCTGGCCGGTCGGCCGCTCGGGCCGATGCTCGTCAGGGACTGAACCCGCAGGTTCCGGGTCGCCGTTGCGGCCCGGCCGCGGCACCTTCGCGCAAGACCGCAAGGAGCCGCCATGCGATTCACCGCCATCCCCACCGATACCGTCGCCCGCTATCGTGCGGGCGGCCCCGACGCCAACGGCCAGCCGCCCGAGCGGACGCTGGCCAAGGGCACGGGTAATCCCTGCCGCCACTGCCTGCGCCAGGTGCCCGAAGGCGCGCCGATGCTGGTGCTGGCGCATCGCCCCTTTGCCACGATCCAGCCCTATGCCGAGATTGGCCCGATCTTCCTTTGCGGCGATGACTGTCCGCAGGGCGGCGGTCATGACCTGCCGGTGATGCTGTCCAGCAGCGACTATATCCTGCGGGGATATGGGCGGGATGAGCGGATACTCTATGGCACCGGCGGAGTGGTTCCGACAGCGCGGATCAAGACGCGGGCGGCGGAACTTCTGGCCGATCCGGCTGTGGCCTTCGTGCATATCCGCAGCGCCAGGAACAACTGTTTTCAGTGCCGGGTGGACAGGTAGGGCGGGGCCAGCCCACCAGCCAAGCGGTTTCCTGAACCGATGGCGATACCGATCGGTTCCCCTTGGGATAGTTGCAGCAGATGAAATCAGGCCGCGGGGTGTTCCGCATCCCACTGTTTCAGCCATCGTTTCGGCGCGGCGGCCCGCCAGTCGCGGATCAGCCTGGGGCGGGCCCAGTCCGGGTCGATCCGCCCGGCGCGGACCAGAACCAGATCGTGCTTCTGGTAGTGGGGATGCAGGAAGAAGGTCTGCGGATCGGCTTCCATCAGCATCTCGCGCTCATCGCGTGAGGCGCGGAAGACGGCGGCGTCTTCGTAGAAGCTCCACCAGCACCACATCTTGCCATGCGCCTTCAGCGCCTCATGCCCCCAGGGGTGGTCCAGCGTGACCTGCGGCAGGTCCAGCGACAGGGCGAAGGCTTTCAACTCGGGCCAGGTGTCGATCATGGTGTGACTCCAGCGCGGCGTCAGTGAGCCTCGGCCCAGTTGCGGCCCTTGCCGGATTCCACCGTCAGCGGCACCTTCAGGGTGATGACGGGATGGTGGGCCCCTTCCATCACCGCTTTCGCCACCTTCGCCAGATCGTCGGCAGCGCTGTCCTCGACCTCGAACAGCAGTTCGTCATGCACCTGAAGCAGCATCTTCGCCGGCAGGTCCGCGATGGCGGCGGGCATGCGGATCATGGCGCGGCGGATCACATCGGCGGCGGTGCCTTGAATGGGCGCGTTGATCGCGGCGCGTTTGGCGAAACCGGCACCGGGGCCCTTGGCGTTGATCTCGGGCGTATGGATTTTCCGACCGAACAGGGTCTGGACGAAGCCCTTGTCCTGCGCGAATTTGACGGTTTCGGACATGTATTCCTTGATGCCCGGAAAACGCTCGAAATAGCGGTCGATGAAGCCCTGTGCCTCGGCCCGCGGGATGCGCAGGTTGCGGGCAAGACCAAAGCCGGAAATGCCGTAGATCACCCCGAAGTTGATCGCCTTGGCCTTGCGCCGCACGTCGCCGGTCATCTGGTCCAGCGGGACGTTGAACATTTCCGATGCCGTCATGGCATGGATGTCGATGCCGTCCATGAAGGCTTTCTGCAAGGCGGGGATGTCGGCGACGTGCGCCAGAATGCGCAGCTCGATCTGGGAATAGTCCAGCGACAGCAGAACCTTGCCGGGCGGGGCGACGAAAGCCTCGCGGATGCGGCGGCCCTCTTCGGTGCGCACGGGAATGTTCTGAAGGTTCGGATCGGTCGAAGCCAGCCGCCCGGTGTTGGCCCCGGCGATGGAATAGGAGGTGTGAACGCGGCCGGTGTCGGGGTTGATCGCATCCTGCAAGGTATCGGTATAGGTCGATTTCAGCTTGGCGATCTGCCGCCAGTCCAGCACGCGGGCGGCCAGTTTCGCCCCCTGCGGATGGCTGTCTTCCAGCGTGGTGATGTCTTCCAGCACATCCGCCCCGGTGCCATAGGCGCCGGTCTTGCCCTTTTCACCGCCCGGAATCTGCATGCGGTCGAACAGGATTTCACCCAACTGCTTGGGGCTGCCGACGTTGAACTTCTCCCCCGCGATGTCCGAGATGTCATCTTCCAGCTGCGCCAGCTTCTGCGCGAAGGCATTGGACATCCGGGCCAGAGTGTCGCGGTCGACGGTGATCCCCGTCATCTCCATATCGGCCAGAACCGGTACCAGCGGGCGTTCCAGCGTCTCATAGACAGTCGTCACCTTGGCGCGGTGCAGCTGCGGTTTGAACAGCTGCCACAGCCGCAGGGTGATGTCGGCATCCTCGGCGGCATATTTCACTGCATCGTCGATGGCGACGCGGTCAAAGGTGATCTGCGACTTGCCCGAGCCGAGCAGCGATTTGATCGGGATCGGCTGATGGCCGAGATAGGCCTCGGACAGCGCATCCATGCCATGTGCGTTCAGGCCCGCGTGCATCGCATAGCTCATCAGCATGGTGTCGTCGAAGGGGGTGATCCGCACGCCGTGGCGGGCAAGGATCTTCCAGTCATATTTCATGTTCTGGCCGATCTTCAGGATCGCGGGATCTTCCAGAATGTCCTTCAGCGCCCGGACGGTGGCGTCCAGGTCCAGCTGCCCTTCGACTAGGGCATTGCTGCCGAAAAGGTCTCCTCCGCCCTGCCGGTGGCCCAGCGGGATATAGGCGGCCTGGCCCGCGTCGACCGACAGCGAGATGCCGACCAGCTCGGCGCGCATTTCGTCCAGGCTGGTGGTTTCGGTATCGATGGCGACATGGCCGACCTCGCGGATGCGGGCGATCCACTGGTTCAGGGTGGCCTCGTCGCGGATGGCGACATAGGCGCTGTGGTCGAAGGGAAGGCGCGTGTTCTCGGGCACCTGCGGCGCGTCGTCGGGGGCGCTCTCGATCACGGGGACATCGACCTTCAGGCGTTCGGCCACGCGGCGGGTGATGCTGCGGAATTCCATCTCCGTCAGGAATTTCAGCAGCTTGTCGGCATCGGGCGGGGTGATCGCCAGATCGTCCAGCGGCACCTCCAGCGGAGTGTCGTTCTTCAGCGACACCAGTTGCCGCGAGATGCGGATCAGATCGGCGTTGTCCATCAGCGCCTCGCGGCGCTTGGGCTGCTTGATCTCGCCGGCGCGGGCCAGAAGGCTGTCGAGATCGCCATATTCCTGGATCAACAGCGCGGCGGTCTTCAGCCCGATGCCGGGGGCGCCAGGCACGTTGTCTGTGCTGTCACCCGCAAGGGATTGCACATCGACAACCTTGTCGGGCGTCACGCCGAATTTCTCGAACACCTGATCGGGGCCGATCGACAGGTTCTTCATCGGATCAAACATGTCGACGCCGGGGCGGACCAGTTGCATCAGATCCTTGTCCGACGAGATGATGGTGCAACTGCCCCCCGCCTCGACCGCAAGGCGGGCATAGGTGGCGATGATGTCGTCGGCCTCATAGCCGTCCACCTCGATGCAAGCCACGTTGAAGGCGCGCGTGGCGTCGCGGGTCAGCGGGAACTGCGGGCGCAGGTCTTCGGGCGGCGGCGGGCGGTTTGCCTTGTATTCCGGGTAGATGGCGTTGCGGAACGTTTTCGACGAATAGTCGAAGATCACCGCGATATGCGTAGCCGCCCCGCTGCGCTTGTCGTTGGAAATCTCGTTCCAAAGGATGTTGCAGAACCCGGCGACCGCCCCCACGGGCAGGCCATCGGACTTGCGGGTCAGCGGAGGAAGCGCGTGATAGGCCCGGAAGATATAGGCCGAACCGTCGATCAGATGCAGATGGTGGCCCTTGCCAAAGGTCATGTCGCGCTCTCTCATCCGGTTCGGTGTTCGACCATCAGTATTGGCAGAGACGACAGCAGGGGTCCATGGCCTGCGGTCCGGTTGTGGCATGGAGGGACTTCGGATAAGCGAAGGCAACAGGCATCAGGGGTGGGCGGCATGACACGGACATTCGGTCCCAACGATCTGGAAGGCTTTGTCGCCAAGGTCGACGAACTGGGCGGACCCGGTGCCCCGGCTGCGGCAGCCTGGTGGGAGGGAATGCTCTACGGCCCTGCCACGCATATCCCGGCGACGCTGGACCCGTTCTCGGAGGCCTATGTCACGGCGCAGCTTCGGCTTTACACCGAGATGTCGGGGCGTGAGCTGGATCAAGAGGCCTACGAGCATTCCGACGTTCCTGTCGAGCATTGTGTCGGGGCCTGCAACGCCTATGGCCTCTCCCAACCGCGCGCCATGGTTCATCATTACCTGCGGCTGGGCGCTGTCGTGCAGAAGGCAGGTCTGCCGGACGGCGCGCATGTTCTTGACATGGGGGCGGGCTGGGGATTGTCGAGCGAATTCCTGGCAACGCTGGGGTGCCGGGTGACAGCGGTCGACATAAACGCCTCGTTCGTCGAGCTTGTGCGGCGACGGGCTGACCGGCTGTCCTTGCCGATCCGGCCGCGCAAGGGGGCGTTCGAAAGCTTTGCCCAGGCGGATGTCTCGGAAACCTATGATGCGGCCCTGTTCTACGAATGCCTTCATCACGCCGTCCGGCCCTGGGTTGCCCTGTCACGGGTGGCGGCGGTGTTGAAGCCGGGTGGCGTGCTGATGCTGGCGGGAGAGCCGGTCAATGACTTCTGGCCACATTGGGGGCTGCGGCTGGATCCGCTGTCGGTCTATTGCATCCGCAAGTTCGGCTGGTTTGAAAGCGGCTGGTCCTGGGCATTCCTGAAGCGCTGCATCGAGCATGTCGGCTTGATCGCCAGCCATGAGGTCTCGGCGCAGAAGGATGTGGGCTGGATGGTACTGGGCCGTCGGCCCGAGCCGCGCCGAAGCTGGAGCCCGACAGACCTTGCCAGTGTCGCCGACCCGGCTGGTTGGTTCGTCGAGAAGGACTACCTGGTTTGCCGGGGAACGGCGACCCTGCTGCTGATGGTGGACGGCGACGCGGCTGTTCTTCGGCTGGATCTGATGAATTTCCGGGGGCGGGATGTGGCCTTGCGCCTGATGCAGGATGGCGTGGTCGTCTTCGATGGGAAGGTTCCCTCAGGGGCCACAACCTTGCAGTTTCCCGCAAGCCGGGGGCTGCGGCGACTGGGGTTCGAAAGCGAACTCTGGTGCCCGGCCGAAGAGATGGGCACAGTGGATAACCGCCGGATTGCGTTGCATCTGGCAGGCATATCAATCGCCTGACCGCTGCGCCCGCCGTCACGGGTCTGTTGGCCAGGCCTCAGTGATCGTCGTGGGCGTGGTCGCGGTCGATCACATAGCGCTTGTCGCAATAGCCGCATTCGACCCAGCCCCTGTCGGCCGGGATGGTCAGCCAGACGCGCGGATGGCCAAGCGCGCCCTCGCCGCCGTCGCAGGCCACTTTCCAGGTGGTGACGACTTGGGTTTCCGGGGCGTCGGTGGTCATCGCTTGCATCCTTGGGCTTGGCTTTGCGGGCCATATTACGGATGCGGCACCGGCGGGCAAGGGCGGCCCCGGAAAGGGCGCGCGCGGCGCAGGTCAAGCTGCTGAAAACACGCAAAAACCAGGGTCTGTGCTGCGTCTGCGGAACGTATGGCGCGCGTATGGCTTGCGTCATGACATTCGGCCGGGCCTCCGGGCGGCGACCCTGCCGCACGAATCAGGCCCCGATCGGCGTGCCGCGCGATTTCAGGGCCTGAAGCCACATCAGCCCCTGCGCCGTGCCGCGCGCGGGCCGGTATTCGGCGGAGATCCACAGATCACCCATCCCGTCCACCGCATCGCAGAGCGCCGGCAGCGAGAAGCCGCCGCCGCCCGGCTCGTTCCGGCCCGGAAAGCCCGCGATCTGCACATGCGAGACGCGGGCGGCATGATCGGCCCAGACCTGCGCCGCATCGCCATGCAGCCGCGCGGCATGCCAGAGGTCGAACTGAAGCCCGATCCTGTCATGGCCCAGATCGTCCAGGATCCGCCCGGCCTGATCGTAGTCGTTCAGGAAATAACCGGGCATGTCGTCGGGGTTCAGCGGCTCGATGCACAGCCGGACCTCGGGGGCCTGCGCGGCGGCCCAGGCCAGGTTCTCGACATAGGTGGCCTCGGCCTGCGGCCCCTTGGCCACACCCGCCATGACATGAATGCGCCCGGCGCCCAGACGGCAGGCATAATCGGCAGCCCTGAGGAAGGACTCGCGGAAGGCCGTCTCATATCCCGGCCTTGCGGCAAAGCCCCTGTCGCCGCTGGCCCAGTCGCCGGGCGGGGCATTGATCAGCGCCAGCGGCAGGCCCGCCAGCGCGCGTTCCCAGTCGGCGACCGGATGGTCATAGGGAAACAGCACCTCGACCCCGTCAAAGCCGGTGCGCCGGGCCCAGTCGGGCCGGTCCAGCATCGGAACCTCGGTGAAGAGAAGGGTCAGATTGGCGGCGAAACGGGGCATTTTCTGCTGGGTTCAGGGCAATTCAGAGGAAGGGATGACAGGGAAAAAGGCACCGTCGGACCACAGACCGAACCAGCTATCCCCTTCATGGGTCTCGTGGCAACCAAGATCGACAAGCCGGTAAAAGGATTTGCGGTCGATCAGCGCCCAGAGATTGCTGCGGACCAGCACATAGGGCGAGGGTTCGCCCTGCCCGTCGCGGTCCACCCGGATCGGATGGCCGGGGCCTGCGGTCACTTCATCCTCGGTCCGGGTGACGAAATGCAGGCTCTGGTCGCGGCCATGTCCCGTCGCCTCGACATCCACCGCCAGCAGGGGCGCATCATCGACGCGGATGCCCACCTTTTCGACCGGGGTGACAAGGAAATAGCAGTCGCCCTCGCGCTTCAGGATCGAGGAGAACAGTTTGACCATCGGGGCCCGGCCGATCGGGGTGCCAAGGTAATACCAGGTGCCGTCGCGGGCGATCCGCATGTCGATATCGCCGCAGAATGGCGGATTCCACAGATGCACCGGCGGCAGGCCCCGGCCCTTTGAGGCGGCCTTTGCGGCGGCGGCAAGCGTATCGGCATTGGCTGTCGTCATGATCGGGACTCTGGCCCGTAGAACGCCCCACGGCAAGGGGCAGTTCCCCTTGGCCGCGGCCGGATGCCTCCGGCGGGGATATTTGAAGAAGGGAAAGTGGAAAGAGGGCGGGCCGCTGCCTTTCCCTTCTGCAAATATCCTCTGGGGTCCGGGGGCGAAGCGCCCCGGCGCGCGGGCGGCCGGGCGCTTCGCATCCGATTGCCGCCGATCCGGTCACAGCCTGTTTCACGATCATTTGTGTCAAGGGGCTTTTTGCCATTTGTGCCCGGCTGGAAGTTTCGGTCTAATGCGCGGCGACGCGGAAGGAAGGAAGCTGTCATGGCCGGGGAAGAGGCGCTGGTCGCCGAGATTGAAGCATTGGGCGAGACGCTGGGACGGGCCAAGGTCTCGATCAACCGGCGCTTCATCGGGCAGGAGCAGGTGGTCGATCTGGTGCTGTCGGCAATGCTTTGCGGCGGCCATGCGCTGCTGGTGGGCCTGCCGGGCCTGGGCAAGACGCGGCTGGTCGATACGCTGGGCACGGTGATGGGGCTTTCGGCCAACCGCATCCAGTTCACGCCGGATCTGATGCCGGCGGATATCCTGGGGTCTGAGGTGCTGGAAACCGGGCAGGACGGCAGCCGCGCCTTCCGCTTCATCGAAGGGCCGGTGTTCTGCCAGTTGCTGATGGCCGACGAGATCAACCGGGCGTCGCCGCGCACGCAATCGGCGCTGTTGCAGGCGATGCAGGAAAAGGAAGTGACCATCGCGGGCGAGCATCGCGCCCTTGGCCGGCCTTTTCACGTTCTGGCCACCCAGAACCCGATCGAGCAGGAAGGCACCTATCCGCTGCCCGAGGCGCAGCTGGACCGTTTCCTTGTGCAGGTCGATGTCGATTATCCCACCCGCGCGGTGGAACGCGACATCCTGCTTGCCACCACCGGGGCCGAGGAGGCCGAGGCGCATCAGGTCTTTACCGCCGAGGCACTGCTGAATGCGCAGGCGGTGGTGCGGCGGATGCCGGTGGGCGACCGGGTGGTCGAGGCGATTCTGGATCTGGTCCGCGCCTGCCGCCCGCAGGAGCCCGAAGGCCGCGATCTGTCCGACAGCCTGGCCTGGGGGCCGGGGCCGCGCGCGGCGCAGGCGCTGATGCTGACGGTGCGGGCGCGGGCGTTGTTGCAGGGGCGGCTGGCCCCGTCGGTCGAGGATGTGGCGGCGCTGGCCCCGGCCTGTCTGGAGCATCGGATGGCGTTGTCCTTTGCAGCAAGGGCGCGGGGCGAGACGCTGACCGGCATCATCTCGCGCGTCACCACCCGCGTGCTGGGGCTTGAGGCCGCGGCGTGATTCAGCAAGGGCAAAGCGCCGGGGACCTGCGCTCCCGCGCCGAGGCGTTGGGCCAGACGCTGCCGCCCCTGCTGGCGCAGGCCGAGATGCTGGCGCATACGGTGATGCTGGGTGAACATGGCCGCCGCAGGGCGGGTCTGGGCGATGAATTCTGGCAATACCGTCCGGCGCATCAGGGCGACGGGGCGCGTATGATCGACTGGCGCCGCTCGGCCCGGTCGGATGCGCATTTCGTGCGCGAGCGCGAATGGCAGGCGGCGCAGTCGGTGACGCTTTGGGTCGATCCGTCGAAAAGCATGGGGTTTTCCGGCGACAGGCGGCGCGCGGCCAAGGGCGACCGGGCGCGGCTTCTGGCGCTGGCGCTGGCGGTGCTGCTGTTGCGGGGCGGCGAGCGGGTGGGGCTGGCCGGGTTGGCGCAGCCGCGCGCCGGGCGGACGCAGCTGGTGCGGCTGGCGGCGCGGCTGGCCGGGGTGGAGGATACCGGGGATTACGGGGCGCCAGAGGCGGAGGGGATGGTCTCCCACGGTCGCGCGGTGTTCCTGTCGGATTTCATGGGCGATCTGTCGGGGGTGGAATCCGCGCTGGCGCGGGCCTCGGACCGGGGCGTCAAGGGAGCTGCGCTGATGGTGCTGGACCCTGCCGAGGAGGAGTTTCCCTTCGACGGGCGGACGATCTTTGAATCGATGGGCGGGTCGGTCAGCCACGAGACCCGCAAGGCGGGGGAATTGCGCGACCGCTATCTGGCGCGGCTGACCGAACGCAAGGACCGATTGCTGACGCTGACCCGCGCGGTGGGCTGGCACTTCAGCACGCATCACACCGGACAACCGGCGCAATCGGCGCTGCTCTGGCTGTATCGGGCGGTGGAGGGCGGGCGGTAGATGTTCACCCTTGGCCCTGTCGGCTTTCTGTCGCCCATGCTGTTGCTGGCGCTGCTGGCGCTGCCGATCCTGTGGTTCCTGCTGCGCGCCGTGCCGCCCGCGCCGATCCGGCGGCGGTTTCCGGGTGTCGCGCTGCTTCTGGGCCTGAAGGATGAGGATGCCGAGACCGACAAGACGCCGTGGTGGCTCTTGTTGCTGCGGGTGCTGGCGGTGGCGGCGGCGATCATCGGCTTTGCCGGGCCTGTGCTGAATCCGCAGGAACGGCAGCCGGGCACCGGCCCCTTACTGGTGGTGATGGATGGCGGCTGGGCCGAGGCGCGCGACTGGGCGCGCCGGGTGGAGCGGGCGGCGGCGATCGTCGAGGAGGCCGGGCGCGAAGGGCGCAGGGTTGCGGTGATCCGGCTGACCGACCGGCCGGACGAGGTGGTGTTCCAGACCGCCGAAGTCTGGGCCGGGCGGCTGATGGGGATGGAGCCTGCGGCCTGGGCCCCGGCGGCGATGGAGGACTGGGCCGAGGTGCTGCCCGCCGAGGGCTTTGACACCCTGTGGCTGGCCGATGGCTTGGCGCATCCGGGGCGCGAGGCTTTGGCGGCGGTGTTTCAGGACAAGGGCGATTTGCAGGTTCTGACCAGCCCGCGCCCGGTCTATGCCCTGCATCCGGCGGGGTTCGCCGATGGCAAGGTGATGGTCCGGGTCAGCCGGGTTCCGGCCGATGAGGCGGCAACGGTCGAAGTCACCGCGCGCGGCCCCGATCCGGCGGGAATCGAACGGGAACTGGCACGGGTGCAGATGACCTTTGCCCCCGGCGACGACGCTGCCGAGGTGGCGATGGATCTGCCGCCGGAACTGCGCAACCGGGTGACACGGTTTGAAATTCCCGGCCTGCGCAGCGCCGGGGCGGTCAGCCTGACTGACGACAGCCTGAAACGGCGCAAGGTGGCAATAATCGGCGCAGGTGCGGATCAGGAGGGGCTGCAACTGTTGTCGCCCACCCATTACCTGCGGCAGGCGCTGGAGCCGGTGGCCGATCTGGTCGAAGGATCGCTGTCCGAGGTTCTGATGGCGAAACCCGATGTGATCATCCTGGCCGATGTGGCGCGGGTGACGCAGGGCGAGCAGGATGCCGTGCTGGACTGGCTGGAGGAGGGCGGGCTTTTGCTGCGCTTTGCCGGGCCGCGTCTGGCGGCCAGCGATGTCAGCCGGTTCGAGGAAGACCCGCTCTTGCCGGTGCGGCTGCGCGAGGGCGGGCGCACTGTCGGCGGCGCGATGAGCTGGGGAGAGCCGAAGGCGCTGGCCCCCTTCCCCGAGGGCAGCCCGTTCTTCGGTCTGGCGCTGCCCGATGACGTGCATGTCAAGGAACAGGTGCTGGCCCAGCCCGACCCGGACCTGGCAGACCGCACGATTGCCGCGCTGGAGGATGGCACGCCCCTGGTGACGCGCAAGGCGGTGGGGCAGGGCAATGTGGTGCTGGTCCATGTCACCGCGAATGCGGAATGGTCGACGCTGCCCTTGTCGGGCCTGTTCGTGCAGATGCTGGAACGGCTGGCGGTGTCGACCCGGCCCGCGATACCCGAGGCGGCGGATCTGGAAGGGCAGGTCTGGGTGGCCGAAGAGGTGCTGGATGCCTGGGGTGCCGCGCGCGACGCGGGAGAGGTGGCCGGCGTCGATGGCGCGGTGCTGGCGCGGGCGCTGAAGGGCGGGCCGGGGCCGGACCAGCCTCCGGGCCTGTATGCCGGGCTGGACCGGCGGGTTGCGCTGAACGTGATCGGGGCCGAAACGGTGCTGGCCGCGGCGGTCTGGCCTGCGGGCGTGCCGGTCGGAACACTGGAAGCGGCACCCGAGCAATCGCTGAAAGGGCCGCTGCTGGCCGCGGCGCTGGCGCTGCTGATGCTGGACATTCTGGCGGCGCTGTGGCTGGCGGGGCGGCTGTCGGGCCTGCGGCGCGGCGTGGCCGTGCTGGCGGTGGCCGGGCTGGCGCTGGGTCTGGCGGGCGGTGTCCGGGCCCAGGATACCCCCCTGCCGGGCGACGATTTCGCCATCGAGGCCACCAGCGCCGTGGTTCTGGGCCATGTGCTGACCGGCGATGCCGAGCTGGACGAGATGGCGGCGGCGGGCCTGCGGGGCCTGGGCGACCGGCTGTGGGAGCGGACCTCGATCGAACCGGCCGAGCCGATGGGGATCGACATCGACAAGGATGAACTGGCGTTCTTTTCCTTTCTCTACTGGCCGATCACCGCCACCAGCCCGACGCCTTCGGCGGCGGCCTATGACCGGCTGAACCAGTTCCTGCGCACCGGCGGGATGATCCTGTTCGACACCCGCGATGCCGATGTGGCGGCCTTTGGCGGCGGCACGCCCGAGGGCGAGGCCCTGCAACGCATCGCGGCGGGGCTGGACATTCCGCCGCTGGAGCAGATCCCGCAGGATCATGTGCTGACCCGCACCTTCTATCTGTTGCAGGAATTTCCGGGGCGATGGTCGCAGGGCACGCTTTGGGTGGAAGCCGCGCCGCCCGATGTGACGCTGGAGGAAGGCATGCCCTTCCGCAACCTGAATGACGGGGTGACGCCGGTGGTGATCGGCGGCAATGACTGGGCTGCGGCCTGGGCTACCGATGCCAGCGGCGTGCCGATGCTGCCGGTGGGGCGCGGCTTTGCAGGCGAACGCCAGCGCGAGATTTCCTATCGGTTCGGGATCAACCTGATCATGCATGTGCTGACCGGGAATTATAAGTCGGATCAGGTGCATGTGCCGGCGCTGCTGGAAAGGCTGGGCCAATGACGCTGGTGTTCGATCCGCTGATTGGCTGGCCGCTGATCTGGGTCGGCGCGGGGCTGGCGCTGATCTTGCTGGCCTTGGCGTTGTGGCAGGGGCTGGGTGGCTGGGCCCTGCGCGGCCTGTCGCTGGCTGCGCTGCTGGCGGCGCTGGCCAATCCGTCGCTGCAAGAGGAAGAACGGGCGTCGCTGAACGACATCGTGATCCTGATCGTCGACGACAGTGCCAGTCAGACCCTGGGCGACCGGGCGGCGCAGGTGGCGCAGGCCGTGGCGCGGGTCGAGGCGGAAGTGGCGGCGATGCCGGGCACCGAATTGCGCATCCGCCGCTTTTCGGATGGTGACGACGATGCGGGCACGCTGGCGCTGACCGCGATGGCCGAGGCGCTGGCCGAAGAGCCGCGCGCGCGGGTGGCGGGCGTGCTGCTGGTGACGGATGGACGGGTGCATGATCTGGAGATGGCCCCCGACCTGCCCGCGCCGCTGCATGTGCTGCTGACCGGGCGCGACAGCGATTGGGACCGACGACTGGTGATCCGCAACGCCCCGGCCTTTGCCATCATCGGCGAGGAATTCGTGATGAAGCTGATGGTCGAGGATGTCGGCGATGTGCCCGCGGGGATGGGGGCCGAGGTCGAACTGACCATTGCCGTCGATGCCGGGGAACCGCAGGTCTATGCAGTGCCGGTGGGAGAGGAGCTTGACCTGCCGGTGACGCTGCCGCATGGCGGGATGAACGTCTTGCAGTTTTCCGTCGATCCGGTGGCGGGGGAACTGACCGACCGCAACAATGCCCAGGTCGTGCAGGTCAACGGTGTGCGCGACCGACTGCGGGTGCTGCTGGTTTCTGGGGAACCCCATGCGGGCGAACGGGTCTGGCGCAACCTGCTGAAATCGGATGCCAGCGTGGATCTGGTGCATTTCACCATTCTGCGGCCCCCGGAAAAACAGGATGGCGTGCCGGTGGACGAGCTGTCGCTGATCGCCTTTCCGACGCGCGAGCTGTTCATCGAGAAGATCGAGGAATTCGATCTGATCATCTTCGACCGCTACCGGATGCGGGGCATCCTGCCGATGTCCTACATCGACAATGTGGTGCAATATGTCAGGAATGGCGGCACCGTGCTGGTGGCGGCGGGGCCGGAATTCGGCGTGGTGGATTCGCTTTACCGCTCGCCCCTGGCGGAAATCCTGCCGGTGGCCCCGACGGCGCAGGTGATCGAGGGCGGGTTCCGCCCGAAGATCACCGATCTGGGCAAGCGCCATCCGGTGACGGAAGGGCTGGAGCGGTTCGCCCCGGCGGGCGAGGATGGCCAGCCGGGATGGGGCCGCTGGTTCCGCATCGCCGAGGTCGAAAAGCTGTCGGGCCAGACGGTGATGGAGGGGCCGGAGGGGTTGCCGCTTCTGGTGCTGGACCGGGTGGATCAGGGCCGCATCGCGGTGCTGGCCAGCGATCAGGCCTGGCTTTGGGGCCGCGGCTATGAAGGCGGCGGGCCGCAGCTGGAGCTGCTGCGGCGGCTGGCGCACTGGATGCTGAAAGAGCCGGAGCTGGAGGAAGAGACGCTGACCGCGATCGCCGAGGGACAGCACCTGACCATCGTGCGCCGCACGATTGCCGAAGAGGCGCCGGGCCCGCTGACGGTGATCGGGCCGGACGGGGCCGAGGTGGTGCTGGAGATGCGCCAGACCTCGCCCGGCCGCTATGAGGTGGAATGGGAGGCGCCTGCCCTGGGGCTGTACCGGCTGGAGCAGGAGGATCTGACGCGGGTGATCGGCGTCGGTCCTGCGGCCCCGCGCGAATTCACCGAGACCATTGCCGACGGCGCGGCGCTGGCACCTTTGGCCGAGGCGGCGCGGGGCACGGTGGTGCGGCTGGAGAACGGGATGCCTGACCTGCGGCAGGTGGCCGAAGGCCGACCGGCCTGGGGCCGGGGCTGGATCGGCATTACCCCGCGCGCGGCCTATCAGACCGAGGAGGTCCGGGTGGCCGCGCTGCTGCCGGGCTGGGCCTGGCTGATCCTTGCCGCCGGGCTGGCGGTGATGGCCTGGCTGGTCGAGGGGCGGCGCGGCGCCAAGGTCTGAACGATGGGGCCGGAATGGGATGGAGCAGCCGCGAAGGCGCGGCTGCGCTGTGGTGTCTCGCCTCTGGCGCAAGCGCCAACCGGCTCGGGTGTGCGCGCCGCGCGGGGGTATTTCCGGCAAAGGTGAAAGGGCTTTGCCGAATCCCTTTGCGCGGGCAGGATAGTGGCATTTCAGGCGGTTTTTCAGCGGAGATTTGCCATGGGCGATGTGGATGTGGTGATCGTCGGCGCGGGCTGCGCCGGGCTGGCGGCGGCCAAGGCGGTGCGGGCGGCGGGACTGTCTTTCGCGGTTGTCGAGGCGATGGGGCGGATCGGCGGGCGGGCCTGGACAACCGACGCGGATTTCGGGGTGCCGTTCGACATCGGCTGTGCCTGGCTGCATGCCGGGGATCGCAATCCGTTCTATCCCGAGGCGCTGGCTGCGGGCTGGACGCTGTTTCATCACGAGATGGGGCTGGATCATCTGTATTTCGGCGCGCGCAAGGCATCGGGCGACGAGATGGCGCGGGTGAAGGCGGCGGATGATCTGCTGGCCGAGGCGATTGCCACGCATCGCGGGCCGGATGACCGGCTGGCCAGCCTGATTGCCGATTGCCATTGTCTGCGGGCCAATTCCACCTTTGCCGGGCCGATGGATTTCGGCGCGGATGGCGACGAGATCAGCATCGCCGATTTCGCGGCGGCGGCCGAGCTGGACCCGAATTACTTTACCAAGCAGGGCTTCGGCGCGCTGATCCACCGCTGGGGGGCGGATGTGCCGGTGACGACGGGCTGCCCGGTGCGGCGCATCCGCTGGGACGGGCCGGGGGTTCAGGTGGAAACGGAGCGGGGCACGCTGCGCGGGCGGGCGGTGATCGTGACCGTGTCGACCGGGGTGTTGCAGTTCGAGGACATCGGTTTCTTACCCGCCCTGCCCGAGGCGCATCAGGCGGCGATCTTCGATCTGCCGATGGGGCTGCTGACCAAGATCCCGTTGGCGGTGAAGGGCACGCGGCTGGGGTTGTCGGCGTTCGACGATCTTCTGATCGAGCGGCGGGCGCAGCATGATCTGTTCTTTCTGTGCTTTCCCTTCGATCTGGATCTGATGGTCGGCTTTGTCGGTGGCGATTTCGCCTGGGAGATCGAGGCGGCGGGTCAGGCGGCGGCGGTGGATTTTGCCACCGACCGGCTGGCGGAAATCTTCGGGTCCGAGGCGCGGCATGCGGTGGGGCACGGGATCATGACGAACTGGGGCGGCGAGCGGCGGGTGCGCGGGGCCTATGCGGCGGTGCGGCCGGGGCGGGCCGGGGCGCGGGCGGTGCTGCGGCAGCCGGTGGGGAACCGGATCTGGTTTGCGGGCGAGGCGCTGGCCGGCCAGGGGCTGATGCAGACGGCTGCGGGGGCGCGGCTGTCGGGCGAGGCGGTGGCGGCAGAGGTGGCGGCGGCGCTGCTCTAGCTGCGGGTCAGGATGACATCGCGCGACTGCGACCAGAATTCGCGGCGCAACAGGACGGCAGTGGTGGCGATGGTTGCCGCCAGCAGGGCCCAGGGACCGAGAAGCCAGGCCAGGGCGGCAAGGGCGAAGTAGATCGACCGCAGGCCGCGGTTGAAGCTGCGGGCGGCGGTGATGTTGATCTCGGCCGCCTGAAGGGCGCGGGGCAGGGCGGTGGGATCCTTCGGGTCGTTCGGAACGGCAGCCATCAGCACAGCGCAATAGCCGAACAACCGGTGCGACCAGACGAATTTCAACAGCGCATTGGCCAGGAAGACCAACGGCAACAGCAGTTTCAGTTGCAGGTCGATGCCGGTTGGTTGCAGCGGCAGTTCGGTGGCCAGTCGCGCGATGGCGGCGGTGTTGCCGATCAGCGCCACGCCGCCGCCGATGGCGATCATCGAGGCGGAGGCGAAGAAGGCGGTGCCTTGCCGCAGGCTGTCGATCAGCGTGGCGTCGAAGATGCGGGGCTGGCGGGTGACGAAGGCGCGCATCCAGTCACGCCGATACTCCTGCATGATGCGGTGGACCGACGGCCGGGCGGCAGGTGGGTGTTCGATCAGGAGCCCGGTGAGGGCCCAGGCCCCGAGGGCGACGGCCAAGGCGGCAAGGTCGGCGGGCGGAAGCGGGCCGGTCATCGCGGTCAGAACGGCTTGACCACGACGACCCAGAGGATCGCGATGGTGCCGAGAACCGAGATTTCATTGAAGATGCGCAGGTAAAGGTCGGACTGGCCGAAGATGCCCCGGCGGGCGCGGGCGACCAGAACGCCGGTCCAGATGTAATGCGCGGCCAGCAGGGCGACGAGGGCGATCTTCAGATGTGTCCAGGGCGCGAAGCCCCAGACATCCCAGGCCAGCCAGAGGCCGGTGATCAGCGCGATGACGCCAAGCCCGGCCGAGAAGCGGTAAAGCCGGATGGTCAGGTCGCCAAGCGGGCCGAATTCACCCAGGCGCTGCCATTCGCGCTTCCAGTAGATCAGCGCGCGCGGCACGGCGAAGATCGAGGTCATCCAGCCCATGACGCAAAGGATATGTATGATCTTGACCCAGTCCATTGCCGCAGGCTGACAGGAAGCCACGCCGGGATGCAAGGGGGCAGATTGCCCCCTTTGGTCAAGGCGCGCAGGCGGCCATGGTTTCGGCCAGCCCGGTGATCAGCGCCGGGTAAAGCGCCGGGCCGGGCTCCAGGGTCGAGCCTTCGGGGTCGAGACTGCCGCCGACCCGCGCGCCGGTCGCCTCGGCCAGTTGGGTCAGCAGGGCGGGGTCGTGCTGGGCCTCGGGGAAAAGGCAGATCGTGGTGCCGTCGCCAAGGCTGGCCTGCAATTCGGCCAGATGCCGGGCACCGGGCGAGGCGGCATCCCCGGCGGCGATGGACCCGGTATGGGCAAGGCCGTAATGCGCGGTGAAATAGCCGTAAGCATCGTGGAAGGTGACGAAGGGGCGGGATTTCACCGGGGCAAGCAGGGTGGCGGCCTGGGTATCGGCCGCGTCGATGGCGGCAATCGCCACATCGGCATTCGCGGCATAGGTTGCGGCGTTTTCGGGATCGAGGCGCGACAGTTCGGCCGCGATCAGTTGCGCCCAGGCCCTGCCATTGGCCGGATCAAGCCAGGCATGCGGATCGGTGCCCGTATGACTGTGGCCGTCATGGTCATGGTCGTGGTCTTCCGCCCCGTCATGATCATGCGCTTCGCCCTCGGCATGGTCTTGATCGTGGTCATGCGCGGCGTCTTCGGCATGGTCTTGATCGTGGTCATGCGCGGCGTCTTCGGCGAAATCCCGTCGATAGGTCTCGGGGGCGGCCAGAAGATCCAGGGACGCGTTGCCCTGGGGGCGGGTCTCAAGCGCCTTGTCCAGCCATGGGGCCAGTGTAGGGCCCATCCAGATCACCAGATCGGCATCGGACACCGCCTGCATCTGGCTGGGCTTCAGCTGGAACCCGTGCGGCGAGGCGCCGCGGTCCAAGAGCAGAATGGGCGCACCCAGATCGCCCATCACGGCGGCGGTGATCGAATGGACGGGCGGAACGTCGGTGACGACGGCCGGGACTTCGGCAATGGCGGTGGTGGGGATGGTCAGCAGGAAGGATATGATATAACGCATCTGAAGGCTCTGGCTGTCGGATGCGGAGTCATTATATGTAATATAATAACATATCAAGAGCCAACCATGTCAGCACCGCATCACCCTGACGAAAGCTGCGCCGGCTGTGCCGATCCGGGTGCCGCCTTTGCCCGGCACGACCACGGCCATTGCACCGCCGATGTGCTGGCGCGGGCCGAGGCGCTGGCGGCCGGACAGGGCGCGCGCTTCACCCCGGTGCGACGGCGGGTGCTGGAAATCCTGCTGGAGGACCACAAGGCGCTGGGGGCCTATGACGTGTTGCAGCGGCTGGCGGCCGAAGGCTTCGGCAATCAGCCGCCGGTGGCTTATCGCGCGCTGGAATTCCTTGTCGATCAGGGCTTTGCCCATCGCGTGCGCCGGCTGAACGCCTTTACCGCCTGCATGCATCCCGGAGAGGCGCATGCCCCGGCCTTTCTGATCTGCCGCGGTTGCGATGCGGTAGCCGAGGCCCCGGCCGCCCCGGTGCGTGCGACGCTGGAGGCGGCGGCGGGGGCGGTGGGGTTCACGGTGGAACGGTCGAACATCGAGGCGCTGGGACTGTGTCCCGCCTGCCGGGAGGCCGGGAAATGAGCCTGATCGAGGCGCGGCACCTGTGCGTGCGGCTGGGCGGGACCGAGGTGCTGCACGACATAAACCTGTCGGTGCAGCCGGGAGAGATCATCACGGTGGTCGGGCCGAACGGATCGGGCAAATCCACATTGCTGCGGGCCTTGCTGGGCATCCTGCCATCGGCGGCGGGCGGGGTGGTGCGGGCACCGGGGCTGCGGCTGGGCTATGTGCCGCAACGGTTGCAGATCGACCGGACGATGCCGATCAGCGTGCGGCGGTTCCTGTCCTTGCCGGTGCGGGTGTCCGATGCGCAGGCGGCCGAGGTGCTGGCGCGGGTGGGAATGGAGGGCACGGAGCAAAGCCAGATGGCAACGCTGTCGGGCGGGCAGCTGCAGCGGGTTCTGCTGGGCCGCGCGCTGTTGGGCAGGCCGCAGGTCCTGATGCTGGACGAGCCGACGCAGGGGCTGGACCAGACCGGCGAGGCCGCCTTTTACCGGCTGATCGAGGAAGTGCGCGAGGAAACCGGGGTGGCGGTGCTGATGGTCAGCCACGATCTGCATGTGGTGATGGCCGCCAGCGACCGGGTGATCTGCCTGAACGGCCATGTCTGCTGTCAGGGCTCGCCCCAGGTGGTGTCGACCGCGCCGGAATACCGGGCGCTGTTCGGCCTTGGCACCAGGGGTGCGCTGGCGCTGTACCGGCACGAACATGATCACGACCATGCGCATCCGCATGACCATTCCCACGATCCCCATCACGACCATCACCATCATGCTTGACGATTTCCTTGTGCGGGCCGGGCTGGCCGGGGTGGGGCTGTCGCTGGCCACCGGGCCCTTGGGGGCCTTCGTGGTCTGGCGGCGGATGGCCTATTTCGGCGATGCCACGTCACATGCCGCCATTCTGGGCGTGGCGCTGGCGCTGGCCACCGACTTGCCGATCATGGCCGGAACGCTGGTGGTGGCGCTGGCGATGGCCGTCACCGTGGCCGGACTGGCGGCGCGGGGCTGGGCGATGGACACCACACTGGGGGTGCTGGCGCATTCCGCGCTGGCCTTCGGGCTGGTGGCGGTCAGCTTCCTGCCGCAGGTGCGGACCGATCTGTCGGCCTGGTTGTTCGGTGACATTCTGGCGGTGTCCAAGGCCGATCTGGCGCTGATCTGGGGCGGCGCGCTGCTGGTGGCGGGGCTGCTGGCCTGGCGCTGGCAGGCGCTGCTGGCGGCGACGCTGAACGAGGATCTGGCCCATTCCGCCGGCATCCGCCCGGACCGCGAGAGGCTGGTGCTGGTGGTGGCGCTGGCGCTGGTGGTGGCGGTGGCGCTGAAGGTGGTCGGCGCGCTTTTGATCGCGGCGATGCTGATCATCCCGGCGGCTGCGGCGCGCGGGCTGGCGCGCAGTCCCGAAGGCATGGCGGCCGGGGCCGTCATCGTGGGCGCGCTGGCGTCGCTGGGCGGGCTGCGGCTGTCGCTGTGGCAGGATACGCCGGCCGGGCCGTCGATCATCGTCGTGGCCTCGGCGGTCTTTGCGTTGGCCGCCGCCTTCGGACGGATGCGCGGGCCCTGAACCGGAAATGCCGCGCGCCTGCCCTGCGGTTGCCCCAATCGGCGGCTAGCTGAAGTCTGGGGCAAGGTGTCCCGCCTTCTTCGGGATATGCCTGCCATGCGTGCGCTTCTTCTTTTGCGGTTCGTCCTGTTCCCGATCTTCGGCCTGTCCTTCTATCTGGCCATCGATTTCTGGAACGCCAACCGGATGGCGCGGGGTGGCGATGGCGACGGGATCACGGTCGGCGAATATCTTCAGGGCTGGGTGTCGATGGCGGCGATGGCCACCGAAGGCGATGATGCGACCAGCCTGCCGGGTGATCTTGCCACGATGATGCCGAAGGCGCCCGAAGGCTGGTCGATGCAGCCCACGCAACCGCAGGATCTGGATGCCTATCTGCCGGAGGGCACCGACAAGACGCTGGCCGCCTATCTGCGCGCCGTGGCCAGCCCCCGCAAGGGCAAGGGGCTGAAGGAGGTTCGGCAAACCTACACCCAGGGCAGCCGGATGGTGATCGTCGAGATGGTCCGCTATCCCGACTTCATCTTTACCAGCTTTGCCGCGACCGGGGTGAAATTCGAATTGCAGATGACGATGCCCGAATATCAGCCCCGCGGGTTCATGACCGTGCGGGGCATGGAATTCGTCGAGGATGTGCTGCCCGAGGAGGTGGCCCTGCGCTATTTCATGGGCAATGTGTCGGCGCAGATCTGGGTGCGGGTGGTCGCGTCCCGGTCGATGTCGGATCAGGATCTGCTGGCGTTCTTCGGAACGCTGCATGTACCTGCGATGAATGCCAATGTGGTGGACAGGGTGGCAGGCATGGGCGAGGTGCCGGTGATCGTGCTGGCCTCGGCCATGGAGGCGGAGGCCCGCGCCGCATGGGAGGCCGAGCGCGCGGCCCATGTCAGCGAAGAGGCCGGGAAAGCCGCTGAAAAGGCTGCCGAACGGGCCGAGAAAGAGGCAAGGCAGGCCGCGAAGGAAGAAGCCAAGGCCCGCAAGGCCGAAGACAAGGCGCGCGGCGTGACCACGGATGAAGAGACCGGGGTGAAGGTGCGCAAGGGCAAGGGCGATGCGCGGTCGAAGGAGAAGACGAAGGCCGGGTTCGGCGACAGCGGCTGCAAGGATGTGGATGGCCGCAAGGTCTGCGGCGCCGGACCCGAGGAATAGGAAGGAGCGGCAAGGCATCCTGCCCGCCGCCCCTTTGCATTCGCGCTATGACAGCGCGCGCTTCAGCATAGGGATCGGAGTCAGCACGACCAGATCCACCGCGATCACGGCCAGCAGGGTCAGGCCCAGCATCGGAAAGGCCAGCGACAGCGCCAGCGTGATCAGCAGCGCGCCCCTGGCATAGGGCACTTCGGCCGGGCGGGGTGGGGCCGCCAGACGCGCGGCACCGGCGGGGCGGCGCTTCCACCACATCACCAGACCGGACAGCGACAGGAAGATCACCGTCAGGCAGAACAGCGTGTTCAGCGCGGTGTTCCACCAGCCAAGATCGCCCTCGTGAAAGGCGATGCCCCAGGCCATTGCGCGCGCATAGGCCGAATAATCGGCATAGCGCACATCGGCCAGCACATTGCCGGTGTACTGGTCGATATGGATGGTGCGGTCGGCGGCCGGGTCCGGCCCGTCGTTCGACATCGAATCATGCGCGATGGTCCAGACCGCGGTGCCGTCCTTGGGCAGCATGATCTGATAGCGGTCGACGAAGCCCAAACCGTCGGCAAAGGCCGCCACTGCATCCAGCGTCACCGGCCCGGCAATTGCCGCGGTTCCGGCCAGCGAGCCCGATTCCGGCAGCGGCGTCTGTTCCAGCCCCCAGGGAACCTCTTTCGCGGCGCCGTGGTTCATGCTGGCATGCAGGTCGTCGGACAGGGGGACATTGTCCCATTTCTCGGCCGGGAAGGTGGACCAGGCCTGCACGAAACGTTCGCCCCAGATCCCGGCCCAGGACAGGCCCGAGATCAGGAAGACGACCAGAACAAGGCTGGCCCAGAAGCCGATCACGCCATGAAGCGATTTCCACAGCGCGCGGCCCCTGGCCCCGGCCTGAAGACGCAGGGTACGGCCCCAGCCTGTGCCGTTGCGCGGCCAGTGCATGTAAAGGCCGGTCGCGCACAGCAGCAGGCCAAGGCTGGCCGCCGCCTCGATCAGCCGGTCTCCGGTGGTGCCCAGCAGCAGGCTGCCATGGATGTCGCTGGCAAGATCATACCATCCGGCCCGCCATGGAAAGCTGTTCAGGACTTCGCCGGTATAGGGATTCACCGTGACGCCGGTGACAGTGCCCGCGTCATCGGCCACCGCGAAACTGGCGACATGGCCGGACGACAGCGGCGATACATATTGTGTGGCCCTGCCGCCCGGAACGGCGGCTTCGGCGGCGGATTGTAGGGCGCTGACGGGCAGCGCAGCGCCTGCGGGTGTGATGGTCATCCGTTCGTCACCGATGCCGGACAGCACGGCGATCCACAGCATGATCAGGCCGGTGACGGCCAGCATGCAGAGAAACGGAATGACATAGAGTCCGGCATAGAAATGCCAGCGCCATGCGGCGAAATAAAGCTTGCTTGCGGCATTGCCTGCCGCGGGGGCGTCGGCCCCCTAGGTGGTTGCGGTCATCTGATGATCCTGCTGTCTGAGGTTTCAATTGCTGGAAACGTCAGGCGGCGGGGGTGGTCCTGTCGCGGGTGGCAGGCCGGTGGCAGAGGCATCCGCCAGAAGTGTGGGCGGTGCGGGCGCTGCGGCCGGGGGGATACCAGCGTCAGCGCAAGGACGGCGGACGGGGCGGCGGTCAGGTCGGCAGTGAACTGGCCCGAGGCCCAGTCGCAATGGTCGGCCTTGCCTTCGGGCGGTGGCTTGGCAGGCTGGGGCTTGACCGGCTGGCCGGTGGCAAGGTCCATCGCCATTTCCACAGGGCCGTCGCCGGTGCAAAGCACCATGGTCAGCGTGCCATCGGCGGCACGCGCCGGCATGGCCGAAGATGGCAGCAGCGACAGCAGAAGGAAGGGCGCAAGCAGCGCCCAGAAGGCAAGGGCCCGCAGGCCATGGCGCATCCGGTCCGTCATGACGGATCGCTTGCACGGCACTGCCCGACGGGTCAAGAGGCGGATTGTCCCATGCAGATGCGGCCCGCTGGGCGCGGGCCGCATCACTCAGGCAGTCAGGCCCGATCAGTTGGCATGGGGTGCCATCGCTTCAAGCTGCTCCTGCGTGGCATTCACGCGGAACCACATCTCGCCATCGGCTTCGCGCATCAGCGTCAGCATGTCGTCGCCAAGCGCCACCCGCTTTTCGCCGATGCCCAGGAAGCCGCCGACATCGACCACGGCCCCTTGCACCTTGCCATCGGCCGCCAGCGATACCGCGCTGATCTCGCCCACGTCTTCGTCATTCGGACCATAGACCCGCTTGCCGATCAGATCGGCCTCGGTCCAGGTGGCCAGCGTGACCGGCTCTTCGGTCGCGGCGGGTTTTGCGGCGGGATCGGCCGCGCTGCCATCGGCGGGCATCGCCGCTGCCGTGTCATCGGTGGCGGCGGCAGGCGCGGCCTCGAACACCATGTCGGGGTCAAAGGCGGGGGCGGCCTCAAGCTGGGCCTTGGTGCCCTGGAAGACGATGAAATAATCCTGCGGGCTGTCGGCATCCGGCACCATCGCCAGATCGTTCATCGACACCGCCACGGTCTTTTCGCCGATCCCGAGAAAGCCGCCGAAATCGACCAGAACGACCTGGGTATCCCCGACCATGCTGATGATGATGTCGCCAATCTCGCCCGCGTCCTGCCAGGCCGTATCGGGGTCTGCCATGGTGGTCGTCGACAGCCCGGCGGTGTCGGTTTCGGTCAGATAGACGCGCTTGCCGATGAAATCCGACGCGCGAACCCCGGCTTCGACGCCCGCGGGATAGGGAGAGACGGGCTGATCCTGGGCCCCAGCAAGTCCGGCAAGGCCGAGACCGGCAAGAAGGGCGGTGCTGGTCAGAAGGGTTTTCATGGTGATCTCCTGTTGATCCGATTTGTCGGGGGCAACCTTGTGCCCCGTATGGCAGATCAACGTCCGGCACAGCCATGGGTTGCGCCGGGGCGGGTCACGATGATTTGACGCCGATAAAGGGAACCGGACGGGACCGGGCGGCGCGCATATGCCGCGGGCGACACGGGATGCATGTCGTTTTCGGATGCGAAGGGTCGGGTCGGCTTGCCCGGCGGGGCGGCGCTCTGGCAGATATGGGCCAGGGCATTTCCGGGGAGTCGGGCGATGAAGACGCATGTGAAGGCGCTGGTTGTGGGCGGTGGCGCGGTGGGCACCGGGATCGCCTATCATCTGGCCAAGGCGGGCTGGGATACCATGCTGGTCGAACGGGACGAACTGACCAGCGGTTCGACCTGGCACGCCGCGGGCCTGCTGCCGCTGTTCAACATGTCCTATGCGACGACCCATATCCACAAATATTCGGTCGATTTCTACAAATCGCTGGAGGCGGAAACCGGGCTGAATGCGGGCTTCTATGTCGTCGGCAATCTGCGGATGGCGCAGCGGCAGGAACGGATGGACGAATACATGCTGTATTCCTCGGTCGCCGAGACCGCAGGGGTCTATCACGAATTCCTGACGCCCGCGCAGATCAAGGAGCGTTGGCCGCTGGTGCGGACCGAGGATCTGGTCGGCGCCCTGTTCCACCCGCAGGACGGCTATATCAACCCAGCCGACGTGACGCAGGCCATGGCCAAGGGGGCCCGCCAGCGTGGTGTCACCATCGAGCGCAAGATCCAGGTCGATGCCTATCGCTGGACGGGTTCGGAATGGATCGTTTCGGTCACGCGGATGGAGGAAAAGGGCGGGATGCTGGTCCCGTCCGAAGAGAAATACGAAATCCATGCCGAGCATGTGGTGACGGCCACCGGCAACCATGCGCAGCGCACGGCGCGGCTGTTGGGGATCAAGATCCCTGCGATCCCTGTCGAGCATCAGTATATCGTCACCGAGCCGGACCCGATGCTGCAGGACTACCGCAAGACCCATGGCGAACACCCGGTCCTGCGCGATGCCGATGCCAAATGGTATGTGCGCGAGGAGCGCGGCGGCTGGATCCTTGGGCCCTACGAATACGGTGCCCCGGCGCGGTTCGAATATGACGTGCCCGACAGCTTCCGCGCCGATCTGTTCCCGCTGGATCTGGAGCGGATCGAGACGGAATACATGTCGATGATCCACCGGATTCCGTCGTCGGAAACCGTGGGTCTGAAGGACGATTTCAACGGCCCGATCTGCTATACGCCCGATGGCAACCCGCTGGTCGGCCCTGCGCCGGGTCTGCGCAACATGTGGCTGGCCGAAGGGTTCAGCTTTGGCATCACGGCGGCAGGCGGCACCGGGCATTACCTTGCCCAGTTGATGACCGAAGGCGAGGCCGAGATTGACATGGCTTCGCTTGACCCCAAGCGCTACGGCTCGTGGATGACCACGGAATATGCCGCGCGCAAGAACGAGGAATGCTATAACCACGTCTTCATCCTGCACCACCCGGATGAGGAGCGCGAAGCCTGCCGCCCGTTGCGCACCGCCCCTGCCTATGACCGGCAAAAGGAAATGGGTGCCCAGATGGGGCAGGTGAACGGCTGGGAACGGCCGAACTACTATGGCCCGAAGGATGCGCCCGCCACGTTCGACCATGACGGGCGGTCGTTCCGCCGCGGGACCTGGTGGCCCTATGCCAAGGCCGAGGCCGAGGCGGTGCGCAACACGGTCGGGATCATCGACGCCAGCGCCTTCACCAAGCATCTTCTGCGCGGGCCGGGGGCGACGGCCTTCCTGGACCACTTCACCTGCAACAAGCTGCCGAATGTGGGCCGGATCAATCTGACCTATGCACTGACCGAGGCAGGCACGACGCGGACGGAATACACCATCGTCCGGCTGAAAGAGAATGAATATTACCTGATCTCGGCCGGGGCCTGGACGGCCTATGACTATGATTTCCTGCAAAAATGCGCCGATGACTGGATGGCGCAGGGCGGCGGGCACATCGACATCCACGACATCACCACGCAATGGGGCGTCTTCGCACTGGCCGGGCCGAATGCGCGGGCGCTTCTGAAGGACATCGTGAAGGACCGCGATCCCGCCACCGTTCTGGGCAACAAGCGTTTCCCCTGGCTCAGCTACCGCGACATCGAATTGGGCATGTGCCCGGTGCGGGCGATCCGGGTGGCCTATACCGGAGAGCTGGGCTGGGAGCTGCACTATCCGATCGAATTCGGGCGGTATCTGTGGGATCTGATCTGGTCGGTGGGCGAGAAGCACGGGCTGAAGGGCGTGGGCGCGCGGGCGCAGAACTGGCTGCGGCAAGAGAAGAGCTATCGCGCCTTCGGCAATGAACTCGGCCGTGACGCCACCCCGCTGGAGGCGGCGCTGGACCGTTTCGTCGATCTGTCGAAAGAGTTCCGCGGCAAGGCGAAGATGCTGGAGACCGGCATCCGCAGCAAATGCGTGACGGTGCTGATCGACGGGCCTGCGGATGCGGACCCCTGGGGGAAAGAGGCGCTGCTGGTCGATGGTCAGAAGGTGGGTCGCCTGACCTCGGGTGGGTATTCGGTGGCTTTCGGCAAGCAGATCGGCATGGGCTATGTCCGGCCCGACCTGGCCGAGGTCGGGACCAAGCTGAAGGTGAAGATCCAGCTGAAGGAATGGGATGCGGTGGTGGTCGAGGACAGCCCGTTCGATCCGTCCAACACGCGTATCCGGGTGGATGGCTGACGCGATTTCTTTGAAGAAATCGCACCGGAGCCTTTGAAAGGCTCCGGTCAAAAATCTTTGAAGATTTTTTGCAAATTCCTTCAAAGGAATTTGACCCGCCCCGCAAGGGGCGGGTCTTCGCGTCAGAAACGCCCGGTCACTTTCGCCCACCACCAGCGGGTGCCGACAAGAAGAAAGCGCCAGTCGCGGAAGAATTCGGGCGGCTTGCCTTCGATGGCATGGCCGATGAACTGCAGCGCCCAGCCGATCACGAACAGCGCCAGCGCCCAGGGCCAGAGGCCCGCGACGAAGATCGACAAGAGGCCAAGCGCCAGAGAGACCACGATCATCGGGATGCCGAAGGCATGGGTCAGCTGGTTCCAGCGGTTGCGGTGGCTTTGCCGATAATCCTCGATCCAGTCCTGCATCGGGCGTCCGCCAAGCATTGCCGTCTCTCCCTTCGGTCGCAAGGAAGTCTGCGCGCCGGGGGCGGCTCTGGCAAGGGGGACGGGGCGTCAGCCGAAGCGGGTTGCCCAGCAGGGTTGCAGGTCGCCGGGCTGCGGCCGCGCCAGCCACACCGCGCGGGCGATGGCGCGGCCAAGGCAGGTGGCGGCGGCATGGCCGATCTGGAAGCTGTCGGTCAGCGGATCGGCCATGTCGCGCGCGCCGGTCGCGGCGGCAAAGACCAGATCGCCATCCAGCGGCGTGTGCGACGGCACCAGCGCCCGCGCCATCCCGTCATGCGCGGCGACCGCCATCCGCTGCGCCTGCGCCTTGGTCAGCCGGGCATCGGTGGCGACGATGGCGATGGTGGTCGCCTCTCCCATCCTTTTCAGCGGCAGGGGCGCGTCTTGCCGCGCGCCCGGCGCGGGGCCAAGCCCGCCGAACTCGGCACCTTCCTCGAAAGGCGCGGCCCAGAACTGCGGACCATCGCCGACCGTGGCCTGCCCCAGCGCATTCACGGCGACCAGTGCGCCGACCGTGATGCCCGAAGGCAGGACGGCCGAGGCGGAGCCAAGCCCGCCCTTCAGGTTCCCGGTCATCGCGCCGAAGCCCGCGCCTGCGGTGCCCAGCCGGAAATCTGTCGCGGCGGCCTCCAGTGCCCGGCGGCCAAGCGCGGGATAGGGGCTTGTCTCTGCCAGGGCGGGCCAATTCTTATCGCCGCCGTTCAGCAGGTCGAACAGGATCGCCCCCGGCACGATCGGCACCCGCGCCGGGCCGACGGCAAAGCCGCGGCCTGCGGCGCGCAGGCCCGCCATCACCCCGGTTCCGGCATCCAGCCCGAAGGCCGATCCGCCCGACAGGAACAGGGCGTCCACCTCGCTGACCATGCGGTCGGGGGCCAGAAGATCGGTCTCGCGCGTGCCGGGGGCACCGCCCATGACATGAACGGCGGCGACGAAAGGGCGCGCCGCCGTCAGCACGGTGACACCGGACCGCAGGCGCGCATCCTCGGCATTGCCGACCCTCAGGCCGGGCACATCCGTGATCAGGTTGCGGGGACCGGGGCGCATCAGATGCGGGTCTTGGTCGCGGCGGTGGCAGGGTCGCCGGTGTTGGGGGTGCCTGCGGGCTCGATCAGGAGAAGGTGGGTTTCGACGGTCGCGCGGGGGCGGTGCTGCATGCCCTTCGGGACGACGAAGACCTCACCGGGTGTCAGGGTCACGGTGCCGTCGGGCAAGTCGATCACCAGTTCGCCCGAGAGGACCATGAAGAAATCATCGGTATCGGGGTGGTCATGCCAAACGAATTCGCCCAGCACCTTTACCACCATCAAGTCATGGCCGTTGAAGCCGCCGACGATCTTCGGCGACCAATAGGCGTCAAACTGCGCGAGCTTTTCGGCAAGGTTGATGGGTTTCACTGGCGGCCCCCGGCTCTGGATACGCCGAGTTTGGCAGATGGTTCGGGAATGGAAAGGGGCCCCTGCGTCGCAACTCGTCTGCGCGTCGCGGTTTGGCGACGAGCAGACGAGGTCATCGAGGAGCGGGGATCAGAAGTCGAACAGTTCCGACAGGAAGCTGTCGCGCCGCTTGCGTTTGCCGTAAGGGCGGTCGTCATCGTCGTCGTCATCCCGGCGGCGGCGGTCTTCGTGCCGGGCGGCCTGCGGGGCCTCGCGCCGGGGTTCGGCCTGATAGACCGGGCCGGGGGCCGAGGGGCGCGCGCTGCGGGGGGCGGATACTGCTGCGGCCGGGGCGGGGCCGCCGACGCGGTCAATGATCTTGTCCAGCTCGCCCCGGTCCAGCCAGACGCCGCGACAGCGCGGGCAATAGTCGATCTCGACCCCGCCGCGATCGGCCAGAACCAGCATTTCGCCATCCACCGGACATTGCATCGCGTCTCTCCATTCGATGTTTCATGCCCTTACATGGGGTCGCCCAGGGGCGGTGCAAGGGGTGCATTCGCGCTTGCGCGCAAAGCCGCAAGGGCGCATGACGGGGCCGAGCCGTGGCGATGGCGTCGCCACCGGGGCCTTCCCCGACGCTTGCGGGCAAACCGCGTCCGTCCTGCACGCCGGGATCTTTCGGGGTCCCGTCGCGGCCCCGGTTCTAGGGGTCTGAAATGACAAACGCCCGTCCCGCACAGTATCGCTTTCACAATGGCGGGGCCAAGCAGGCGCTGCCTTTCGCGGACGAGGAATACCACGACCGGCTGTCCGGCCTGCGCGACCTGATGGAACTGCATGGGCTGGATGCAGTGGTGCTGACCTCGATGCACAATGTCGCCTATTACGCGGGCTTTCTTTATTGCGGTTTCGGCCGTCCCTATGCCTGCGTCGTGACGCCGACCGACTGCATCACTGTCAGCGCGGGCATTGATGGGGGCCAGCCGTGGCGGCGGTCGATTGCCGACAACGTCACCTATACCGACTGGGCGCGCGACAATTTCTGGCGCGCGGTGGCCGGGATCACCGGCACCGGCAAGGCGATCGGCTGCGAGGCCGACCATCTGACGATGGAACGGGCCGAGAAGCTGAACGCCTTCCTGAAGCCCAAGCGCGGGATGGACATCGCCCCGGCCACCATGCAGCAGCGGATGGTGAAATCACCGGCCGAGATTACGCTGATCCGGCATGGCGCGACTATCGCCGACATCGGTGGCCATGCGATCCGCGCGGCGCTGCGTGAAGGCGCGACCGAACTGGAAATCTCGATCACCGGCCGCGACGCCATGGAGCGCGAGATTGCCCGGTGCTTTCCCGATTCCGAATACCGCGACACCTGGGTCTGGTTCCAATCGGGGCTGAACACCGATGGCGCGCATAATCCGGTCACGAACCGGGCCCTGCGGCGCGGGGATATCCTGTCGCTGAACTGTTTTCCGATGATCTCGGGCTATTACGCCGCGCTGGAACGGACGATGTTCCTGGGCGAGGTGGATGCGGCATCGCTGAACATCTGGGAGACGAATATCGCCGCCCATGAATATGGCATGGGTCTGCTGCTGCCGGGGGTAAGCTGTTCCACCGTGACGGCACAGATCAACGACTTCCTGGCCGAGCGGCAGGTGCTGCAATATCGCACCTTCGGTTATGGCCACAGTTTCGGCATCCTGTCGCATTCCTATGGTCGAGAAGCCGGGCTGGAACTGCGCGAGGATGTCGATACCGTGCTGGAGCCGGGCATGGTGATCAGCATGGCACCGATGCTGACCATTCCCGATGGCCAGCCAGGTGCGGGTGGCTACCGCGAACATGACATTCTGGTCATCACCGAAGACGGGGCCGAGAACATCACCCATTATCCCTATGGACCGGGATTCAATGTGGTCGGATAGGCGCGACGGGGCTGGCGTTGCGGGGGAATCGCTGCGGGGCCGGTCTCTGCCCGAGGGGCGGGGACGGTCTGAGCCGGGCCATCGGCTGCGGTCAACCGGCAGCATTCCGCAAGCGAATCGGCTCTGGCGGGCAACGGGATGGCCCTTTGTTTCGAAAAGTGAAATTGCGGGCTTGACGATGGGGGGTAAGCCGGGGCCAAGGTGCCCCGGTCTGCCCTCACCCTTTTCCTTCTGCCGGAATCAGGTCTTACCGTGACATCCCTTGCCCTTCGCCTTGCCGCCTTTCTGCTGATCCCCGCCCTTGCCGCCTGTGGCCCCAGGGTCGAACAGGCAGAGGCCCCCACCGTCGTTCCGGGATATGAGGAGGTCGTGGATGCGGGCTATGTCATCCCGGCGGTCGACCCGAAGCATCTGATCGAGGGCAATCAGAAGGAAGTGGTGCCCTATACCGCCGGGGATGCGCCGGGGTCGATCGTGGTCGATGTCTATGCGCGCAAGCTGTATTGGGTGCATGAGGACGGTACCGCCACCCGCTATGCCATTGCCGTCGGACGCGAAGGCATTTCGTTCCGCGGAACCGGCTATGTCGGCCGCAAGGCGGAATGGCCGTCCTGGACGCCCACGGCCAACATGGTCCGCACCCGGCCCGATCTTTACGCCGAATATGCCGGCGGGCTGCCTGGCGGGATCGACAACCCGCTGGGCGCGCGGGCGCTGTATCTTTATCGCGGCGGGCGCGACACGATGTTCCGCATCCACGGCACCATCGACAATGCCAGCGTCGGGCGCGCCACCAGCGCGGGCTGTATCCGTCTGTTCAACCAGGATGCCATCGACCTGTTCAACAAGGCCCCGGTCGGCACGAAGGTGCGCGTGAGGACGCTTGAGGAAAGCCTTGCGGTCGAAGGCCCCTATATGGATGACGCCTATGGCCGCGTCGTGCCGGACACGCCCGAGAACCGCGAAAAGCTGATCGCGGACGAAGCGGCCATTGCCCAGAAATTCGAGGACGACCGCATCGCCGCCGAAAAGGCGCGCGAAAAGCATCTGCGCAAATGCCGTCGGCAGGGGATTCCCGAGGACGATTGCCCGCCGCTGGAATTGCAGGAAATCGAGGCGGTCGAGACCGCAGCGGTCGGCACCAGCGGCTGACGCGCCACGGCAGAAAAAGGGCCGCCCCATCGGGCGGCCCTTTTTCAGTTGCAGCAGGCGGGTGGGGCAGGCGGGGGTCAGGCCCGGATCACATAGTCTTTCAACGTGGTTTCGATCACCTCCCATGTGCCGTCAAAGCCGGGTCGGATGATATAGCTGTCGCCCGCCCGCAGATGGGTGGCATGGCCTGCGGCATCGGTCAGAACCGAATGGCCCTGATGGATGTAGACATATTCCCATTCGGCATAGGTCAGCTTCCACTTGCCGGGGGTGGATTGCCAAAGACCGCAGTAAAGCCCGTCCACCTCTTCCAGGTTCCAGGTGGTGTGGACCGGATCGCCCGCCAGCACCTTGGCCGGATCGGGGCGTTCGATTTCGGGGGTGACATCGTCGCGGGTCATGCGTTGGATGAGGGTCATCTGAGGGTCCTTTGCTGATTGTCCCAATTGGCCCGCGCGGCGGCCCTGCCGTCAAGCCCGGTCCGATGCGGTGGGTTTCTGCGCTGCGGCGTAATTTTCTTGCAAGCCCGCCCCGGCTGTGCCCTTAATGCGGGCGATCTGAAAAGAAAGGTCGCCTCATGAGTGCCACCGCCCCCGTCCGGCCCGTGCTGCCCCCCGACATTCTGGCCCGCAAGGGCGGTGCGCCGCTGGTGGTGCTGACCGCCTATTCCACACCGGTTGCCCGGCTGGTCGATGCGCATTGCGACATCGTTCTGGTCGGCGATTCGGTCGGGATGGTGATCCATGGCCTGCCCAGCACGCTGGGCGTGACGATGGAGATGATGATCCTGCATGGCCGGGCCGTGGTGCGGGGGGCGCAAAAGTCTATGCCGGTGATCGACATGCCCTTTGGCAGCTATGAGGAAAGCCCAAGCCAGGCCTATCGCAACGCTGCGCGGCTGATGGCGGAAACCGGGGCGCCCTCGGTCAAGCTGGAAGGTGGGGTGCATATGGCCGAGACGATTGCCTTCCTGACGCAGCGCGGGGTGCCGGTGATGGCGCATGTCGGGCTGACGCCGCAGGCGGTGAACACGCTGGGCGGCTACAAGGTGGTTGGTCGCGCCGACGAAGCTGCCAAGGTGATGGCCGATGCCAGGGCCGTGCAGGCGGCGGGGGCGTTCTCGGTGGTGCTGGAAAAGGTGCCGCAGGGGCTGGCCGGGCGGATAACGCGTGAACTGACCATTCCCACCATCGGTATCGGCGCCGGGGTGGACTGCGACGGGCAGGTTCTGGTGGTCGATGATATGCTGGGCCTGTTCACCGATTTCCGGCCGAAATTCGTGCGCCGCTATGCCGAACTGGGCAAGACGGCGGATGAGGCGATTGCCGCCTATGCCGCGGATGTGCGCGCCCGCGCCTTTCCGGCGGCCGAGCATTCCTTCCCTGATGAGATACCGGTGAAAAAATGACCCCGATCCTGCGGACGGTGGCCGATCTGCGCACCCTTGCGCGCGGCTGGAAGGCGGCGGGCGAGATGATCGGCGTGGTGCCGACGATGGGGGCGCTGCATGACGGGCATCTGAGCCTTGCGCGCCGCGCGCGGGCGGAATGCGACCGGGTGATTACCACGATCTTCGTCAACCCCAAGCAGTTCAACAACCCGGACGATCTGAAGAAATATCCCCGCACCGAGGCCGCGGATGCGGACCTGCTGGGCACGGTGCCGGTGGACGCGATCTTCGCGCCTTCGCCGGAAGAGGTGTATCCCGACGGCTTCATCACCACGGTCATGCTGGGCGGCGTGGCGCAACCGCTGGAAGGGCATATGCGCCCCGGCCATTTCGACGGCGTGGCGACGGTCGTGACCAAGCTGTTCGGCATGACGCTGGCCGACCGGGGATACTTTGGCCAGAAGGACTGGCAGCAGTTGCAGGTGGTGCTGCGGCTGGTGCGTGACCTGAACATCCCGGTGAAGGTGGTGGGCTGCGAGACGATCCGCGATGCCGACGGACTGGCGCTGTCGTCGCGCAATGTGCGGCTGACGGCGGCGGGGCGTGAAAAGGCCCCGGTTCTCTATGCAGCGATCACCGCAGCGGCCGACGACATCCGGGCCGGGCAGTCGGACCGCATGGCCATCCGCGAGGCGGCCGAGGCGATCCGGGCCGCAGGGTTCGACCGGGTGGAATATATCGAATTGCGCGATGCCGAGACGCTGATGCCCTCGGACGATCCGGCCCGGCCACGGCGCATGCTGGCGGCCTGCTGGCTGGACGGCGTGCGGCTGATCGACAACATTCCGGTGTAACGGGGCTGGACACGAATTTTCGACGAAAATTCGGCGCGCTGACCTGCCGGATCGGGGCTTGGCCAATGCCTGTCTGTGCTGCAAGAATGTGCCGGTCGGAGGGTGGGAAAGTCGGCCTTGCACATTTGCGCGCGGGCCGTGAAAATTCCCCCGTTTCAGAGGATGTAATTCGTCATTACATTCTTAGGTGATTTCAGATTCAGCGGCTCAGGAGGGCGCGATGGCCGATTTCGAAACCCAGATCAAGGAAAGCCAAGCTCAGGTCGCGGCGGCGCAGGCCAAGATCAGCGCGATCACCGAGACCATCGAGAAGGCCCGGCTGAAGCTGGACGAGGGCGTGTCGATCGACGTGGAAAACGCCACGCTGGAGGATGTTCACAAGCACACCGACGTGATGAACGCCAACATCGCCGAACTGATCATGGGGCTGGACGATGTGACCGCCGCCTTCTCGAAGGATTTCGACGAGATGCGGACCAAGACCGGCTGGGAGGGCTTTGTCGGCATCTTTTCCAGTGCCAAGGCGGAATCGATGCGGCAAGAGCGGCTACGCGATGCCACCATCGACGACAAGTTGCAGGATCTGATCTCGAAATCCGACGTGATCGTCAAGTTGCTGCAAGGCCAGCTGGATCTGCTGAACGGCCAGAAGACCAAGGTCGAGGCCAACCTTGCCGGCACGCTGACCGACCGCGAGGAAACCGTGGCCGCGCTGGAGGCGGTGCGGGTCGACATCGCCGGGATGGACCCGAAGATCATCGAACTGGAGAACAGGATCGCGGTGGAGCAGGACGCGGGCGCGCGGACCAAGCTGGAGACCGAGCTGGCCAATCTGAACGCCCGGCACAATGCGCTGATCCAGGATGAACAGGTGAAACTGGCCCGCAGTCAGACGCTGGAACGCTATATCGAGAAGGGCAAGACCTGGGTCGACTCCCTGACCAATCAGGCGGCGACGCAGCTGGTGCTGATCAACAAGCTGCAGACGGACACCAAGCAGCGGGTGGTGCTGTATGATGCGCTGACCTCGTCGTTGAAAACCGCGCAGCAGCAGGATGTGGCGCATCGGATCAATGAGATCGGGGTGAAGACCGATCAGGAGGCGCAGGCCGCCATGGCCGGGATTGGTGCTGCGACCAATGCCAAGATGGCCGACATGCTGGAGGCGCATGAGGGCCATATGGTCTTCGCCCGCAAGATCCTTGAGGACAAGGCCAAGGCGGATGAACGCTTTGCCCGCCGGTTCGCCGCGATTGTCGAGAAGCACGACAAGAACACCTACGGGGGATGAGTTTCCGGCGGCAGATCAAGCGGGCCTGGGCCTTCGGGGCGCTGGCCTGTCTTGCCGGGCTGGCGGCCGGGTTCATGGCGGTTGCGCTGGAAATGGCCGGGTCGCTGGTTCTTGCGGACCTGCTGGCGGGCGCAACCATGCTGCTGATCGTCGGTGGCGCGCTTGTGGCGCTGGCGGGCGGTGTTGCCCGCCCGGCGCAGCACTGGGCCTTTCGTCACGGGCTGCCCGCCGGGGGCCTGCGCGGCTTTGCCCTGCGCCGACCGGTGTTGCGCTGGTGGCTTTGGGTGGATGAGGACGGGCGGAACCGCGATGTCGGATAACAGCGTCAAGGAAGCCCTGACTTCGGACCATGCCGAGTTGTATGATCCGGCGGTCGCGCGGCGGTATTTCGACAAGTTCCAGACCATCGGCGGCTATCTGGCCAAGGTGGCCGCCGAGATCGAGGCCGAGGGTAGGTTGACCCGGACCGAGGCGCGGGTGCTGGGGGGCTATGTCGGTGGCATCGTTGCCACGTTCCGGGCGCTGAACGACAAATACCTGATGACGGGCAAGGCCGAGGCGGCCTCGCGCCTGACCATCGACCGGCACGAGAGCGGCTTCCCTGTGGCGCAGGAGCTGATGATGATGGCGGTCGATGCCCAGCAGGCCGACAAGCATCTGGCCGGCATGGCCTCCGAGGCGGAACTCAAGGACCGCATGATCCGCACCATCGTGGGAGAGCTGAAGCTGCCTGCGGGGCTGCAATTCGCGCTGTCGCAGCGGCTGTACTTCGAGGCGCTGAAGGCCGGGGGCCTGTTCTGGCTGCGCAACGATGCCGATGCGCAATGGCTGGGGCAGGAGGGCGCGCGGCGCAAGTATCTGGTGCATTGGGCGGTGTGGGATTCGGGCATGAACCTGCCGGTGGTCTATCTGATGGACCTTGAGGATTCCGGCAAGAAGCCGCTGCCGAATGATGATTACCGCTGGCCCGCGCTGCAGGCCAAGGTGCTGGCGCAATCGGTGGGCGGGCTGAAGCTCTTGACCATCGCCACCGGCTTCGACGCGGATTTCGAGGATCTGCACCCCAGGCGGCTGCGGCGGATCACGCTGGGGCCGATGTATTCTGCGGGGTTCACCCTGCAATCGGGGCCGATTTCCAAGGTGCTGGAGGATGCCAGGGCCCCCGCCGGGCAGGATTGGGCGCTGGTCTGGACGGTGGAAGATCTGGTGTCGGACCGGGAAGAGACGGTCAAGGACGGCTGGTTCTCGACCCGGCCCAAGCAGGTCTACAAGCTGGATGCACTGACCGGGGCCGATACCGGCGCAACCACGCAGGAGCGGATGATCATCCTGCCCGAACGGCCCTATCAGGTGCTGGTCGAGCAGGATCCGGTTGGTTTGCGCGGGATACGCAAGTTCATCGTCGGTGCCGGGGGGCGGCTTATTCCCGGCGTTTGAGATTTTGGCCGGTGGCCGGGGGCCAGCCCCCGGATCCCTGGGATATTTGAGAACAGAAGAAGGGGTTTGGCCGATGAGTGCGCGGGATACGATGGAGCTGAAGGAAGAGGCAATCCGGGCGCAGTATGAGGCGGCGCTGGGTCTGGTCTCGGGCTTTGACCATGCGCCGCGGCTGGCAAAGCCCCTGGAGGTTGCGCCGGGGGCCGAGCGGTCTCCGGGCATCGGCACGCGGCCGCGGTTCCGCTCGACCGTGCCGGGGATGGCGGCGCGCCCCGTGGCGCGAACGGGCGGGGTGCGGATTGCCGAGCGGGTGGAGGGTCTGTCGGACGGGCTGGTCAGCCCGGTGCAGGCGGCGGCGCTGAACGCCCTGCGGCGGGGGCTGGCGATTGCGCTGGCGATGGGCGAGACCTTTGCCGCGCAATCGGGGCTGGCCGAGTTGAAGCGGGCCAATCTGGAAGGCCGGGTGCCCGAGGCGAAGCGGGCCGAGTTCGGTGAATTGCTGGCCGCCGAGGCGCTGGTGGTGTTGTTCACCTTTGCCAATGCCACCGCCTTTCTGATCGCGCCGCATGTCGGCACGCAGCCGGTGGAACTGGGCGAGGTGGAGGAGGTGCTGACCGACAATGCGCCGCTGGCCTTGCAGGGGGCGTTGTGGGAACTGGATCAGGACATCGCCGCGCTGGCAACGGATGATGCGCGGCTGGTGGCGGTGATCTCGGGCTTTGCCGAGGCGCTGATGAAGAAGGTGGCGATCCGGGCCGAGAACGGGGCACGGGTGTCGGTCTTCACGGCCGGGTCGTGGAAGGTCGAGGCGGATCAGCTGGTGATTGCCGGGTTCAAGCCGGCCAAGGCCGCGAAGGGCGGCCAGATCGTCATGGCCTTCAAGAAGCCGCATGAAGTCGTGGGCAACCACATCGCCAAATACCAAAGCCTGAAGCTGTCGAAGATGCTGATGGCCTATGATTTCGAGCGGCGGCTGAATCCCTTTGCCGAACTGGGCGGGTTCATCTTCACCTTCATGGGCGATGGCAAGCCGGGGACGGGGAAGACCACCCTCATTCAGATGATGGCGGGATTGCTGAACGATTACTGCAAGGTTGCGGGCTATCCCTTCCGCTATCAGAACTTTTCAATCGACCAGATCGATTCCTATCAGGGCAAGTCGGGGCAGAATGCCAAGGCGTTCATCGACGCGGTGCTGGACCCGACGGTGATCGGGTTCGGGACGATTGACGATATTGATCAGGTGGCGGGGAAGCGAGGGGATCGGCAGTCCAGTGCCGGGCAGCAAGAGGTGACGGCGGTCTTCATGCAGGCCTTTGCCGGCGCGGGCACGGTGGTGCGGGGCAACTGCACGTTTGGCATGTTCTCGAACTACCCCGAGAATGTGGACGACGCCCTGCGCCAGCGGGCCGGGGCGCGGTTTCTGGTTGACGGGCCACAGAGCCGGGAGGATTACATCGACATCCTTTCCTTGCTGCTGGGCAAGAACCACTCCATTCCGGTCGGCGATCATGAGCTGTTCGCGGCGCAAGAGATCAAGCGGGCGGTGGCCGCGTCATTCGAGAGGCATGCCAAGCCGCATGAGGACGGGTTGATCAAGGTCTGGGAGGCGACCGCAAAGGACATCGGGCCGCTGGATACGATTGCCAAGATCGGCGCCTATCTGAAGGCGATCCAGCAGGCGGATGAGCGGTTCACCGGGCGGGCGATCAAGAACATCACCGATGCGGTGAAGGTCCGCGCGATGGATTTCGAACTGCCGGACGAGTGGATGGAGAACCCGGACCTGTTCCTGTTCAAGCCCTATGACGACAAGCTGGCGATGATCAAGGGGCTGATGCAGCCGATCACGGTGGAGATGGTGATCCAGGAGGTCAACCGCTATGCCGACAGCGAATTCCGCTATGCCGACAAGTCGGATGAGGTGGCGATTTCCAATGCCGTGCGGGATATGCAGCGGATGGAAGAGGCGAAGAAGAGGTATCTGGAGGGGCGGGGGTGATGTTGGTGGACCTCACCGATTGCAAGGAGTACTCTGCAGCTTCGAGGCAGTTGAGAACATGACCGTCGAACCGAGCCAGTTCTGGAAGTCACGGCTCGCCACTCCGGCATACCGGATTGGCGAAGCGGCTAGTTATGCTCACATTTCTCCTCAGACTGTCGCAGCGTGGCACAGAGTTCGTCTCGACGGTCGCAAGGCAATGCTTAGGGAGAAGGAGAAGAATGTAGGTCTGTCGTTCCTACAACTTATCGAACTCGCAGTTGTAGCTAGAATGCGCCGGGCAGGTCTTAAGGTGACGGAGATTGCCAGGGCGCGAGACTGGTTTACTCGCTCGACAGGGCTTCAGTATCCGTTTGCACAACTCCGTTTCAAAACCGACGGTGCCGAAATACTCCAGGATGATGACGGCCCACTTCGTGAAGGCGACGTTGAGAAGCTGATTTCTGCCAATCATGGCGGCCAGTATGTTTGGCGTGATCTGCTTTCTCGGCAGTTGGATGAGTTCAACTATGACGAGGACAGCGGTGAAGTCACATATTGGAAAGTTGCTGGCAAAGACAGGGCTATTCGGATCGACCCAAGAATTGCGTTCGGTGCTCCACAGGTGCGCGGGGTGAAGACAGGTATTTTGAAGGCTCATTGGCTTGCGGGAGAAGAAGTCGACGAGCTGACGGATGACTTTGACCTCAGTGCTGGAGAAGTCATCGATGCTCTTATTTTTGAAGGTGTTCAGCGAGAAAGCCCGCGACTTAAAGAATGGACAAACTGACACTCTTCTTTGACAGGAATATCGGAAAGCGATTTCCTTATGCACTGTCGAAATTGGATCCACCAGCAGAAATTAGGTGGCATCAAGGTGAAAGATTCCCCGAAGAAATGGCGGATGACGTTTGGCTTGAGCGCGTGCTGAAGCGGAATTGGATAGTCCTCTCTCAGGATTTGAAGTTTCATTTGATTGATTCCGAAAGACTGGCGATTGAGCAGCATCGCGGAAGATGTTTTTACCTTCCGGGCGCACAAGATGGTCGTTGGAAGACCTTCTGCGCATTTGCGAAAGCACATGAAAAGATACTTGAACTTTCTGCCTCCACGCCAGCACCATTTATCTTCGATTTCTCTTCCAGTGGAAGATACAAGAGGCTCTTGTAATCACAATGAAACGCCTCATCCAGCGCGGCCTGATGTTCGGCAACCTCATCGAGGTGTCCTCGCCCCAGCTTGTGGCGCGGTATAACCGGGCGCTGAAGCATCTGACCGGCAAGGAAACCGCGCTGACGGATTTCCATATCGACCTGTCGGGCTATTCGCCCGAGGTCGGCGATGAATTCGGCGATCCGCTTTACCTGAACCCCAATGGGGCCAACCGGCAGTTCATCCTTCTGACCACGCAGCAGAAGGAAGCACCGCTTCTGAACATCAAGTTCTCGACCAGCCGGGGCATCCTGACGCAGTTCATCGAGAAGAATGAGGCTCAGCTTTTCGCCCTGACCGCGCGGGATGCGGTGGCGGGGGAGTTGCAGGGGTCGGTCTATTCGGTCGACACCCCGGCGCAACTGTTCGACATCAGGCAGGTGACGGTCGAGGCCGATACGATCGGCGGCCATGTCGCGGATGCGGGCAAGCTGGCCGGGCTGATCGAGACCTTCCGTCGCGAACCCGATGGCTGGCGCGACGAGGCGCTGATTGCCGAGATGATCGGGCTGGCCAGAAAGACCGGCGATGTGACGCGGGTGCCGATCAGCCTGCCCGCGATGACATTCGAGCAGGGCAATTTCTGGACCAGCTTCTTCGGCGGCATCTATGTGTTCCGCGACACGAAGTTTCCGGCGGCGATCAGCCGTCTGCCCATCGGCTCCCTGGGCAAGGTGCCGGTGGCGCAGGTGATGGATTTCAGCCACCGCAACCACATCGCCGACTGGCTGGACCGCAACCAGCTGGTCGAACCCATCGTGCAGGCGCGCGGGGCGGATGCCGGGGCGATCCTGCGGCAGAAGATGGATTTCATCCTGCTGGACGCGGCCGACAAGCTGGGGATCGAGGTCGGCGATGCGCGGCGGACCGAATTGCGCAAGGTGGCCTACCGGCTGGGCACGGCACTGCCGGCGGAATTCCTGGGGCTGGCGGCGATGCTGCGCTGGGTCGAAGGGGCCGGACCCTGGCCGCGCATCAGCAGCGAGCATCCGGGCTATTTCTACACCCTGCGCGCCCGGCCGGGGCCGGACCGCGATCTGGTGAACATGCTTCTGGCGGAACTGTCGCCGATGGATGTGCGGCAGCTGTTCATCGTCCACAAGGAGCGGTTCTACGAGGAATACGCGGCCTGGACGGACGCCAAGAAGGAACACGTCGCCGATTTCCTGGCCCGCGAATATCAGGTGGACCGCGAGGGCGCGCGTGAGGCATTGTTCGGGCCGGAGCCGAAGATGGACGAACTGGCCCGGCCGGAAATGCGCGGCGGGCCGAAGGCGGCACCGGGGATGCGCGGCCCCTGGGGCGGCGGGCAGACGACAGGCCCCTGGGGGGCACGGGGGGGACGCGGATGATACTGGGATGGCTGCGGCTGTTTGCCATGACCCTGATCTTGCTGACGGTGGTCTATTTCCTTGTCAGCATCTATTCCCGCAGCGTCCGCCGCGAGAAGCTGGAAAAGCGCTGGCTGTCCGAGGGGCTGGAGGGCGACCGCGATGCCTGGATCGAGGCCGGCATGAAAGCCTATGACAAGGGGCTGAAAAAGCGGCTGCTCTGGCTTATCTACATCGTGCCGGTGGTGGCGTTCTGGGTGATCATCTACGCGGTGAACTGGTAAGGGGGCTTTCGGGCATGTGGACGAAGATCAAGTGGACGCTGCGGATCCTGCTGGTTCTGGTGGTGGGCCTGTTCCTGCACTACACCCTGCCGCAGCGCGATGTGGTGCAGATCATCAACACCTACAACAAGCTGACGCCAATCGGGTCGAACTGGATGTTCTATTCGATCGAGGACAGCGGCACCGGGGCCGAGACCAGCACGACCACCCGCGACATCCGCTTCATCGAGGCGGTCTATCCCGACGGCGCATCGGTGATGGTCTATCGCAACGAAGATACCGGCTGGGTCTGGCCACCCTATTTCAAATGGGACAGCAGCACGCTTCAGGCGGAGGCGACGAATTACAAGACCGACAAGGCCAAGCCGCAATGGGTGGCGGTCACGCATTACGGCTGGCGGATCCCGATGATCTCGATCTTTCCGAATGCAGTTAAGATCACCCCTGTCGAGGGGCCGGATGTGACGCTGATCCCCTGGCTCAACATCGTGATCCTGGGGTTCCTGGCCTTCGTGCTGCTGATGATCCGCCGGATGTGGATGCAGTTCCGTGAACGGATGGTCGATCCGGCCATCGACCGGGCAGGCGACGCCTGGGACCGGGTGGATGCGCAGGCGGATGCCGCGGCAGGCGAGGTGCGCGGCGTCTGGGGCCGGTTCACCGGCTGGCTGGGCACCTGGCGGGGCAAGCCGCGGCGCTAGGCTGCGGCTCCTCGGGCACTTCGTGCGCTCTTCGCAGGGCGAACTGGCCGTCCAGGACTGTCTCTGGCTGGCCGCGGCGGGTGCGTGGGACTGCTCCACCGAGACCATCGGCGGTGATCAGCGAAGAGCGGCCGCAGGCCGGGGATGAGCGGTGGCGATCATATCGGCGGCGCGTTCGGCGATCATGATCGTGGGCGCATTGGTGTTGCCGCCGATCAGCCCCGGCATCACCGAGGCATCCACTACGCGCAACCCCTGCACGCCCCGCACCCGCAATTGCGGATCGGTCACGGCCAGATCGTCCTGCCCCATCCGGCAGGTGCCGACCGGGTGATAGATCGTATCGGCGCGGGCGCGGATGTCGGCCTCCAGCGCGGCATCGCTGCCGTCGTGCGGATAGAGCCGACGACCCCGCCAGGGCGACAGCGGCGGCGCGGCGAGGGCGGAGTCCAGCCAGCGCGCGCCTTGCATCAGCAACGTCAGATCACGCGGGTCGGAGAGGAAGGCGGGGTCGATGCGTGGCGGGCTTCGGGGGTTGGCCGAAAGCAGACCGACAGAGCCCCGGCTGTGAGGCCGCAGCACGCAGACATGCGCCGACCAGCCATCGGCCAGATGCGGTTTGCGCAGATGCTGGTCGACGATGCCGATCACGAAATGCACCTGCAGATCGGGGCGCGTCAGGCCGGGATCCGACCGCAGGAAGGCCCCGGCCTCGGCTATGGGCGAGGCGAAGAGGCCCTCGCCCGTCTTCCGCCAGTGCAGGCCCGCCCGGACCAGCCGCATCAGGCCGCGCGGGTTGAGCCCGACCACATCGGGGCGCGGAGAGGTGTGGCTGATCGTATAGTCCAGATGATCCTGCAGGTTGCGCCCCACCCCCGGCAGCACATGCACCGGCGGAATGCCATGGGCGCGCAACTCCTCCTCGGGGCCGATGCCGGACAGCAGCAGAAGCTGCGGAGAACCGAAGGCCCCCAGCGACAGGATCACTTCGCGCCGTGCCTTCAGGGCAAGCTGCCGACCCCGGCGCTGCACGACAAGGCCGGTGGCCCGGCCGTCCTCGACCCTCACCCGCAGCGCGCGCGTGGCGGTCAGCACGGTCAGGTTCGGCCGCGCCATCGCCGGATGCAGATAGGCCGCCGCCGCCGAGCAACGTTCGCCCTTGCGGGGGCCGTGGTGGAACTGCGTGACCTGATAGAGACCGGCCCCATCCTGCGATGCGCCGTTGAAATCATCGGTTTCGGGCAGCTGACAGGCCCAGGCGGCCTGCAAGAAGGCGCGGCTGATGGCGCGGGGATGGCGTTGATCGGCCACATGCAACGGCCCGTCGCTGCCATGCAGGGCCGACGCGCCGCGGCTGTTTCCCTCGGCGCGCAGGAACCAGGGCAGGACCGATTGCCAGTCCCATCCGGTTGCGCCCGCCTTGGCCCAATCGTCGTAATCCGTCGGATGGCCGCGCACATAAAGCATGGCATTGATGGCCGAGGACCCCCCCAGCGCCTTGCCGCGCGGCTGGAACCCCCGGCGGCCGTTCAGCCCCGCCTGCGGCACGGTCTGGAACGCCCAGTTGTTCAGCGGTGGGCGGCCCGGCACCATGGCGGCCACCAGCGCGGGCGCGCGGATCAGCAGGCCGCGGCCCCCGCCCCCGGCCTCGACCAGGCAGACCGAAACGCCGGGATCTTCGCTGAGCCGCGCCGCAAGGACCGCCCCCGCCGATCCGCCGCCGGCAATGATGAAATCGAACTCCATCCGGTCAGCCTAGCGGCAGGTCTTGTCTGCGGATAGCGGGGCGATCCGGGGATAACGCAGCGTCAGCGGCAGGGGCATGCAGAACGGCGGCTGCTCTGTTATGATCCGTCACAATTGTCCAAAATTTGCCACAATTTGACCGCAATCCTCCTCGGCAGAACAGGCGGGGCATGAACCCCGCCACCAGCGAGGCGGGCACAGGTAGTGGCCACGATCACCGGGTCGTCCGGCAACGACACCCTTGTCGGCACATCGGGCGGCGATGTGCTGTACGGCTATGGTGGCAATGACCGGCTCTCGGGCGAGAGCGGTAACGATTCCCTTTACGGCGGCAACGGCAATGACACGCTGGTCGGGGGCCTTGGCTCTGACCGGCTTGAAGGTGGCTCGGGCACCGATACGGCGGATTATGCGCTGTCGAATGCCGCGGTGTCGGTCAGTCTGGCCTCGGGGTCCGGGTCGGGCGGCCATGCCCAAGGCGACACGCTGGTTTCCGTCGAGAACCTGACCGGATCGAACTTCAACGACACCCTGACCGGCGACAGCAATGCCAACCTGCTGGCGGGCGACGATGGCAATGACCAGCTGTTTGGCGGCAGCGGGGTGGATACGCTTCAGGGCGGCGACGGGAATGATGTGCTGGACGGCGGGGCCGGGGGCGACCAGATCGAAGGCGGCGCGGGCAGCGATACGGCGACCTATGCCAGTTCCACCGCCGGGGTGAATGTCAATCTTGGCACAGGTGCTGCTTCGGGCGGCTATGCGGCCGGAGACACGCTGTCGGGAATCGAGAACCTGACCGGCAGCGGCTATGCCGATACGCTGACCGGGGACGGCGGCGACAATCTGCTGTCGGGCGGGGCGGGCAATGACCAATTGTTCGGCGATGCGGGCGACGACACGCTGGATGGCGGCGATGGCAACGATACGCTGACGGGCGGGGCCGGGGCCGACAGTCTGATTGGCGGATCCGGCACCGACATGGCCGATTACTCCGGCTCGGCTGCCGGGATTGCAGCCAACCTGACGACGGGTCTTGGCAGCGGCGGCGATGCACAGGGCGACCGGCTGTCGGGGATCGAGAACCTGACCGGCAGCGGGTTTGATGATACGTTGACCGGCGACGGCGCGGCGAACCTGCTGTGGGGCGGCGCGGGGCATGACCTGTTGTCCGGCGGGGCCGGGGCCGATACGTTGCAGGGCGGCGATGGCGACGATACGCTGACGGGCGGCAGCGGTGCGGATTCGCTTGTCGGCGGCGCGGGGATCGACACGGCGGATTACGCCGCTTCGACCGCTGCAGTGAACGTCAACCTGTCGACGGGATCGGGCAGCGGCGGCGATGCCGCAGGCGATACGCTGTCGGGGATCGAGAATCTGACCGGCTCGGCCTATGCCGACACGCTGACGGGCGATGCCGCCGCGAACGTGTTGTCCGGCGGGGCGGGCAATGACCAGATTTATGGCGGGGCGGGCGACGATACGCTGATCGGCGGCGCGGGGGCCGATACGCTGACCGGCGGCGAAGGGCTGGATGTCGTCGACTACAGCGCCTCGAACGCGGCGGTGAACGTCAACCTGACAAACTGGACGTCCACCGGCGGCCATGCCCAGGGCGATGTCTTGCAAGGCGTCGACGGCATCATCGGCTCGGCCTTCGATGACACGCTGATTGGCTTCGATCAGGTCGGGCTGAGCGGCGATGTCTTCACCAACGTCTTCTGGGGCGGGGCGGGCAACGATTACATCGACGGTCGGGCCAGCAATGACCTGCTTTTCGGCGGGGCCGACAATGACACGGTTCTGGGCGGAGATGGCGACGATACCCTTGCCGGCGACGAAGGCAATGACAGCCTGTCCGGCGGCAGCGGCAACGATCTGCTGGACGGCGGCACCGGCAACGACACGCTTCAGGGCGACGATGGCAACGACACCGTCACCGGCGGGGCCGGGAACGATTCCATCGGCGGCGGCGCGGGCAATGACAGCCTGTATGGCGGCACTGGCGATGACAGCCTGTCAGGCGGCACCGGAAACGATCTGCTATACACCGGAGAGGGCAATGACAGCGCCGATGGCGGCGACGGGGCCGATACGCTGTACGGCGAGGCGGGCGACGACAGTCTGTCGGGTGGGGCCGGGCAGGACCTGCTGTATGGTGGCGCGGGCAATGACACGCTGGACGGTGGCGCGGACAATGACACGCTGCATGGCGAGGCGGGCAACGACAGCCTGTCGGGCGGTGGCGGCAATGACTGGCTTTATTCCGGCACCGGCGACGATACTGTCAATGGCGGCGACGGGGCAGATACCGTCTATGCCGATACCGGCAACGACAGCATCGACGGCGGCGCGGGGAATGACTCGCTTTTCGGCGGTGCGGGCAATGACACGGTTCTGGGCGGGGGCGGCAATGACACGATCTTTGCCGACGACGGAGATGACAGCCTAGATGGCGGCGACGGTGCCGACCTGATCTATGCCGGGGCGGGCAACGACACCATCGTCTCGGCGGCGGGCGATACGGTCTATGGCGGGACGGGCGACAACCTTTATACCGGCAGCGGTGCCGCCGTCCTGTATGGCGGGTCGGGCAATGATGTGTTCGCCGGTATCCATGCCGATCACATCGACGGCGGCGAGGGCGGCGGCGAGATCGACGTTCTCGACCTGACGGGCCTTGGCAAGCTGCGCGTCACCTATGATCCGTCGAACCCGGAAAACGGCACCGTCACCTTCTACAACGACCTGGGTGATGTGACCGGGACGATGACCTTCGTGAGCATCGAAACGGTCATCCCCTGCTTTACCCCCGGAACAAGGATCGCCTGCGAAGACGGGGAACGTGCGGTCGAAGACCTGCGTCCCGGTGACAGGGTGGTGACGCGCGACCACGGGTTGCAGGAATTGCGCTGGGTGGGGCGGAAGCCGCTGGACCGCGCGACGCTGGCGGCGGAACCGAAGCTGCAACCCGTGCTGATCCGCGCGGGGGCGCTGGGTGCGGGCCTGCCCGAACGCGACATGAAGGTCAGCCGCCAGCACCGGATGCTGATCACCGGGTCGCGGGCCGAACTGCTGTTCGGATCCGACGAGGTGCTGGTGCGGGCCGAGCATCTGACGCATCTGCCCGGCGTCGCCTTTGCCGCCGAGATGCAGGTGACATACCTGCATCTTCTGTTCGACCGGCACGAGGTGGTGATGTCGGACGGCACATGGAGCGAGAGCTTCCAGCCCGGAGACCGCACTCTGGCCGGGCTGGAGGAAACCGCGCGGGACGAGCTGTTCCGGCTGTTCCCCGCGCTGGCCGGGGGGACGGCCTATCCCGCCGCCCGCCCGACGCTGAAGAAATTCGAGGCCAAGCTGCTGACAGCGGCGTAAGTGCGGGCTGCGTCAGGCCGGGCGCGTCGCGGCCGTCAGCAACCCCGCGCCGATCAGCAGCCCCCCGCCGGTGCGGTTCAGCCGCCGCACCGCGACGGGCGAGGCGAAAAGCCCACGGGCCCGCGCGGCAAGGGCGGCATAAGTGACCGTATTGGCAAAGGCGAGAACGACGAAGGTGGCCTCGAAGATCAGCATCTGGGTCCAGAAATCGCCGTTGCGGTCCAGGAACTGCGGCAGGAAGGCCACGAAGAAGGTGATCCCCTTCGGGTTCAGGACCGTGACCAGCCAGGCATGACCCATCATCTTCAGTGCCCCGACCCGCCCGGTGACGGGCCGCGCGTTCAGTGTGCCGCCGGACCGCCAGAGCTTGACCCCCAGCCAGATCAGATACAGCGCACCGGCAAGTTTCAGCACGGTGAAGAGGGTGGCCGAAGCGGCCAGCAGGGCACCAATGCCCAGCATTGACAGGGTCATCGCCGTGATGTCCGCCAGTGAGACGCCGAAGGCCGTCGGCAGCGATGCCCGGAACCCCTGTCCCAGCGCATAGGACACGACCAGCAGCACCGTCGGGCCGGGGATCACCACCAGAACCGTCGATGCGGCCACGAAGGCCAGCCAGGTTTCCAGACTCATCCGCACATCCCCCTTGCCCCGCTGCCCGTCACGCGACCGTGTCGCTTCCTCGCGGGCGAACCCCCGACGAGCGACGAAGTCGACGAGTAGGCATCAGCCCCGCAGCGTGCCGCCGGTGGCTTTTGTCACCTTTTCAACGATCCTGGCCGATACGGCCTCGATCTCGGCTTCGGTCAGGGTGGCGGCGGTGGGTTGCAGGCGCACGGTCAGGGCGATGCTCTTCTTGCCCGGTCCCATTTGCGCCTCGGCCTTGTCGCCGGTGAACTGGTCGAAGATGCGCACGCTGTCGATCAGCGCCTTGTCCGCGCCCTGCGCGGCATTCACCGCGGTCAAAGCCTCGACCCGCGCATCCACCACGAAGGCGAAATCACGGTCCACCGCCTGAAGGTCGCTGATCGCCAGCGCCGGGCGGGTAGGTGTCTTGACCTTGGGCTGCGGCACATTGGCCACCAGAACGGTGAAGGCCACCGCAGGCCCTTTCACATCCATCGCGGCCAGAATGCGCGGATGAACCTCGCCGAAGGTCGCCATGGTGTTCGGCCCAAGACCGATCACGCCCGACCGGCCGGGATGCCACCAGCCCGCCACCTTGCGGCTGATCTGCACCTTGGCCGGTGCGCCAAGCGCGGCCAGAACCGCCTCGGCATCGGCCTTGGCGTCGAAGACATCGACCATGCGGCGGCTCCCATGCGGATCGCGCGCGGCGGCGGCCCCGACCAGAAGGCCGGTGGCTTGCAGATGCTGTTCGCCGGGCTCGCCGCCGTGGAAGACGGGGCCGACCTCGAACAGCGCCAGATCCATGAAGCCGCGCGCCTGATTGCGTGCCGCCGCCGCCAGCAGGCCGGGCAGCAGGTCAGGGCGTAGATGGCTCATCTCCGACGAGATCGGGTTGTCCACCCGCACCGCATCGCTGCCGCCGCCGAAGAGGGCAGCCGATCTGGCGTCGATGAAGCTGTAGGTCACGCATTCATTGTAGCCAAGCGCGGCGATCTGGCGGCGGGCGGCCTTCTCGCGGCTTTGCAGGGGCGTCAGGATCGGCTTCGGCACGCCGGGCGTGCCGCGCTTCATCGGCGCGCCTTTCAGCTTGGCCAAGGACGCGATGCGGGCAACCTCCTCGACCAGATCGGCCTCACCCAGCACATCGGGGCGCCAGCTGGGCGGTGTTGCATCATTGCCCGACATGCGGAAGCCAAGCGCGGTCAGCGTCTGGCGCTGCTCGGCCTCGGGGATGTCCATGCCGACAAGGCTGATCACCCGCGCCGGGTTCAGTCTGTAACTGCGCCTGGTGTCAATGGGCGAACCATCCTGGGTCAGCGCCGAAGCTTCGCCGCCGCAAAGATCAAGGATCATCTGCGTCGCCATCTCCAGCCCCGGCAGGGTGAAGGCCGGGTCCACGCCGCGTTCGAACCGGTAGCGGGCGTCCGAGTTGATCTTCAGCGCGCGGCCGGTGGCGGCAATGGTGATCGGGTCCCAGAAGGCGGATTCCAGAAAGACGTTCACGGTGTCTTCGGTGCAGCCCGACGCTTCGCCGCCCATGATGCCGGCAAGGGATTCCACACCGTCGTCATCGGAAATCGCCATCTGCCCGGCGGCAAGGGTATAGGTCCTGCCATCCAGCGCCAGAAACTCCTCGCCACCTTGTGCCGGATGGATCCGCAGCACCCCGCCCGAAACCTTGTCGGCGTCGAAGACATGCAGCGGGCGGTTCCAGGCGAAGGTGAAGAAGTTGGTGATGTCGACCAGCGCCGAGATCGGCCGCAGCCCGATCGCCTTCAGCCGCGATTGCAACCAGTCGGGCGAGGGGCCGTTCTTCACGCCGCGGATGGTGCGCCCTGCGAAATGCGGGCAGCCCTTTTCCTTCAGCGCCGGGTCGATCTGAACCCGGATCGGCGAGGGGAACGCCCCGTCGATCACCGGGATGACCGGCGCTTTCAGCTTGCCCAGACCCCGCGCCGCCAGATCGCGGGCGATGCCGTGGATGCCAAGCGCGTCGGGGCGGTTCGGCGTCACCTTGATCTCGACCACCGGGTCGTTCAGCCCGCGCCAGTCGATGAAACGCTCGCCCAGGGGCGCATCCTCGGGCAGGTCGATGATGCCGTTATGGTCGTCCGACAGCATCAGTTCCCGTTCGGAACACAGCATGCCGTTGCTGTCGACGCCGCGGATATTGCCCGGCTTCAGATCGACGCCGGTGCCCGGCACATGGGTGCCTGCGGGGGCAAAGACCCCGACCAGCCCGGTGCGCGCGTTCGGCGCACCGCAGACCACCTGCACCTCTTCCATCGTCGACCCCGGCCCGCCCGGCCAGGTCGCCACGCGGCAGACCCGCAGCCGGTCGGCATTGGGGTGCTGCACGGCCTCGATCACCTTGCAGATGCGGAACGCGCCCAGGCGGGCGGCCGGATCCTCGACCCCTTCGACCTCAAGCCCCAGATCGGTCAGCGCATCGGCGATCTGTTCGATGCCGACATCGGTTTCCAGATGGTCACGAAGCCAGGAGAGGGTGAATTTCATCGGCGGAATCCCTGAAGCTAACGGTCGAAGGCCATAGCGCATGGGGCACGAAAGGGGAAGGGCAACCCGGAAAGGTGAGGTCCCGCCATTCGTTACATCCTTAAGGCGAAACCTGCGTGGCCCTGGAAACGGGCTGTTGCTTGTCGCGGGGGCAGGATTCCGTTTGCATACATGCTAGATATGGCCGATGGACGAGTGGCTCGACATACCAGTCAGACCCCGCACGATGCCGCGATGGCGTTTGTGCCTGTTGATGGCGATTAGCTTTCTTACCCTGTGGGTGGGCGCGCCGGTGCTATTTGCACTGGCGCATACCTCTTACTGACGGCTTCCGCTTGCCCCGCACCTGCCAGCGCTTTATCCCCTGACACAGGCATCTGTCGGGAGGAAAGCCAATGGCGACCAACCAGCGTTTCGACAAATCGAAACTACCCAGCCGCCATGTGACCGAAGGTCCGGCGCGCGCCCCGCATCGCAGTTATTTCTACGCGATGGGTATCACCGAGGATGAAATCCATCAGCCCTTTGTCGGCGTGGCGACCTGCTGGAACGAGGCCGCCCCCTGCAACATCGCGCTGAACCGGCAGGCGCAGATCGTCAAGCACGGGGTGAAAAAGGCTGGTGGCACCCCGCGCGAATTCACCACCATCACTGTCACCGACGGCATCGCCATGGGACATGAAGGAATGCGGTCGTCTCTGGCCAGCCGCGACTGGATCGCCGATACGGTGGAACTGACGATGCGCGGCCATTGCTATGACGCCATCGTCGGGCTGGCGGGCTGCGACAAAAGCCTGCCGGGGATGATGATGGCCATGGTGCGGCTGAACGTGCCTTCGGTCTTCATCTATGGCGGGTCGATCCTGCCGGGCCGCTACAAGGGCCAGGACATCACGGTTCAGGACATGTTCGAAGCGGTCGGCAAGGTGCAGGCCGGTGCGCTGAGCGAGGCGGAACTGGAGATCATGGAGCGGGTCGCCTGCCCGTCCTCGGGGGCCTGCGGCGCGCAATATACCGCGAACACCATGGCCTGCGTGAGCGAGGCGATCGGGCTGGCGCTGCTGAATTCCAGCGGTGCGCCCGCGCCCTATGAATCGCGGGATCAATATGGCGAGGCTTCGGGCGTCGCCGTGATGACCCTGATCGAAAAGAACATCCGGGCGCGGGATATCGTGACCTTGAAGTCTCTGGAAAATGCCGCCCGCGTGGTGGCCTGCACCGGTGGGTCCACCAATGGCGCGCTGCACCTGCCCGCCATCGCGCATGAGGCCGGGATCGACTTCGACCTGTTCGATGTGGCCGCGATCATGCGCGACACGCCCTGGTTCGTCGATCTGCGGCCCGGCGGGAAATATGTCGCCAAGGATCTGTATGAGGTGGGCGGCGTGCCGGTGGTGATGAAGGAACTGGCCAAGGCGGGTCTGCTGCATCTGGATTGCATCACCGCCAGTGGCCGCACATTGGGCGAGGAACTGGACGACATCAGGGGCGAGGCGGATGGTCGGGTGATCTATCCGGTTGAAACGCCGCTGACGAAATCCGGCGGTGTGGTGGGGTTGCAAGGCAACCTTGCCCCCGAAGGCGCCATCGTGAAGGTGGCCGGGATGAGCGAGGCCGAACAGGTCTTTACCGGCCCCGCACGGGTGTTCGACTGCGAGGAAGATGCCTTCGAGGCGGTGAAGCAGCGCGCCTATGCCGAAGGTGAAGTGATCGTCATCCGCAACGAAGGCCCGGCGGGTGGGCCGGGAATGCGCGAGATGCTGGCGACCACGGCGGCCCTGTCCGGGCAAGGCATGGGCAAGAAGGTGGCGCTGATCACCGACGGTCGCTTCAGCGGCGCGACACGCGGCTTTTGCGTCGGCCATGTCGGGCCGGAGGCGGCACATGGCGGGCCGATTGCCCTGTTGCAAAACGGCGACCGGATCACCCTGAACGCCTTGACCGGCGAGATATCGGTGGCGCTGTCCGATGAGGAACTGGCCCGCCGCCGGGCCGAATGGAAAGGGCCAAGGAAGACGCAATACACCTCGGGCGTGCTTCACAAATACGCGAAACTGGTCGGCGGGGCCCGCTGGGGGGCCGTGACCCATCCGGGGGGCAAGGCGGAAAGCCATGTCTATATGGACCAGTAGGGCCGCGCCGGCGCTGGCCCTGCTGCTGTCGGCCTGTGTGGCCGTCGGCGGCGGGGCGACCGCCATCCCGGTGCTGGGTGGTGCCGTTACGGTGGCGGTTCCGCCCGGATATTGCATCGACCCCAAAGCCAGCCACAGCGATGCGGGCAGTGCCCTTGTGGTGGCCGGGCGCTGCGCCGCCGACCGCCCGGTTCCCGCCGCGGCCATTACCGTCAGCGTAGGTGGCGAAGGGTCTTCGGGCGTTTTGCAGGCGGGGGCAAAAGCGCTGAGCGACTGGGCCCGCAGCCCGGCCGGACGGGCCGCCTTTGCCCGCGACGGCCGGGCCGCTTCGGTGATCGTGCGCGAGACACTGGTGGCTGACGGGGCCTTCCTGATCCGCCTGGAAGACCGCGCCATCGGCCCCTACTGGCGCGCCGCAATCGGCGTGAAGGGCCGTCTGGTGATGATCTCGGTCAGCCCGCCGCCGCAGGGAGGGCTGATACCGGAGCAGGGGCGGGGGATTCTGGGCAAGGCCATTTCGGCGGTTCGGCAGGCCAATGCGGCGGGGCCGTGAAATATTTGCGGACGACCCCGGCGAATGGGTTGGCTTGTTAAGCCATTTTCGGTGATATGAGATTCGTTTCCGTATTGGCAACAATACTCGGGCGAATGCAGAGCTGAACGGACAAGGGACGCGATGGCGGGGCGGTTGGACAAGGTGCTGGACCGGCTGGTCTTTCGCCGTGCGATGGTGCGCTGGTCGCGTGCCGCGCAAGAAGCCCCGAAGATCGGGCTGGAGGGTTTGCGCGGCCTTCGCACCCGTGCCCGGATGCTGCGCCGCGAACTGGACCGGGTGATCCATCAGGCCGAATACCGGCTGGCCCTGCCGGTGATCGGCGTCACCGCGATCCGCAAGCCGATGGGCACCGACTGGGCCTGGCGCCCCGATCTGTGGAAGGGCCAGATCCCCGCGCCCGGCATGTCATCGGTCCCCGCCCGCGCCCAGGTCTGCGAGGGGGCCACGGTGTTTCACGACTGCCGCCGGTCGGAACTGACGGTCCGCCAGATCCGCAACACGCGCGAGTCGGATGTGGCCCCGTTCGGCTTTCGCATGGATGTGTTCAAATTTGACGGCAGCTTTCTGAGCCTGGTGCTGGATCTGCCGCCCGAAGCGGCCCAGGGGCTGAAGCTGCGGCACCTGATCCGGCTTGAGGCGATCGTCGAGATGGAGAAACCCCTTGAAATCTTTGCAAGACTGAACGTGAAGCACGGGCCGAACGTCGAACAGATCGTGCGCGAACTGCCGTTGAACGAAGAAGAGGTGATGGTCGAATTCGACCTTGCCTATACCAAGATCAACGAAAAGCGGATCGAAAAGCTGTGGCTGGATCTGATCTTCGAGGGGCCGGAAATGAACCAGATCATCCTGCGGGACGTCACCGTCAGCCGCAGGCCCAGAGCGGAGCTGTAACCCATGGCCGACGGCGTGACACTGACGCAGACGCGCATCCGGGCCGGGGTCTGGGAAGGGGTGCTGACGGGGGCCGGGCCCACCGCGCCGCCGCTGGAGGTGATCCATCAGGAACGCCCGCTGGGCGGCGTTCTGGTCTCCCCGGTGCCGGGGCGCGAGGGGAACTTTTCAGTCAGGGTGCCGATCCCTTCGGACGTGCTGAACGAGGGCGTGCAGACCTTTCTGATCCGGTCGGCCGGGGTGAAGCTGGCGCATTTCACCATCATCACCGGCGTCGCCATGGAAGACGACCTGCGCGCCGAGATCGACCTGTTGCGCGCCGAACTGGACATGCTGAAACGCGCCTTCCGGCGGCATTGTCTGGAAACGACGGGCTGAGGCCACAGGCCGGAATTCCCCGGAAAACCCCGTCCGACAGGCGGGATCGTTGACGCAGCGCACGGTGACAACCGTGGCCCTTCGAAGCGTATGGCTGACGTATGCATGACGTATGGCAAAGGTATGGCTGGCGTCATGCCCGCCGCCCTAAGGTGCCAGCGCCAGCCCGTTCCGTTCGGCGCTGTCCTCGGCGCGGTCCAGAAGGGTCTGAAGCGCGGCACCGCGGGCAAAGCCCGGCTCGGCCGGACCTTCGCCCCGGATGGCGGCGATGAAGCGCTGATAGACGGTGGGCACCGGCGGGCAATCGACCTCGTGCCATATGGCGCCGGGCATGTCATCGCCAAGGCAGGCCGAAAGCGACGACACGGCATTCTCGAACCGCACCTCAAGCCCGCCGCGGTCGCCATAGATCCGCAGACGCAGGTCGTTCAGATGGCCGCTGGCAAGCCGGGTGGCGTGAACCACCCCAAGGGCACCGCCCGACAGGCGCAGTTGCATCGTCGCGCTGTCGTTGGCATCCAGCGCATAGTCGCCGATCCGGTTGCCGGGGGCCTTGTCGAAGGTGGCAAGCCGGGCGCTGACTTCGGTCGCCTCCTCGCCCGCGATGAAGGTGGCGAAGTCGAGGATATGGATGCCGACATCGCCCAGAACGCCCTTTGAGCCATGTTCGGTGGACAGCCGCCAGAGCCATTGCGATTCAGACTTCCAGTCGCCCCAGGCCGGTTGGGTCAGCCAGCTTTGCAGATAGCTGGCCTCGAAATGGCGCACCGGGCCGATGGCCCCGTCCCGCACCATGCGGGCAGCCTGTTGCAGCGCGGGAACATTGCGGTAGGTCAGGTTGACCATGTTGACGACCCCGGCCTGCGCGGCGGCATCGGCCATTGCGGCGGCGTGGGCGGCGTTGGTGGCCAGCGGCTTTTCGCACAGCACATGCTTGCCCGCCGCCAGCAGCGGCATCGTCGTGGCGAAATGCGCCTTGTCGGGGGTGACATTGGTCGCGGCATCGAAGGCACCCCAGGCCAGCGCCTCATCCAGGCTGGCAAAGGTCCGTTGCAGCCCGTGCTTGCCGGCGAAATCGGCCAAGGGGCCGGGCCGCGGATCGACCCCAGCCACCAGCGACACGCCGGGGATCGTGGCAAAAGCCTCGGCATGGCTGTTGGCCATGCCGCCGGTGCCCAGGATCAGCAGGCGGATGGTCATCGGAAGCCGTCCTCTCCTTTGGCGTGAAGTTTCAGGCCGCGTTCGGAGATCGGCTCCAAAGCGCTTTCAACCGGGATGTTGGGCGCATCCGACGGATCGGCCAGCCGGGGTGCGGGATTGTGCGCCCAGCGGACGGCATTGGCGATGACGCGCCGGACATTGGCATCGTGATAGGTCGGATAGGTTTCGTGGCCGGGACGGAAGTAGAACACGCGGCCTGCCCCGCGTTTGTAGGTGACACCCGAGCGGAACACCTCGCCACCCTGGAACCACGAGACGAAGACGGTCTCCATCGGGTCGGGGATGCCGAAGGGCTCGCCATACATCTCTTCGTTCTCCAGCTCGAAATGATCGGGCAGGCCGGCGGCGATGGGATGATGGCGCGAGGTGAGCCAGAGCCGCTCCCTCTCGCCTGCCTCGCGCCAGGACAGATTGCAGGGGGTGCCCATCAAGCGTTTGAACGGCTTGGAGAAATGGGCAGAATGCAGGAAGATGGCGCCCATGCCGGACCAGACGGCCTTTGTCACCTGATCCACGATCTCGTCGCGCACGTCGCCATGCGCGGCGTGGCCCCACCAGATCAGCACATCGGTGTTGTCAAGTCGGCCGGGGGGCAGGCCGTGGTCGGGCTGGTCCAGCGTGGCGGTGGTGGCGGCGATGCCGCCCGCCGCGTTCAGCGCATCGGCGATGCATTGATGCATGCCGGTGGGGTAGAGGCTGCGCACGGCGGCGTTCTTGCGTTCGTGGACGTTCTCGCCCCAGACGGTGACGCGGATATTGGACATGACCGATTCCCCCGATGGTTGCCGGGTCATGCTAGCGAGTCCCAAAGCGGTTTGAAAGATGCGATCCGACAGCCCGGCGCTGCGCCGCCATCGGCCGGAAAAGGCGGGTATGACGGGCGTATGCTTCACGTATGGCTTACGTATGGCTTACGTATGGCTTTGGTAAGGATGTGGTCGTGCCGCGGATCGGTTCAGGATGAGGCAGGCATGGACCAGCCTTCAAGGTTGAGGGTGAGCAACGGAACGTTGCGTCGCAGCGGGCGGCCTCAAGGCCGCCGAAAAACGAAGCCATGGCCGCCTTGAGGCTGGCGTGGACAATGGTGCCTGCTGGCCGCGGGGGCCGGGTAGAACTCTCCGCCAGGTCAACAGCGGTGCTGCCTGCGCGCTTTGGTCGGCGGCTGGGCAATGACGTTGCGAGATTTATGCTGGGAAGGACGGGTTTGAACCCTTTGCGGACGGTTGGGATGGTGCCGCTATCCCTGACGCTTGAAGGGAGTCCCGACCGGGTTAACAGCGGCGTCAGCCGCCCCGGCCAGCGCCCGACCGCGCCTGAGGGCGGGCGCTTCTGCGCCGTCAGTCTTCCGCCTAACCCGCAGGAGGGGCCGCACCATAAAGCGCATCGAACAGCCGCTGGATGCGCCCACCCGCGGTCGGGCGCTGGCCTCTCGTTGCCCTGACCGTCCGCTTCGTCCCGCAAAGCCGCCACGGATGGCCCGGTCCAGCGCAAAGAGCGGGTCGGGCGGCCGGGATCGACGCCAGAGCCCTTTGCGGACGCGCACTGGCCTGCGCATTAGCCGTTGTCGGGCCGTTACTCCCAGGTGCGGAAGAACTTGCCGCCGGGCGACAGGGTGAAGATCTCGCATCCCGTGGCGGTGACGCCGACCGAATGTTCGTATTGCGCCGACAGCGACTTGTCGCGGGTCACGGCGGTCCAGTCGTCGGCCAGAACCTTGGTTTCCGGCCGACCGAGGTTCACCATCGGTTCGATGGTGAAGAACATGCCTTCCTCCAGCACCGGGCCCGAGCCTGCGCGGCCGTAATGCAGCACGTTCGGCGGGGCGTGGAACACCCGGCCCAGTCCATGTCCGCAGAAATCGCGCACGACGGACATGCGCTGCGCCTCGACATAGGACTGGATGGCATGGCCGATGTCGCCGAAGGTGTTGCCGGGCTTCACAGCGGCGATGCCGCGCATCAGCGATTCATGGGTGACTTCGATCAGCCGTTCGGCCTTGCGCGGCAGCGCGCCCGCCACATACATCCGGCTTGTGTCGCCATACCAGCCATCGACGATCACGGTGACATCGACATTCAGGATGTCGCCGTCGGCCAGCATCTTCGCGCCCGGAATCCCGTGGCAGACCACATGGTTCACGCTGATGCAGGAGGCGTGCTGATAGCCCTTGTAGCCGATGGTCGCCGAAGTGACGCCGCGCCGGGTTATTTCCTCGCGGATGAAATCGTCGATCACGCCGGTGGCGGTGCCGGGGCGGACAAGCGGGGCGACCAGATCCAGGATCTCGGCGGCCACGCGGCCGGCTGTGCGCATTCCGGCGAAATCCGCGTCTTCGTAGATGCGGATGCCGTCGCGGGTGACGCGGGCGCGGATGTCGTCCATGGGCGGTTCCTTTCGCGCCCTACATAGGCGGAAGGGCGGCGAAACGCCAGAGGGGCGGTTGGATTGCGCGGTCTTGGGCGCTATAGCCAAGGGCAAGGGATGAAGGAGCAGGCAGATGGCCGGGGCAGCAGGCAATCCACGGGCGGCGATGCTGGTGATCGGGGATGAAATCCTGTCCGGGCGGACGCGGGATTCGAACCTGCATTATCTGGCCGGGGAACTGACCCGCGTGGGTATTGATCTGGCCGAGGCGCGGGTGGTGTCCGATGACCATGCCGCGATCGTGGCGGCGGTGCGGGCGCTGTCGGGGGCCTTTGATCACGTCTTTACCAGCGGGGGCATCGGCCCGACCCATGACGACATCACCGCCGATGCGGTGGCCGAGGCGATGGGCGTCCCGATCGGCCATCGCGCCGATGCGATGGCGCTGCTTGGGGCGCATTACGACCGGCAGGGCGTGCCTTTCAACGCGGCCCGGCAGCGGATGGCGCGCATTCCCGATGGCGCGGCGCTGATCGAGAATCCGGTGTCGATCGCGCCGGGCTTTTCCATCGGCAACGTGCATGTGATGGCGGGCGTTCCGAAGATTTTCGAGGCGATGCTGGCCGGGGTGTTGCCGGGGCTGACCGGGGGGCAGCCGCTGCTCAGCCAGTCGCTGCGGGTGCTGCGCCCCGAAGGCGAAGTGGCCGAACCGTTCGGCCGGCTGGCGGCGGATTATCCCGATCTGTCGATGGGGTCCTATCCCTTCAACCAGAACGGCGCCTTCGGCACCAACCTTGTGATCCGGGGCACCGATCCGGCGCGGCTGGATGCGGCGATGGTCCGGCTGATGCGGGAATTCGGATGACACCGGCGGCCCTGGCAGAACTGATCGAGGCCACCTGGCCGCCCGCCGCGCGCCGCCAGATTGGCCCCTTTACCCTGCGCGACGGGGCCGGGGGCGGGCAGCGGGTTTCGGCGGCTTCGGTCGACCGGGGCTTTTCCGACGCCGATTTGCAGGCGGCGATAGCGGCGATGGACGACCCGCTGTTCGTGCTGTTCCCCGGCCGCGATCCGGGGCAAGAGGCGCTGGATACCGCCCTGGCGGCGCGAGGGTTCCGCCTGCATGATCCGGTGGTCGCCTATGCGGCCCCGGTGGCCGATCTGGCGGGGGACCTGCCGTTCCTGACCACCTTTCCGCACTGGCCGCCGCTGGAAACCGCAAGGGCGGTCTGGGCCGAAGGCGGCATCGGCGCGGGCCGGGTGCAGGTGATGGAACGCGCCCCGGAGGCCAAGACGGTGATCCTGGCGCGCAGCGGCGACCGGCCCGCGGGTGCCGCCTTTGTCGGCTGCCATGGCGATACGGCGATGCTGCATGCGCTGGAGGTGCGGCCCGGCCAGCGGCGGCAGGGCGCGGGCGGGCATATTCTGCGCGCGGCGGCGAACTGGGCGGCCGGACAGGGCGCACGGACGCTGGCGCTGGTGGTGGCCGAACGGAATGCGGCGGCGCGGGCGTTGTATGACCGCGCGGGCATGGCCGAGGTCGGCCGCTATCATTATCGCAAGGCATGATCCGGTGGCGAATTTCCCTGTGCGCAGCTGTCTTCCTGTTCTTCTGATGGTCCTGCCCGTGCCGGGGCTGGCGCTGGATCTGGCCCTGCCGGCCCCGGTGGCCGGGCTGGAAACCGAAAGCGCCGCCCCCGCCAGTCTGGACCTGCCGACCGGGCCGTTTGCCGGGGGCGCATTGCCGGTGCGGCGGGTCGAAGGCGCGCTGGACCGCCGGGCCTGGCGGCTGGATGCGCCGCGGATGACGGTGACGGAACTGGCGCTGCCGCTGCGCGATCAGCTTTTGGCGCAGGGCTATGACATCGTGCTGGATTGCGAGACGCGGGCCTGCGGCGGGTTCGACTTCCGCTTTGCCATCCCGGTGATGCCCGAACCGGGGATGCATGTCGATCTGGGCGAGTTCCGGTTTCTGTCGGCCGAAAAGGGCGACGAGGCGCTGACGCTGCTGGTCAGCCGGTCGCCGTCTTTCGGCTTTGTGCAGCTGACGCGGATCGCCCCCGAGCCGCTGCCGGTGTCGGATGTGCCGGACCCGCAGGCCCCGGCCCTGTTGCCCGATCCGCCTGACCTGCCCGAGGCGACCGCCCCGGTGGTTGCTCCGGTTGCGCCCGTGACGCCAGCCGATCCATCCCCCGCCGATCTGGCTGCGGCGCTGGACAGCGATGGCGCGGCGGTGCTGGAGGATCTGGCCTTCGATTCCGGTGCGGCGGCGCTGGAGCCGGGCGATTATGCGTCGCTGTCGGCGCTGGCCGACTGGCTGGCGGCAGACCCGGCGCGGCGGGTGGCGCTGGTGGGGCATACCGATGTGTCGGGCGGGCTGGAGGCGAACATCACCCTGTCGCGGCGGCGCGCGCAGTCGGTGCGGCAGGCGCTGCTGGGCCTGCCGGGCGTGACGGCGGCGCAGGTGGTGGCCGAAGGCGTCGGCCCGCTGGCCCCGCGTGCCACCAACCGCACCGATGCGGGGCGGGCGCAAAACAGAAGGGTCGAGGTCATCGTGACCTCGACCCAGTAGGACAGGCACCGGGCGGCGGTGCCGTCGGGAGGACCCGGCCGAGGGAAATGATGGCTCACCAATTGTCGGGACCCTTGTCGACGAAGCGGCGGGCGAGGAAGTCGATGAAGGCGCGCACCTTGGGCTGGGTGAACCGGCCCGGCGGATAGACGGCATAGATGCCCAGAACCTCGGTCGGGAGGCCGGGAATCGCCTCTTCGATCTGCTTTTCCCGCATCGCGTCGGCGTAAAGGAAGCTGGGCAGATAGGCGATGCCAAGGCCGGAAATCGCGGCGTTCAATAGCGACTGCCCGTCGTTCACCGTCAGCCAGCCGTTCGACCGCACCTGCCGCTTTTCGCCCGAAGGTGCCGTGACTTTCCAGACGTTTCCATTGGCCTGGTTGGAATAGTGCAGAAGCTTGTGGTCGTTCAGATCGTCGATCTTCAGGGGCCGCCCGAATTTCTGGAAATAGGCCGGGCTGCCGATCATCCGCTTGGTCGTTTCGGTCAGCTTGCGGGCGCGCAGGCTGGAATCTTCCAGTTCACCCACCCGGATCGCCATGTCGAAGCCTTCGGAAATCAGTTCGACATAGCGGTTGTTCAGCACCATGTTGACGGTGATCTCGGGATATTCCAGCAGGAAATCCCCAAGGATCGGCGACAGGAGGTTCACCCCGAAATCGGTGGCGACCGAAATCCTGAGCAGCCCCGAAGGCGCGGATTGCATGGATGTCACCAGCGCATCGGCCTCGCCCGCGTCGTTCAGCACGCGGCGGGCGCGGTCGTAATAGGCCAGGCCGATTTCGGTCGGCGAGACGCGGCGGGTGGTGCGGTTCAGAAGCCGCGCACCAAGGCGGGCCTCAAGGGCGGAGACATGTTTCGAAACGGCAGATTTCGAAATCCCCATCTTCTTGGCTGCATCCGTGAAGCCGCCCTGATCCACCACGGTGGCGAAGGCTTCCATTTCGGTCAGTCGGTCCATTCGTTTCCCCAAAACAAGCAGGCAGCACATTCCGGTCCTTACTGATCGCCAAATCGGGCGGGATCGGGGCAGGGGCGCGTCCTATCCGGGGTAATAAGGCGGATCGTTCATGGCACGGAAACGGGGTGCGCACGCGGAAAGCTGCCGGAACGCGGGGCAAAGACGGCAGGAAAACGGCCAGAGCGGCGGGATCGGCGGGTTTCGGGCGGGGGAAACCGCCGGACCGGCGGGGGAATTCCGCTGGTCCGGGACGGCACTGGACGGCGCGGCGGGGGTGGCCCAAGTCATCGCCATGACGGGCCGGTCCCGATGCCGGAAGCCGTTGGAAACCGAAAGGAGAGTTCGATGAAACGTCTTGCCCTTGCTCTTGCCCCCGCCCTGCTGGCCTTGCCCGCGCTGGCCCAGGATGTGCCCGCCGTCGAGGATCTGGATGCCAGCGGCGACTGGTCGCTGGCCGAGTTGCAGGCCGTCTGGCCCGAACTGACCGCCGAGGGATTTGCCGCCATCGACGTCGACGGCAGCGGTGCCGCTTCGGCCGATGAGGTGAAGACCGCCTGGGACAATGGCCTGCTGAAGCCCGTGGAGGGCTGAGGGTGGCCTCCTCGTCGCAGGTCCTGCGCGCGCCGGCTTCCCCCCGGCGGGTGCCTGGACGGCGACGAGGAGGATCGCCTACAGGCCCGCGGCCAGCCGTGTGGCCTGGTCGATGGCGCGTTTCGCATCCAGTTCGGCGGCCACATCCGCCCCGCCGATCAGGTGATGCGCCATCCCGGCGGCGGTCAGCCGTTCCGACAGGCCGCGCGCCGGGATCTGGCCTGCGCACAGCACCACGGTATCGACCGGCAGCGTTTCGGCATTGTCGCGCGCGGGGCCATGGCTGATGTGCAGGCCCTTTTCGTCGATGGCGTCGTAATTGACCCCGCCGATCATCTTCACCCCCTTTGCCGCCAGCGTGGCGCGGTGAATCCAGCCGGTCGTCTTGCCAAGACCGCGGCCTGGCTTTTCCGGCTTGCGCTGCAAAAGCCAGACCTGCCGGGCCGGTGCCTCCGGCTGCGCGGCGGTCAGGCCCCCGCGCGCGGCCCAGGGCGGGGTGACGCCCCATTCGCGCCGCCAGAGCGGGATGTCGGTGGCCGGGCTGGTGCCGTGGTGGACCAGGTATTCCGCCACGTCGAATCCGATGCCGCCCGCGCCGATGATGGCAACCCTTGGCCCGACAGGTGCGCCCCGCAGCACGTCGATGTAGGACAGGACGTGGCTGCCTGATGCCGCGGGGATGCCCGGATCGCGCGGGGTGACGCCGGTGGCCAGTAGAACCTCGTCGTAGCCTTGCAGGCTCTCCTCGGTTGCCGCGCTGTTCAGGCGCAGGTCGATGCCGGGATGGCGCAACTGGCGGGTGAACCAGTCGATCAGGTCGCGGAATTCCTCTTTTCCGGGGATGGTGGCCGCCAGATGCAGCTGGCCGCCGGGGCGGGATGCGGTTTCGTAGAGCGTGACCTTGTGGCCGCGTTGCGCGGCGGTGATGGCGGCGGCCATGCCGGCGGGGCCGCCGCCGACCACGGCGATGCGCTTGGGCGTGGGGGCAGGGGTGATCAGCAGTTCGGTCTCATGGCAGGCGCGGGGATTGACGAGACAGGAGGTCAGCTTGCCCGCGAAGGTATGGTCAAGACAGGCCTGGTTGCAGGCGATGCAGGGCGCGATGTCGCCCGCCCGGCCTGCGGCGGCCTTGGTGATGAAATCGGCATCCGCCAGCCAGGGCCGCGCCATCGACACCATGTCGGCCATGCCGCGGGCAAGGATGTCTTCGGCCACCTCGGGGGTGTTGATCCGGTTCGAGGTGATGACGGGGATGGTGACTTCGGGGCGCAGCCTTGCGGTCAGGTCGGCAAAGGCGGCGCGGGGGACCGAGGTGGCGATGGTGGGCACCCGCGCCTCGTGCCAGCCGATGCCGGTGTTGATCAGGCTGGCCCCGGCGGCCTGAACGGCGCGGGCAAGGTGCAGCACCTCGTCCCAGCTTGACCCGTCGGGGACAAGGTCGATCAGCGACAGCCGGAAGATCAGGATGGCATCCGGCCCCATGGCGGCACGGACCCGGCGCACCACCTCTACGGCCAGGCGCATGCGGTTTTCGTAAGAGCCGCCCCAGCGGTCTTGTCGGCGGTTGGTGTGGGCGACGAGGAACTGGTTCAGGAAATAGCCTTCGGATCCCATCACCTCGACCCCGTCATAGCCTGCGTCGATGGCGCGGGCGGCAGCGGTGGCGATGTCGGCGATCTGCTTTTCGATGCCGTCTTCGTCCAGTTCCTTTGGCGCGAAGGGCGAGATCGGCGATTTGATCGCGCTGGGGGCGACGCATTCGGGGGAATAGGCGTAGCGGCCCGCATGCAGGATCTGCATGGCGATATGGCCGCCTTCGGCATGAACGGCATCGGTGACGCGGGCGTGGTTGGCGATGTCCTTCGCGGTGAAGAGACCCGCCGCGCCGGGGAAGACGCCGCCTTCGCGGTTGGGGGCCATGCCGCCGGTGACGATCAGCCCGGCCCCCCCACGGGCGCGGGCGGCGTAGAAGGCGGCGACGCGACCCCAGTCGCCGGTTTCTTCCAGATTGGTGTGCATCGAGCCCATCAGGCTGCGGTTGCGCAGGGTCTTTGCGCCAAGCGCGAGCGGGGCGAGAAGGTGTGGATAGCTGGTCATGGCGGTCTCCCTTCGCGGCAGAATGGCGAAGGGGACGTGGGATGTCATCCGCAACGCGGCGTCATCGCGGCTGCGGCGACCGGGAGGGGCGGCGATGGCCGGGGGGCCAGCCCCCCGCGCGTTATCGGTTTCTCGAACCGATGGCGCAACCGATAACGCACCCCTGGGGTATTTGGGCAAAGATGAAGGGGTCAGAGGGTGAGGAGGGTCGGGAGGTCTTGCATATGGTGAAAGAGCGGGATGCCGAGAGCGGCCATCTGGCGGGCCGGGGGCGTTTCGGGGCCATGCGGGGCATAGCCGCGGCATGGGATGCCTGCGGCGATGGCGGCGCGGGCCCCGGTGGGGCTGTCCTCGATCACCAGGCAGTGGGCGGGATCGGCCCCGCAGTGCAGGGCAGCCAGCAGATAGAGGTCGGGCGCGGGTTTCGGCTTGCCGAGGGTCTGGCCGGACAGGACGGCGCGGAAGCGGGGCAGCAGCCCGTGCTGGCCAAGGGTGATCTGCATCTTTTCGTCGGGGCCGTTGGAGCCGACGGCAAAGGGGATACCCGCGCTATCCAGCCGGTCGAGAAGGGCCGGGACGCCGGGCATCAGCGGTGTGCCGCGTGCCAGCAGGGCATACATCCGGGCGTAGAAATCCGCGACCCAGCCGGGCGGAAGCCGCGCCCCGGCGGCGCGGGCCTTGATCGCCAGCCCTTCGATGGTGCCGCCGATGTAATCGGTTTCCAGCTGGTGCAGGGTCAGCGGCAGGCCATGGGCGGCAAGATCGTCGAGCAGCAGCGCGAAGGTCGGGCCTTCGCTGTCGACGAGGACGCCGTCGCAGTCGAAGATCACGGCGGCGGGGGTCATTGCGGGGCTTTCAGCAGGGTGACGATGGTGTCGCCGTATTTGCGCTGGTCGAGTTGGGTGAAGCCGGGGGGCGGCAGGGGCGGAGTGCCTTCCTCCCACACCACCATCGCGCCGGGGGCAAGCCAGTTTCCATCGACGGCCGAGGTAAGTGCGGCCTCACCCAGCCCCTTGCCATAGGGCGGGTCGAGGAAGATCAGATCGTAGCCCGGCCCGCGGTTGGAGCCAAGCCGGGTGGCGTCGCGCCGCCAGACATCGGTGGTGCCCATGGCCTGCATCTTTTCGATATTGGCCCGCAAGAGGGCGCGCGCCCTGGTGCCGTCATCGACGAAGGCCACGCGGGCGGCCCCGCGCGACAGCGCCTCCAGCCCCAGCGCGCCGGTGCCGGCGAACAGATCCAGCACGCGGGCGCCGGTGACGGGATTGCCGCCGCCCGGCCCCCGATGACCGCCGTTGACCAGCAGGTTGAAGATCGCCTCGCGCACCCGGTCGGAGGTGGGGCGCAGATGCGCCTGCGGATCGCCGTCGCCGACCTCGGTCAGCAGAAGCCCGCGCCTTGCGCCGCCGATGATCCTCATGCCTTCAGGAGCGCCTTCAGATCGGGTGTCGAGAGGAGGGTATCGGGGGCGGGGCTTTTGCCGGATTCGATCAGCCGCTTGCCGACCATATAGGCGCGCGGATCGTTCATCGCGTCGATGGCCAGCAATGTATCGCCCCGGTAATACCAGAACGACACCGCGCCATTGTCGCCGGGGCGGGTGACGATATGGTCATAGCCGCTGTTCAGCCCGGCAATCTGCAGTTTCAGGTCGAACTGATCCGACCAGAACCACGGCTTCGCCTGATAGGGCTGATCGGCCCCCAGCATGTTGGCGGCGACCGCCTCGGCCTGGTCGATGGCATTGCCGACCGATTCCAGCCGGATGCGGCCGCCCTGATGCGGGAAGGAGGCGCAATCGCCCGCCGACCAGATAGCGGGGTCCGAGGTGCGGCCGTGGGAATCGGTGGCGATGCCGTTGTCGATCGTCAGCCCCGCTGCGGCGGCAAGGCGGTCATTCGGGGTGATGCCGACGCCGCAGATGACGAAATCGGCGGGCAGTTCGCGGCCATCCTGAAGGCGGACGCCGGTCACGCGGGCATCGCCCAGAAGACGGTCAAGCCCGGTGCTTTCAAGGATCTCGACGCCATGCGCGCGGTGGAGCGCCGCGACGAAGGCCGAGGTTTCCGGTGCCGCCACCCGTTGCAGGATGCGCGGGGCCATTTCCAGGACGGTGGCATGAAGGCCCAGTTTGGCGGCCACGGCGGCGGCCTCAAGCCCGATATAGCCGCCGCCGACGATGATGACGCGGCGGCCGGGCTGGAATTCGGCGCGCATCGCATCGACATCGGCAAGGCTGCGGACGGTGAAGACACCGGCGAGGTCTCCGCCGATCGCGGCGGGCAGGCGGCGCGGGGTGGAGCCGGTGGTCAGGGCGAGGTGGTCGTAAGGGATCGCCGCGCCGCCGACAGTGACGGTTTGCGCCGCGCGGTCGATGCCGGTGACGGGCTGGCCCAGTTGCAGCGCGATGGCGTTGTCGGCATAGAATTCGGCCGATCGGAGCCAGAGCCGCTCCTCCTCCATCTCGCCCAGGAGATAGGCCTTGGACAGCGGCGGGCGCTGGTAGGGGGGGGCCGGTTCCTCGCCGATCAGGGTGATGGGGCCCTGATGGCCCAGGCTGCGCAGTTTCGCCGCCAGCGCCGCCCCGGCCTGTCCGGCCCCGACGATAACCACCCGCATCGCATTCCCCCTCTGGCAAAGTCGCCGGGCGACCCTATAACCGAGGGGTGCCATGCGCAACGCGAGCGACAGGAAAGGATGACGAAAATGACGATAGCGGTTGGGGAACGGCTGCCCGAGGCCACGCTTTTGCAGATGGGCGCGAACGGGCCCGAGCAGGTGGCACTGGGCGGCAGGCTGAAGGGCCGCAAGGTGGCGATCTTCGGGCTGCCGGGGGCCTATACCGGCACCTGTTCGACCGCGCATGTGCCCAGCTTCATGCGGGTGCGCGCGGCGCTGGCGGAAAAGGGCGTGGACGAGGTGATCTGCGTTTCGGTCAACGATCCTTTCGTGATGAAGGCCTGGGGCGAGGCGACCGGGGCCACGGCGGCCGGAATCACCATGCTGGGTGATGCGGATTCGTCCTTTACCACGGCGCTGGGGCTGGAGTTTTCGGTGCCGGCCATCGGGTTCAACGCCCGGTCGAAACGCTATTCCCTGCTGGCCGAGGATGGGGTGGTGACGGTGCTGAACCTGGAGGAAAGCCCCGGAGCCTGCGAGATTTCGGCCGGAGAGACCCTGCTGGGGCAGATCTGAACTGCCGGACCGGTGATCTTGCGGCGCGGCCCCGGATGTCCGGGGCCGCATTGCTTTTGTCTCGTCGTCGGCTTTCGCCGCCTCCTCGGGTGATGGGGGTTTCACCCCCGGTCCATTGGTCTTTCCGACCAATGGACTGCCCCCAGGATATTTGCAGAAGGGAAAGATCAGGCCCTGCGGTGGTGCAATTCGCAGAGGCAGGAGACCGGCTCGCCATGGTCGCGCTGGATCTCGGCTCCGGGGGCGAGGCTGTCCATGTGGCGGGCCAGGTCGATGTCGAGCGCACTGAGGCCGTTGCAGGAATGCGTGGTCAAGGTGATGTCGACGACGTTGTAGACGTTCGACCATTCCGGGTGGTGGTTCAGCTTTTCGGCCCTGAGCGCGGCACGGGACATGAAGCCCCAGGCTTCGGAGAAGCTGCGGAATTTCCATATCTTGCGGATGGCGTCGCGGCCGGGAACGGCGGCCCAGCCGGTTTCGCCCAAGGGGGCGAGGGCGGCGGCGCGGGCATCGGCGGTCAGGATTTCGGTCATGCAGGTCTCTCCATCAGCCCGGTGCAGGATAGTCTGGCATCCGCTCTCGGCTTTTCATCTTTGTCCAAATACCCCACGGGGCAGTTCATTGGTATCGCCATTGGTCCGAGAGACCAATGGACCGGGAGTGTGAAGCCCCCGCTGCTATGGTTCCGCCCCTGTGCGCCGGAAGGGGCCATAGGCTGTCAGCACCTCGATCTCTTCGTCCACGGCGCGGCGTTCCTGTTGCAGATAGTCCGCCACGGCGGCGCGAAAGCCGGGATCGGCGATCCAGTGCAGCGAATGGGTTTCCACCGGAAGATAGCCGCGGGCGAGCTTGTGATCCCCTTGCGCGCCGGCCTCGACGCGCGCGAGGCCATGGGCGATGGCCCAGTCGATCGCCTGATGGTAGCAGAGTTCGAAATGCAGCGAGGGGTGATCCTCGACGGCCCCCCAATACCGGCCATAAAGCGCCGAGCGGCCGATGAAGTTCAGCGCGCCCGCAACGGGGCGGGGGCCGCTGAAGGCCAGGATCAGCAGCATGTCGTCGCGCATGGTGGCGTGGAAGGCATCGAAGGCGGCGCGGGTCAGGTAGGGGCGGCCCCATTTGCGCGCACCGGTGTCCTGATAGAACTGCCAGAAGGCATCCCAATGCGAAGGTTCGATCTGGTCCCCGGTCAGGGCGCGGACGGTGAGGCCGCCCGAGAGTGCCACCTCGCGTTCCTTGCGGATCGCCTTGCGCTTGCGGCTGGAGAGATCGGCGAGGAAATCGGTGAAGGTGGCGTAGCCGCGGTTCTGCCAGTGATATTGCTGGGTGACGCGATGCAGAAGGCCGTCATGTCCGGCCAGGGCGCGGGCCTCGTCGCCGGTGCAGAAGGTGATGTGCAGCGATGACAGGTCATTGCCGCGCGCAAGGCCGATGGCGGCAGAGGCGAGATCGGCGCGCAGGCTTGCGGGGCCGAGAAAGCGGCGGCCGGGCACCGGGGTGAAGGGCACCGCGACCTGGAGTTTCGGGTAATAGCGGCCCCCGGCGCGGGCATAGGCCTCGGCCCAGCCATGGTCGAAGATGTATTCGCCCTGGCTGTGGGTCTTGACGTAGAGCGGCAGGGCGGCGGCGGGGCCTGTGCCCTGCATCAGCAGCAGCGGCCGCATCTGCCAGCCTGTCCCTTTGCCGGTCGAGCCCGAGGTTTCCAGCGCCGACAGGAAGCGATGGGTGGTGAACGGGTCTTCCGGGCGGCCGGATGCCTGTTCGGGGGCGGCCATCGCGTCCCAATCGGCGGGGGCGATGTCGGCAAGGGAGGCGAGGAGGGTGATTTCTGTCATGCCGGGGTCCGGGGCAAAGCGCCGGGGGACTTTGCGTCCCCCGGACCCCCTGCAGGATATTTGCAGAAGGGAAAGTTGGAAGGGGAGGAACCTGCGTCAGGCGGGAAGCGGAGCGAAATAGCCTTCGAAGGTGACATTCTGCGCCACCCTGCGGGCCTGCGCTTCCTGTTCGGGCGAGCGGATGGTCCAGCACAGGACGGCGGCCCCTTGCGATTTCAGCGCGGCCACGCGGGGGGCGGCCAGATCGGTGGCTTCGTGGCTGATGAAGCTGGAGAGCGTGGGGTCATAATCCGGGATGGCGCGGAACCGGGCGCAAAGCTCCGGCGGCATCGGATGCCAGCTTTCCGGGTCATAGGCGGCGGTGGTGAGGCCGCGCGGGATACCGGGGGCGAGCCGAAGCAGGTGATGGATGCAGGCCGGGTTGAAGGACATCAGGGCAACTTCGCCCGCGTAGCCGTTCAACGCCGCGGCAGTGGCGGCTTCGAGCCGGCCATCGGTGGGGCCCATGACAAGGGACTGGTCCTTCAACTCGATCAGCAGCGGCACCCGGCCTGCGACAAGCGAAAGGACCTGCGCCAGCGTGGGGATGGTGTCGGTGCTGTCGGTCAGCCGGATCGCCTGAAGATGCGTGGCACTGCGGGCCGACACCAGGCCGGTGGCGGCGGTCAGGCGGTTCAGGTCGTCATCGTGAAAGACCATGGCCACGCCATCCTGCGACAGTTGCAGGTCGATCTCGATCGAATAGCCGTGGTCGATTGCCGCGCGGATTGCGGCGGGGGAATTCTCGATCCGACCGGCCGCGCGGTCGTGCAGGGCGCGGTGCGCGATGGGCCGTGTCAAAAGGCCGGGCGGCAGGGGCACGCGCATCAGCGGATCTCGAAGATGCCCTCGATCTCGACCGCGACGCCGAGGGGGAGCGAGGCGGCCGAGACGGCGGAGCGGGCGTGGCGGCCGGCTTCGCCGAGGACCGCGACGAGGAAATCGGAGGCGCCGTTGATCACCTTGGGCTGGTCGGTGAAATCGGCGGTGGAGTTGACGAAGCCCACCAGTTTCACCGCGCGGACGACGCGGGAGAGGTCGCCGCCGCAGGCCTTTTTCAACTGGGCGAGCAGCGAGATGGCGCAGCGTTTCGCGGCTTCGGCACCCTGTTCCACGGCCAGATCGTCACCGAGGCGGCCCTTGATCAGACCGTCGGCATTCTGGCTGATCTGGCCGGAGATGTGGACAAGGTTGCCCACTACGACGAAGGGCACATAATTCGCTGCCGGGGCGGGCGCATCGGGCAGGCTGACGCCAAGGCTGGCAAGGCGGGATTCGATGTCGGACATGAGGCTCTCCTTCAGGGCAAGGCTAGCGGGGCAGGGGCGCAGGGGCAAGCGGCAGACCGTGGGGCTGCCCGCAGCCTGCGCGGGACCGGAGGCCCGGACCCCAGGCGGAGTGCCGCCCTGTCGCCTAGCCCCGGCGGATCGCTGCCCCCAGGCCGTTCATCAGCCCTTCGAAGATCGGGAAGGATGTGACGATCGGGCTGCCGTCATCCACTGCCACCGGGGCCCTGGCGGCCATTCCGGCGATCAGGAAGGACATGGCGATGCGGTGATCGAGATGGGTCCTGCAGGTGGCACCGCCCGGCATGCCGCCCGGCCCCATGCCATGCACGATCAGCACGTCTTCCTCTTCCTCGACTGTGACGCCGCAGGCCTCAAGCCCGCGCGCCATCGCGTCGATCCGGTCGCTCTCCTTGACGCGCAGTTCCTTGACCCCGCGCATCACGGTGCGGCCTTCGGCAAAGGCGGCGACGACCGAGAGGATGGGATATTCGTCGATCATGCTGGGTGCGCGGTCTTCCGGCACCTCGATCCCCTTCATGTCGGGGCTGAACCGCACCCGTAGGTCGGCCACCGGCTCGCCGCCCTCTTGCCGCGGGTTCTCGAAGTCGATCAGGGCACCCATTTCCACCAGAGTCAGATACAGCCCGTTGCGCGTCAGGTTCTGGCTGACGCCGGGAACGCGGATGTCGCTGCCTTCGACGATCAGCGCGGCACAGGTCGGGAAGGCGGCGGAGGAGGGGTCGCGCGGCACCGCGACGCTCTGCGGGCGCAACTCGGGGCGGCCTTTCAGGGTGATGACATGGCCTTCGGCGGATTTTTCCACCATGAGATCGGCCCCGAAGCCCAGAAGCATCCGCTCGGAATGGTCGCGGGTCGGCTCGCGCTCGATCACCACCGTCTCGCCGGGGGCGTTGAGGCCGGCCAGCAGCACGGCGGATTTCACCTGCGCCGATGCCACCGGCAGCGCATAGCGCACCGGCACCGGATTGGCAGCCCCCACCACGGTCATCGGCAACCGCCCGCCCTTGCGCCCGTAAGCCTGCGTGCCGAACAGGCTCAGGGGGTCCGTCACCCGCCCCATCGGCCGTTTGCGCAACGAGGCATCGCCGGTGAAGGTGGCGGTGATCGGCGTCGTCGCCATCGTGCCCATGATCAGCCGCACCCCGGTGCCCGAGTTGCCGCAGTCGATCACATCCGCCGGTTCGGAAAACCCGCCGACGCCGACGCCATTGACCGACCAGGCGCCTTCGCCGTGGCGGGTGACGGTCGCGCCGAAAGCCCGCATGGCGGATGCGGTGTCCAGCACGTCCTGGCCTTCCAGAAGCCCGGTGATCCGGGTCTCGCCCACCGCCATCGCCCCGAAGATCAGCGCGCGGTGGCTGATCGACTTGTCGCCCGGCACCGCAGCGGTGCCCTTCAGCGGTCCCGCCTTGGCAGAGATCATCGGTTGGGCTTCACCATGGCCGGACATGCGCTTTTCCCCTGAGGTTCCGCAGCGCTGATAGCGCAAGCGGGAACAGGGGTCCAGACGAGCCGGGGATGGAAAGTGCGGACGCTCCGCGGGGGGTATTTTCGCAAAGATGAAAACCTGCCGCTTCATCTTTGCGAAAATACCCCCGCCGGAGGCGCAGATCAAAGCCTGCGAAATGTCAGGTAATGGGGGGCGCGGCCCTCGCGCAGCGCCTTCTGTTCGTAGCGGGTGGAAAGCCAGTCCTGCCATGCCCCGCCCTCGCCTGCCTGATGCACCAGTGAGAATCCGGCGGGGGGCACTTCCTCGAGCGTCTGGCGGACGTAGTCGGGGATGTCGGTGGCCACCCGGAATTCGGCCCCCGATGCCATGCAGCGGGCCAGTGGGATCAGGTGGTCCGGTGTCACGAAGCGGCGGCGGTGGTGGCGGGCCTTGGGCCAGGGGTCGGGGTAGTTCAGGAACACCTTCGACAGGCAGCCAGCGGGCAGCACGTCGAACAGTTCGCGCACGTCGCGGGGGTGCAGCGACAGGTTCGCCACCCCTTCGGCACGGATCTTGCCCAGAAGCATGGCGATGCCGTTCACGAAAGGCTCGGCCCCGATGATATGGACCTGCGGGTTGCGCGCGGCCATATGCACCAGATGTTCGCCCCCGCCGAAGCCGACCTCCAGCCACAGCGGCTTGCCCCCGGCAAAGCCAAGGTCCAGCGGGGTGCGGGCGGGGTTTTCGGTCTCGGCCACGTCCTTCAGGGTCAGGGGACCAAGATCATCCGCCAGATATTCCTTCTGGCTGGCGCGCAGGGTCTTGCCATGGGTACGGCCATAGAAATTGCGGCGGGGCGGGGGGGCGCTGTCGGACATGGCCCGGCCTTTAGCGCCGTGGCGGGGCAGGGGTCAAGGTGGCGGTGAGCGTGCCAGGCTGGCGGGTCTAACGCGCATCCCAGGGGATCACGTAGACCGTGGGTTTGCCTGGGCCGGGTATGGTCTCAACTAGCGCCGCCAAGGACATGGCATCCGGCTCCATGCGGGAGCGCGAACCACGCCGCAGCAAGGATCAACAGCGCCGCAAGGCCGCCAGACCCCGCCGGGACGAAAGACGCCGGCTCAATGCGCCGAGGTCTTCGACAGAAGGTTCACCACAAGAACGCCACCGACGATCATCGTCATGCCGACGCCGCCCCAAAGGTCCAGATTCTGATCGAAGACCACCCAGCCGACGGTGGCCATCAGCACGATCCCGGCCCCGGCCCAGACCGCATAGGCGATGCCGACGGGAATGGTTTTCAGCGTCAGAGAGAGAAGCCAGAAGGCCAGCGCATATCCGACGACCACAAGGACACTCGGGACAAGCTTGGTAAAGCCTTCCGACGCCTTCAGCGCCGAGGTCGCCACCACTTCGGCAATGATTGCGAGGAACAGGAAAACATGGGCCATGGGATCACCTGACTGCTGTGCAGGTGTTCCAGATCACAGACCGGGACGCGCGTCACGTTCACGGTTTCGTGAGCGTGTTGCCCGGCCGCCCATCGGAAGGGCAGCCGGGCAGGGCGCCGGAAAGACCCTATTCCCCATGATAGGTGATGGTCTTCACATCCTCGCCCGGCGCGGTCTTTTGCCGCCGCACGATCAGCCGATTCAGTGCGTTGATATAGGCGCGCGTGCTGGCCACGATGGTATCGGTATCGGCCGAAGACCCGGTGACGATGCGCCCGTCCTCTTCCAGCCGCACGGAAACCGTGGCCTGCGCATCCGTGCCCTCGGTGACGGCATGGACCTGATAGACCTGCAGGCGCGCGCCATGCGGGTAAAGCATCTTGACGCACATGAAGGCCGCATCGACCGGACCGTCGCCGGTGGCGTCGATGTGATGATCCACCCCGTCGATCGACAGCACCATATCCGCCTCTTGCGGGCCATCGGTGCCGCAGATCACCCGCAGGCGTTTCAGTTGCAGATATTCATGGGCGTCATTGGTCTGTTCATCCGAAACCAGCGCAACCAGATCCTCGTCATAGACCTCCTTCTTGCGGTCGGCGAGCGCCTTGAACCGCACGAAGACATCGTTCAGCTGGTTGTCGGCCAGCTCGACCCCCAGTTCCTTCAGCTTGGCGCGCAGGGCGGCGCGGCCCGAATGCTTGCCCATGGCGATGTTCTTGACCGTGAGGCCGATATGCTCGGGCTTCATGATCTCGAAGGTTTCCACGTTCTTCAGCACGCCATCCTGATGGATGCCGGATTCATGGACAAAGGCGTTCTTGCCGACGATGGCCTTGTTCGGCTGCACGACAAAGCCCGATACGGTCGAGACGCGGCGGCTGAGGTGCATGATCTTCGTGGTGTCGATCCCGGTCTGGAACGGCAGGATGTCATTCCTGACCCGCAGCGCCATCACCACCTCTTCCAGCGCGGTATTGCCCGCGCGCTCGCCCAAGCCGTTGATCGTGCATTCGATCTGGCGCGCACCCGCCTCCACAGCGGCCAGCGAGTTCGCCGTAGCCATGCCAAGGTCGTTGTGGCAATGGGTGGCGAAGATGATCTGGTCGGCGCCCGGAACCCGCTCCAAGAGCATGCGGATGATCTTGGCCGATTCCATCGGATAGGTGTAGCCGACGGTATCGGGGATGTTGATCGTGGTGGCCCCGGCCTTGATGGCGATCTCGACCACCCGGCACAGATAATCCGGCTCGGTCCGGGTGGCATCCATCGGCGACCACTGGATGTTGTCGCACAGGTTGCGCGCATGGGTCACGGTGTCGTGGATCCGCTCCTCCATCTGGGCCTTGTCCAGATTGGGGATGGCCCGGTGCAAGGGCGAGGTGCCAATGAAGGTATGGATGCGCGGGGATTTCGCGTGTTTCACCGCCTCCCACGCCCGGTCGATGTCCTTGTAATTCGCCCGCGCCAGCCCGCAGATCGTGCTGTTCTGCGCGCGTTTCGCGATTTCCGAGACGGCGGCGAAATCGCCTTCCGAGGCGATGGGAAAGCCCGCCTCGATCACATCGACGCCCATTTCGTCCAGAAGACCGGCGATCTCCAGCTTTTCCTCATGGGTCATGGTGGCGCCGGGCGATTGCTCGCCGTCGCGGAGCGTGGTGTCGAAAATCAGCACACGGGGTTGCGTGGTCTTGTCGGTCATCTGGGTAATCCTTGGGTTCTCGGCTTCTTGCTGTCTCGGGGCAGGTCCGGGCGCTTGTCACCTCCGAGCGGTCGCGCCCGAGGGCACGCTCAGAGGAGGCTAAGAAGCAGCAGGCCAAGGGCATGGGTCGGGCGGTTGCCCGGCGCAGCGGCAGTGATGTGCGAAGCCTTGGTCATGGGGCGCGACTATACGGAAGCGGGATGCGTTGAAAAGAGGGTTCGTGCCGATCCGGCGGTTTTCTTGCAGGGCGGCCTTGCGGCCGCAGGTTTTTTGTCTCGCCTCTGCGCCTTGCGGCGCAACCGGCTCGGTGATTTTGTCTCCGACGGGGATATTTTGAGAAGGGAAAGCCGGGACGCTTCCTGTTTCCCTTCTGCAAATATCCTGGGGAGTTTGAGGGGCAAGGCCCCTCATCCCCCGAGGAGGAGGCGCAGGCCGACGACGAGAGGAAAACCGTGCGGCGCAAGCCGCGCAATCTGAAAACCGCCGGTTTGCACCGGGGTGCAGGCTGATGCGCGGGCCGTTGCGCTAGTGCCTCTGATCGAGCAGCCAGTCACGCAGCGCGGGGATGTCATAGGCATGAACCCAGGTGTTGACGTGCCCGGCACCGGGGCTGTCATCGCCGGGAGGCAGGACGCTGCCCTTGCTGAAGGTGGTGAAATAGATGTGGCTGCCCGTCGCCTCGCCTTCGGCGCGAATTGCGGCAATGGCGGCGGCGGTGTCTTGTGCCGGTGCCTTTGCATCCAGAGTGCCCCGTGTGACCGTGGCCCCGTTGGCCTGCAAGACATCCATGATTGCCGTCATTCCCGGATAGGCCTTGGCATCGTCTTGCGAAATGACCGCCCAGAAATTGCTGCCGGCCAGCGGGGCGGTCACGGCGGGGTCCCATTGGCCCGCAACGCACAGGGTTCCGGCGAACAGGTCGGGATGCGCCACGCCGAGGGCAATTGACGTCATGCAGCCACCTGACTGGCCGGTGGCGTAAATACGTTCCGGATCCAGTGCGTAGTTTCGGGACAGGTCCTTCAGCAGACGCGGAATCATCCCGACATAGACCGAGGTCTGCGAGGCATCGTTGGTCAGCACCACCGGAAATTGCGGAGCCAGCACAAAGGCCGGATGGCGGGCCTGATCCTCGGGGCTGGCGAAGGACACGGCCCCAAGCCCCTGCTCCAGAGTTCGCAGCGGGTTGGACCCGGTCACGCCCGCATCGTGCATGAAAAGGACCAGAGGATAGGACTGGCCGACGTCGTAATTCCTGGGAATGAACAGGTTGTAGGTCAGCGCCAGTCCGGTTTCGGGATCGGTGAAGCGGAATTGTTGAAACTCATCGACGATCAGGTTTTCAGTGCGGGTGCTGATGATCCCCTTCTCGCCCGGTGTCAGGGTTGTGCCGTCTGCAAGGGACAGCGTCCCGTTCAGATGCACGACAGCCTGCGCGGCTTCATCAAGGCCTGGCGCAAAGACCGCAGCGGTCGGATCTGCGGGATCAAGATTGATCACGACATAGCGGCCAGGGCCGGAAGGGGCGTCAGCATCAGGGGTATCCGTGACCCTGACCGACAGGATATTGCGGGAGTCGACGGAAAAGGTTTCGCTGCTCACCGATGCGGGATCGACCACCCCTGCCAGTTCGACGATCACTGCCGTCAGGTTCTGGCCCCGGCCGGACACGCTTGTTACGGCCGTTACGCCGGATATTGCCGCATCGTGGAACAGGGTGGCGTTGAATTTCGGTCCGCCCTGCTGAGGGGTATCCTCGGCAAGAGCAGACCTGGCCGTCATCAGGATCGCAAGGGTCAGAATTGCAAGGGCGGATGAGTCGCGCCTGAAAAAGGACATGGTGCATCTCCAAGGACGGGATTGCCGCGGATTTCTACTGCAAACGACACCGCTGCCACGTTCCGTCGCTGGAAGGACGGGCGGAAGCCGGTCGGTTTCAGGGGGCCGCGCCTTCGGACGGGGCGGCGCCATCCGCAGGGGCCTCGGGCGTTCCGGCGGGCGGGGCGGTCAGGATGCCGTCCTGCCAGATGCCTTCGGCCACTTGCCCGGTGGTATAGGTCATCTTGCCCTGGCCGCTGCGCTTGCCGGCCTTGAACGCGCCTTCGTAGATGTCGCCCGAAGGATAGGTGGCCTTGCCTTGCCCGTCGATCTCGCCCCCCGTCCAGCCGCCGGTATAGACAAATCCGTCGGGCATGCGGATTTCACCCTGCCCGTCGCGCAGGCCGGCCTTGAAATCGCCCTTGTAGACCGTGCCGTCCGGGTAGGTGGCGGTGCCCACCCCTTCGCGGGCCCCGGATTTCCAGTCGCCTTCATAGCGGTAGCCGTCGGGATAGGTCATCACGCCCGTGCCGTCGGGGCGGGCATTGGCAAAGTCGCCTTCATAGACCAGCCCGTTGGCATAGGTTGCCTTGCCCTTGCCCTGGATCACGCCCTTGTCCCATTGCCCGGTATAGGTGGAGCCGTCCGGGTAGGTGATGGCGCCCTGGCCCTGCGCCTGATCATCCGCCATCGCACCGACATAGACAGAGCCGTCGGGATAGGTCACTGATCCCGTCCCCTCCATCCGGCCCTCGACCCATGAGCCTTCGTAACGAAAGCCGTCCCTGGCGGTGAAGAGGCCCTGGCCATGGCGGCGGTCTGCCTTGAATTCGCCCTCGTAAAGATCGCCCGAGGCATGGGTGACGCGGCCCTTGCCTTCGCGCTGGCCATTGACGAAGGGGCCTTCGTAGACATCGCCGTTGGGCTGGGTCAGCTTGCCGGTGCCGTTGATCTGGCCCGCGGCCCAGTCGCCGACATAGGTCAGGCCGTTCGGCATCACCAGACTGCCCTTGCCCGCGCGTTCGCCTGCCTTCAGCGCGCCTTCATAAACGGTGCCGTCGGGATATGTGATCCTGCCCTGGCCTTCCTTGACCCCGGCCAGCCAGTCGCCGTCATAACGGTATCCGCCGGGGTTCTCGATCACGCCCTTGCCGTGGTGCTGGCCGTTCTCGAACGCGCCGGTGTAGACAGCCCCGTTGGCATAGGTCGCGCGGCCCTGCCCTGTCATCTTGCCCGCGACCCAGTCGCCGTCATAGGTGCCGCCATCGGCAAAGGTGATCTTGCCCTTGCCCTGCGGTTGCCCCTTGTCGAATTCGCCATCGTAGACCGAGCCGTTGGGGTATTTCGCCACCCCTTTGCCCTTGATCTCTCCGGCCACCCAGTCGCCGGAATATTCATAGCCGTTGGGAAGCCGGTAGGTGCCAGTGCCGTCCTGCCGCCCGTTCCTGAACGTGCCTTCATAGACCGAGCCGTCGTCATATTGCTTGGTGACGATCTCGCCATCGGATTGGCCGAAGGCGGGGCCGCTGGCCAGTGCGGTCAGCAGGAAAAGGGCCGTTACCTTGCGCATCGCGGTCTCCATCCGGGCGAATCCCGTGAAAGGGTATGCCGCCGCCCTTGGCGCTGGCAAGTCGGGCGGCTAGAACCGGTGGGGATGACTGGGAGAGCCGTGATGACTGACACGTTCCGCCTGATGCTGGTGCAGGCCAATCCGGTGGTGGGCGACATCGCCGGGAATGCGGCGCTGGCGCAGAGCTATTGGCAACGGGGGCGGGCGGCCGGGGCCGACATGGTGGCGCTGACCGAGATGTTCGTGACCGGCTACCAGACCCAGGACCTGATCCTGAAACCGGCCTTCCGGGATGCGGCGATTGCCGCGATCGAGACGCTGGCGAAGGACTGTGCCGATGGTCCGGCGCTGGGGATCGGCGGTCCTGCGGTGCGAGAGGGCCGGGTCTACAACGCCTGGTGGGTCTTGCAGGGCGGCCGCGCCACGGCGACGGTGCTGAAGCACCACCTGCCGAATGACGCGGTTTTCGATGAAAAGCGGGTGTTCTCGGCGGCCGATGTCGCCGGTCCCTATGTGGTGAACGGCCTCCGCATCGGCACGCCGATCTGCGAGGATGCCTGGCACCCGGACGTGGCCGAAACCCTGCAAGAAACCGGGGCCGAAATCCTGCTGGTCCCGAACGGCAGCCCCTATCACCGCGGCAAGCCCAACCTGCGGCTGAACCTGATGGTGCAGCGCGTGGTCGAGACCGGGCTTCCCCTGGTCTATCTGAACATGGTGGGCGGGCAGGACGATCAGGTCTTTGACGGGTCCAGCATGGTGCTGAACCCCGGCGGCCAACTGGCGGTGCAGATGCCGCAGTTCGACGAGGCGGTTGAACTGGTGACATTCCGCCGTGGCCCCGATGGCTGGCGTGCCGGGGACGGCACCAAAGCGCCGATCCCGCCGATCGGCGAGGCGGACTACCGTGCCTGCGTCATCGGCCTTGGCGACTACATGCGCAAGACCGGGTTCACAAAGGCGCTGCTGGGCCTGTCGGGCGGCATCGACAGTGCCATCGTCGCGGCGATGGCGGTGGATGCGCTGGGGCCCGAGAATGTGCGTTGCGTCATGCTGCCGTCAGAATTCACCAGCGCCCATTCGCTGGAGGATGCCGCCGCTGCCGCCCGTGCCCTTGGCTGCCGGCTGGACAATGTGCCGATCTCCGGCGCGCAAGGAGCCGTGGGCGCGGCACTGGCCCCGCTGTTTGCGGGCACCGGGCCTGGGGTGACGGAGGAAAACATCCAAAGCCGCCTGCGCGGCCTTCTCCTGATGGCGCTGTCGAACAAGTTCGGCGAGATGCTGCTGACCACCGGCAACAAGTCGGAGATGGCGGTGGGCTATTGCACGATCTACGGCGACATGAACGGCGGCTACAATCCGGTCAAGGACATGTACAAGACCCGCATGTTCCTGACCGCGAAATGGCGCAACGACAATCATCGCCCCTGGATGAAGGGACCGGCGGGCGAAGTGATCCCGGCGCGGATCATCTCGAAACCCCCTTCGGCGGAACTGCGCGCGAACCAGACCGACCAGGACAGCCTGCCGCCCTATGAGGTGCTGGATGCGATCCTGGAAGGGCTTGTGGAAAAGGATCAGTCGGTGGCCGAGATCGTGGCGCAGGGCTTCGATGCGGCAACGGTGAAACGGGTGGAGCATCTGCTTTACATCGCGGAATATAAACGCTTCCAGTCCGCGCCGGGGGTTCGGCTGACCCAGAAGGCCTTCTGGCTCGACCGCCGCTATCCGATTGCCAGCCGCTGGCGCGACCCCGCCGCCGGTTAGGAAAATGCGCGCCTTGGCAGGCGCAAGCTTGTCTCTCGCCTCTGCGCCTTGCGGCGCAACCGGCTCGGGGATTTTGTCTCCGACGGGGATATTTCAGGAAGGGAAAGCCGGGACGCTTCTGCTTTCCCTTCTGCAAATATCCTGGGGAGTTTGAGGGGCAAGGCCCCTCATCCCCCGAGGCGGAGGCGCCAAGTCGACGACGAGACGAAAGACTTGCGCCGCAAGGCGCGCATCCGGGTCAGAGTTCAATCGCAGTGCTGTCGGGACGCAGGCGCATCACGTCTTCGGGGCGGCACAGCTGGGTTGCATCGGTCATCACCGCAGCCGCGGCGGCGGCGGCACCCATGGCCAGGGCCTCGTCATCCGGCTGTCCGCGTGCCATGGCCAGTACCAGGGCCGCGACGAAGCTGTCGCCCGCGCCGACGGTGGATTTCACCCGCACTTTCGGCGCGGGCGAGAAGATGCGGCGATCGGTGGTGGCCAGGATGTTGCCATCGGCCCCGCGGGCGACCACGACCTTTTTCGCCACGCCGTCGCGCGCCAGCGCTTGCGCGAAATCGGCCGTGTCCTCGCGGCTGTGCAGGGCATGGCCGGTCAGGCTTTCGGCCTCTTCTGCATCCATGCGCAGGACTTCCAGCCCAGGGATCGGGCCGCGCACCGCCTGGGCCAACGGCTTGCCCGAGGTGTCCAGCACCACGCGGCTGCCCGGCATCGATTCGGCCAGCTGCGCGGGAAAGTCCACCGGCACGCCGGGCGGCTGGCTGCCCGAGATCACCGAGATGCCGCCCGGCCGGGCCGTGGCGCGCAGCAGGGTGAAGACGCGGGCGCGTTCGGCTTCGCCCCAGACCGGACCCGGCAGCATGAAGCGGTATTGCCGACCGGTCTTTTCTTCGGTCACGGTCAGGGATTGCCGGGTCTCTCCGGGGCCAAGGATCGACAGGAAGGTGACGCCGGCCGCACGGATCAGCCCGGCCAGACGGTCGCCGGTCAGTCCGCCGATGGCCACCAGCGCAAGGCTGTCGCCGCCAAGGGCGCGGATCGCGCGGCTGACGTTCAGCCCGCCGCCGCCGGGGTCCAGCTGCGGATCGGTGCAGCGCAGCTTCTGGCCTGCGATGATCTCGGCCACATCGGTTGCCATATCCAGCGCGGGGTTCAGCGTCAGCGTCAGGATCGGGGTCTGGTCGGGCATCGGGCACCTCGGCGGCGGTTATGTTACCGCTATCATAATCCGAAGCCGCGGCGGGGGAAACCTTCTTGCGCGGGGCCGCCAAGGGCCATGACCGGGCTGCGCGTCCGGCCTGGGCGTGTCCGGTTGGCCAGGGTCGTCCGGGGCGGTTCAGCCGTCCAGGAGATGCTGATAGCTGAGCGGGACGAAGCGGAAGCCTTTGCCTAAGGGTTCCACATGGCCGACGCCGGGGAAGGGCATGTGATAGCCGATGAAGGGGATGCGGTCGGCGGCGATCATGCCGAAGACGGCCTTGCGGGTGGCGGCCCCCAGCGCCTTGTCGGCGTCGAAGCGCACTTCCCAATCCGGCTCTTGCAGCGAGAAGACATAGTGATTGGCGGTATCGGCGGTGATCGCCAGCCGCTGCCCGTTCGATTCGATCACATGGATCATGTGGCCGGGCGTATGGCCGGGGGCCAGCATGGCGGTGATGCCGGGGGCGGGGCTGGCGCCATCCTCCAGCAGGGTGATCTTGTCGTTCAGCGGTTTCACGTTCTTGTCGAAGCCTTCGTTCCCGGCGGCGGACCAGTGGTTGTGTTCCATGGCGCCGGTGGCATAGCGGGCATTGGGGAAGGTCGGGGTCACGCCATCGGCCAGCATCAGCCCGCCGATATGGTCGCCATGCATATGGGTCAGCACCACCAGATCCACCTGTTCGGGGCTGATCCCGGCGGCGGTCAGCGCGGCAAGGGTGCCTTCGGCCGAAAGCCCGGTGTCGAACAGGATCAGTTCGGCCCCGGTGTTCAGCAGGACCGGGGTAAAGAAATTCTGCGTCCGGTCTGCGGGCAGGAAATTCGCATCCGCCAGCGCGGCGAAGTCTTCGGGCGTGGCATTGAGGCCGAAGGTTTCCTGCGGCTTCTCGGTGGTGCGGGTGCCGGCCAGCAGGCTTGTCACCTCGAAATCGCCAAGGGCGAAGCGGTTGAACAGGGTCAGGCTCTTGCCCTGCCTGTCGGCGCGGGCAAGGGCGGGGCCGGCAGCGAAGGCGGGGGCAAGGGGAAGAACGGCGGCGGCGATCAGGGCCTGACGGCGCGACAGGGCGGGCATGGGGTTCTCCTTCGGGTTACATGGGAAGAATAAGACAGAATTCCCGCTGCGGCGCTTCACAGAGCCGTCATCCGGCTGCGGACGTCATTCCCACCAGCGGTCGATTTCCGCGATTTCGGCATCGCTCCAGCCGAAATGATGGGCCAGTTCATGCACCACGACATGACCGACCAGTTCCGCGATCGACACATTGCCGCGTTCGCACCATTCATCCAGGATCGGGCGGCGGAACAGCCAGATCAGATCGGGATGGGTCGGCTGGTCGCTGACCGACTTCTCGGTCAGCGGGATGCCTTCGTACAGCCCGGTCAGTTCGAAGGCGTCATGCAGGTCCATCGCCTCCAGCATGTCGTCGGGCGGGAAATCCTCGATCCGCAGCACGACCTGGGTGGCGGGAATGCGCCAGGGATCGGGCAGGCTGGCGATGGTGTCATGCGCCAGCTGTTCGATCAGCTCCAGCGATGGGGCGATGGTGTCGGGGGCGGGATTGGTCATGCCGCGATGCTAGCGGCAAAGCCGCGGCCGTGCCAGTATGACGGAGCAGGGAGTGTCGCATGGCCCATGACCAGAAGACGCAGAGCGCGCCCTTCGATCGGACGGTGTGGCTGGCCGGGCTGGAGCCTTCGCGCCGGGCCGAGGGGACGGCCCTTCTGGACCTGTTCACACGTGCGACGGGATGGCAGGCGCGGCTTTGGGGGCCGTCGATGGTGGGGTTCGGGCGTTATGCCTATCGCTATGACAGCGGCCATGCGGGGGAGGCGCTGGCGACGGGGTTTGCGGCCCGCAAGGGTGAATGGGCGGTCTATGTCATGCCGGGTTATGCCGACCATGGCGCGATCCTCGCGCGGCTGGGGCCGCATCGGGCGGGCAAGTCCTGCCTGTATCTGCGGCGGCTGGACCGGGTGGATGTGGCCATGCTGGAAGAGCTGATCCGCGCCGGGTTGCAGGATCTGGCGCGGCACTGGCCGGTGCATCCGGTCTGATCCGGCGGGCCCGAGGAGGGCATGCAATGCCACGACGAGAGGGCGGGATCAGCCCTGCCAGCGCAGCCATCGGCCATGGAAATCGGCGCGGGCAAGGGCAATGGTCTTGCCGCCGGGCCAGAGCGTCAGCGTGACGGCGGCCCCGTCCTTGCCATCGGCCTCCATCGCCAGCCGGGCGAGCGGAGCCTCTGCCGTCGCACGGGCCCCGGCCTTTGCCAGCAGCGCCTCGCCCCGCGCCTGTGTGGCGGCGGGGAAATACTGCCAGGCGACGGTGTGGAAGATCAGGTGCAGATGGCCGGGAAAGGGCTGCGCCAGCCGGGTTGCCAGCCAGTCCACCGCATCGCCGCGCGTGACAAGGCCGGGAAAGCCTGCGGCCAGATCGGCGGCGGCAGCGGTGCGGGCCAGCCGGTCGGGCTGATCGGCCCAGATATAGGACATCAGCCGCAGCCGGTCGGCCGCCGGGTCCAGCGGGTTGAGGTCCACGCCCGCGCGGGCCGCCACTTGCGGCGGACGGCCGGGCGGCAGGGGCCCCGCCCATTCCGGCGACAGCACCACCGGCGCATCCGACGGGCCGAAAACGCGCGTGCCGATCCGCAGCGCATAGTGGTCCCAGATCAGGTTCAGCCCCGCACTCGCCCCCAGTTCCGACAGCACCATCGGCAGGCCGAACCGATCGGCCAGCCAATGCCCGGCGGCGATCAGCACGGACGAACGGCGGACTTCGTTGGTCTGCGGCGGGCTGTCCAGCCAGCGCAGGAGACAGGCCTCCTGCGTCGCCATCGCCCTGGCCAATGCGGCGCGCAGATCGGCGTCGCTGCCCCCGGCATAGGCAGCTGCCAGATCCGGCGCGCGTCCTTCGCGGATCAGGGCATGCAGCCCGCCCGCCAGCCGCAGCGCCAGCGCATCCCCCGCCGATCCGGGGTTGCCCGGCCATGACAGCACCCGCGTCGCCACCGCTCCCTGATGCAGATCATCGGCCAGTATGCGCAACACGCGGGCCGTCAGCGGCGATCCCAGCGCCTGACAGGCCGCCGCCTGATCGCGGAAGCTCTGCCGGATGGCTTCGGTCAACGGAACCGGTCCAGCAGCTTCTGCATCGGGCTGCGGGTGTCTTCGGCGGGCGGGGGCGGGGCCAGGTCTTTTGCAGGCTTCTCGGCCGTGGTCGAGGATCGCGGCGGGGCGGTGCGCAGCGACACCGCGTTCATGAACTTCTGCCCGTCCCCCGCCGCCAGCGCCACCGCGCCGTCGGACAACCCGTGCATCAGGTCTTCCAGCCAGTCCTGATCCGCCTTGTGGAAGTCATGCAGCACATAATGCGCCACGGCATCCTTGTGGCCGGGATGGCCGATGCCCAGCCGGATGCGGGCATAAGCCTCGCCCATATGGCCATGGATCGACCGCAGGCCATTGTGCCCGGCATGGCCGCCGCCCTGTTTCAGGCGGCATTTGCCGGGGGCAAGGTCCAGCTCGTCATGAAAGACGGTCAGGTCCTCGACCCCCAGCTTGTAGAAATCCGCCGCCGCCCGCACCGACTGGCCAGACAGGTTCATGAAGGTTTCGGGCTTCAGCAGCACCACCTTCTCGGCACCCAGACGCCCTTCGGCGACCAGCCCCTGAAACGCGCGCTTCCACGGGCCGAAGCCATGGTCGGCGGCGATCCGGTCCACCGCCATGAAGCCGATGTTGTGCCGGTTGCCCGCATATTTCGCGCCCGGATTGCCAAGACCGACCCAGAGTTTCACGCCACCTCTCCCCGCTGCTGGACCAATGCGCCGCACGCCCTTAGCCTGTGGCGATATAGCGGCGATGCCGCGCGCTCTCAACCATCCGGTGTCCGATGCCCACATTCTCCTTGCGCGGCCTGACCCTGTCGCTGCCCGATGCCGCCCTGCGCGGCGGGCTGGAACAGGCGCTGTCCTCGGGCCGGTACGAGGGGCAGGAGGCCGATGCCATCCTGCGGCACCTGACCCCCGGCGACAGGGTTCTGGACCTTGGCGCGGGTCTGGGGTTCCTCTGCGCCCTTGCGGCGCGGGTGGTGGGAGAAGATGCCGTGACGGGGGTCGAGGCCGGGCCGGAGACGGCTGCGCTGGCGCGGGCCAATCTGGCGGCGAACGGCCTTGCCGGGGTGCGGGTCCTGCACGGCGCGGTGACGGCCGGTGATGCGGGCGAGGTGGAATTCGGCCTGCGCCCCGCTTTCTGGGCCTCGGCGGTCAAGGGGGCGGCCGACTGGCCGGCGAATGCCGATGTGCGCCGCGTGCCTGCGCTGCCGATCGGCGCACTGCTGGCCGAAACCCGGCCCTCGGTGCTGTCCTGCGACATCGAGGGGGCCGAGCTTGAGGTTCTGGCCCGGCCGCTGCCGGGGGTGCGGCTGATCGTGGCCGAGATCCACCCCGGCCTTTACGGCCCGGCGGGCACGGCGCAGCTCTTCGGCGCGCTGTCGGCGCAGGGCTTTGCCTATCTTCCCGAAGGGTCGCGCGGGGCGGTCGTGGTCTTCGGGCGCATCTGACGGCTGCGGTCGGGGCCAGGCTGTCCAGGTCCTGCGTCACCGCAACGCGGACAGCGCGGGTTGACGTGGCCCCTGCTTTGCCCGAACGTGCCGCTCCAGCCAGATCCCCGGTCTTTTGCGTCCCCTCGCGTTCCGGCCGCGCTCCAGCCAGAATCCGCATGACAGGAGAGACGGAATGTATCTGACCATGAACCGCTTCAAGGTGAATGCGGGGCAGGAAGCGGCTTTCGAGAAGATCTGGACCGGACGGGAAAGCCATCTGCCGCAGGTGCCGGGCTTTGTCAGCTTTCACCTTTTCAAGGGGCCCGAGGCGGACGGCATCCGGCTTTATGCCTCGCATACGATGTGGAAGGACGAACAGTCCTTCAAGGACTGGACCAAGTCCGAGGCATTCCGTTCGGCCCATTCCGGCGCGGGCGGGCATCAGGGCGTGATGGCGGGCCATCCGCAGCTGGAAGTCTTCGACTCTGTCCAACATATCGGCGCCTGAGCGCCGGAAAGGAAAACGGGAGGCCGTCGGCCCCCCGTTTCCATTCCGCGATGCCAGAGGCTCAGGCCCCGGCTTCCTCTTCCGCCGAGGCAGCCAGACCCGAAGGGGCCGCGATGTTCGCAACGGCGAAGTTGCGGGCCACGGTGGGGCGGACGCCTTTCGGCAGGTCGATGTCGCCGATGTGGATCACATCGCCGATCTGCTTGCCGTCAAGGTCGACGGTGATGTTGGCAGGAATATCGCCGGCGACGACTTCCAGTTCAACCTCGTGACGGATCACGGTCAGCGTGCCGCCGCGCTTCAGGCCGGGGGCCTTGTCGGCATTCACGAAATCGACGTGGATGAACAGGTTGATGCGCGATTCGTCGTGAATGCGCATGAAGTCGACATGGGTCGGCAGGTCCTTGACCACGTCGCGCTGCACGCCGCGGCAGATGACATGCTGGTCCTTCTGGCCGTCAACCTTCAGGTTGAACAGCGTTTGCAGGAAACGGCCCTGTTTCAGGCGCTTCAGCAGGTAGTTGTAGTTCAGGTTGATGGCAACCGGCTCCTTGCCGTCGCCATAGATGATGCCGGGTACGTTGCCCTCACGACGGGCTTGACGGGCGGCCCCCTTGCCTGTCCCCGTCCGCACCACAGCCTGAAGATCGGGGATCTCACGAGCCATAGTCATTCTCCATATGTATATCCGCCATCCTCCAAGGGTGCATGGCGCGACCGGGGGCCTATAGCGGGGATCGGCCGCCGGGAAAAGGGGAAATCGTCGGCTGTCAGGCGGAGCGGCTGCCGCCACATTGTTTGTTGCGGGGGGCCGACGGTACAGTCTTACGGCCGCTGTCGCAGTTGGGGGCGCTTCGCCCCCCATGCCATCGGTTTCTCGAACCGATGGCGAAACCGCGGGCATACCCCAGAGGATATTTCAGGAAGGGAAAGCGGGTGAGGCCGGGCTTTCCCTTCCTGAAATATCCCCGCCGGAGGCATCCGCCGCGCCGGACGGGAAGACCGGCCGGCCCCGAGGCGATGGCGGATGTCGCGGGCGGGATGGTGCCGGCGCGGCGGGTGGGTTAGGGGTCGGGCAAGAGCGGAGGTTCCATGTCCATCCTGTCCACCCTGCGGGCGGCGCGCCCGGCGGTCGCGGCCTTTGCTGCCATGGGCGTGGTCTGGGGCACGTTTGCCGCCGTTCTGCCCGATCTGAAATCCATGCTGGGTGTGGACGAGGCGCGGCTGGGTCTGTTGATCCTGTTCACCCCGATCGCCGCCGTCACCGCAATGCTCCTTGCCCCGGCCATCGGGGCGGCGCTGGGCCGGGTGGCCCTGCCGGTGGCGGCGATACTGATGGCGCTGGCCTTCGCCCTGCCGGGGCAGGCGGCGTCGGTCCTGCTGTTCCCGCTGGCCATGATGGCCTGCGGGGCGGCGACCGGCCTGACGGATGTGCTGATGAACGCCCGCACGGCGCAGATCGAGCATGAGCGCGGGCTGCATCTGATGAACCTGTCGCATGCCGCCTATTCCTTCGGCTATGCCGGGGGGGCGGTTGCCACCGGCGTTCTGCGCGGAATGGAATGGCCGCCGGGTGCGGTGATGGGGGCGATGGCAGCGGTGGCGCTGCTAACCGCGCTGATGACGATCGAGCGCGATGGAACGATCACCGGCCTGCGCGCCCCGAAGGGGGTGGCGGGGGGCGGTCTCGGTCTGGTGCCGGTGATCGGCGGGGCGATGGTTCTGGTGGCCTTCCTGACCGAGAATGCCGCCGAGAACTGGTCGGCGCTGCATATCGAACAGACCCTGGGCGGCAGCCCGCAGCAGGGCGCGATGGGACCTGCCGCGATTGCGCTGACCATGGGCTTCGCGCGGCTGGCGGGGCAGGGACTGGCGGGGCGGATCGGGCCGTTCCTGCTGTTGAAATGCGGGGCAGTCGTCTCGGCCTGCGGGGCGCTGATTGCCGCAACGGCGGTGTCGCCCGCGATGGCCTATGCCGGGTTCATCGTGATGGGGATCGGCTCTTCGGTCATTGCTCCCACGGCCTTTTCGCTGGTGGGTCGCCTGGGACCGGACGAGGCGCGTGCCCGCGCCGTGGCCCGCGCCACGCTGCTGGGCTATTTCGGCTATTTCTTCGGCCCGCCGATGCTGGGCTTTGTTGCGGGGACCTTCGGGCTGCGCTTCGCTTTTGTCTTTGCCTCGGCGATGCTGCTCTTGATCCTGGTGCTGGCCCCCGTCATGGCGACGGTGGCGGGGCGCAAGGCCCCGCGCGCCTAGCGGGCCTGCACCTCGATCAGCCTTGGGCCTGTCATCGGCTGGCGCAGCGCCTCGGCCAGCGCCTGCGGGTCCTGGGCCACGCGGGTGAAGGGCAGGCTGCAGGCGGCGGCGAAATGGCCCATGTCGAAGGGGCTGGGCGAACAGCCGATCACCCTTGTCTGGGCCGAGATCATCGCCTCGGCAATCTCGCGGAAGGCCGCGTTGTTCCAGACAAGGAAGGTGATCGGCAGGGCTTCGTCCACCGCCACCCGCAGTTCGGCCGGATCGAAGCCCAGCCCGCCGTCGCCGATCAGGCAGGTGACATGCGCGCCGGTTGCGACGGCCGCACCAATGGCAGCCCCAGGGCCGAAGCCAAGCGCGCCATAGCCGGTGGCGGCGTTGAACCAGCCCTGCGGGCGGTCGTGATCGTAGCAGAGATTGGCGGCATAGACCGGCTGGGTGCTGTCGCCGACGATCAGGCAGCCGGGCAGGGCATCGCGGACCGCCTCGACCATCGCCAGCTGATCGGGCATCGAGGGATGCAGATCGGCCAGTTCGGCGCGGGCGGCGGCGCGGGCCCTGGCGGCGCGGGCGGCCGCATCGCCCATGCGGGGCGTCAGCATCGGCAGCAGGGCGGAGGCGAAGGCCCCGGCATCGGCGCGGATGCTCAGCCATGCCGGGTGGCGCGCCAGCTGGTCGGCGCAGATGTCCACCCGGATCATGCCTGACAGGTCGGGCAGCTGGCCGTTGACATACATGTCGTAATCGGTCGGTCCCAGTTCGGTGCCAAGGGCAAGGACGGCGTCGGCCTCGCGGATCAGCGCGCGGGTGGCGGCAAGACTGGCCGAAGCCGCGACGGTCAGCGGGTGGCCATGCATCAGGCCGCGGGCATTCGAGGTCTGGATGACCGGGGCGTCCAGCGTCTCGGCAAGGGATTGCACCGCGTCGCCGGACCAGCGCGCACCGCCCCCGATCAAAAGGACGGGCCGCTGCGCGGCATTCAGGCGGGCGGCGGCCTCGTCCAGCGCCTGCGGCGCAATCCTCGGGGGGGCGGGCAGGGCCGCAGGGGCCGCCAGTTCGGGGCAGGGCAGGCCCATCACATCGGTCGGAATCTCGATATGCGCGGGGCCGGGACGGCCGCCCAGCATCGCGGCGAAGGCGCGGTCAAGGACGGGCCCAAGCTGGGCCGGATCGTCCAGCCGCTCGGTATGGCAAAGCGCACGGACCATGGCGGCCTGATCGGGCAGTTCGTGCAGAAGGCCCAGACCCTTGCCAAGACTGGCCCGGCGGTTGACGCCCGAGATCACCAGCATTGGGATGCTGTCTGCTGCGGCCTGTGCCATGGCCGTCAGGGTGTTGGTGAGGCCGGGTCCGGTAATGACAAAGGCCACGCCGGGCCGGCCGGTGACGCGGGCATAGCCATCGGCCATGAACCCCGCGCCCTGTTCATGGCGCGGCGTGACATGGCGGATCTGCCCCGAGGCAAGGCCGCGATACAGCTCGATCGTATGGACGCCGGGAATGCCGAAGACCACCTCGACCCCGCGCGCCGCCAAGCCCTGAACCAGACGTTCGCCGACCGTTGTCATGCCGCATTCCCCCTTTGCCGTGCCGCATGGGCGGCGATCCGTTCCGCTGCCTTGTCGATCAGCGCATCCTCGACCGTCAGGGACAGCCGCAGCCAGCCGTGCAGGCCTTCGCCGAAACTTTCGCCCGGCATCACCGCCACATCCTGATCGGCCAGCAGCCCCAGCGCGAAATCAAGGCCCGAAAGCCCGGTTGCCCGCACGTCGACCAGCGCGAACATTCCCGCTTCGGGCCGGTGGACCCGCAGGCCCGCCACGCCATCCAGCCGCCGCACCAGCAGATCTGCGCGGCGGGCAAAGCGTTCGGCCATCCCGGAGGCCACGGGGGACGGGGCTGAAACGGCAAGGGCCGTCATGTCGGCAATGAAGGGCTGGCTGCCGAACAGCATGGTTTCGGACAGCGGCAACAGGCGCGCGGTGAACTCCGCCGGGCCAACGACCCAGCCCGACCGGAAACCGGGCGCGGCATGGGATTTCGAGATCGAACAGGCGACCACCGTGCGTTCGGCCAGCTCGGGCAGATCCAGCGGCGAGGCAAAGGGCACGCCGGGAAAGACCAGCTCTTCATAGACCTCGTCGGCGACGATCCACAGGTCATGGTCGCAGGCGATGCGCCCCAGCGCGGCAATGTCGTCGCGGCGCAGCACCGCCCCGGTGGGATTGTGCGGGCTGTTCAGGAACAGGATGCGGCTGCGCGAGGTGATCCGGGCGGCAACATCGGCCGGATCCATGCGGAACCCGTTCCCGGCCCGCAGCGGCACCGGCACCATGACGGCCCCGGTCTGGGCGATCAGCCCTTCATAGGTGGCATACATCGGGTCGCCGACCAGCACCTCGTTGCCAGGTTCCAGAAGCGTGCGGAAGGCGGCGTAAAGACAGGTCTGGGTGCCGGGCAGACAGATCACCTGATCGGTTCCGATGGGACGGCCGCGCCGGGCAGCATAGCGCCGGGCAATCGCCGCAACGGCCAGCGGCTCCCCCCTCCCATTGGAATATCCGGTGCGGCCGGCCGCCATGGCGCGGGCGGATTCGGCGATCATCTCGGGCGGGGTCGGCACATCCGGCTCGCCGATGGTCAGTTCGATCACCTGACGGCCCTCGGCCCTGGCGGCACGGGCGCGGGTGTGAACCTCCCATTTGGCAGAGCCAAGTCCCGACAGCCGACCGGTGACGCTTGCATATCTCATGGATCGGTTCCTTCTGTCCTCTCGTGGGGGCGCTCGGCACTGGCCAGCCCGAGTTCGGGGATGAACATCGCATGGGCGGTCAGATCGACGCCCAGAATGGCCCCGACCGAGGTCAGCCCGATGCGCACCAGCTCTCCGGCGGCAAACCCGTGCGGCAACACGCCGCCCTCAAGCCAAAGTCCGTCGATCACCGCATTGCAAGCAATGGCCTCCTGCCGCAGCCGGGCAGGGGTCGCGCCGGGACGGTCCAGATCGGCGATCAGCCCCTGCAACATGTCGCGGTAGCGCAAATAACCCTTCTCATGCAGCGCCAGCAGGGCAGGATCGGCCTGGACCGTGTGCAGATAACCGGCCCAGAGGCCCACCGCCCCCGCATCCACCACCGGCGGCCGCAGGGATGCCGCGATGAAGACGGCCAGCCGCTCGGCCGCATTGGCCCCGGCCCCCATCAGCGCATCACTGCCCTTGTCGGTCATCCCGTCGATCAGCGTCCGATAGGCCGCACGCGACAGATCGTCCTTCGAGCCGAAGTAATGCCGGATCAATCCGGGCGTGACCCCCGCCCGTTCGGCAATCGCGCGCACGGTGGCGGCCCGAGGCCCACCCTCGGCCACCAGCGACTGCGTGGCATGAATCAGCGCCTCGCGGCGGTGATCCTCGCTTTCGCGGCGATAGGGGCGGCGGTCGGGTTTCATGGTGGAGCCGGTTGTTATACAGATGCATAATCCGATACGGCACGCGCTGACGCAAGGGGCTGCAATCGGAATGAGCGCCTTGCGGCGCAAGTTTGCAGCTCGCGGTCTGCTCGAACCGGTGGCGCAGCCCGCTCGCACCTCCGGCGGGGATATTTCAGGAAGGGAAAGCCGGGACGCTTCCTCTTTCCCTTCTGCAAATATCCTGGGGAGTTTGAGGGGCAAGGCCCCTCATCCCCCGAGGAGGAGGCGAAGCCCGACGACGAGATGAAAGATTCGCGCCGCAAGGCGCTCCGCTGGAAACCGGCTGGTTCAGCTGCCCGGCCTGCCGCCTTTTGGGGCCACATCCTTGTGAATGATCACATCGGTTTGCGGATAGGTCCTGAGGATCGCCTGGCGCAGCGCGGCACCGATGTCATGCGCTTCGCGCAGGGGCTGGTCGCCGTCCAGTTCGATATGCAGATTGACGAAGATGCGACGCCCGGCGGTGCGGGTCTTGAGATCGTGAAAGCCATGCACGCCGGGCCAGCCGTGGGCGATGGCGGCAATCCCCTCGATCACAGCCGGATCGGCGCGGCGGTCCATCAGCGCATCCCAGGCCCCCTTGCCGACATGGGCCGCGCCGTAAAGCATCACGGCCGATGCCGCCAGCGCCACCCAGGCATCGACATTGACCAGGCCCCAGCGGGCCGAGACCCAGAGCGCGACGATCGCCCCGAGTCCCGGCAGAAGATCGCCAAGATAATGCAGGCGATCCGCCGCCACCACGCGGCTGCCAGTGGCGCGCGCCACCCGGCCCTGCCACCAGACCAGCGCCAGAGTCAGCGCGAGGGAGGCCGCCATCACCGCCATCCCCAAGCCTTCCTGCGCCAATTCGGGCGTGGCGGGGGCGGTCAGCCGCATCCCCGCCGTCCAGCCGATCAGCAGTGCCGATGCGGTGATGAACAGCGCCTGTGCCAAGGCCGCCAGATCCTCGGCCGAGGAATGGCCGAAGGCATGATCCTCGTCCGCCGGTCGTGCCGCATAGATCAACGCGGCGGCAGCCCCGAGGCTCATCATCAGATCCAGTGCGGAATCGGCCAGCGAGGCCGCGATCGACAGCGCCCCGGTCGCAGACATCGCCCAGAGCTTCAGCCCGACCAGCGTGGAGGAGACCGCGACCGAGGCCAGCCCTGCCGTCAGCGTCAGTTTCGTGTCATGGTCCGTCATCGCCGTCTCCGCGTTTCGGGCCAGCGCTACCGCCAGCCGCAGCGCAGGGCAAGGCCGCGCTATTCGACGATCTCGTCCGCGCCCACGCCCCATAGCGCCGATTTCATCACCCAGCCGCGTTCGCCGCCCGCCTGGATGCGGCACCAGGTCGGGCTGCATTCCTGCACCCGGCCGATCACCCCCATTTCAGCCTGGGCCACCACGGCGGACCGGTCGTCCGGCGATGCGCGCAGCTCTGCCATGTCCAGCGTCACGACGACCGAGCGCACACCTGACAACAGCGCGTAATGCACCCAGCCGCCCGCGCCGTCCTGATCCTCGACCCGGCGCCAGTTGTCGAATTCGGCGGTGATCTTCAGTGGCATGCCGGGGCGGGTGAACACCCAGTCGATGCGATGGGTCAGGCCGGGGCCGCGGCGGGCATTGCCCTCGTCGCCCTTCAGGCTGACATAGCGCGGCAGGGGCAGGTTGGTGACGCAGCCAAAGCCCGGCTTGCAGTCTTTGGCGGCCTTGTCCGTCTTTGAAACGTCCGTCTTTGAAACCGGCACCACATCGGCAATCGGGCCGATGGCCTCGCCCAGGGTCTCGGGCTGGATGTCGGGTCCGGCCTCCTGCGCAGGGGCTGCGCCCGTGCCAAAGCCCAGCGCAATCGCCAAAGCTGCCGCCATCCCGCGCATATTCATCCTGCCGCCCTTTCGGACCCGCCGCACGCGCCCCGCGCCTGCAAGGTCCTGTCGTCTTGCTGCTGCCATCACTGCCGGGGCTTGTGAACCGCCCCGCTTCCCGCCACTCTGCCGCAGCACCAACCGATTTGGAAGACCCGGCGGAGGACCCATGCCAAACCAGCGCCTGAGTGTTGTCGTGACGCGACGCTTGCCCGAGGCTGTCGAGACCCGGATGAAAGAGCTGTTCGATGTCGAACTGCGCGACCCGGATACCAAGATGAGCCGCGAGGAGCTGGCCGCCGCGATGGCGCGGGCCGATGTGCTGGTGCCCACGATCACCGACAGCATCGACGCGGGCCTGATCGCGCAGGCGGGCGAGCGGCTGAAACTGATCGCCAATTACGGCGCGGGGGTGGATCATATCGACGTGGCCACCGCCCGCAGCCGGGGCATCCTGGTGTCGAACACGCCGGGCGTGGTGACAGAGGATACCGCCGACATGGTGATGGCGCTGATCATGGCGGCGACCCGGCGGATTCCCGAAGGTCTGGCCACCATGCAGGCGGGCAAATGGGAAGGCTGGTCGCCGACGGCCTTTCTGGGGCACCGGATGGCGGGCAAGCGGCTGGGCATCCTGGGCATGGGGCGGATCGGCATGGCCGTTGCGCGCCGCGCCCGCGCCTTCGGCTGCCAGGTGCATTACCACAACCGGCGCCGCCACCGGCCCGAAGTGGAGGCGGAGCTGGAGGCGACCTGGTGGGAAAGCCTGGATCAGATGCTGGCGCGGATGGATATCGTTTCCATCAACTGCCCGCATACGCCGTCGACCTTTCACCTGCTGAACGCGCGGCGGCTGAAGCTGATGAAACCCACGGCGGTGGTGGTGAACACCTCGCGCGGCGAGGTGATCGACGAGAATGCGCTGACCCGCGCGCTGCGGTCGGGCGAACTGGCCGGGGCCGGACTGGACGTCTATGAACACGGCACCGAGATCAACCCCCGCCTGCGCGAAGTGCCCAATGTGGTGCTGCTGCCGCATATGGGATCGGCCACGATCGAGGGCCGGGTGGAGATGGGCGAAAAGGTGATCATCAACATCAAGACCTTTGCCGACGGCCACCGCCCGCCGGATCAGGTGGTGCCGGGGATGCTGTAGGGCTTCCGTCCGCCCGGCAGGGCGGCCGGATTCGCGCCGGACCCCGGACTTCGGTTTCCTGGACCTCAGCTTTCCCGGAACGCGCGCGAGAAGTAATCGGTGAACGGCTTCAGCAGATAGGCCAGCGGGGTCTGGGCTTCGGTCTGGATGAATGCCTCGACCGGCATGCCGGGCAGCAGGGTCTGATCTTCCAGCTTGGCGATTTCGCCATCGTCAAGCACGATTTCAGCCCGGTAGAACGACGCCATCGTCTTCTGATCGGTAAAGGCATCGGCGGAAATCACCGAAACCTTGCCTTTCAGATGCGGCGTGGTGCGGCTGGAAAAGGCCGAGAACACCAGTTCGACCGGCTGGCCGACATGGATCTGGTCGATGTGGATGGGGGCCACCTGGGTGGCGATCACCAGCGGGCGATCCTGAGGCACGATATACAGCACCGGATCTGCGGCCCGGATCACCGCGCGCGGCGTGGTGACGGCAAGGCCCAGCACCACGCCCGAAACCGGGGCGCGCAGGTCCAGCCGGGAAATCCGTTCGTCCACCGCCCGCAACCGTTCGGCCAGTTCCATGAGAGCGGGGCCGATCTCGCGCAATTCGTTCTCGGCATCCTCGATGCGGGCGCTGGCAAGGCGGCTGATCTCAAGCTCGATCTCGGTGATGCGGCCTTCGGCCTGGGCGCGGCTGGCGGTCAATTCGCCCTGCAAGCCCTGCAACCGCGCCTGTTCGCGTTCCAGCGACAGCACGGTCGACGCCTGGGCCAGACCCTTTTCCAGCAGGGCCTGCTGGTTGTGCAATTCGGTCTGGATCAGGCCAAGCTGGGTGTCGAGTGCGGCTTTCTGGGCATCCACCCCTTCGATCTGCGATCCGATCTGGCCGATGCGGCGGCGCAGCTGTTCGTTGGTGGTGGTGAAGGTGTCCAGCCGGGCCGCGAACAGCCGCACCTGACCGTCCAGCAGCTCATCCACGGCGGGATCGGTGCCGACAAGGGCGGCCAGATCGGCGGGAAAGACCGGGGCGGGTTCGCCGTTCCGTTCGGCCGTCAGGCGGGCACGGCGGGCGACAAGCTCATGCAACTGACCCAGCGTGATGGCGCGTTCCGATCGCAGCAGCGTGCCGTCCAGCCGGATCAGCACATCGCCTGCGGTGACGGCAGCCCCTTCGATCACGTCGATTTCGGCCACCACGCCGCCATCGGGATGCTGGACGACCTGACGGTTCAACTCCACCTCGATGCGGCCGGGGGCGACGATGGCCCCTGAAAGCCGGGTCATTGTTGCCCAGGCCCCGAAACCGCCCAGAAGCAGCGCCAGCGTCACAAGGCCAAGAAGGACCGGGCCACGGACAGACCAGAACGGGCGGGCGGGGCGGTCAGAGGGGGCGGTCATGCCACACCTCCGGGGGTCACGGCGCGGGCGATGTCGCCGGCATTCTTGACCATCTCGCGCAGAACCTTGTCGCGTGGGCCAAAGGCGGCGGCGGCCCCATCGGCCAGCACAAGCAGCAGGTCGCATTCCTGAATGGCGGCCGGGCGGTGGGCCATGATCAGCACCGAACGGCCGCTTTCCTTGGCGCGGCGGATCGACTGGTTCAGCGCCATAGACCCGTCGTTGTCCAGGCTGGAATTCGGTTCGTCCAGCACCAGAAACACCGGATCGCCATAAAGCGCCCGCGCCAGTCCGACGCGCTGCACCTGCCCGCCGGACAGCCGGCCGCCCATGGTGGCCACTTCGGTATCATAGCCCTGCGGCATCGCCTTGATCAGGTCATGCGCGGCGGCGGCCTGGGCGGCGGCGACGATGGCATCGGCATCGGCGTTCTGGTCGAGACGCGAGATATTGGCGGCAATGCTGCCATCGAACAGCGTCACACGCTGCGGCAGATAGCCGATGTAGCGCCCAAGCTGATCGGGATCGTACTGGTCCAGCGTGGCCCCATCCAGCCGGACCTGGCCCGCCGCGGGGGGCCAGACCCCGATCAGCGCCCGCGCCAGCGAGGATTTGCCCGAGCCGGACGGCCCGATCACCCCCAGCGCCTGCCCCGGTTCCAGCGTGAAGGACAGGTTGCGCAGCACCGGCCTGGCCTCGCCGGGGATGGTCAGCGTCAGGTTGCGCACCTCCAGCCGGGCGGCAGGCCGGGGCAATCTTGTGCGCGGCTGTTCGGGGGGAACCTGCGCCAGCAGCGTCTCAAGCCGCTGGCGGGCCTGACGGGCGCGGGTCAGCGTGGACCATTGGCCCACCGTCACCTCGATCGGTTGCAGGGCGCGGCCCATCAGGATCGACCCGGCGATCATCGCCCCGGCCGACAGCTCTCCGCGCAGCACCAGCCAGGCCCCGATGCCGAGGATGGCCGATTGCAGGAACAGCCGGAACGTCCGGGTGGTGACGCTGAACGCCCCCGCCGTATCGGTCGCGGCCAGAGATCTTTCCGACGCCCGCCCGCGCAGCGCCTGCCAGCGGTCAAAGGCGGCCCCGGTCATGCCAAGCGCGCGCACCAGTTCGGATTCGGATTTCAGGTTGTCGGCCTGCCGGTCGGCGCGCTGGCCAAGGGAAACCGCCTCCAGCAGTGCGGCTTCGCTGGCGCGCTGGTTCATCAGCGTGACAAGGATCAGCACCACCATCCCGGCGATGGCCGTCCAGCCCAGCCAGGGGTGGAAGATGAACAGCGCGGCGGCGAAGACCGGTGTCCAGGGGAGATCGAACAGCGCCATCAGGGCGGGCGAATTCCAGACCCGCGACAGGGTTTCCAGATCGCGCTGGGCGGTATGCGCGTTCAGATCCTGCGGCGCGACCGTCAGGCGGCGGAAGGCGGCCGACAGCACGCGACGGTCAAGATCGGCCTGCAACCGCGCGCCTACCCGCGCCATGACGCGGTTTCGGGCATGGTCCAGCACCCCCATGGTCAGAAACAGAAAGGCCGCCAGCGCCGACAGCGCCAGCAGCGTGGCTTCCGACCGCGAGATCAGCACCCGGTCATAGATCTGCAACATGTAGAGCGGCGAGGTCAGCATCAGCAGATTGACGAAGACCGAAAACACGAAGGCCGCCACCAGCGCATGACGCGACCTCTGCCGGATCGAGACAAGCTCTTGCTGGCCCGCCCGGATGTCCTGTTTGCCGCTCATGGCCTGCCGCATCCTTTGTTGGGCCTGATTCTGCCCGTTCCGCAACCCCGGCGCAATGCTCAGGCCGCTTCTTGCCGCCGCTGCCCCGGTCGTGGCAAGGACGGTTGTCTTGGCACAGCCCTGCCGGTATGGAAAACCGAGGCGATATGCCGCGTTTCCGGTCTGTGGCCGGTGTGCCGGTCGTGCGGGACGTTAGGGAGAAGGCGGTGAATTTTCCATTTATTTCTGCCGGGCAGCGCGGCGCGCTTGCACCCGTTGCACTGGCGCTGCTGTTGCAGGCCTGCGGCCCCGCCCCGCAGGCAAGCGGCATCAATGATCCGCTGGAACCGATGAACCGCGCCGTGCACGGGCTGAACAAGGGGCTGGATACGGTCATCCTGCGCCCCGGTGCGCAGGCCTATGGCGTGGTGCCCGATCCGCTGCGGCAGGGCGTGTCGAACGTGGCCGCCACGCTGGATCTGCCGGGCGATGTGGCGAATGACCTGTTGCAGGGCAACCTGCATGATGCCACCTCGAATTTTCTGCGCTTCGGCGTGAATGTGGTCTTCGGGATCGGGGGGCTGCTGGATGTGGCGACCGAGGCCGGTATCCCGGAACGGTCCACCGATTTCGGCGAAACGCTGCACGTCTGGGGCGTGGGCGAAGGGCCCTATGTCGAACTGCCGGGATTTGGCCCGTCGACCGCGCGCGATGCGGTGGGATTGGCCGTGGATCTGGCGCTGAATCCGGTGAACCGGGTGGCCAAGGGCAAGGATGCGACGGCGGCGACCGTTGCCAAGATCCTTGCACGATTGCGTGATCGGGACCGTTATTCCAACACGGTGGATTCCGTCCTATATGACAGTGCCGACAGTTATGCGCAGGCGCGGCTGCTGTATCTGCAGAACCGCCGGTTCGAACTGTCGCGCGGAACGGCCGCAGAGGGCGGGGGGGCCGCTGCGGAGGATGGTTTCATCGACCCCTATGAGGACTGAGATGCCGAGTGATCTTCTGATTTCCCGCCGGACCTTCGGCCTTGGCCTTGGGGCCGGGCTTGCCCTGACCGCCCTGCCTGCGGCGGCCCTGAACACAGATCAGGCGCGGGCGCTGATCGACAAGGCCGTGGGCGACATCAACAAGGTCATCGCCTCGGGCAAGTCGGAAAGCGCCATGCTGGGCGATTTCGAAAAGCTGTTCGCCCGCTATGCCGACGTGCCGACGATCGCGCGGTCCGCCCTGGGCGTGGCGGCGCGCTCGGCATCGGACGCGCAGATGAAAGCCTTCACCAAGGCGTTCCAGGTCTATATCAGCCGCAAATACGGTCGCCGCTTCCGCGAATTTATCGGCGGGCGGATCGAAGTGACCGATGCGCATCCGCTGAAAAGCTATTTCGAGGTGATCTCGACCGCGCATCTGAAGGGGGAAAGCCCGTTCGAAGTGCGCTGGCATGTGTCGGACAAGGCCGGGAAAAGCCTGTTCTTCAACATCATCATCGAAGGCGTCAACATGCTGGCGTCCGAGCGCACCGAAATCGGCGCGATGCTGGACAAGCGCAAGGGCGACATCGACGCGCTGATCGAGGACCTGAAGAAAAGCTGACGCCGCAAGGGGGCGCTGCCCCCGTCCGCTGATGCGGACTCCCCTTGAGATATTTGGGTTCTGAAAGAGGGGCCTCTTTCAGAAGGAAAATATCCCCGTCGGAGGCAGCGCGGTCCGGGCCAGGGGCTGCGGCGGAAATCCGGGATCGGGGCTGTCAGTTGCCCTGCCCCAGAACCTCGTTCAGGATCTGCTCGGCCAGGTCATCCTCGGTCATCCCCGGCTGGTTGGGGTTCGAGCCGTCGAAATAGGGCACATCCTCGGGCTGGACGAAATCATTCGGGTTATAGGGGCCGGTATAGGCCTCGGGCGGGGGCGAGAAGGTGCTGGGCGGGATCGCCTTGGGCAGCGGTTTCGCCTCGGTTCCCTCGCTGACACGGGCCATCACCTCATGCCAGATTTCCGCCGGAAGGCCGCCGCCGGTGACGCCTGTCAGCGGGGTGTTGTCGTCATAGCCCAGCCAGACGCCCACCACATAATCGGCGGTGAAGCCCACGAACCAGGCGTCGCGGGCGGAATTGGTGGTGCCGGTCTTGCCCGCCACCTCGCGCCCGTCCAGCCGCGCGCGCGTGCCGGTTCCCGTCTCGACCACCTGCGTCATCATGTAGATCAGCGCATGGGCCGCCTCTTCGCGGATCACCCGTTCGCCGATGCCGCCGCCTTGCCCGAACAGGGGTTCGTTTTCATGCTGCAACCGCAGCGCCACCAGGCCATAGGGCACCACCGCCGAGCCGCCGTTCAGGATGCCGGCATAGGCCCCCGTCATCTCGATCAGCGTCGATTCCGATGCCCCCAGCGCCAGCGCCGGGCCATCGGCCAGGTTCTGCGCCACGCCGAATTGCGTCGCCACCGTTTTCACCAGATCGCGGCCGACCAGTTCCTGTATCTTCACCGCCGGGATGTTGCGGCTTTCGGCAAGAGCTTGGGTCAGCGTGATCATGCCCTTGAACTTGCCGTCGTAATTCTTGGGCTCATAGAGGCCCGAGCCCGGAACGTTGATCGACCATGGGCTGTCATCGACATAGTCCAGCGGGCTGTAGCCAAGATCCATGGCCACGGCGTAGATGAACGGCTTGAAGGCCGATCCGGTCTGGCGCAGGGCCTGCGTTGCGCGGTTGAAATCCCCCGCCTGCGGCAGATCGCGCCCGCCGACCATGGCGCGCACGGCGCCATCCGCGCTCATCACCACGATGGCGGCCTGGGCCTTGGACCCGGCCTTCACCTTGTTCTCGAACACCCAGGCCAGTGCTTCTTCGGCCTGGGTCTGGATGTGCTGGTCCAGTGTGGTTTCGATGATCACATCTTCTGTGGTGTCGCGGGCCAGATAATCCGGTGTCGTCTCCATCACCCAATCGGCGAAGAAGCCGCCCATCTTCTGACGGGCATTCTTTGACAGCTGGGCGGGGTTGGTGCGCGCTTCGTCGGCCTCGGCCTTGGTCAGATAGCCCTGTTCCTCCATCAGCCCGATCACCACGGCCGCCCGGTCGCGGGCGCGCTGCATGTTGCCGGTGGGGGCATAGGTGGACGGGGCCTTCAGAAGACCGGCCAGCATCGCCGCCTCGGCCGGGTCCACATTGGCGGCGGACTTGCCGAAATAGCGTTGCGAGGCGGCTTCGAAGCCGCGCGCACCCGCACCCAGATAGGCGCGGTTGAAGTAGATCGTCAGGATGTCTTCCTTGGAGTATTTCAGCTCCATCGCCATCGAGAACGGAACTTCCTTCAGCTTGCGCCACATCCCGCCCGACCGGCAGTCCTTTTCGTAATCGGCTTCGGTCTTCCAGACGGCGGGATCCCATTGCACGCCAAGGCACAGAAGCTTGGCCACCTGCTGCGTGATGGTCGACCCGCCGTTGCCTTCAAAGGCCCCCCGGCCTTCGGCCAGGTTGATGCGGATGGCGCTGGCGATGCCGCGCGGGCTGATGCCCATGTGCCAGTAGAACCGCTTGTCCTCGGTCGCGACCACGGCGTCATGCAGGTATTTCGATACGGTATCGGCCGTGATCTGGCCGCCGAAGGTTTCGCCCCGCCAGGCAAAGACCTCGCCGCTGCGGTCCAGCATTGTGACGGAACCGCGGGCACGGCCATCCAGAAGATCGGTCAGAGGCGGCAACTGGGCATAGAAATACATAACGATCGCGCCAAGGATCAGCGCGCCGACGGCGGTGACACGCCACAGCACCGACCAGATCATCCGCCAGAAGAACAGGATCGTCCCGACGATCAGCCCGTGCCGCCGCCGCGGGCGCTGCGGCTTGCGCGGAGGTTTTGGCGGCACCGCCTTGCGGGCGGGCTGGGCCGTCGTCGCCCCCCGTGCATAGCGTCTGTCTGCCACCAGCGGACCCTTGCCGCCCTTGCTCGTTACCATCGAATGCCCGCCCGATACCCGTCCGCCTGAACGGCGCGATCTGATTTCTCTGGACCATAGCCTGCTTTTGTCGCGAAGCGAAGACCACGCGGCGGATTGGGCAAAGCCCCGCGCCCTTGGGCGATTCGGATCACTGATCGCCCAATAAACGGGCGTAACCCGTGGCTTGTGCAAAATTTGTGCAATTTTTGCGGATCGCAGGCGCGAAACCGCCGCGGTTTTCTTGTGCTGCAACTGCAAACTGCCGCCTCATCCTGCCCAAGGGCCCAACCCCGGGCCCCTGCCACAAGAAGGGGAAGGACGTGAAACTCATCATCGCAGCAATCAAGCCGTTCAAGCTGGACGAGGTCCGCGAAGCGCTGACCACGATTGGCGTGCGCGGCATGATGGTGACGGAAATCAAGGGCTTCGGCTCTCAATCCGGCCATACCGAAATCTATCGCGGGGCCGAATATGCCGTGAATTTCGTGCCGAAGGTCCGGCTTGAGATCGTGGTAGCCGACAGCCTGGCCGATCAGGTCGTGACCACCATCCGCACCACCGCCAAGACCGACAAGATCGGCGACGGAAAGATTTTCGTTCTCGACGTTGAACATGCCGTGCGGGTGCGCACCGGCGAAACCGATGACGACGCGCTGTAACGGCCGGGGAAGAGGGGACATCAGAAAAATGAACACCAATCCGAAAATTGCAGGCCTTGCGGCGGGTGCCGCATCGCTTCTGGCCAGCCTGCCGGCCTGGGCGCAGGAAACCACCGAAACTGTGACCGAAGTGGTCGAGGCTGCTCCGGTCTCGAACCTGGACAGCGGCGATACCGCCTGGATGATCGTGGCGACCGTCCTGGTCATGTTCATGATCCTGCCGGGACTGGCGCTGTTCTACGGCGGGCTTGTGCGCGCCAAGAACATGCTTTCCGTGCTGGTGCAGGTCACGGCCGTCGCCTCGACCATCATGATCGTCTGGGTGGTCTACGGCTATTCCTTCGCCTTCGGCGGGTCGGAAAGCCCCTATTTCGGCGGCTTCGGCAAGCTCTTCCTGTCGGGTGTCACCGCCACATCGGAATCCGGCACCATCCCGGAATACCTGTTCATCGCCTTCCAGATGACCTTTGCGGCCATCACCCCCGCGCTGATCGTCGGCGCCTTCGCGGAACGCATCAAGTTCGGCGCGGTTCTGGCCTTCTCGGTCCTCTGGGTGACTTTCGTCTATTTCCCCATCGCCCATATGGCATGGGATGCCAACGGCCTGTTCTTCGGCTGGGGTGTTCTGGACTTTGCCGGCGGCACGGTGGTTCACATCAACGCCGGGATCGCGGGCCTTGTCGGTGCCATCCTCTTGGGCAAGCGGACCGGCTATGGCAAGGACAACATGGCGCCCCATTCGCTGCCCCTGGCAGTGACCGGTGCGGGGATGCTGTGGGTCGGCTGGTTCGGCTTCAACGCAGGCTCGGCCCTTGGGGCAGGCACGCTGGCGACGCTGGCCGTGATCAACACCTTCACCGCAACCGCCGGTGCGACGGTGGCCTGGCTTCTGGCCGAGAAACTGCTGCGCGGCAAAGCGTCCGCTCTGGGCGCGGCATCGGGGATCATCGCCGGTCTGGTTGCGGTGACGCCGGCTGCCGGCGCGGTCGGTCCGGTCGGAGCCATCGTCCTTGGTGCCATCGCCTCGCTGATCGCCTATTACTTCGTTGCCGTGGTCAAGAAAAAGGCCGGTTATGACGACAGCCTTGATGTCTTCGGCATCCACGGCGTCGCCGGCATCATCGGCGCCATCGGCACCGGCATCTTCGCCTCGGCCAGCTTCGGCGGGCAGGGCTATGCCGAGGGTGTGACCATGGGCGCACAGGTCTGGACCCAGATCCTTGCCGTGGCGATCACGGTGATCTGGTGCGGCGTGGTCTCGGCCATCCTCTACAAACTGATCGATCTGGTCATCGGCCTGCGCGTCCCGGTCGATGCCGAGCGTGAGGGTCTGGACCTGACCTCGCATGGCGAACAGGCCTATCATTCCTGAGACCAAGCGACGGCGGGCCGAACTTCCTTTCGGCCCGATGAAACCGGAACGGCCCGCAGATCTCTCTGCGGGCCGCTTTTCTTTCTGCAGGCTTCTCGTCGCGGTCACGACGACGAGCGCAGCGAAGGACGAGGGTCAGATCACCCCAAGGGCGCGCATCGCTTCGGCCACGCGGACGAAGCCCGCGATATTGGCCCCCAGGACATAATCGCCCGGCGCGCCGTATTCTTCGGCCGTCGCGGCACAGGTGTCATGGATGTTGCGCATGATCACGGCCAACCGGGCCTCGGTCTGTTCAAACGTCCAGCTGTCGCGGCTGGCGTTCTGCTGCATCTCCAGCGCCGAAGTCGCCACGCCGCCCGCATTCGCCGCCTTGCCGGGGGCGAAGAGGACACCCGCCTCCTGGAAGATGCGCACCGCATCGGGGGTGGAGGGCATGTTCGCGCCTTCGCCCACCGCGACCACGCCGTTCTGCACCAGCGTCTTCGCATCCTTGCCAGTCAGTTCGTTCTGGGTGGCCGAGGGCATGGCGACATCGCAGGGCACGTCCCAGATCGCACCCTTCTCGACATAATGCGACCCGGTGCCCTTCAGGCGGGCATATTCCGAGATCCGCTGGCGGCGGACCTCCTTGATCTCTTTCACCAGCGCGAGGTCGATGCCGTTTTCATCCACCACATAGCCGGCGGAATCCGAACAGGCGATGATCTTGCCACCAAGGCTTTGCACCTTTTCCATCGAATAGATGGCGACGTTGCCGGAGCCCGAGACCACGACACGTTTGCCGTCAAAGGTCTGGCCCTTGGTCGCCAGCATGGATTCGATGAAATAGGTGTTTCCGTAGCCGGTGGCCTCTTTGCGGGCGCGCGAGCCGCCATAGGACAGGCCCTTGCCGGTCAGGACACCGGCCTCATAGCGGTTCGATAGCCGCTTGTATTGGCCGAACATGAAACCGATCTCGCGCCCGCCGACGCCGATGTCCCCGGCCGGAACGTCGGTGTATTCGCCAAGATGGCGCGACAGTTCGGTCATGAAGCTTTGGCAGAAGCGCATGATTTCGGCATCGGACCGGCCCTTGGGGTCGAAATCCGAACCGCCCTTGCCGCCGCCGATGGGCATGCCGGTCAGCGCGTTCTTGAAGGTCTGCTCGAAACCCAGGAACTTGATGATCCCGACATTCACCGAAGGATGAAAGCGGATGCCGCCCTTGTAGGGACCAAGCGCCGAGTTGAACTGCACGCGGAAGCCGCGGTTGATGCGGACCTGGCCCTTGTCATCGGTCCATGGCACGCGGAAGATGATCTGACGTTCGGGTTCGCAGATGCGTTCGATCAGGGCGTCGTCGGCATAGTCGGGGTGCTTGGCGATGACCCGGCCCAGGCTTTCCAGCACTTCGCGCACGGCCTGATGGAACTCGGCCTCGCCGGCATTGCGGCGGGTCACTTCCGCCAGAATCGGTTCAAGTTTCTCGTCAAGCTGCATGAAAAGCCCTTCCTTCCTTGCCTGAAAATCAGGCGACCGGGCGGAGTTAGGGTAATTCCTGAGCAGCTTGAAGGGTCAATGCGCAAGAAATGGGCGGTATGGCGACAAATCGGGCAATTTGTCGCAAACCGACGGTTCTCAGCCGACCAGCGTGATGATCGCGGTTCCGGCCACCGCCAGCGCGGCCCCCAGCCATGCCATCGCTGACGGGGCGCGGCGGCTGGTCGCCCAGACCATCGGCAGGATCAGGATCGGCGCGGTTGACGACAGCGTGGTGACGATGCCGACATCGCCCACCGCCAGCGCCGCCATCAGCAGGGACATGCCGACGAAGATGCCTGTCAGGGCGGACCAGCCGATCAGCCGCTGCGCCTGCGGTTCGGGCCGCGTTTTGGGGCGCAGCGCAGGAATGGTCAGCAAGAGGACGAAGAACAGCGCACCAAGACCGGATCGGACGGCCATTGCGGCAAAGGGCTCTACCCCCGCCTCCATCGCGGGGCGGGCCAGCAGGCTGCCGGTCGCCTGGCCAAGCGCGGTGATGACGCCAAGCGTCAGCCCGGTGCCCAATGCCTTCGGGCCGCGCAGATCATCCCGGCTGCCGGGGCCGAGGATGGCGCAACTGATACCCAGAAGGATCAGCGCCACCCCCGCGCCCTGCATCAGATTCACCGTCTCGCCCCGGAAGACCCAGCCAAGGGCGACGGCGAAGGGGGCCGACAGGGTGAAGACCAGCGCATTCAGCCGCGCGCCGATGCGCTGGATGGTGGCGATGAAGGTGGTGGTCGCCAGCATGATCCCGGCGGCGGCAGAACCCGTCAGCCACAGGAACTGTGTCCAGCCCATCGTGCGCCAGCTGCCAAGGATCAGCATGGCGGTGGCGGTCAGGACAAAGCCGATGCCCATCTGCCAGCGCGCCAGTTGCAAGGGACCGACCCGGCCCGTGATGCGGTCGATCAGCAGGGCCGAGACCGCGAATGTGGCCGCCGCCGCAAGGGAAAGGACGACGGCCAGCATGAGGTTGGATCAGCCGATCACCTGTGCGATGGCGGCGGCCAGCACCGGAACGGTTCTTGCGTTCAGTCCGGCGATGTTGATCCGGCTGTCGCCGACCATATAGATGCCGTGCTTTTCACGCAGGGTGGTCACTTGCGCTTCGGTCAGACCAAGGCGGCTGAACATGCCACGGTGATCCGCCACAAAGTCGAAACGGTCGGAATTGGTGGCGCGGCGCAGCTCGTCCGCCAGCTGCTTGCGCAGCCCCAGCATGTTCTGGCGCACCTCTTCCAGCTCGGCCTTCCAGTCGGCGGTCAGGGCGGCATCTTCAAGGATCATCGTCACCAGCCGGGCGCCGTGATCGGGCGGGAAGCTGAAGTTCTGCCGGTTCAGGAAGTTGAGGTTGCCCTGCACCACCGCCTTGCGATCCGCGCTGGTCAGCGCGATCAGGATGCCGGTCCGTTCGCGGTAGATGCCGAAGTTCTTGCTGCAAGATGCGGCGATCAGAACCTCGGGGAAAGCCGCCGCCACCTTGCGGGTGGCCTCGGCATCGGCATCCAGCCCGTCGCCAAAGCCCTGATAGGCCAGATCGACGAAGGGCACCGCCCCCTTGCGTTGCAGAAGGGCGATGACTTGATCCCATTGCGGTTGCGTCAGGTTCGCCCCGGTCGGGTTGTGGCAGCAGCCGTGCAGCAGCACGGCATCGCCCGCAGCAACACCCTCAAGGTCCGCCAGCATTCCGGCAAAGTCGATGCCCGAGGTGGCAAGGTCGAAATAGCGATACTCGGCCCCCGTCATCCCCAGATACTTCATGATCGAGGGATGGTTCGGCCAGGTCGGGTTGCTCATCCATACCCGCGCCTTGGGATTGGCCATGCGGATCAGTTCCAGCGCCTGCCGGATGGCGCCCGTGCCGCCCGGCGTGGCGACCGAGGCCGCCCGGTCGGCAAAGCCGTCGCCGAGGATCATCTGCACCATGGCGGCACTATAGGCCGGTTCACCGGCAAGGCCGGTATAGGTCTTGGTGGTCTCGGCCTCCCACAGTTTCTTCTCGGCGGCCTTCACGGCGCGCATCACCGGGGTCAGGCCGGTTGCATCCTTGTAGACGCCGACGCCAAGGTCGATCTTGTCGGTGCGCGGGTCGTCGCGGAACAGGGCGATCAGCGCCAGGATCTTGTCCTGCGGCTGCGGGTTCAGGCTTTCCAGCATTGTCGTCATCCTCAGGGTTCAGGCGGGGCCGGTGGCAACCGGCAGATCGTCATACATGCCCCATTCGGCCCAGGACCCGTCATAAAGCGCCCAGTTGCGATGGCCGATCCGCTCCAGCGCCAGCGCCAGGACGGCGGCGGTGATGCCCGATCCGCAACTGGTGATGGCGGGTTTCGTCAGATCCACGCCCGCTTCGGTGAAGACGGCGCGCAGGGCGGCGGGGTCCTTCATCGTGCCATCGGCATTCAGCAGGCTGCCATAGGGAATGTTCTTCGATCCGGGCACATGGCCCGCGCGCAGGCCCGCGCGCGGTTCCGGCTCTTCGCCCGCGAAACGGCCGGGGGACCGCGCGTCCAGCACCTCGGCCAGCCCCAGCTTGGCGGCATGGGCGACCTGCGTCACATCCTTGACCAGCCCGGCCTGACGGCTGACCGTCATGTGCCGGTCGCGCACCACGGGGGGCAGGTCTTCGATCTCGCGGCCCTCGGCCTTCCATTTCGGGAAGCCGCCGTCCAGCACCGCCACATCGGTCTTGCCCATCAGGCGGAAGGTCCACCAGACGCGGGCGGCGGAAAACAGGCCGGTGCCGTCATAGACCACCACCTGATGCCCGTCGCCCACCCCCATCGCCCGCATCCGCGACATGAACTTTTCGATCGGCGGTGCCATATGGGGCAGGGCGCTGCGCTGATCGGAAATCTCGTCGATGTCGAAGAACCGGGCACCGGGGATATGTCCGGCCTCGTATTCCGCAGCGGCATCGCGGCCAGCGGCGGGCAGAAACCAGCTGGCATCCAGAACCCGCAGGTCGGGGTCCTTCAGATGGCGGGCCAGCCAGTCGGTCGATACCAGCGTCTTCGGGTCGTCGGCGGGGGAAGGGGTCATCGCGCGGGCCTTCTGCAACTTGATCGCCCATAGCGCGGGCCGGGGCCGGGGCGCAAGGGCAGTGGCAGGGCAAAGCCGCCGGGAAAGGGCCTTCGGGCGGAACGGTTCAGGCGGGCAGGGTCATTTCCGCGTGATCCTCAGCACCAGACCTGCAAGCACCTGCATCGCCGCACCGCTGATGGCACCGGCCGCCATGGCTTGAGCCAGAGGGGCCAGGGTCCCCTCGGGCATTCCGGTGCCAAGTCCGGGGGGCAGGGCATCCGCCAGCCCAAAGGAAGCAAGAATCCTGCCGCCGATCAGCCCACCGATCACGCCAGCCAGAAAGTCGACCGGCCGCCCAATGCCGATGCGCGGAAACAGCACGCCGATCAGCAGGCCGCCAAGGCCACCACAGAGGCACGGGATGACGGGTTCGATCATGACACCATCCTTACCGTTCAAGACTTCACCGTTTACCAAGGACGTCCAAGCCCCGCGAAAGGGCAGACAAGGAACCAAAGGCCCTGACAGACCGCAACCTGCCCCGATCCTGCACGTTTCCGGTGCCGTTGAGAAGGTGAAGCTTCTGTCCCGCTGCAACGGAAAAGGCCCCGGCGATGCCGGGGCCTTGACGACCCTCGCATGGGTCAGAGCAGGGTGATCACTTGGCCATTGCTTTCTTGACCGCACCGACCACGGCCAGCAGCACCGCACCGCCGACACCGCCGCCTGCCACGCTTTGCACGATCGAGGCCACGTCAAGCCCCTCGGCCCCGCCGCCTGCGCCCAGCGCGGCAAGGATCTGCCCGCCGATGCCACCGCCGACGATCCCGGCAATCGAATTGCCCAGCGTTCCAAGGCTTAGGTTCTTCATCGCCGCCCCGGCGGCATTGCCGCCCAGCGCGCCCGAGATCAGCTGGATGATGATCTGTTCCATTGTCCCACCTTTTCCTGTTCCGCCGGTTGTTCCGGCCGGATCACAACGCCCCCAGGATCGCGCGGAATGCGCGGTGAGGGCAGGGGGAATGCTGCCTTTTCCTTCCCCCGTTGCATAGTCGCTTCGTGAGGTGGACCGGCATGCGGACGCTGCGTCAACCGCCCTGCTTCAACAGCCGGGCTTTCTGGCGGTCCCAGTCGCGCTTGGCGCTGGTTTCGCGCTTGTCTGCCAGCTTCTTGCCCTTGGCGATGCCAAGTTTCAGCTTCACCATGCCGCGGTCGTTGAAATACATCCGCAAGGGCACGATGGTCATGCCTTCGCGCGCTGTCGCCGACCACAGCCGGGCCAGTTCCTTGCGCGAGACCAGCAGCTTGCGGCGGCGGCGTTCCTCATGGCCCCAGGTCTTTGCCTGAAGATAGGGGGCAATATAGCCGTTGATCAGCCACAGTTCTCCGCCTTCGACCGAGGCATAGCTTTCGGCGATGTTCGATCCCCCCTGGCGAAGACTTTTCACTTCGGAGCCCAGCAGCACGATGCCAGCTTCCAGATCGCTTTCGATGTGGTAATCGAAACGCGCACGCCGGTTTTCGGCGATCAGTCTGGAATTGGGGTCGGATTTTTCGGCCATGGTCTGACCCAGATAGGCGCGGGCGGGGGCGCTGTCCAGATGCCGTCCGCGCGGGAACGTCAGGCAAAGCAGCGGCTGCGTTCTGTCAGGAACAGCGCCGCGGCCTTCGGGGACAGTTCGGGAAAGGCGGTGACAAGCGTGCGGATGCCGGGGCACAGCAGCAACAGACCGGATTGCGCCCAGATTGCCTCTTCCTCGGCAAAGATCGGGGTGACGATCTCGGACCGCAGGGGCGCGATGGCGGCGGTGACCCCGATGCAGCTGGCCAGCGCGCGGGCGGGAAGCCGGGCATAGGGGGCGGCCATCAGATCGAAGGTCTGCAACAGCAGGCCCTGGCCAGGCAACAGCAGCACGTCGTCATCGGCATCGAAATGGCCGCCGGTGATCCTGACCGCGCGTTCGCCGGGGCTGACGATCCGCCGCGACAGCGCCGCAATCCGCTGCAACCCGCCGTCCAGGGTGTAAACGCGGTCGCCGATCCGCAGGGAATGAGCGGGACGCCAGCCGGTTTCGGTCTCGATCAGGGTGGGGCCGAAAATCCCCTGCGAAAGCGCGGCATTGGCCGCCGTGACCGGAGTGGCGGTGACGCGGGTGATGTCCTGCATGAACATGGCGGGTTTTCCTTCCTGGGGCGCTGTCGTTAAGTCCTGTGGCGGTCATTGCCGCCTGCTGCCTTTTTTGCACGCGGTTCAGGCCATTTTTGCGCCGCGAAAAAGGCGGATTTCCGGCATTGGCGCAGGGGTGGAAACGCAGGCGAACCAGGGCGGGGACTGTTTGGAAAACGTGCCCGGCTTAAGGTATGAATAACCAATTTATTCAATAAAATTCAATATATTGCGGGAAATTCCATCTCCCGTATCGGTTGATTCGCGGCCTCAGCGCCGGGTCAGCCCGAACAGGCCGGCCGCGACGATCAGCGCCGCCCCGGCCAGGGTCAGCGCATCAGGGCGCTCTCCCAGCACCAGCACCGCCAGCACCAGTGCGAAGATAAGCCGGGTATAGCGGAACGGCGTCACAGCCGAGACATCGCCCGTCCGCATCGCGGCCGTCAGTGCGTGATAGCCCGCGATGCCAAAGCCGGTGGTGGCGGCAATCAAAAGCGCGCCTTGCGCATCCGGCAGATGCGCGCCGCCGGTCCAGCCCAGGATCAGCGCCCCCGCCACCGCCAGCATGGCAAAGCCCAGAACGCCCAGCTGCCGGTTCGACAGCCCCTTGGGCGCCGCCCGCGTGGCCAGATCGCGGCCGGCAAAGCCCAGTGTCCCCGCCACGGCCAGCAGCGACAGTGCCGAAAACCCCTCGACCCCCGGCTTCAGGATCAGGAGAACCCCAAGGAACCCCAGCCCGACCGCCACCCAGCGGCCCGCAGTGACTTTCTCGCCGAACAGCAGCGCCGCCCCTGCGACCACCACCAGCGGCGTGGCCTGAAGAATGGCGGATGTGGCCGACAGCGTGGTCAGCGCAATCGCCAGCGCATGAAACAGCCGCCCGGCCACTTCGCAGCAGGACCGGATCAGCATCGCGCGCGACAGGATGGCGCGCGGCAGGGCAACCTGCCCGGCCCGGCGGGCCATCAGCGCAAAGACCGCCATGCCGCACAGGCCCATGATCAGCATGACCTGCCCGACCGGCATCTGACGCGCGGCCTGCTTCAGGAACAGATCCTCGATGGCGAAACCCGCCATGGACAGGGTCATCAACCCCGCCCCGCGCAGATTGTCGGCGCGCGACTGGCTCAGTTCAGGATACCGGCGTGGCGCATCGCGGCGCGGATCTTTTCCTTGGTGCCCTCGGTCAGCCCGACATGCGGCAGGCGCACATCCTCGGTGCAGCGGCCCAGCACCGACAGGCCGTATTTGGCCCCGATCAGCCCCGGTTCGGTGAAGATGGCATCATGCAGCGGCATCAGCCGGTCCTGCAACTGCAACGCCTTGCGGTAATCGCCCGCCAGGGTGGCGGTCTGCAATTCGGCGCAAAGCCGCGGGGCCACGTTGGCCGTGACCGAAATGCAGCCCACCCCGCCATGGGCGTTGAACCCCAGCGCCGTGGCATCCTCGCCCGACAGCTGCACGAAATCGGGGCCGCAGGTGATGCGGGTGCGCGGCACGCGGGCCAGGTCGCCGGTGGCGTCCTTCACCCCGACGATGCGCGGCAGTTTCGCCAGCTCGCCCATGGTGGCGGGCGACATGTCCACGACCGACCGGCCGGGGATGTTGTAGATGATGATCGGCAGGGCCGAGGCGTCATGCACGGCGGTGAAATGCGCGATCAGGCCGGCTTGGGTCGGCTTGTTGTAATAGGGCGTCACCACCAGCGCCGCAGCGGCCCCGGCGCGTTCGGCATGCTGGATCAGGTCCACCGCCTCGGAGGTGCTGTTCGATCCGGCCCCCGCGATCACCGGCACCCGGCCAGCCGCGAATTCGATCACCGCGGCGACCACCGCATGATGTTCGTCATGGCTGAGCGTCGGGCTTTCGCCCGTGGTCCCCACCGGCACCAGCGCGGTCGACCCTTCGGCAATCTGCCAGTCCACCAGCTTCTTCAGCGCATCCATATCCACGGTGCCGTTCTTGAACGGCGTGACCAGGGCGGGCATGGAACCCTTGAACATGGCGCGCATTCCTTTGTGGGGCCGGGATTCGGCCGGGTGGTAAACGCGCTCTCCTTATCCGGCCCGCCCCGGCTTGCCAAGCGCCCGGCGTCCCTGCGTCGGCCCTCCGGTTGACAGGATCGTGGGTTGTGGCGGGAAGGCGGCTTTGGCAGATTCAGGCGATGACCCTGATGCCCCGCCTGTTGCTGTGCCTGGCCCTGCTGCTGCCCGCCCCTGTCGTGCGGGCGGATGATGCGGCAGCGCTGAAGGCCGCCCTGTCGCTTGCCGCCAGCAAGGATTGGGAGGCGGCCCTTGCCGCCGCGCCCGAGGGGCTGGGGCGCGATGTGGTGCTGTGGCAGAAACTGCGCGCGGGCGAGGGGCTGTTGGGTGACTACGAAGAGTTCCTGAAACGGCACCCCGACTGGCCGGGCCTGCCGCTGCTGAAGGAAAAGGGCGAAAAGGCGGTGGCGCGATCCACCACGGCGGACCGGGTGATCGCCTATTTCGGCACGGACCTGCCGCAGACCGCCGAAGGGGCCATCGCGCTGGTCCGCGCGCTGCAGGCCAGCGGTCAGACTGACCTGGCCGAGACCGAGGCGATGCGGGCCTGGGCCGATCTGGCCTTTACATCGGACGAAGAGGCGATGCTGCTGGCACTGGCACCGGAGGCGCTGAAGCGGGTGCATCAGCTGCGGCTGGACAATCTTCTGTGGCATGGACGGCGGGCCGAGGCACTGCGGATGCTGCCCCGTGTCGGCCCGGACTGGCAAAGGCTGGCCGCCGCCCGCATCGGGCTGCGTGCCGATCAGGACGGCACCACGGCGCTGATCGCCGCCGTGCCCGAGGCGCTGAAATCGCATCCCGGTCTGGCCTATGAACGCTTTCTATGGCGGATGCGCCGCGATGCCTATGACGACGCGGTGGAGCTGTTGCTGGCCACGCCGCCCGATGCGTTGGGCCGGGCCGATCTCTGGGCCGACCGCCGCGCGCTGATGGCGCGCTGGCTGATGCGGCAGGGCCGGGCGTCCGAAGCCTATCGGGTGGCATCGGGCCACGGCCTTGCGCCCGGTGGCGGTGGGGCAGGGGCCTATGCCGATCTGGAGTTTCTTGCGGGCTTCGTCGCCCTGCGCAAGCTGGATGATCCGGCCACGGCGCTGCGCCATTTCGGGCATCTGAAGGCGGGAGTTTTCACTCCGATCTCGGTTGCGCGGGCCGAATACTGGCTGGGACGGGCCGAAGAGGCCGCAGGCCGCAACGATGCGGCGGCCGCGCATTACAAGGCCGCCGCGAAACATCAGACCGCCTATTACGGCCTGCTGGCCGCCGAACGGCTGGGTCAGTCGCTGGACCCGTTCCTGCTGGACGATACCCGCCCCGCTGATTGGCGCAGCGCCGCCTTTGCCAAATCATCGGTGTTGCAGGCGGGCCTTTTGCTGTTGCAGGCGGGCGATCTGGCGCAGGGCAAGCGGTTCATTCTCCATCTGGCGGAAACGCAGGATGTCACCGGGCTGGCGCAGCTGGCCGATCTGGCGCTGCAACGGGATGAACCACATGTCGCGGTGCTGCTGGGCAAGGCGGCGGCCGAACGCGGCATCATCATCCCCCGCGCCTATTACCCGGTGCCCGACATGGTGCCGGACGGGCTGTCGGTCAGCCGCGCGCTGGCGCTGGCGATCTCGCGCCGGGAAAGCGAATTCGATCCGGCCGCGCGGTCCCATGCCGATGCGCGCGGGCTGATGCAGGTGCTGCCCGGCACGGCGAAGATCGTCGCGGCAGAGCTGGGGCTGGACTATGCGGCGGGCAAGCTGATCTCGGACCCCGGCTTCAACGTGCAGATGGGGGCGGGGTATCTGGCCAAGATGGTGGCGGAATTCGGCCCGTCCATTGCGCTGGTGGCATCGGGCTATAACGCCGGGCCGGGCCGCCCGCGCCGCTGGATCGGCGAGTTCGGCGATCCGCGGGCCGAGGGGACGGATGTGGTGGATTGGGTCGAGACGATCCCCTTCGCCGAAACCCGCACCTATGTGATGCGGGTGGTCGAAGGCGTGGTGATCTACCGGGCCAAGCTGAAGGGCGCGGTCGGGCCGGTCAGGATCACGGCGGAACTGAAGGGGTGAAGCGGGATAGAAAACAGTCCAGTGGACTGTTTTCCCGCTGAACGCCCGAACATGCTTGTGAGGGCAGGGGCAGCCCGACCTCTCGACGAAAATCGGGGTCAGGCCCGGTGATAGGGCGACCCCGCCAGAATGGTTGCCGCGCGGTAAAGCTGCTCGGCCAGCATCACCCGCACCAGCATATGCGGCCAGACCATCGCGCCGAAGCTGATCGCCAGATCGGCCCGCGCCCGCAAGGCGGGGGCGATCCCGTCCGCGCCGCCGATGACAAAGGCCGCATCCTGCCGCCCGCCGTCGCGCCAATGCGCCAATTGGGCCGCGAATTCGGCCGAGGTCAGGGTCCGCCCCCGTTCGTCCAGCACGCAAAGCACCGCCCCGGCGGGTATCGCGCGGGCCAGCAACTCGGCCTCGGCTGCCATGCCGCCGCCGCGCCTGTCTTCGACCTCAAGCTCGGCCACCGGGCCAAGGCCCAAGGCCCGGCCGGTCTTGCCAAGACGGTCAAGGTAGTCGTCCACCAGCTCCCGTTCAGGCCCGGTCCGCAACCGACCGACAGCACATAGGTGCAGCCGCATCAGCCTTGCGAGGCAGGGTGCGGGCCGGCCTGCCCGGCAGGCATCCACATCTTTTCAAGCTGGTAGAAGTCGCGCACTTCGGGGCGGAAGACATGGACGATCACATCGCCCGCGTCGATCAGCACCCAGTCGCCGGTTTCCTTGCCTTCCATCTTGACGCCGATCCCGAAGCCCTGCTTCAGCCGCTCGGACAGCTTTTCCGAAATCGCCGCCACCTGCCGCGACGACCGGCCCGAACAGATCACCATGTAATCGGCCACATCCGACCGCCCGCGCAGGTCGATCTGCACGATCTCTTCGGCCTTGTCGTCATCGACCGAGGCCAGAACCGCGGTCAGGATCTGTTCCGGCGTATGGTCGGGAGAGGCCGGGCGTCCTGCCCGCGGTGCGACCGGCAGCCCGGTCGAAGGATCAGAATGAGACAGGACCAGGTCCTCCAGATGGCGCGCCGATCCGACCCCGGCGCAGGGTCTGCCGGAAGGGTAACGCTCAACGGCGTCAATCTCAACACGATCCGGGAAGCGCGGGCGCATAGCGCCGAATCGGTGCAGATGCAAGGGTGCCTTCTGGGGCGCGACCCTCTCGCGCCATCCGTCGGCTGCCTCCGGCGGGGATATTTGAAGAAGGGAAAGATATCCAATCTGCTTTCCCTTCTGCAAATATCCTCGGGGGTATGCCAGCGGTTTCGCCATCGGTTCGAGAAACCGATGGCATGGGGGCGAAGCGCCCCCGACGGCGCGGCTGGCCACCAGACCGGCCCTCGACCCCGCCCATACGCAATTCGGCGGCAGCCGCGCAACTGATTTGCATCCCCCGCGGCAACCGGCTTGAACGGCAGGCCGGAAAGGCGTATTTCCCGCTGTCATGCAAGGGTTCATCTATTTCAACATCACCGATCACGCGCGGCTTCCGGCCCGCTTCTTCGGCATGACCCGCGCCGTTCTGGCCCGACTGTAACCCCCGGCCCCGCCCGCGCGGGCGTTTGCCGCGCATCCCATTCCAAGCCCCAGCCTTCCAGCCAAGGATTCCGGCCATGTCCGCTCCCCGCACGCTCTATGACAAGATCTGGGACGATCACGTCGTCCATCAGGCCGAAGACGGCACCTGTCTTTTGTATATCGACCGCCATCTGGTGCATGAAGTCACCAGCCCGCAAGCTTTTGAAGGGCTGCGGATGACCGGCCGCAAGGTACGCGCGCCAGAGAAGACCATCGCCGTGCCGGATCACAACGTGCCGACCACGCTGGACCGCGCCGATGCCGCGACCATGACCGAGGACAGCCGGATCCAGGTCGCAGCCCTTGACAAGAACGCCAGGGATTTCGGCATCAACTATTACCCGGTTTCCGATGTGCGGCAGGGCATCGTGCATATCGTCGGCCCCGAACAGGGCTGGACCCTGCCCGGCATGACCGTGGTTTGCGGTGACAGCCACACGGCGACCCATGGCGCCTTCGGGTCGCTGGCGCACGGGATCGGCACCTCGGAGGTGGAGCATGTGCTGGCCACCCAGACGCTGATCCAGCGCAAGGGCAAGAACATGAAGGTCGAGATCACCGGTTCATTGCGCCCCGGTGTCACCGCCAAGGACATCACACTGTCCGTCATCGGTGCCACCGGCACCGCGGGCGGCACCGGCTATGTCATCGAATATTGCGGGCAGGCGATCCGCGAACTGTCGATGGAAGGCCGGATGACGGTCTGCAACATGGCCATCGAAGGCGGCGCCCGCGCCGGGCTGATCGCGCCGGATGAAAAGACCTTTGCCTATTGCATGGGCCGCCCCCACGCCCCGAAAGGCGCGAAATGGGAGGCTGCGGTCGCCTATTGGAAGACCCTCTTCTCGGATGACGGTGCCCATTGGGACAAGGTCGTCACCCTGAAGGGCGAAGACATCGCCCCCGTCGTGACCTGGGGCACCAGCCCCGAGGACGTTCTGCCGATCACGGCGGTGGTTCCCAGCCCGTCCGAATTCACCGGCGGCAAGGTCGAAGCGGCGCAGCGCAGCCTTGACTATATGGGCCTGACCCCCGGCATGAAGCTGACAGACATCCAGATCGACACCGTGTTCATCGGGTCCTGCACCAATGGCCGGATCGAGGATCTGCGGGCGGCGGCGGCGATCCTGAAAGGCAAGAAGATCAAGGACGGCATGCGCGCCATGGTCGTTCCCGGCTCGGGCCTTGTCCGTGCGCAGGCGGAAGAGGAAGGTCTGGCGCAGATCTTCATCGACGCCGGTTTCGAATGGCGGCTGGCCGGCTGCTCGATGTGCCTGGCGATGAACCCCGACCAACTTGCCCCCGGCGAACGTTGTGCGGCCACCAGCAACCGCAACTTCGAGGGCCGTCAGGGCAGGGGTGGACGCACCCACCTTGTCAGCCCCGGCATGGCGGCGGCGGCGGCGATCACCGGCCATCTGACCGATGTGCGGGAAATGATGGCCGAGACCGTCTGAGCCATGATGGCGATCAGGGTGACACCGCTGCGCGTGATTGCGTTGATCCTTGGCCTGGTGGCTGCGGTCGCGGGGTCGCTTTACGCGCTCGGTATCAGCCCGATCGACAAGTTCTGTCGCAAGTTCGTGGCCGAGACCGCGGCCCTGCCCGAGACAGTCCATGTTTCCAGCTGCCAGTCCAGCATCAGCAACGGCACCGTAACGCGGTTCTTCACCGCGTCGGTGACGGAGGATGACCTGCGGGTCTTCATGACGGCGCAGGGCATGCCGGATGACATCCAGTCCGCAGCCCTGCAATCGCAGCGGATCGACTTGGACAAGGACGGCGGCAAGGCGGCGATCAGTTGGGCCGACGGCCTGCTTACCTATTCATTCCAACGGAATTGACCGCCCCGTGCGGTTCCAGGAGACCTGAAATGGACAAATTCACCACCCTGACCGGCATCGCGGCGCCCATGCCGTTGGTCAACATCGACACCGACATGATCATTCCCAAGCAGTTCCTGAAGACGATCCAGCGCTCGGGCCTTGGCAAGAACCTGTTCGACGAGATGCGCTATACGCTGGACGGGGCCGAGATCCCGGATTTCGTGCTGAACCAGCCGGCCTATCGCAAGTCACAGATCATCGTGGCGGGTGACAACTTCGGCTGCGGGTCGTCGCGCGAACATGCCCCTTGGGCGCTGCTGGATTTCGGCATCCGCGCCGTGATCTCGACTTCCTTCGCCGACATCTTCTTCAACAACTGCTTCAAGAACGGCATCCTGCCAGTGGTCTTGCCGCAAGAAGCGGTGGACTATCTGATGGAGGATGCCCGCAAGGGCGAGAACGCCCGCCAGACCATCGACCTTGAGAACCAGACCGTAACCGCCTCGGACGGCAAGACCTTTGCCTTCGAGGTCGACGCCTTCAAGAAGCATTGCCTGCTGAACGGGCTGGATGACATCGGCCTGACGATGGAGAAGGGTGCCTCGATCGACGCCTATGAGGCGAAGAACGCCGCCCTGCGCCCCTGGGCCTGACAGCGCCCCAGCCTGACTGGCCCCCTTGGCCTGACTGCGGCCGCAATGGCAACAACGCCCGGTCTTATGGCTGGGCGTTTCCATTTCAGCATCAATCTGTTGCCAGATTGACTCTCCTTCTGGTTGTTGCCTGAAAACCCCAATCCTCAACATCTTGTGGTCTGACAGGATTTCGCCACATTCCGGCCCCGCAACATCCCCAAGTTTGATTCAATCCTGCAACACCATCGCCCCGAAAGCGCCACTTGCATGGTGATTATTGCGGCTGGGCGTTGCGACCGACGGGGAAAGAAGGCACAAATTGGGCAAGATTGAGGCAATCCGCCACAATGTGCGGGATATCGTTGGAACAAGGGCGCGGCATCGCATCGCGTCCGTCCATATCGAGGGTGCAAGGGCAGTGGTTTCCCGGATGACCGGCGCCGCAGTGCGCGCGTTTCTGGTGATGGTGCTTGTCGCCACGCCCTCGGTCATCCTGCCGGGGATCGGGACGGATACGAAACAGATGGTGGCCCTTGTCGCGCTGTTCGCGGGCGCGCTGACCTTTGCCGAATACAATGCCGTCTATCCCAGCCTTGTCGAATTCCGCGATGCGCCGCCGTTCAACCGCGTCCGTTTCCTGATGCTGTTCACCATCGTCTTCGTCCTGTCGGTGATCAGTGCCGCCAAGGATGGCGATGCCGCCTTTCCGCGTCTGTTCGAAGCCGTCGGCATCCTGATCGGGCACGCGATGGACTTTCCCTATTCGCCCGTCAGGCTGGCCACGATGATGATGGCCGAAGGCGCATCCGAAGCACAGGTCATGGCGGTCCGCACGGCGGCGGGCACGGCCTATATCCTGTCCCTCGTCTCGCTGGCCTTCTTCGTTCTGGTGTTCAAGCTGCGCGCCTGGCCCGGCCGTCACCAGGCCTTCAACGTCTGGATCAACCTGCCCACGTTCGAACCGACGGCCGGGGGCGATATCGTCGACCGGCTGGAGCGGGATGCCCGCGCGAACCTGGCGCTGGGTTTCCTGTTGCCTTTCCTGATCCCGGCCGTGGTAAGTCTGGCCTCGATCGGATTTGAGCCGCTGACGCTGACCTCGCCGCAAACCCTGATCTGGACGATGACAGCATGGGCATTCCTTCCGGCAAGCCTTCTGATGCGCGGGATCGCCATGGGCCGCATCGCCTCGATGATCCGGCAAAAGCGCGAACAGAACGATTCCCTGGCTGGCGCGGCGGTGTCCGCCGCCTGACCGCAGCCGTTTTCGCGCTGGGCCTGTCCGCCGCGCCTGCGACGGCGGAAATCCTGCGAATCGCCACCTGGAATAGCGATCTGTCGCGCGAGGGGCCGGGGTTGCTGGCGCGCGACATCTCGGGCGGCAAGGACGCACAGGTCGAGGCCGCCTTGCAGGTGATTGCCGCGCTGGATGCCGACGTGCTGCTGCTGACCTCGGTCGATTACGATCGCGGACTGGTCGCGCTGGATCTTCTGGCCGACCGGCTGGCGATGATGGGCCATGCCTATCCGCATCGCTTCGCGCTGCGTCCCAACACGGGAATGCAGACCGGGCTGGATCTCGACGGCGATGGCCGGTTCGGCGAACCCGAAGATGCACAGGGCTGGGGCCGGTTCTCCGGGCAGGCCGGGATGGCGATCCTGTCGCGCCTGCCGGTCGACCATCAGGCGGCGCGCGATTTCGCGGGGTTTCTCTGGGCCGACCTGCCGGGAAACCTGATCCCGCCGGGCACGGTGGCAAAGGTGACGGCGCTTCAGAGGCTGTCGACGACGGCGCATTGGGATGTGCCGGTGATCACCGCCTCCGGCCCGCTGCATCTCTTGGCCTTCCATGCCACACCGCCGGTCTTCGACGGGCCGGACGACTGGAACGGCCGCAGAAACCATGACGAGGCTGTGTTCTGGCTGCACTATCTGAACGGCGACCTGCCCATGGCCCCCGCGCCTGCGCCCTTTGTGGTGCTTGGTGACGCCAATCTTGATCCGGTCGATGGCGATGGCCTGACGGCGGGCATCAGGGCGCTGCTGGCGCATCCGGCGGTGCAGGACGTCTTGCCCAAGGGGGGCCACGGCCGGATCGAACCTGACCAGCGCGGCGATCCGGCGCTGGATACCGCGCTTTATGACTTCGGCGGATTGCGGGTGGATTATGTCCTGCCTTCGGCCGGTGTGGAGGTGGTGGCCGCCGGTGTTCTCTGGCCGCCCGGCGACGATCCTTTCACCGGCATCCTCGCCCGCGCCTCGCGCCATGCGCCGGTCTGGGTCGAGATCGAGTTGCCTTGACGCTGGGGACAGCGGTGATCCAACGGAGCGGCTGCCGCCGCAGTGTTTCTTTCCTGTGGCTGAGGCGTGGCCCGTGACCGCTGTCGGCCGTTGGAGGGGCTTCGCCCCCCCCATGCCATCGGTTTCTCGAACCGCTGGCGAAACCTCTGGCATACCCCCGAGGATATTTGCAGAAGGGAAAGAGATGCGGCCCTTCACCTTTCCCTTCTCAAAATATCCCCGCCGGAGGCAGCGCCCTTTCGGCAAGGTGCAGCGCCGGAAAACGGGGTGCCTGTCGGGGCCGCAGACCCGGCACCCTTGACCCCGCGCTGCCCTTTGGCTAGGCCAGCCGCGACCCCCTCTTGCGAAGGTTTGCGCCATGTCCAACCCCTCTCTTCTGATCCTCGCCGGCGATGGCATCGGCCCCGAAGTCATGGCCGAGGTGAAGCGGATCATCGACTGGATGGGAACCAAGCGGGGCATCCAGTTCGATGTGTCCGAGGATCTGGTCGGCGGCTGCGCCTATGACGCCCATGGCACGCCCCTGACCGATGCCACGATGGCAAAGGCGCAAGAGGTGGATGCCGTCCTTCTGGGCGCTGTCGGCGGGCCGAAATACGACAAGCTGGATTTCAGCGTGAAGCCCGAGCGCGGCCTTCTGCGCCTGCGCAAGGAGATGGACCTGTTTTCCAACCTGCGCCCGGCGCAGTGCTTCGATGCGCTGGCCGATTTCTCCAGCCTGAAGCGTGATGTCGTGGCGGGGCTCGATATCGTCATCGTGCGCGAACTGACCAGCGGCGTCTATTTCGGCGAGCCGCGCGGCATCTTCAAGGAAGGCAATGAGCGGGTGGGCATCAACACCCAGCGCTATACCGAAAGCGAGATCGCCCGCGTGGCGAAATCTGCATTCGAACTGGCCCGCAAGCGGGGCAACAAGGTCTGCTCGATGGAGAAGGCCAATGTGATGGAATCGGGCATCCTGTGGCGTGATGTGGTGCAGGAAGTGCATGACCGCGACTACCCGGATGTCGAGCTGAGCCACATGTATGCCGATGCCGGCGCCATGCAGCTGACCCGCTGGCCAAAGCAGTTCGACGTGATCGTGACCGACAACCTCTTCGGCGACCTGCTGTCCGACCTTGCCGCCATGCTGACAGGCAGCCTTGGCATGCTGCCTTCGGCCAGCCTTGGCGCGCCGATGGCCAATGGCCGCCCCAAGGCGCTGTATGAGCCTGTCCACGGCTCGGCCCCGGACATCGCCGGGCAGGGCAAGGCCAATCCGATTGCCTGCATCCTGTCCTTTGCCATGGCGCTGCGCTATTCCTTCGATCTGGGGGCCGAGGCCGACCGGGTCGAGAAGGCGGTCGAAAAGGTGCTGGCCGACGGCGTCCGTACCGCTGATCTGATGGGTCCCGAAGGTGGCACCCCGGTCAGCACCAGCCAGATGGGTGATGCCGTCCTGGCCGCGCTGGACGCCAGCCTCTGACCCCTGCCGGGCGGCGCATCCCCGCGCCGTCCTTTCCCGTGCGGAGTGCCATGATGGCGCTGCCTTCCACTCTCTCCGGTGCGGGTCTGGGCCTTGTGGCCTTTGGCGCCTATTCCGCCTATGACGTTTCGGCCAAGCTTCTGGGCGGGGCCTATCACCCGTTGCAGATCATCGCGGCCGCCAGCCTGATGACCATGCCCTTGCTGCTGATCTATGCCCTGCTGGACCGGGGTAGCGGCACGTTGCGGCCGGTGCGTCCCGGATTGATGGCACTGCGCGCGGCGGGGACGATCCTGAACTTTGTCACCGGCGTCACCGCCTTTACCCTGATCCCGCTGGCCGAGGCCTATGTGATCTTCTTCACCATGCCGCTTTTCATCTCGCTTCTGGCGATTCCGGTGCTGGGCGAACGCTTCGGGCCGGTGCGGGGTGCCGCGGTAATTCTGGGGCTGGTGGGCGTGGTGATTGCCTTGGAACCGACCGCCACCGATCTGGGGTTGGGGCATGCGCTGGCGCTGGGCGGATCGCTGATCGGGGCGATGAATTATGTCATCATCCGCAAGACCGGGGCGGTCGAACGCACGGCGGTGATGCTGATCTGGCCGCAACTGACGCTGTTGCTGGTGGTGGCCCCGACGATGCCGCTGGTCTATCGGCCGATGCCCGTCGAACATCTGGGCGTGGCCGCATTGATGGCGGCGGTGCTGATGCTGGGCATGACGGCGATCATCGGCGCCTATCGCCGCGCGCCCGCCATCGTGGTGGCCCCGATGCAATATTCGCAGATCGCCTGGGCGGCGATTTTCGGTGCGTTACTGTTCGGCGAGGCGATGACCCTCCGCAGCATGGTCGGCATGGTGCTGATCGCTGCGGCCGGGGTGATCGTGGTGGCCCGGCAGGACCGCCCGAAAGTGGTGGCCGTACTGCCGGAAAAGACCTCAAGCTGATCTCCGGCGGATCGTCCCGCCCTTGCCTTCGTGCGGCTTTCCGGCGAATATGTTTCCGCTAACAAGGGCGCGCGGTCGCGCCCCCGACGGATCTTTGGACATGTCTCCTGTCTTGCGCGGTGCGCTGATCTCGCTCGCGGCTTTCGGGCTGTATTCCACGCATGACGTGGTGGTGAAACTGCTGGGCGAACATTACACCTCGTTCCAGATCATCTTCTTTTCCGGCCTGCTCAGCTTTCCGGTCGTGTCGCTGCTGCTTCTGTCGGACAAGACCGACGGCAATCTGGTGCCGCGCCATCCCTGGTGGTCGCTGGCGCGGTCGGTGACGGGGGTGGCGACCGGGGCGATGGGGTTCTATGCCTTTTCAGTCCTGCCGATGGCGCAATGCTATGCGATGCTGTTCGCCATGCCGCTGGTGATCACCATCCTGTCGATCCCCATGCTGGGCGAGAAGGTGGGCTTTCATCGCGGGGCTGCCGTGGCGGTGGGTCTGGCGGGTGTGCTGATCGTGCTGCGTCCGGGGGCCGAACCGATGTCACTGGGCCATCTGGCCGGGATCGGGGCGGCGGTGATGGGAGCGCTGTCTTCGGTGATCGTGCGCAAGATCGGCAAGAACGAACGGTCCATCGTGCTGATGATGTATCCGATGCTGGTCTCGGTGCTGGCGATGGGCCTGCTGATGCCCTTCGTCTATCGTCCGATGCCGGTCGAACACCTGGCGCTGAACGGGGTGGTGGCCGTTCTGGGCATGTGCGGGGCTTTCCTGATGATTCTGGCCTATCGGGCCGCCCCGGCGGTGATCGTCGCACCGATGCAATATTCGCAGATCCTCTGGGCCGCCTTTTACGGCTGGCTGCTGTTTTCGGAAGAGATCGACCTGTGGACCGGGGTCGGATCGGCGGTCATCATCGCCAGCGGCATCTATATCGTCTTGCGTGAAGGTCGGCCGGATGTGTCGAAGAACCGGCCCGTTCTGGAAAACCGCTCGCGTCTGGACACCGGCACCATTCCCCGCGTCGGCCTGTGGCTGCGACGTTTCGGCCCGAAGGAAGGCTGACCGGGTGGATTCTTCGGCACCCGCCGCTTCGCCCCTTGCCAAAGCGCGATGCGGCAGGTAATCCCCCGCCCACGGTCGGAGCGTAGCGCAGTCTGGTAGCGCACCTGCTTCGGGAGCAGGGGGTCGGAGGTTCGAATCCTCTCGCTCCGACCAGTTATCCCCCCTGAAAAACAACAAGAAAACCACAATCCATCTGGGGGCGCTGAAGGCGCAAAGTGGAATGAAAATCCCTGAAAATCACCGGCACGGAGCGGAAATCACCGGAATAATCACCGGAATTTTCCGGCCCCTGCGGGTGAGTCGCAGCGGACGGCGCAGGGAGCACCGCCATGTGCTTTGGCTCGACGCCAAGAGAACCGCTGACATTGATGCGAAGACCTGTTCAACGCAGGAGGCTTGCACATGAACAAGATGCCTTATCCCGTCCTTGACGGTTCAGACTTCAAGGCGTGGTCCTTGCTACACCCTAATGCGCGGCAGCTTCTGAAGGAGATCATTTTCCGCTGGCGAGGGTTTACATTTTCGGTTCGTGGCAAAGAAGGGAAGTGGGCTGCGTGGCCTCGTGAAACGTGGGCCGATTGGTCGGGGCTGACTTTCGAGCAGACGAAGGATGCTCTCGCAGTTCTCAGGCGCGACGGGATGATTTTGTCGAAGCGGCATAGGGTGCCAAAATCTGGCGTTCAAGCATTCATCATGCCCACGAAACTGGCTTTGAAGTACCTTGGTAGGCCGCAGGTGACGTTGCCCCCACCTTTTATCCAGCGTGAGCGAGACTCCGAGTTTGAGTTTGGCTGTTTTGGGCGGGATGGGCAACGGGGGCTGGCGCGGAGCTTTGCAGGTTGCGCAGCGTCAGGCCCGCGAAAGTAGGGACCAGCCCGCCGCCGCGGTCGTTGGATTTTATGAAGGACTGAACGCCATGCCTCGTCGTGCTTGGCGTTGAAACCCCCGCGCCTCGCTCAGCCTCTCTTCCGGGTATGCAAGCAAAGCTTTCAGGGCGGCGGTGCGCTTTCGGTTGGCAGCTCGGCCTGGCCGATTTCCGGCAGGTTCTGGCCGAAGCAGACAACCAGGATACGGGCGTCGTCGTCACCGGCCGAGGTGTAGACATGGCCCATGCCGCTGTCGAAATAGGCGCTTTCCCCGGCGGCCAGCGTGACCGGATCGCGACCCTCGCAATGCAGGGTCAACCGGCCGGACAGCACGAAAACGAATTCCTGCCCGTCATGCCGGATCAGGTCCTTGAAATCCATCCGGCTGCGGGCGCGAACAAGGCCGGTCATCGGCGTCATCGCCTTGCCCCAGATTTCCGAAAACAGGATCTCGTAGGAATAATTCGGCGTTTCCTGCAACTGGAACTCTCCCTGTCGGGCAACGGCGACGCTGCCGGTCAGGAAGGTTTCGCCCTCGGCGTGTAACAGCGCGTTCATGTCGATCTGAAGCCCGGTGGCGATCTGCGACAGCCGGTCATAGGTCAGCGCCATCAGCCCGCGTTCCGCCTTGGAGAGGGTCGAGATCGCCAGCCCGGTCAATTGCGAACATTCGGTCAGCGTCAGCCCCCGCTCTTGCCGCAGTTTGCGCAGATGCTGGCCAAAGGCGATGCGCTGCTGCTCCGCCGGGGAGAGGCCGGGTGCGGCAGGGCCCTCAGCGCGGGCCGGTGAGGCTTGAGTCGGGGCAGGGGCGATGGTGTCCATGCCGTCACCCTAGCGGATCATTGGCGGGGCGTCAGCCGTCAGAATTTTTCCCATCGGAAAATTCTCTCTTTTCCTATCGGAAAATCATGCTATGGTCTGCGGCAGCCAAGCCTCCGCAGAGGGGCCAAACATCAACAGGAGAACGGATATGACTCGTATGTTCCGGCCTGCCTTGCTGGCAGCGCCATTTGCCTTCATGACCATTGCAGCCCCGGTCCTTGCCGATCCGCTGACGATCTCGATCGCAAATTTTGGCGATCATCCGCAACTGAATGCCGTCGCCGAAGGGTTCAAGGCCGAAATCCTTGCTTCGGGCAAGGTCGAGGGCACGGATGTTGTCTTCACCCTTGATCACGTCAATTTCGACACCACGCTTCTGCCGCAGATGATCGCCAAGATCGAAAGCGGCAAACCGGCGCTGGTGCTGGCGATCACCACGCCCGTGTCACAGAACGTCCTGAACCAGATGGGCGGCAAGGGCGTGCCGCTTCTCTTCTCGGCGGTGACGGACCCGGTGGCGGCCGGTCTGGTGCCATCGTGGGATGCCGGGTCGCCGGACATGACGGGTGCCACCGATGCGCTGGATCTGGATGCGGCACTGGCCTTTGCGCGCAAGCTGTTCCCCGAGGCAAAGACATTCGGCGTGCCCTACAATCCGGCCGAGGCGAATGATGTGGCGACCGTTGACCAGTTCAAGGCCGTTGCTGCCAGGCACGGATTTGAAATCGTCGCCATCGGCATCGACAGCACCAACGACATCCAGCCCCGGATTGCCGCGCTGGCCGGAAAGGCGGATGTGCTGTATGGCCCCGGTTCGAACCTGATCCAGCCGGCAATTTCGGCGGTGGCGGCAGCGGCGAACGAGGCGGGCATCCCCCTGATCAACACCGATCCGACGCTGGTCAACGAAGGGGTGATCCCGGCGGGCTTTGGCGTCTCTTATGACAAGATCGGCCATCTGGCGGGCCGTCTCGCCCTGCGTGCCCTGAACGGCGAGGATCTGGCGACCATCCCGCCGCAGAACCCCGCGCCCGAGGATCACAGCATCGTGATCTCGAAAAAGGCGATGGAGGCGCTTGGCCTGCCGATCCCGGCCGAATTTGACGCGTGTGGCTGCATTATCGAGTGACGCCCGCAGGGGGCGTCGCGTCGCCCCCCGCCATCGGATCGGAGAAAATCATGTTGCAGATCAAGGATGCCCGGCGGGTGTTCTTCAAGGGCATGCCGGATGAAAAGGTGGCGCTTGACGGGCTTTCGCTGTCGCTGGAACGCGGCGATTTCGCAGTTGTCATCGGGTCCAACGGTGCGGGCAAAAGCACCATGATGAACGCGATTTCGGGCGCGCTGATGCTGGACAAGGGCAGCATCCATATCGGCGGCGAGGATGTGACGGCGATGCCGGTCCACGCCCGTGCACGGCATGTGGCCCGCGTGTTCCAGGATCCGATGAAGGGCACCGCCGCCACGATGACGATTGCCGAGAACATGCTGCTGGCCGAGATGCGCCAGAACCCCGCCCGGCTGCGCCGCGGCCTGACGCCCGCCCGGCGTGACACCTACCGCGAGCATCTGTCCTATCTGGGCCTTGGGCTGGAGGACCGGCTGGATACGCCGGTCTCGCTGCTGTCGGGCGGGCAGCGGCAATCCCTGTCGCTGGTGATGGCGGTGTCGGGAGAGCCGGACATCCTGCTTCTGGATGAACACACCGCAGCACTGGATCCGCGCACCGCCGATCTGGTGCTGAACGCCACGCTGCGGGCGGTGACGGCGCTGAAGCTGACCACGATGATGGTCACGCACAACATGGCCCATGCCATAGATTACGGAAACCGCATCATCATGCTGGATGCCGGCCGCGTGCTGCTGGAGCTGACGGGCGAAGACAAGGCCCGCGCCACCGTGCCGGACCTGATCGGCCATTTCTCGGTCAAGTCCGACCGCATGCTGCTGGGGGGCTGAGCCATGGACATCCTGAACGCCTGGATCGCCCTGATCCCGGTCACGCTGGCCCAAAGCCTGATCCTGTCCTTCGTGGTGCTGGCGGTGATGCTGCCGTTCCGCATCCTGTCCTTCCCCGACCTGACGTCGGAAGGGGCCTATCCCCTGGGTGGCTGCGTCTGTGCTGTTGCGCTGGTGGCCGGGGTGCCGCCGTTGCCTGCGTTGATCATCGCGGCGGCGGCGGGGTTTCTGGCCGGTTGCGCCACGGCCTTCATCCACCTGCGGTTCCGCATCCACACCCTGCTGGCGGGGATCCTGATCACCACCATGCTTTACAGCATCAACCTGCGGATTCTGGGCAAGGCCAACCAGCCGATCTTTCAGGAACCGAAGGTCTACGACTGGCTGAAAGGGCTGTCCCTGACCGACAGCTGGATCAAGATCCTGCTGGTGGGCGCGCTGGCCCTGATCGCCTATGTCGCGCTGAACCTGTGGTTCGCAACCGAGCGCGGCACCGCGATGCGCGCTGTCGGGGCAAATTCCGACATGGCCGAGGCGCAGGGCATCAATGTCTGGCGCGCCACCATCGGCGGCATCGGGCTGGCCGGGGCATCGGCCGCGCTTGGTGGCGGGCTGATGGTGCAAAGCCAGGGCTTTGCCGATGTGAACATGGGGCTGGGCGTGCTGATCAACGCCCTGGCCGCGTTGATGATCGGAGAGGCCATCACTGGGCGTCGCACGGTGCGGCGTCAGCTTGCCGCGCCTTTTGTCGGGGCCGTCGTCTATTACCAGCTGATCTCGGTCTGCCTTGCCGCGGGCCTGCCGCCCGGCGATCTGAAGATTGCCACCGGCATCTTCGTGCTGGTGATGCTGGCCGCCCCGACACTGGGCCTGCGCCGCCGGGGCGGCGGTGGCACCCCGGCCAAGGAAAGTTTCCGCGAATGACCGGCTTTGCCTTCCGCATCGACAGTTGGCCGCTGAAGCACCCCTTCCGCTTTGCCGGCTTCACCATCACCGATCTGGACTGTGTGCATGTCCGCCTGTCGCAGGGCGCGGTGACGGCGCAGGGCGAGGGTGTCCTTCCGGTGGTCTTTGACGTGACCGCCGAGGATGTCCGCCGCCAGTTGCAGAGCGTGGCCGAGGCGCTGGCGCGGGGCGGCGAGATCGGTGCGCTTTGTGCCGCCCTGCCGCCCGGCCCGGCCCGCAACGCGCTGGATTGCGCGCTGTGGGATCTGCGCGCCAAGGACAGCGGACAGGACATCTGGCAGTTGGCTGGGCTTGAGGCGGTGGCCGACCGGCTGGAGGTGGATGAGACCATCGGTCTGGCCAGCCCGGCCGCGATGGCCGCCGCTGCCAAAGCCTCCAGGCATCGTGTGCTGAAGATCAAACTCGACGCCGGCCAGATCACCGAGCGCATCCGTGCCATCCGTGCCGCCCGGCCGGAGGTCGAACTGATCGTCGATGCGAACCAGAGCTGGTCGGCTGATCTGCTGGTGCAGCATGGCGCGGAACTGGCGGTGCTTGGTGTGCGGATGATCGAACAGCCATTGCCACGCGGAGAAGATGGTGCCCTGCGCGGCCTTGCCTGCCCGGTGCCGGTCTATGCCGATGAATCCTGCCATACCTCGGCCGATCTGCCCGCGCTTATGGGTCTTTATCAGGGCGTGAACATCAAGCTCGACAAGACCGGCGGGCTGACCGAGGCGCTGGCGCTGGCCCGTGCCGCCCGTGCGGCGGGCATGGGGGTGATGGTGGGTTGCATGGCGGGCACCTCGCTGTCGATGGCACCCGCCTACATCATCGCCGGGCTGTCCGACTGGGCCGATCTTGACGGCCCGCTTTTGCTGGCCAGCGACCGCGCGCCCGCCATGACCTATGCCGACGGAACCCTTGCGCGTTTCGCGCCCGCCCTCTGGGGCTGAGAACAGGAGCTGACATGACCCCGACCCCGATCGCCGCGCCCTATCTGATCTATCTGGGCGATACCCCCATGGCAGAACTGGCCAAGACCGGGGCCGGGCTGGCCTTCTGGCGGCCCGAGCGCTGTCTGGCGCAACTGCGCGAGCCGGGTTGCGCGGCGGATCTGGACCTGCCCGACATGAGCGTTGCGCAGGCGGTTGCGGCGGGCGCGAAAACGCTGGTCATCGGCACCGCAGCGCCTGGCGGGCAACTGCCCGCAGCCTGGACCGCACGGATCGTGCAGGCGATGGAGGCAGGTCTCGACATTGCCTCGGGCCTGCATGTGCCCTTGCGCAGCATCCCCGTTCTTGCCGCTGCCGCCGACCGCACCGGGCGACGGCTGCATGATGTGCGGCTGAATGCCGGGCCTTTCCCGATCGCCAATGGCCTGCCGCGTGCCGGGCGGCGTGTGCTGATGGTCGGCACCGATTGCGCGGTGGGCAAGAAATACTCGGCGCTTGCCATTCACCGTGAACTGGTCAATCGCGGTCTGCCCGCCACCTTTCGCGCCACCGGCCAGACCGGCGTGCTGATCGACGGCCACGGCTTTGCCATTGATGCCATCGTGTCGGATTTCCTGGCCGGCGCGGTCGAGATGCTGACTCCCGCCGCCGCGCCGGATCATTGGGATGTGGTCGAAGGGCAGGGCGCGCTGATCCATCCGGCCTATGCCGGGGTTTCGCTTGGTCTGTTGCACGGGGCCCAGCCCGAGGCCTTCGTGGTCTGCCACGAGGCCGGGCGCAGCGAATTGTCGGGTTTTCCCGGCCACAAGACCGGCAGCATTGCGGAAATCATCGAGCTGACCACGATCCTGAGCCGCCGCGTCGCGCCAAATATCCGCTGCGCCGGGATCTGCATCAACACCGCCCGCCTGCCCGAAGCGCAGGCCCGCGCGGCTCTGGCGGCGGCCGAGGCCGAACACGGCCTGCCCGCAACCGACCCGGTCCGCTTTGGTGTCGGCAGCCTTGTCGACCAGCTTCTGGCGACGGGCGATCCGCAGGGCTGAGCCTTTCCCGGCCGGGACGGTGATCCGCCCCCGGACACCGCATGGCGTTCCAGGGGACGGCGGGGGCTGATCGTGGATCAGCCCGCCGCGCGGGCGATGTAATCCGCTGTCATCAGGTCCAGATGCGCACCGCCGCCGTTCTTGGCCACGGTGATCTCATCCGCCGAACGGCGGGTGAAGCTGGCAGGATCATCGTAGAAATCGGCCAGGATATCCGTCTCGGTGATCGCGCCGGATTTCAGAGGTTCGATCAGTTCTCCGATATGGTGCAGCGTGGTGGCGCGGGCATCCACGAAGATGCGGGCGCGGGCCATGGCGGCATCGTCCACCTCGCGCATGTCGGGGCGGTAGGCCCCGATCAGATCAAGGTGCTGGCCGGGGCGCAGCCAGTCGCCCCGGATCAGCGGCTGGGTCGCCATGGTGCAGGTGCAGATGATGTCGGCCTGCGGCACCGCCTGTTCCAGACTGGTCGCCACCTCAAGACCCATCGGCACGGCCATATGCGCCGCCGTCTGCACCTGCCGCGACCAGACCGAAAACTCGGCCTCCGGGAAGATCGAGCGATAGGCCTCGACCATCGACCGCGCCACGGCACCCGCGCCGACAAGCAGGATCTTGCGGCTGTCCTTGCGGGCCAGTCGGCTGGCCGACAACAGGCTGTCGCCTGCGGTCTTCCATTTGGTCACAAGATGGAAATCGACCAGCGCCGTCGCCTCTCCGGTGGTGTCGTCGAACAGGGCGACGATGCCGTTGATGGTGGGGCGCCCCCGCGCAGCGTTGCCGGGAACGATGGTCGCCACCTTGACCAGCGCGCCGATGCCGTCGATCCAGGTGGCGCGGTCAAGAACGGTATCCTTGCCGCGATAGACGAACAGATCCTTGATGTCGGGCTTCGGGCGGCGGTGTCCGGCTTCGAAGGCGTCCAGCAGGCCGCGCCATGTCAGTTTCGCTTCGGCCTCGGGTCCGATGATGCGCAGGGTCACAGCCCGGCCTCCTTTTCTGTCAAAAGCTGTTCATCGACCAGACGGCGGGCCCAGCCCTGCCAGCCGGTGAAAAGATGGGTGCGCCAGCCGCGCGCGGCGGCGGCGTCGATATTCTCGGGCCGGTCGTCGGTGAAAAGCAGCGCCTCGGGTGCGATGCCGGTGCCTTGTTCAACGGCCTGATAGATTGCCGGATCGGGTTTGATGAGGCCCAGTCGGCCCGAGACGAAGGCCCCGTCGAAGTCCCGCAGAAAGGGCAGCAGCTCCAGCGACAGCTCGAACGTCTCGTCGCCGTAGTTGGTCAAAGCATAGACCGGCACGCCGCGCGCCTTCAGCGCCCGCAGGGTGGCCACGCTTTCAGGGATCACCGGGCCAAGGGTGCCCGCCCATTCGTCGCGCCACAGAGCCAGTTCCTCGGCATGGTCGGGGTGATCCGCGATCAGTGCCGCCAGGGTCGGGCCGAACCGCGCGCCGCGGTCGATTTCCACATTCGCGGCATGGATCGGCACGGCATCGAAGAAGGCGCGTCGCCGCGACTCGCCGAAGCGGGCGTCATAAAATGCCTCGGGCCACCAGTTGCACAGCACATTGCCGATATCAAAGATCACCGCTTGGGGCTGCGACATCCTTTACCTTCCTGCGCACCGTTTCCCGCCAGAGCGTATAAAGCCCCGCCCCGCAGATGAGTGCAATCCCCAGCCATGCCGTCGCATCCGGCCAGGTGCCGAAGATCAGCACGCCCCAGAGGATCGCCATCGGCATGCCGACATATTCGAAGGGGGCCACAAGCGCCGCTTCGGTGGTGCGGTAGGCCTGGCTCATCATCAGGCCGCCGATGCCCACCGCCAGACCGGCGGCGACGAAGGCCCACCAATCGGCCACCGGCGGGATGATCCAGGGCCGGAACAGGAATTCCCAGGTGCTGCCGGGGGGCTGTGCCAGATGGCCGTCGCCGAACCACATGCCCATGCTGCCCGAGACGAGGACGAAACCGATCTGGACATAGAAGCTGAAGGTGGCGGCGGATTCCGTCTCGCGCATGTGGCGGGTCAGCATGTGGCTGGAGGCATAGCAGAAGGCCGAAATCAGGACGAGGATTGCCGCAGGCTGGATCACCCCCGATCCGGGCCGCGTCATCACGATCACCCCCAGCATGCCCACCGCCACGGCCGCCCAGCGGCGCGGGCCGACGGTTTCGCGCAGGAACAGCGCCGACATCGCGGTGACGATCAGCGGGGCGACGAAGGCGGTTGCCACGGCATCGGCCAAGGGCATCAGCGACAGGCCGACGAAATAGGTGACGTTCGACACCATGACGATGCAGACGCGCAGAAGATGCGCCCGCCAGCGTCGGGTTCGCATCTGCCGGAAACCGGCCTGCGACCAGGCCATCACGGCGAAGACCAGCAGCAGTCCGACGATGGCCCGCGTCAGGATCACCTGATGCAGCGCATATCCGGTATCGGCCAGCGCCTTGATCGCCAGATCGTTCAGCGACAGGACGATGCCGCCGCCAAGGGCCAGAAGAATGCCCGAGGTCGGCCTGGAGGCGGAAGAAGAGGCAGGCGCAGTCATGGTGGGCCCATGTCACCCTGCCGCGCCGGGCCGGTCGCGTCCCTTACCGACATCGGGCGTCGTCTCCTGTCGCCGCAGCACCCGGTCCAGCATGTCCAGGAACCGCGACCGATCGGCTTTCGAGAACGCCCGCCCGCCGCCCTGGCGGAACGGATCGGCGCTGCGCAGATCGGCCATCAGGTCGCGGGTGGCAAGGATCCGGCCGATGTTGGCGGCGGTCAGTTCCTGCCCGTCGGGCTTGACCACGGCCGCGCCGTTTTCGATCACGCGGGCGGCCAGCGGAATGTCGGATGTCACCACCACATCGCCCTTCGCCGCGCGATCGGCGATCCAGCGGTCGGCCTCGTCCAAGCCTGAACCGACATAGATGCTTTCGACCAGCGGATTGGCGCTGGGCCGGATGCCGCCGTTCGACACCAGCACCATCGGCACGCGCAGCCGCGTCGCCACACGTTCGGCCTCGTCCTTCACCGGGCAGGCGTCGGCGTCGATGTACAGCGTCACATCCGTCCTTTCAGACAATTTTCTTCGAAGAAAATTGGCAAATTCCTTGATCAAGGAATTTGGTCCCGCTTACCCCCGCAGCGCCTCGGCATGAAAGGCGATGTGATCGGGCATGAAGGTCGAGACGAAGAAATAGCTGTGGTCATAGCCCTTCTGCATCCGCAGCGTGCCGCCCTGACGGCGTTCGGTCATCGCTGCGGCCAGGGTTTCGGGCTTCAGGAGGTCGATGAACTGGTCTGCCGTGCCCTGGTCGATCAGCATCGGCCCGTCGAAACCATATTTGCGCATCAGCAGGCTGGCATCATGCGGCGCCCAGGCTGCCTCATCCGGCCCCAGATAGGCGGTGAACTGCTTCCTGCCCCAGTCGCTGCCGGTCGGGTTGCAGATCGGCGCGAAGGCCGAGACCGAGCGGAAGCGCCCCGGAAAGCTCATCGCGATGGTCAGGGCACCATGGCCGCCCATCGAATGCCCGGTGATGGCTTGCGCCACCTCGGCCAGCGGGAAGGCGTTGAAGAGCAGGCGCGGCAGCTCTTCGGTCACATAGTCCCACATGCGGAAATGCGGGGCCCAAGGGTTCTGGGTGGCGTTGACGTAAAAGCCCGCGCCCTGGCCCAGATCATAGGCGGCATCATTGGCCACCCCCTCGCCGCGCGGGCTGTTGTCGGGAAAGACCAGCGCGATGCCGGCCTCGGCCGCCCAGGCCTGCGCACCGGCCTTGGTCATCGCATTCTCATGCGTGCAGGTCAGGCCCGACAGATACCAGAGCAGCGGAACCGGCCCGTCCTCGGCCCCTTCGGGCAGGAACAGGCCGAAGGTCATCTCGCCCCCGGTTGCGGCCGAGGCATGGGAATAGACGCCCTGGACGCCCCCGAAACAGCGGTTTTCCGAAATCGTCTTCATGGCATCTCCAGTAGCGCAATCACCGCCGTCACCGTCAGCACGGAAAGGGCGGTGGAAATCAGGATGGCGGTCGAAACCCGTTGCGGCGCAACGCCGTAATGCTGGGCAAGGATGAAGACATTGCCGGCGACCGGCAAGGCCGCCGCCGCAATCATCACGCCGGCGGCATAGGGTTCCACGGGGAAGACCAGCAGGGCCGCCACGGCCACGGCGGCCGGATGCAGCACCAGCTTGGCAAGGGACAGCCAGGCGGCCACCAGCGGCCGGTCGGGCCGACGCCCCGCCAGCGAGGCCCCGATGGCGAACAGCGCGCAGGGTGTGGCGGCGGCCCCCAGCAGCACCATGTATTCCTGCACCGGCGGCCAGAGGCTGTGCCCGGTGGCCCCCCAGGCCATGCCGAGGACGGTCGAAACGATCATCGGATTCTTCAAGAGACCGATGGCCAGCAGCTTCAGAGTCTCGGGCCCGACCCGGCCCGAGCGAAACAGCGTGATCAGCAGCGTCAGGATCGAGGAGAACACGATCAGATCCACCGCCAGCACCAGAAGCACCGGCCCCACGGCACCGGGGCCCAGCAGCAGTGCCAGCATCGGAATGCCAAGAAAGCCGACATTGCCGATGACGCCGGTATGCGCCTCGAACAGCGCGGCCTCGCGCCCGGTGCCGCGCATCAGCCCGACGGCCAGCACCAGCGCCCAGACAAGGCCGGTGGCCAGCGTATAGGCCAGCACGAAGGGCAGGCTCCAGATCTCGGCCAGCGACAGGTTGGCGGCAAAGCCGAACAGCATCGCCGACAGGGCGAAGTAGAAGACGAACTTGGTCAGCTGTCCCGTCGCCTCGGGCGTGATGAAGCGGAACCGCCCGGCCAGAAAGCCGGTGCCGATCACCGCAAAGAAGGGCAGGGTCTTGAGAAGGATCGCCAGCATGGGCCTGTCCTGTCATGCGGGCGTGGAAAGGGCAAGCCGGATGGGCCTAGCGGAAAAAGCTGGCGATGCGGTCAAGGGGCTTCTTGCGTTTGGCCACCGCGGGAACGGTGGCATCTTCGGCCGGATAGCCGACAGGCAGGATCATCACCGGCTTTTCCTGCGGCGGACGGTCCAGCATCCCGTTCAGGAAGGACATCGGGCTTGGGGTATGTTCCAGGCAGACAAGCCCGGCGTGATGGATCGCGGTGATCAAAATCCCGGTGGCGATGCCCACGCTTTCCGGGACGTAATAGTTCTTGTAGCGGCTGCCGTCCTCGGTCAGGCCCCAGCGTTCGGCGAAAACCACGATCAGCCAGGGCGCGTCCGTCAGATGCGGTTTCGATGTGCCGGTTCCGATCGGCTCCAGCGCGGCAAGCCATTCATCGCTGGCTCCGCCGCCGTAGAAGGCCTTTTCCTCCTCTTCCGCGGCGGTGCGGATTCGCGCCTTCATCTCGGGGTTGGCGATGGCGGCGAAATGCCAGGGCTGATGGTTGGCGCCCGAAGGGGCCGTGCCCGCTGCGGCGATACAGGCGGCAATCACCGCTTCGGGCACGTCGCGGCGGGAATAATGCCGGACGGAATGCCGCTGCCGCATGAAGGCAAGAAAGCTGTCGGCAGCCCGGAGGGCGGCCTCGGGCTCCATCTGCACGCGGTCTGGCAGCGGCAGTGGTTCATATCTTACGTCTCCCTTGCGATACATCATCCGCCTCCGATCAGCACGCCCGCCGCGAAGACCAGAACACCGCCGACGACAACCTGCAAGACCGCGCGCAGGAACGGCGTCTCCATATAGCGGTTCTGGATCCAGGCGATCGCCCACAATTCGACAAAGACGACAGCGATGGCGATGGCGGTCGCGGTCCAGAAATCAGGGATCAGATAGGGTAGAGCATGGCCCAATCCGCCAAGGGCGGTCATCACCCCCGAGGCCAGCCCGCGTTTCCACGGGCTGCCACGGCCGGACAGCACGCCGTCATCATGCGCGGCTTCGGTGAAGCCCATCGAAATCCCGGCCCCGACCGAGGCGGCAAGACCAACAAGAAAGGTTGTCCAGGTGTCCTGCGTTGCAAAGGCGGTGGCGAAGATCGGCGCAAGGGTCGAGACCGAGCCGTCCATCAGCCCGGCCAGACCCGGCTGCACCCAGGTCAGGATGAACTGGCGGCGGGCGGTGGCATCCTCGACGGTGCTGGCATCACCCCCAAGGTTTTCAGAGGCCAGCCCCTCGGCGCGCCGGTCATGGTCTGCTTCGGCGGCGGCAAGATCACCCAGAAGCTTGCGGGTGGCAGCATCCGATGTGCGCCCGGCGGCGCGGGTGTAGAAGGCCGCAGCCTGCTGCTCCATCGCGCGGGCCTCGGTGCGGATGCGATCAAGCGGCAGGTTGGCGGCCAGCCAGACCGGACGCCGGGCATAGAAGCCGGCGACATGCTCGCGCCGGATCAGGGGGATCACCTCGCCGAACCGGCTTTGGTGCAGGTCGATCAGGGCCCGGCGATGGCCGTCTTCCTCGGCCGCCATGCCATCGAACACCGCGGCCGTGCCGGGGTAATCCCTGCGCAAGCCTTCGGCATAACTGCGGTAGATGCGGGCATCGTCTTCCTCGGACGAAATCGCCAGTGCCAGCACCTCCTGTTCCGAAAGATCGCTGAACCGGCGGCGGGACGAGAGAGAAGAAAGCATGGCTGATCTCATTTTGGAATTATTCTAAAATAGGGTGTTCCCCGGTGCTGGCAAGGGACGGCTGGCCGAAGCTCTCGAGTCAGCGTCTCGTGCGGCATGAAAGCCGCGATCCGCCGGACACGCCAGGATTGCCTGCGACAAAAAAAGAGCCGCGAGAGGAGAACGACTCAGTTGACAAACTGAACAGTTCAGTTCATTTATGGCGAAAGTGAACCGAACGGTTTAGGAGAGCCGAGATGCAAAAGACCCTGATCGCCACCGTTGTTGCCCTGCTGATGGCTGCCCCCGCCATGGCGCAGACGCTGGACATGATGCTGCCCAGCCTGACCTGGCCGGATGGCGGCGTGACCGTCTCGACCAAGGGCTGCGATACTGCGGCCACGACGGTCTGCATGCCGCAGAAATGACCGGCTCTGCCCGGCCGCTTGCCCCGGCTTGTCCGCCTGATCTATGGTCGCTCCAAGGGGGCACCATGACAGAGGCGGCAACAGAGGGCGCGGCCGACAGCGGCGAAATCCGCAAGGGGCGCAAATACGATCAGGTGCTGGACGGCGCCCGCCGCATTTTTCTGCGTGACGGCTTCGACGGTGCCTCGGTCGACGACATCGCGCGCGAGGCGGGGGTGTCGAAAGCCACGCTTTACAGCTATTTCCCCGACAAGCGCCTGTTGTTCACCGAGATCTGCAATGCCGAATGCCGCCGCCAGGCCGACGCGGCCGAGGCCGAGATCAGCGAGACCGCCCCTGTCGAGACGATTCTGACCTTCGCCGCCCAGCGGATCGCCGGATTCCTGCTGTCGGATTTCGGACGCAACATGTTCCGGCTGGTCGTCGCGGAATCCAGCCGCTTTCCCGAGATCGGCAGATCGTTTTACCGCAACGGACCGGGGCTGATCCATGACCGGCTGGTGCATCACTTGCAGCACATGCACGACACGGGCCTGCTGAGGATCGCCGATGTCGATCTGGCCGCCGACCAGTTCGCCCAGCTTTGCAAGGCGCATATCCATGAAAAGCTGATCTTCGGGCTGGCCGACGAGATCACCCCCGAAGACGTGCAACGCACCGTCCGCGGTGCGGTCGAGATGTTCATGGCGCGCTATGGGGTGGGGGGCTAGCCCCGCAGCCGGACCCGTGCTTCGGGCCCTTTCGGGTCGCAGGCAAAGACCGCCGATCGTGCGGTCAGCCAGCCGCGCCAGGTCTTTTCCGGGGTTTCGCTGATCCTGACCCCCATGCGGTGCAAGGCTCCAAGCGACGCAATCGGATAGCCCGCCTTTCCCGCTTCCTTGACGACCGTGCGGACCTTGACCAGCATGTTGTCGGATGGATCGGCAAGCACAGGTCCATCGGTCGGCATCCCAAGCAGAAGGAAACTCGCGCAGGTGTTGCGGAACGAGACCGGGGCCTTGGCGTCGCCGATGCCGATCACACTTTTGCCGATCTCGCGCAGCTGTTCGGCCAGATAGCTGAAATCGCGGTCGGACGAGGCGATGACCAAGGTGCCGAAGCTGTCGCGCAGGGCCAGAGACATGGCTTCGACGCACAAGAGCATGTCGGCGGCGTTCTTGCCGGGGCGGGTGGGGCAGAGGCGAAAGCCGTGATCTTCCCAGCCGGTGACGGCCTTTGCATTGCCATAGACGCGGCGCACCTGGGGCGGGCCGTTCCGGGCGGCAAGTCGCAGAATCTCGGGCGCGCGGTCCTTCGACAGGTTCTCGCCATCGACGAGAAGAGCAAGCGGGGCGGTGGCAGACAGGGCGGACAGGTCCATCAGGCAGTCTCTGCGAAAGGTCGTGCGGCAGCAAAGCAGAGAATTGGGGCGGAATGAAGTTCACGGCGGCAAAAGTCGAGGAAGCGGTTTGCAATGTCCTTCGGGGGCAGCCGGTCATCCCATGCGGGACAGCATGTGCCGCCGGGGCACTGGCTGGCTGGCCGCTGGAGGGGTTTTGCACCCCTCCAGACCACCCCGCAGGATATTTGGCGAAGGGAAAGACAGGGAAGGTGTGAGGCGGGGACGCGAAGCCGGATCCGGCCTTAGCCGTTTTCCTTCAGAACCTGCCCGGCCAGGTAGAGCGAGCCGCAGATCAGCACGCGGGCCTGCGGGGCAAGGGCCGCGATCTGCGCCAGCGCGGCGGCGACCGAAGGCGCGGCCTCGGCCGTCAGCCCGGCGTCGCGGGCGGCGTCGCGGGTGGTTTCGGCGGGCAGGGTATTGGGTTCGTCCGGGATCGACACCGCCCAGAGCTTCGCAGCATGGGCGGCCAGCGGGCGCATGTAGCCGCGCACATCCTTTGTGTTCAGCATGCCGCAGATCAGATGCGTCTCGCGCGCGGGCATCCTGGCCAGCGTGGCGGCCACCGCCTCGCCCCCCGCCGGGTTGTGGCCACCGTCCAGCCAAAGCTCCACCCCCGGCGCGCTGGCGGCCAGCGGGCCGGAGCGCAGGCGCTGCATCCGTGCGGGCCATTCGGCACGGGTGACGGCGGCGTCGGGGTCGCCTTGCCGCAAGAGGCGCAGCGCGGCCACGGCCGCCCCGGCATTCTGGATCTGATGCGGACCCGGCAGATTGGGCAGGGGCAGGTCGAGAAGGCCGTTTTCATCCTGATAGATCAGCCGTCCGCGATCCTCGGACACCTGCCAGTGCTGGCCATGCACCCAGAGCGGCACGCCCAGACGGGCGGCCTTTGCCTCGATCACCGCCAGCCCCTCGGGTGCCTGCGGGCCGACGACGCAAGGCACGCCGCGCTTTAGGATGCCGGCCTTTTCGCCGGCAATCTCGGCCAGGGTCTCGCCCAGATATTGCTGATGGTCGATCGACACCGGGGTGATGATGGTCAGCGCGGGCCTGTCCACCACATTGGTGGCATCGAGCCGTCCGCCAAGTCCCACCTCCAGCAGCGTCCAGTCCGCCGGACTGCGGGAAAAGGCAAGAAAGGCGGCGCAGGTGGTGATCTCGAAGAAGGTGATCGACTCGCTGCCGTTCGCAGCCACGCATTCATCCAGAAGCGCGGTCAGCGCGGGCTCGGTGATCAGATCGCCCGCCAGCCGGATGCGTTCGTGGAACCGGGCGAGATGCGGCGAGGTGTAGGCATGGACCCGGTCCCCCGCGGCCTCCAGCCCCGCACGGATCATCGCCTGGGTGCTGCCCTTGCCGTTGGTGCCGGCGATGTGGATCACCGGGGGCAGGCTGCGTTCGGGGTGGCCAAGGGCGGCCAGCAGGCGATGCACCCGGTCCAGCGTCAGGTCGATGATCTTGGGGTGAAAGGCCATCATCCGCGCAAGGATGGCGTCCGACCCGGCATCCGGCCCGGCGGCAGGCGTCACGCCTTGGCCCCGGCGGCTGGGGCTTCGGCTGCGGGTTCGGGGGCGGGTGGCGCAAGATCGCCGCGCACGGCGGGGGGCATGCCGGTCAACATACGGATGATGCTGACCAATTCGTCGCGCATCGCCTTGCGGTGGGTCACGCGGTCCAGCATGCCGTGATCCAGCAGATATTCGGCGCGCTGGAACCCTTCGGGCAGCTTCTCGCGGATGGTCTGTTCGATCACCCGCGCCCCGGCAAAGCCGATCTGGGCATTCGGTTCGGCAATCTGCACATCGCCCAGCATGGCATAGCTGGCCGTCACCCCGCCGGTTGTGGGGTGGGTCAGCACGACGATATAGGGCAGACCCGCTTCCTTCAGCATCTGCAGGGCAACGGTGGTGCGCGGCATCTGCATCAGCGACAGCATGCCTTCCTGCATTCGCGCGCCGCCCGAGGCGGAAAACAGCACCAGCGGCTTCTTCGTCGCCACCGCCCGTTCGGCCGCCGCGATGATGGCATTGCCGACATACATGCCCATCGACCCGGCCATGAAGCCGAAATCCTGCGCCGCCGCGATGATCGGGGTGCGGCCGATCTCGCCCTCGGCCACCAGCATGGCATCCTTTTCGCCGCTGGCCTTCTGCGCGGCCTTGATCCGGTCGGGATATTTCTTCTGGTCGCGGAAATGCAGCGGGTCCGCCACGGGGTCGGGCACTTTCACTTCCGTGAAGATGCCGCCGTCGAACAGGGCTGTGAAGCGGTCGCGTGGGCTGATCGCCATGTGGTGATCGCAGTTCGAACAGACACTCTGGTTCTGCGCCAGTTCGCGGTGAAACAGCATGGTCCCGCATTCAGGGCATTTGGTCCACAGGTTCTCGGGCACTTCGCGGCGCGAGAACAGCGAGTTGATCTTGGGGCGGACGTAATTGGTGATCCAGTTCATGCGAATGCCTTTCGGTCCGGTCCTCGGCTCGGGTTCCGAGATAGTCGGCACGGCGCGCAAATGCAATCCGCGCGCAGCGGCATCGGCGGCGGAAGGGGGCGCTGCCCCCGTCCTTCGGATTCCCACGGGATATTTTCCTTCTGAAAGAGGTGGCTTCTTTCAGAAGGAAAATATCCCCGCCAAAGGCATCCGACGCTGCGGCGGGGCGCGACGCGTCAGAACCTGCGCCTTGCCCGCAGCGCCGCGCCGATGGTGCCATCGTCAAGGTAATCCAGTTCCCCCCCCACCGGGACGCCTTGCGCCAGGGTGGAAACCTGCGCGGGCGTGGCGGCAAGGGCCTCGGCCAGATAATGCGCGGTGGTCTGGCCGTCGACCGTGGCCGCCAATGCCACGATCACTTCGGTGATGTTGTCCTCGGCAACGCGGCGGATCAGACGGGGGATGCCCAGCTCCTCGGGGCCGACGGCATCCAGTGCCGACAGCGTGCCGCCGAGGACGTGGTAGCGGCCGCGGAACACCTGGGTGCGCTCCATCGCCCAGAGATCGGCGATATCCTCGACCACGCAGATCTCGCCGGTGGCGCGGGAGGGATCGGCGCAGATCGGGCAGATATCTTCGGTCGAGATGTTGCCGCAGACCCGGCAGTCGCGCGCGGTCAGGGCCACATGCGCCATGGCCTGCGCCAAGGGGGCCATCAACTGCCCGCGCTTGCCCAGAAGGGCCAGCACCGCACGGCGGGCCGAACGGGGGCCAAGGCCGGGCAGCCGGGCCATCAGCTCGATCAGTGTCTCGATGCCCGGATCATCGGCCCGCGCCATGGATCAGAACGGCAGTTTCATGTCGGGTGGCAGGCCCAGCGATTCCGTCATCCTGCGCATTTCCTCGGCCTGACGCGCGGCCCCCCTGCCTTGTGCATCCTTGATCGCGGCCAGGATCAGATCCTCGATCACTTCCTTTTCGGACGGCACCAGGATCGACGGGTCGATGTCCAACCCGGTGACTTCACCCTTCACGGTGACGCGCGCCTTCACCAGCCCGGCCCCGGCTTCGCCGGTGACGACGGTGCGGGCCATCTCGGCCTGCATCTCGGCCAGCTTGCCCTGCATCTCCTGCGCGGCCTTCATCATCTTGCCCATGTCGCCCAGACCGGCAAGGCCCCCAAGACCCTTCAGCATCGCAATCTCCTTTTGTTCTGTCTTCAGATACGACTGCGGGCGCTGCGGCGCAAGGGATTGGGCAAGGGTCGGTCAGGGCAGGCCCCGGTAAAGCATCCGGCGCGGCGCAAAGCCATTGGCCCTGAAGAAGGCATGGGCGTCGCGGTTGGCCTCCCATGTGTCCAGCATCACCTCGGTGCAATCCTTGTCCCGCGCCAGCGCACGGGCCGCAGCCAGAAGGGCGGCCCCGATGCCCTGCCGCCGGGCCTGCGGGGCAACGGCGATATGATCGACCATCACCCGGCGGACCGGGGGCGAGAAGACCGACTGAGGCCGGTCAACCACACTGCACAGCGCATAGCCAAGGGCCGGATTACCTGCCAGAAAGCAGGTGACGGCCGGGTCTTGCAGGCGGTCACGGAAGTGGTCCGTCAGGGCGGCCGGATCGGGCGCGGCAAAGAACGCATCGGGATAGTGCGCCGCGTGCCAGCCCTGCACATGGGCGTTCAGGCGCGCCACGGTCGCGGCGTCCTCGGGCGTGGCTCGGCGGATATCTGGTGTCATGGTCATCCCGGCACCCCTGATTTTCGTCGAAAATCAGGATTTTTTCATTCTTCGAACGGGTCCCAGTCATCGTCGATTTCGGGGTCGATCTCGGGCAGGGCCTCGGCAGCCGCCTGGGCCGCCATCGCCTCGGGGGTGCGGATCCCGGTGATCTTCGCCCCCGGAAAGGCGGCAAGCACCGCCTGCACCAGCGGATTGTCCTGCGCCTCGGCCTCTTGTGCCAGCCTTTCGGCATCGCGGGCTTCGGCAATCGTCGGCCCCCCGCCCGAAGAGACGACCGAGACCCCCCAGCGCGCGCCGGTCCAGCCTTGCAGCCTTTGCCCCAGCCGGGCGGCAAGGTCGGGTTTCGCCTGCGGTGCGGGTTCGAATTCGATCCGGCCGGGCGAATAGCGGGCCAGGCGGATGCCGTCCTCCACCTCTTTCAGAAGCAGCATGTCGCGCTTGTCGCGGATCAGGTCGACCACGGCGTCGAAACTGGCATAGACCTGCAACTGCCCTTCGGCCAGCACCGGGGCCGCTGCGGCCATGGTCGGGCCACGCAGCGGCGCGGCGGGCGCGCGCATCATCGCCCCATGCACGCTGCCCTGCGCCGGACCGCCGCCGGCGAAGGCCCCGCCCGGCGTCGCGCCGGGGGCGGGCGGGCGCGGCTCGTCCGTCAGCTTGCGCACAAGCGTTTCCGGGTCGGGCAGGTCGGCGACATGGGTCAGCCGGATCACTGCCATTTCGGCCGCCATCATGGCATTCGGGGCCAGCGCCACCTCTTCCATCGCCTTCAGCAGCATCTGCCACATCCGGCCCAGGCTGCGCATCGACAGCCGCCCCGCCATGTCGAGACCGCGGCTGCGTTCGTCCGGGGGAACGGTGGGGTCTTCGGCGGCCTCGGGCGTGATCTTGATCACCGAAATCCAGTGCGATACCTCGGCCAGGTCGCGCAGCACGGCCATCGGATCGGCACCGTCGGAATATTGCGCTGCCAGTTCGGCCAGCGCGGCGGCGGCATCGCCGCGCATCACCATGTCGAACAGGTCCAGCACGCGGCCCCGGTCGGCCAGCCCCAGAAGGGCGCGGACCTGATCGACGGTGGTTTCCCCCGCGCCGTGGCTGATCGCCTGATCCAGGATCGAGGTTCCGTCGCGGGCCGAGCCTTCGGCGGCGCGGGTGATCAGGGCCAGCGCGTCATCGCTGATCTCGGCACCCTCTGCCGTGGCGATCCTGCGCAGAAGACCGATCATCACCTCGGGCTCGATCCGCTTCAGGTCAAAGCGCTGGCACCGTGACAGGACCGTGACCGGAACCTTGCGGATTTCGGTGGTGGCGAAGATGAATTTCACATGGGCGGGCGGTTCCTCCAGCGTCTTCAGAAGGGCGTTGAAGGCGCTGGTCGACAGCATGTGGACTTCGTCGATGATGTAGATCTTGTAGCGCGCGGATGCCGCCCGGTAGTGGACCGAGTCGATGATCTCGCGGATGTCACCCACGCCGGTATGCGAGGCCGCATCCATCTCCAGGACGTCGACATGACGGCCTTCCATGATGGCCACGCAATGTTCGCATTGGCCGCAGGGTTCGGTCGTCGGGCCGCCGGTGCCGTCCGGGCCGACGCAGTTCAGCCCCTTGGCGATGATCCGCGCCGTGGTGGTCTTGCCGGTGCCGCGGATGCCGGTCATCACGAAGGCCTGTGCGATGCGGTCGGCGGCAAAGGCATTGCGCAGGGTGCGCACCATTGCCTCTTGTCCGACCAGATCGGCAAAGGTCTCGGGCCGATACTTGCGGGCAAGAACCTTGTAGGCTTTGTCGGGACTGTCGGACATGGTGACTCGGTCTTTCTGGCTGAGGCGGCAGGTTAGGGGCTGCGGGGGGCAAGGTCCATGGCGAAGGAGGAAGGATGTCACTGACCATCGCCAGCCTGCCTGTGGGCGGCGGCCTGCTGGCGCTGTGCCCGATGCCGGGGCGCGGCGGGACTTATGAGGCCGATCTGCGCGCCGTGCTGGCCTTTGGCCCGGCGCTGGTGCTGTCGATGACGACTCGTGCCGAAATGGCGGCAAAGGGGGCGGCGGGGCTGGGGGAGGGTCTGGCCGGTCATGGCATCGCGTGGCGGCATCTGCCGGTGGCCGATTTCGGCGTGCCGGGGGGCGACGTCGCCGCGCTGTGGCCGGGGGTTGCGGCCGAGGCGCGGGCGGTGCTGGCGGGCGGCGGCCGGGTGCTGGTGCATTGCATGGGCGGTTGCGGGCGATCGGGCATGGCGCTGCTGCGACTGATGGTCGGGGCGGGCGAAGACCCGCAGGCGGCGCTGCAGCGGCTGCGCAGCGTCCGGCCCTGCGCGGTCGAGACCGAGGCGCAGTTCGCCTGGGCAGCCGGCGGGGAACCCTGACCGGGGCCTCCGCGTTGGTGTCGGGCAACAGAGAGGAGACCGAGATGACCCGTTTCGCCCCCGAAAAGCAGGCCGCCGATACCCGGTTCAACGTGCAAGCCGAAGCGCAAAAGCGCAAGATGGACCGCGCGGCCGAAAAGCATGCCAATACGATCCGTGGCAATACCGAGCCGAATGCCGGTGGCCAGAACCGCGAGACGGGCGATCGCAAGGCGCGGCAGAACGACCGGGCCACCAACGGCGGCGAATAGACGAAAGGGCTTGAAGGTGCTGGACCACACCGGACTTGTCGTGACCGATCTGGCCAGGGCCCGCCGGTTCTGGGATGCGGTTGCGGCGGCGCTGGGGTTGCAGACGGCGGACAATGGGCCTGAGTCCTTTGTCCTTGGCAAAAGCCGGTGCGAACCTGTTCCCTATCTCTGGATCGGCATCACGCGGCCCTCCTATTGGGTCGAGGGATCGCGCCCCGGCCTCAATCAGGGTCATATCGCCTTTCGCGCCACGAGCCGGGTGCAGGTGCGCGCCTTCCACGCCGCTGCCCTGTCGGCGGGCGGACGCGACAATGGGGCCCCCGGTCCGCGCGAAGGGGCGGGCGACTATTACGGGGCCTTCGTGCTGGACCCGGACGGCAACAACATCGAGGCCTGCTGCCGCGGGCCTCAGGCACTTGCCGATCCGTAAAGCCGCGTCGGCAGGGCGCGCAGCACACCGGCATCGCGGCGCATGCGGGCCAGGGTCCAGCTGCCCTGAAAACCCACCATCAGCAATTCGGCCGCGTCTTCGGCCTGACCGGCGGCCAGGCCCAGCCTTTGGCCATGCGCCGCAGCGGCGGCGATGATGCGGTGAAAGGCGGCTTCGGCCCGGTCGCGGAACTGGCCGTTGTCGGGGCCGTCGAACATCAGCCCGACGATCGGGCAGGCATCGGCATTTTCCAGCTTTTCGAACAGCCGCGCCATCTTGTGACAGAAGGTGGTGGCCCCCTGCCGCCAGTCGGCTGCGCCCTGAAAGGCTGCATCGACGATCAGGACGATTTCGTCGGCCGTCCAGTCCGCCGCCGCGCAGGCCAGATCGGCCTTGCCTTCGGGAAAGTGGTGGTAGAGCGATCCTTTCGGCACCCCGGCTTCGGACAGGATCTCGGACAGGCCGGTGCCGTGATAGCCGCGCTGACGGAACAGCCGCGCGGCGGTGGTGGTCAGGCGGTCACGGGTGGACAGGTCTTCGGCGGGTGCGGTCATGCCGCGATCCTATCCCTGCCTTGCCGAAAACGCTAGACCGATTGGTCCAGTCATGCTATTGGACCAATCGGTCTAGTCGCCGAGGGAATGCGCATGGCAATCCACCACAGGACGATCACCGATGCGGCGGGGGCGCAGCCCATCCGTATCCGCTCTGACGGGGCGGATCTGGCGGGAACGCTGTTCCGGCCGCCGGGCCGGCCAAGGGCCGCGCTGGTGATCCATGGCGCAACCGGGGTTCCCGCCGGCTTTTACCGGGCCTTTGCCGCCTGGGCGGCGGCAGAACAGGGGCTGGCGGTCCTGACCTATGATTACCGCGATTTCGGCGCCTCGGCCGCGCGTCCGGCGCGGGCGTCAAGGGCCGGGATGGCGGACTGGGGCCTGCGCGATCAGGCCGCCGCACTGGCGGCGCTGGGCCGGCTGGTGCCCAATGTGCCGCGCTGGGTGCTGGGGCATTCGCTGGGCGGGCTGTGGTTCGGCCATCATCCGGGAATGGAGCGGGTGGAGCGGATCATCACCTTGGGGGCAGGCCCGGTGCATGTGTCGGATCATCCGCCGTCCTACCGCTGGAAGGCGCGGGCGTTCTGGCATGGCCCGGTGAACTGGCTGGCGGGGGCGATGGGCTATCTGCCGGGACGGCTGTTGCGGACCGGGCCGGACCTGCCGTTGCAGGTCTACCGGCAATGGCGGCGCTGGTGCCTGACGCCGGGCTGGAACCTGTGCGACACCGGGCGCAGCCTGCCGCTGCCCGACGCCAACCGCGTGCGCGGCGCGATGAAGCTGATTGCGGTTTCCGACGATGCGATGGTGCCGCCTGCGGCGGTCTGGCGGCTGATGTCCTATTATCCGCAGGCGACAAAGCGCCAGCAGGTGCTGCGGCCCGACGATTTCGGTCTGTCCCGGATCGGCCATATCGCCGCCTTCCATCGTGACAATGCCGTGCTGTGGCCTGCCATTCTGGCCTGATTTGGCCCGGCCTGCGCGGCGACCTCTCGGCCGCCGCCCGATGCTTCAGCTTCCAAGCACCAGATCCGCCCCGCGTTCCCCGATGACGACACAGGTTGCCATGGTGGCGCAGGTGACGATGCGCGGCATGATCGACCCATCGACGATGCGCAGCCCCTCGATCCCCTTCACCTTCAGATCGGCGCCGACCACGGCGGCATCGTCCTTGCCCATCCGAGCGGTTCCGACCTGATGAAAGAAGGTGGTGGCCCCGTTTTTCACGAATTCGGCTTTGGCGGCGGGGTCCAGATCCTTGCCTGGCACCGCCTCGCGCTTGCGGTAGGGGGCGAAGGCGGTATCGTTGCCAAGCTGGCGACACAGGTCGATTGCGGCCATCTGCGATGTCACATCCTGCGGATCGGACAGGAAATTCGCCGTGACGACCGGCTTTGCCAGCGGATCGGCCGAGGCCAGCCGCACCGTGCCGCGGCTTTTCGGATCGACCAGCCCCGCACACAGCGCCCAAGCCTGACCGGGCGGCGCATATTCCGCCGCCACCACATCCGACGCATAGGGCAGTTCGATCTGCACGATGTTCATGTCGGGCCGGTCGAGTGACGGATCGGATTTCCAGAAGCCCGAGGCATTGGCGGCGGAATTGGCAATCGCCACCGGATCGGGGCTTTCCCAGATGCAGCCGCCATGCAGGATGTGATCGTGGAAATTCGCCCCCACTTGCGGCGCATGCAGGACCGAGGCGATCCCCTGTTCGGCCAGATGGTCGCGGTCGCCGATGCCGGACAGCATCAGGATCTGTGGTGTGCGGATGGCCCCGGCCGAAAGCACCACCTCGCGCGCGGCGCGCAGGGTGATTTCGGCTCCGTCGCGCAGGGCTTTCACCCCGACAACCTTGCCGCCTTCGATCACCAGCCCTGTGACCTGGGTCTTCACCAGAACGGTGATATTGGGCTGGTCGATCACCGGGTAAAGATAGGCCTGCGCCATGTTCATCCGCCGCCCGTCGCGGATGATCTGGTTCATCAGGGCGAAACCGCCGATACCCTCTTCGCGTTCGCCGTTCAGGTCACTCATCGCGGGCAGGCCGAGGTTCGCCGCTGCCGCCAGCAGGGCAGGGGCAATGGCGGGCGGATTGGCCGCCTCCTGCACCCAGACCTTGCCGCCCTTGCCGCGATACGGGCTGTCGGGGCCCTGCCAGTTCTCGATCTTTTCGCGGAAGATCTTCAGTGTGGCATCATAGCCCCAGCCTGCATCGCCGCTGGCTTCTGCCCAGCCGTCGAAATCGGCGCGCGGCGGGCGGACCCAGATCGTTGCATTGATCGACGATCCGCCCCCCACGGCATGACCCATATGCGAGGCGATGGCGCGGCCATTCACGCTGTCGGTGGGCACAGCGATGTCACCCCAGTCGCGTTCGGTGCCAAGGTTCATGAACCACTGGCCGGGATCGAGGATGCTTGGCGCGGTGTCCCAGTCCCCCGCCTCGATCAGCGCGACCGAGAGGCCCGCGTCCGCCAGCCGCCCGGCCAGGGTGCAACCCGAGGTGCCCGCACCGCAGATCACCACGTCGAACTGATCAGGCAGGCTTTTTGCCCGTTCGTCCTGATTGGCCCGCGCCGCATCCAGCGTATCGGCCAATGCGCTGGCCGCCTGCAAGGATACGCCAAGCGCCAGCGACCATTGTATGAACTTGCGCCGGTTGATCGTGCCGCGCAGCAGGCCCGCATCCAGCTTGTCCAGCATCACCGAACGGAAGCCTTCGGAAAGATGTTTCATCTTGGTCCCCTTCAGAAAAAGCCGAACGCCTGCGTCCCGAAGGAATGCACGACGCTCTTGGTGTGGCGGTAGTTGTTCAATGCGACCTTGTGCATCTCGCGGCCAAAGCCCGAGGATTTGTAGCCCCCGAAGGAGGTGTGACCGGGCCAGAGGTAATAGCAGTTGCACCAGATCTTGCCTGCTTGCAGGCCTTTGGCGAACCGCTGGATTTCATGGTAGTCACGGCTCCAGACCCCGGCGGTCAGGCCGAATTCGGTGTCATTGGCGATGGCCAGCGCCTCGGCCTCATCCTTGAACCGGATCGCGGTGGTGACGGGGCCAAAGATCTCCTCGCGCGAGGTGCGCATGTCATTGGTGCCTTCAAGGATGGTCGGCTGGATATAATAGCCGCCGTCGCAGCCCGGCACGCCATAAGCCTGCCCGCCATGGACGACCTTCGCCCCTTCGGCCCGGCCGATCTCAAGATAGCCCATCACCTTGTCGAACTGCGCTTTCGAGGTCATGGCGCCTATGCCGGTGGTCATTTCCAGCGGGTGCCCAAGTCCGACCTGTGCGATGCGGTCGCGCACCTTTGCCATGAAGGCGTCATAGATGCTGTCATGCACCAACGCGCGGGTCGGCGAGGCGCAGACCTCGCCCTGATCGTAAAGATAGATCAGAAAGCCTTCGATGGCCTTGGACAACAGATCGTCATCCTTGTCCATGATCGAGGGCATGAAGATATTGGGCGACTTGCCGCCCAGTTCCAGCGTCACCGGGGTGAGGTTTTCGGCGGCGTTGCGCATGATCGTCTTGCCGGTCGACGCTTCGCCGGTGAAGGCGATCTTCTTCACGCCGGGATGTACGACCAGCGCATGACCGGCCTCGGCCCCGAACCCCTGTACGATGTTCAGCACACCCGGCGGCAGCAGGTCGGCCACCAGTTCCGCCACGCGGGTGATCGACCAGGGTGTGTCCTCGGCGGGTTTCAGGATCACCGCATTGCCCGCCGCCAGCGCCGGACCCAGCTTCATAGCGGCCATCAACAGCGGTGCGTTCCACGGGATGATGCAACCGACCACGCCATAGGGCTCGTGAACCTCAAGGTTGATCGTGGTGGCGTCGATGTCCGATGATTCACCGCTGTCGGCCCGCAGGGCGGCAGCGAAATAGCGGATCTGGTCCACCGTGTTCGGCAGATCGACATAAATGCATTCCCGGATCGGTTTGCCGTTGCCCCAGCATTCGACCAGCGCCAGTTCCTGCGCGTGTTCCTCGATCCGATCGGCGACCTTCAGCAGCGTGTTCGAGCGCAGCTGCGGCGACATCGCGCCCCAGCCGGGCGCAGCTTGCCAGGCCGCCGCCACCGCCAGATCGACATCGGCAGCGGTCGAGCGCGGGAATTCCGCGATCAGGCTGCCGTCGATGGGTGAGCGGTCCTCGAAATACCTTCCCTCGGCGGGCGCGACCCATGCGCCGCCGATGAAATTCTCGTATCGCGCCTTATGCGCGGGCTTTTCATGGGCCATTTTCGTCTCCCTGCTTTGTCCCCCGCAGGCAGGCCGTGCCGCGGGCTTTGGGGCAACATGAGAGATGTTTCAGGATCAAACTATCCGGGGATGCCGGGGGCGGCCGCGGGATTATCCGTTTTTGCCGGGCGGACCGTCGCGCCGCAGGCGGCCGCGCATCTGGCGCGGCGCCTCGCCGAATTCTTCGCGGTAGTATTGCGAGAACCGGCCCTGATGTTCGAACCCGTAGCGCAGCGCCAACTGGGTCAGGCTCTGCTCCGGCCGTTCTTCAAGATCGCGTTGGGCCGCCGCAAGCCGCATCCGGCGCAAGAGCGCCATGGGCGAGCAGCCGAAGGCCGATTGCGTCAGCGCATTCAGCTGCGACCGTCCCAGCCCCGCCGCACGGGTAAGATCGGCAAGCTGGATCGGCCGCGACAGATGCGCCGTGATAAAGCCGGTCAGCCTGTCGCGCGTATCGGCATCGGGCCGGGCTTCCCGCTCTTTCCGGCCAGTGAAAAGATGCTGTGCGGCAAAGCGGGCAAGGCCGGTCTGGACATGCCGCCCCCAATCTTCGGCACCCGCGCCCTGCCGCGACAGGGCCAGAAGGGTATTCAGCTGGCTGACCAGAAGCGGCGACAGGGCGCGCGGCAGCAGCGCACCCGACCGTTCCAGCATCCGCCCTTCGGTTCCCACCGTCAGATAGGGCACGCGCAGGACCAGTTGTTCGCAGCCTTCCTGCCAGCGAAGCCGGATCGACCGGCGTGGCGCGCTGAAAAAGACCCCGCCTTGCGGAACCGAGGTCACGATGCCATCGGTCTCGACCTCAATCCCGGCCTTCAGGCACAGATGAACCAGAAAGAAATCGCGGTAAGTGTCCGGTGTGATGGTGACTTCGTCGCCATAGCGCATGGAATAAAGGGCCAGGCTGTCGGCCTTGCAGCGGAAGGCGCGGGCATCGACATCGCCACCCTGCCAGTGCAGACCGTAATCGCACAACTCTTCCGCGATGGCATCATAGGTCTCGCGCCGCTCGTGCGAGCGTAGCATGCAGTCATCGTAAAGCGGGGCCAGCGCCAACCCCGGAAACGCCCCGCCATTGCGCTGTGACAGGTGCATCAGGTCGCTTTCCTCCTGCGGGTCGTCATGGCATTCCGGGCGGTGTCAGGGCGAAAGATATCGCAATGATAGCCGGTATGGCCCGTCAGGCAAGCGGGGCGCAAAGGCGGCCTGCGGACATTGCCCTTGCCGATATCCGGCCTGGCCGCCGGGAATATCGCACAACCGGCGATGCCCGGCCTATTCCGGGCCCGACACCAGGCCCGGCAATGTTCCGATATGCTCTTGCAGCAGTCTCACGGCACCCTCTTCGTCGCGGTCCAGCGTGGCATCCATCAGTCTGGTGTGGTGTTCCAGAGCCGAGCTGGAATGCAAGGTGGCCAGCAGGGCCGCATCCGTCATCGGATCCGACAACGCGGCCCGGCCCAGCACGATCAGGCGCTGGTGGCGGCGAACCTGACCGTAAATCTGGGTGAGAAAGCGGAAAAGCCACAGGCTGCTGCCGCCGCCGACAAGGGCAAGGTGAAACTCCTGATGCGCGGCCTCGAACTGCTCATAAGCGGATTCGGACATTCCGGTTGCCAGCACCGGCGCGCGCGACAGGGTGCGATGCGCCAGCAGAACGTGCTTTTGCCAGTCGTCACCGCCCTGCCGGATCGAATCCCGCAGCAGCTGGGCTTCTATGGCCAGCCTGGTGTGCTGGATGTCCTGCAATTCGGCAAGGCTGGCCCCCGTGACGCGATAGCCCCGGTTGCGGATCAGCGTCACCAGATTCTCACCCTCCAGCCGTGACAGCGAATCACGCAGCGGCGTCCAGCCGAAGCCATAGCGTTCTGTCAGCATGGCAACCGTCAGCGCCTCATCCGGGCGCAGCGCCCCCGACAGGATATCGCGCTTCAACGTTTCATAGGCTTGATCTGTCTTGGACATTTGTCCGCGCATCTCCGTATCGCGCCACTCTGCCGCGCCGCCCGAACAGGGTCAACGCGACCGCGCGCGGTCATATTAAATATAATATTGACATAAACTCAATTATTATATTTTTTGCTGGAGGCGGGGGAAACATCCCGCAAACCGTCGGCATTGGGCCGAAGCAAAGATGACCGCCCCAACAGCGAGAGATGATGATGAAACACACCCTTGCCCCCCTGCTTCTGGGAACTGCCCTCTGCGCGGCACCCGCCATTGCCGAAGATATGAAGATCGGCATCCTGTTCGGCTTTACCGGCCCGATTGAATCGCTGACCCCGCCGATGGCGGATGGGGCCGAAATGGCGATGAAAGAGGCGACCGACAGCGGCCTGTTGCTGGACGGGGCAACCGTGTCTTCGGTGCGTGCCGACAGCACCTGTGTGGATGCCTCGGCGGCCACCGCTGCGGCCGAGCGGCTGGTAACGGTAGACAGGATCGTGGCTCTGGTCGGGGCGGACTGTTCCGGTGTCACGACGGCAGTGCTGAACAATGTGGCGGTGCCGAATGGCCTGCTGATGATCTCCCCCTCGGCCACCACTCCGGCGCTGTCGGGGGACAGCGACAAGGGCCTGTTCTTCCGCACCGCCCCTTCGGACGCGCGTCAGGGCGAGTTGCTGGCCAAGGTGCTGATGGACCGCGGCATCAAGACGGTCGCCGTCACCTATACCAACAACGACTATGGCAAGGGATTTGCCGATGCATTCGACGCGGCCTTCAAGGCGGCGGGTGGCACGGTGACGCTGGTCGCGCCGCATGACGATGGCAAGGCCGACTATTCGGCCGAAGTGTCGGCCCTGTCGGTGGCGGGGGGCGATGTGCTTGTGGTGCTTGGCTATTCCGATCAGGGCGGCAACGGCATCATCCGCGCCTCGCTGGATGCGGGGGCCTTTGATAGCTTTGCCGTCGGCGACGGGATGCATTCCGAAAAGCTGATGGCGGATTTCGGACCTGACCTGCAGATCTTCGGCACGGTGCCCTGGACCGTCGGCGACGGTGCCGAGAAATTCACCGCCTTTGCCACGGCGGCTGGCAAGAACCCCGACAGCTCTTTCGTGCGCGAATCCTATGACGCGGCGGCGCTGATCCTGCTGGCGATGCAGAAGGCGGGCGACCCGGCCAGGGCCCATGAGCATGTCATGGAGGTCGCCAATGCGCCGGGCGAGAAGATCTATCCGGGCGAGTTGGCCAAGGGCCTGCAAATCCTCAAGGACGGCGGCGATGTCGATTATGTCGGCGGCTCGGATGTCGAGATGATCGGTTCGGGCGAAAGCGCGGGCAGCTACCGCGAATTCGAGAACAAGGACGGCAAGTTCGAGACGGTCCGCATGCTGACCGCCGACTGATGCCGCAGCCGGGCCGCCCTCCGCGGCCCGGCGCATCTGCAGGGATCAACGCCATGAGCAACACCGACACGCCGCCGGATCTGCTGGTGGTGCAGAACCTTGGCATCTCTTTCGGCGGGCTGAAGGCCGTCGATGACATGTCACTGACCATCCGGCGTGGCGGCATCGCCGGGCTGATCGGGCCGAACGGTGCGGGGAAATCCACGCTGTTCAACCTGATCGCGGGGTATTACCGGCCCACCGCTGGCCGGGTCATTCTGGAAGGTGAGGATATCACCGGCCTTCCTCCGCATGTGCTGTTCGGTAAGGGTTTGCTGCGCACCTTCCAGATCGCCCGCGAATTTTCCACCCTGACCGTGCGCGAGAACCTGATGATGGTTCCCGCCCGCCAGACCGGAGAAACCTGTCTGGGCGCGCTGCTGCGTCCGGCGCGGGTGCGGGCCGAGGAACGCGCCTTGCGCGCCAAGGCCGATGACATCCTAGACTTTCTGGAAATCACCCATGTCGCCGATCTGCCAGCGGGCAGCCTGTCGGGCGGGCAGAAAAAGCTCTTGGAACTGGGCCGCACCATGATGGCGGACCCGAAGATCATCTTTCTGGATGAGGTCGGCGCGGGGGTGAACCGCACGCTCCTCTACACCATCGCCGATGCGATCCGTCGTCTGAACCGCGAGCGCGGCTATACCTTTTGTCTTGTGGAACACGACATGCAGTTCATCGCCGAGCTGTGCGACGACGTGACCTGCATGGCCGAGGGCCGCCTTCTGGCGCGCGGCACCGTGGATCAGATCCTGTCGGATGAGGCGGTGATCGCCGCCTATCTGGGCCGCGGCCGAGCCGCCAAGGGCACCGGCCTTGCCGGAACCGTGGTGGAGGCGGAGGCATGAGCTATCTGCGGGCGGAAAACCTGATCGGCGGCTATGGCGGCGCGCCCATCCTGAACGGCTGCACCATCGAGGTGGACCGGGGCCGGATCGCCGTGATCGTCGGCCCGAATGGCGCGGGAAAATCCACCGCGATGAAGGCGGTTCTGGGGTTGCTGCGGCTGACCACGGGCCGGGTCATGCTGGACGGGCGGGACATCACCACTTTGCCGCCGCAGGTGCGGATTAGGGCGGGCATGGCCTTCGTGCCGCAGACCGAGAATGTCTTTCCCACCCTGACGGTGTTCGAGAACCTTCAGATGGGGGCGCTGTTGCGCCGCGATGCCATCGTCGAGACGCTGGACGAGATCTTCGCCCTTTTCCCCATCCTCGCCGACAAACGACACCAGCCGGCGGGGCAATTGTCCGGGGGGCAGCGGCAGCAACTGGCCGTCGGGCGGGCGCTTATGACCCGGCCTTCGGTTCTGCTGCTGGACGAGCCGACGGCAGGGGTCAGCCCGAATGTGATGGATGAGCTGTTCGACAAGATCACCCGCATCGCGGCGCAGGGTCTTGCCGTTCTGATGGTGGAGCAGAACGCCGCCGGGGCGCTGGAGATTGCCGATACCGGCTTTGTGCTGGTGCAGGGGGCCAACCGCTTCACCGGGACGGGGCGCGACTTGCTGGCCGATCCCGAAACCCGGCGCAGTTTCCTTGGGGCGCGCGCATGACCGACCTTCTGAACGGGCTGGTGCATCTGACCAGCATGCTGATCATCCCCGGCCTGGCCTATGGCAGCCAGCTTGCCCTTGGCGCGCTTGGCGTCACGCTGATCTTCGGGGTCTTGCGCTTTTCCAGCTTTGCCCATGCCGAAGGCCTGTCGCTGGGCACCGCCTTCTGCATCCTGATCACGCTCTGGCTGCAGGGGATGGGCGTTTCGCTGGTTGTCCTGCCCACGGCCCTTCTGGGGATGGTTCTGGCCATGCCGCTGTTGGCGCTGGTGTTCATCGGCACCGACCGCGCACTCTACCGCCACTTCCGCCGCATCAACGCCCGTCCCGAGGTGTTCATGATCGTCTCGGCCGGGGTGATGCTGATCATGAACGGGATGATCCGGCTGGTGATCGGCCCGGATGGCCGGGATTTCGAGGATGGCGAGCGCTTCATCGTCACCGCCCGCGGCTTTCGTGACTGGTCGGGGCTGGCGGAGCCGCTGGTGCTGAAAACCTCGCAGGTGCTGACGGTCATGCTGGCGCTTTTGGCCGGGGCGGGGCTGTTCTGGTTCCTGAACCGCACGCAAGCAGGCCGGTCGATGCGGGCCTATGCCGACAACCGCAATCTGGCGCTGCTCTCGGGCGTGGACCCCGACCGGATCGTGCGGCTGACCTGGGTGCTGGTCGCGGTGCTGTCGGTGCTGGCGGGCGTGCTGTTCGGGCTGGACAAGGGCTATCGCCCCTTCGTCTATCAGCAGCTTCTGCTGCCGATGTTCGCCGCCGCTGTGGTGGGCGGGCTGGGCAGCCCGGTCGGGGCGGTGGTCGGCTCGATGATCGTGGCCTTTTCCGAACTGGCACTGACCTTCGCCTGGAAAAAGGCCCTGACCTATCTGCTGCCCGCCGGGATGGCACCCGAGGGAATGATGCAGATCCTGTCCACCGAATACAAATTCGCCGTGTCCTTCCTGATCCTTGTCATCGTCCTGCTGGTGCGCCCGGCCGGCCTGTACGGAAAGGCCGTCAGATGAGCCGCACCGCCCTTCTCTATGCCGCAATGGCGGCGGTTCTTCTGGCCGTGGGGGTGCTGCAAAGCTGGCAACTGGCGCTGACGATCCTGAACCTGTGCCTGATTTCGGCGGTGATGTCGCTGGGGGTCAACGTCCAATGGGGCGTCGCGGGCATGTTCAACGTCGGCACCATGGGATCGGCCGCCGTGGGCGGGCTGGCCGTGGTGCTGGTCTCGGCCCCGCCTGTCCGCGCGGCCTGGGCTGCGGGCGGCGGCGGGTTGGCTGTGGCCGGGCTGATCCTGCTGGCCACCGCCGGACTGGCCTTCGCGCTGTGGCGGCGGCTGGCGGACTGGCCGCTGTCGCGCGGGGCTGCGGTTGGCGTGGTCGTGCTGGCGGGCCTTCTGCTGTCGCAACGCTGGTTCCTGCCCGCCACCGCCGCCATCGAGGCGGTGGATGCCGCGAGCGCTGGATACCTTGGTGGCCTTGGCCTGCCGGTCGTGCTGTCCTGGGGCGTGGGGGGGCTTCTGGCCGCCGCTGTCGCCTGGCCCATCGGGCGGCTGACGGCGGAGCTGCGGTCGGACTACCTGGCCGTTGCCACTTTCGGAATTTCCGAGATCATCCTAGCCATTCTGCGCAACGAGGAATGGCTGGCGCGCGGTGTCAAGAACGTCACCGGCCTGCCGCGCCCCGTGCCCTATGAGGCCGATCTTCAGGCCGTGGAATGGGTGCAGAATCTGGCGATCTGGCTGGACTGGCCGCTGCGCGATACGGCTTCGGTTCTGGTGAAACTGGCCTATGCGGCCTGGTTCCTTGCCGTGCTTCTGGTGATCTGTTGGGCGCTGGAACGGCTGGCCCGCGCGCCCTGGGGCCGGATGATGCGCGCCATCCGCGACAATGAAGAGGCAGCCCGCGCCATGGGCAAGGATGTGGCCCGGCGCCATCTTCAGGCCTTCGTCCTTGGATCGGCCATCGTCGGCATCGGCGGCGCGATGCTGGTCACGCTGGACGGCCAGTTCACCGCCGGCAGCTATCAGCCGCTGCGCTTCACCTTCCTGATCTGGGTGATGGTCATCATCGGCGGATCGGGCAATCACAAGGGTGCGATCTTCGGCGGCTTTCTGATCTGGTTCGTCTGGGTGCAGGCGGAAACTGCCGGTCTGTGGCTGGCCGCAACCGGCGCGGCCCTGCTTGCCCCCGAAAACCCCATCCGGCTGGTGCTGGAGCAGGGTCCCGCCCAGCTGCGCTATGTGGTGATGGGGCTGATCCTTGTCCTTGTCATGCGTTTCGCCCCCCGCGGGCTGATCCCCGAAGCAACCCCGGAGACCCCGAAATGACCGCTGATCTGCTGACCCCCTTTGATCTGACCGGGCGCATCGCCCTTGTCACCGGCGGCACCGGTGGCATCGGCCGCGCCTGTGTGGAGCGGCTGGCCGCCTATGGGGCCACGGTTGCGCTGACCTGCGTCGAGGGGATCGAGGATCCGGCCAAGGTGCTGGCCTCCTTCGGCAAGCTGCCGGTTTCGGTGCATCCGCTGGACCTGCGTGATGCCGCTTCGATCCGGCGCTGCATGGCCGAAGTGGTGACGCACCATGGCCGCATTGATGTGCTGGTGAACAATGCGGCAGTCGGCTCGGCCACGGTTGCGGGCTTTTCGGGCGACCCCGAGGCACAGGACAGCGCGATGCTGACCATCAATGCCGATGGCACGCTGAAGATGTGCCAGCAGTTTCTGGTCCTGCCTGCGGCACCGGGGCGCAAGCTGATCAACATCAGCTCTGTCGGCGGCGGCATCACCGCTTTTCCCGGCTTCCGCCTGTCGGACGGGATGAGCAAGGCGGCGGTGGCCTTCCTGACCCGGCAACTGGCGGCCGAGGCGGTGCATTCCGAAACGGATGTCTTCGCCATCTGCCCCGGTGCCACCGACACGCCGATGTTCCAGGCCAGCACCCTGTCGAAACTGACACCTGCCGGGCTGAGCGGTTTCCTCGCCCGTCTGCCCAAAGGACGGCTGATAGAACCCTCTGAAATCGCGGCGCTGGTGCATTTCCTGGCCAGCCCAGGGTCGCGCGTGCTGCATGGTGCGGTTCTGGATGCCTCGATGGGGCTGGGCGTGCGGCCGGGGCTGATGTCGGAACAGGCAGGGCATTGAAAGGGCGACGGGGCAGGGCGTGCGGGCAGGGTGAAGCGGTGCGGCGGCAGTTGCATCCTGCCAGGGCCGCAAGGAAGACATGCCGCCGCAGAAGATGCAGCGGCACGGCTGGTTTCAGCTTCGGGTGCTCTGGCGCATCTGATGGTAAACCGGCATGGGGACGATGATGCCGGGGTGCCCGGCTGCCATCACTGATGTTCCATCGACTGAAACGGCGGGATTGCTTCGTGCCAGGGCCCGCATCTGGCCCGAAAGCAGTGGCGAGGGAACCGCCATGCTGATGCTGCCCACCTCTTGTCCGGCCACGGTCAGCGCCGCGCCGTCCAGCCCGTCCGAACCGGGCGGGAAGGCGATAGACACCACGGTTTGCCTTGCGTGGCCCTGGGATCGCACCAGTGCCGGTTTTCCCTGGAATGACGGTTTGGACAGTTCGACCGCCCAGCCCATCCGGCATTCCCAGGGGGTCGAGGTTTCATCGTATTCCAGCCCGCCCATGATCAGCCCGACCTCGATGCGCGCGGTCATCAGGGCAGCCCCGCCGACGGGCATCAGGCCGAAGGTCGGGCCGGCCTCGGTCAGGGCTGACCAGAGCTGCGGGGTATCCTTGACCGGCAAGAGGAGTTCGTAGCCAAGCTCTCCCGTAAACCCCAGCCGGCTGATCTGCATCGGGATGTCGGCCAGCAGCACACCGGTGCGGAATGTGTAATAGGGCAGTGCCGCGTTCGACAGGTCTTCCCCGGTCAGCGTTTGCAGCAGGGCGCGCGATTTCGGCCCCTGCACCGCGATCTGGGCATGGTCCGAACGGCATTCGCGCACCAGGACACCAGGGCCTGCCGTTGCGACAAGACTTTCGCCAAGCTGCGGATTGGCCCCCATGACCATCACCCGTTGCGGGCCATGCAGAAAGACCGTGCAATCGTCGATCATGGTGCCTTCTGGGCTGGTGACGACGCCATAGGCAACCCTGCCGGGTGCCATCGCGGCGACATCGCGCGAAAACACCCGGTTGACGCAATCCACCGCGCCGGGCCCGGTGACATCGAACTTGAGCAGCATCGAAAACTCGATCACTGCCACATGTTCGCGGATGGCGGCATATTCCGCCTCGGGGTTGCCCCAGGTGATCGGGATGGCAAAGCCGAAGACATCCATCCATTCCACAACCCCTTGTCCGTAAAGCGGGGCAAGCGGAGTCGGCTTCAGATTATCTGGATAATTCATCCTCAATCCCCCTGGCTGACGGCGGTGGACAGGCTGCGCGCGCCAAGGCGATAATCCGCCTCGGTTGCGCCGATCAGACGGCGCTCGCGGATGAAGGGCTGGTGGGTGTCGGGATCTTCAGTGTCGAATTCGCGGGCCAGCCGCGCGCCCGAGAAGGTGGCCTGTGCGATCATGCCTGGGGTATGGGCATCGCCGATCAGGTGGATCGAGGCGATGCCCGCCTCTTTCAGCCGGCCGGGCTGGGCCTGAAGCTGATCGTAGAGCGTGCATTCGGACTTGCGAAAGGTGACGAGCAGGACCGAGTCGTAGGCTGTTTCGGTTTCCTCGCCGGTCCATTTGTTCACCGACGTGACCTTGCCGTCTTCGACCGAAAGGGCAAATTGCAGGGGCAGCAGTTTGACCCCCAGGTCCATCAGCGTCATGTGGACGCGCTGTTCTTCCAGCGTGAAGCGCAGATAGGGGCCGACGCTTTTGACGTTGCCCCCAACTTTTATCCAGCGTGAGCGAGACTCCGGGTTTGAGTTTTG
>DAIOGH010000003.1:0-179643 GCA_036745335.1 Paracoccaceae bacterium
TGACCGGCAGGCATTCGATATGGGTGAAGCCCATGTCGGCGGCATAATCGACCAGTTGTTCGGCCAGTTCGGGATAGCTCAGCATCCGGTCGCCCGGCGCGCGCCTCCACGATGCCAGATGCACCTCATAGACCGAGATCGGCGCATCCACCGACTGCCGCGCCGCCCGCGTCTCCATCCACTCCCGGTCGCCGAACGTGCCGCCGATCCGGCGCACCACGCTGGCATTGGCGGGCGGATGTTCCGAGCCGAAGCCGACCGGATCGGCCTTCAGCGGCATGAGTTCGCCGCCCGGCCCGCGGATTTCGTATTTGTAGGTCTCGCCTTCCCCCAGGCCGGGGATGAAGATTTCCCAGACCCCGGTCGGGCCACGTCGCCGCATCGGGTGGCGGCGGCCATCCCAGACGTTGAAATTGCCGACCACGCTGACCCGTTCGGCATTCGGCGCCCAGACGGCGAAATGCACGCCGTCCACGCCTTCATGCTGCATCAGATGCGCGCCGAGAACCTGCCAGAGGCGGCGATGCGTGCCTTCGCCCAAGAGATATTCATCCATCTCGCCCAGCACCGGGCCAAAGCGGAAGGGATCGTCGAAGTCCCATGTCGTGCCATGGCCTTCGGCGCGCAGACGATAGGCGGCCTTGCGGGTCTGGCGGTGGGTAAACAGGCCGGGGATGCCGGGGTAAGGCGTGGCCTCGTCGGTCTTTTTCCCCGCCAGCACCCACAGCCGGTCGGCCCCCGGCACGAAGGCGGTGATCACCGTGGCCCCACCGCGTTTTTGCGGGCCTAGGACCGAAAAGGGATTGCCGTGCCGCCCTTCGGCAATTGCCCAGGCGGCGGCTTCGTCAAGGTCGTGGTCAGCCATGCGCCCCTCCTCCCAAAGTCGCGCCCCGGAACCGCCGCTAGAGCGCGGGCTCGATGTTCCAGATGTCCTTCATATAGCTGCGGATCGTGCGGTCGGACGAAAAGAACCCTGACCGCGCCGTGTTCATCGCGGCCATCCGCACCCAGGTGTCACGGTCGGCATAGGCGGCCGACACCCGGCCCTGTGCCGCGTGATAGGCGTCGAAATCCGATGCGACCAGGAAATAATCCGAATGCCACATGCCATGGACAAGGCCATGATACCGCTCGGGTTCTTCGGGGCTGAAGCGGCCTTCGGCAATCATCTGCAACACGTCCTGCAGGGCCGGACTGGCCTCGATCGCCTTTCTTGCATGGTCCGGGTCCTGGCGGCGCTTCATGACCTCTTCGGCGGTCAGGCCGAACAGAAAGAAATTCTCGGCCCCCACTTCCGCCAGGATTTCCACATTGGCCCCGTCCAGCGTGCCGATGGTCGGCGCGCCGTTCATCATGAATTTCATGTTTCCGGTGCCGGAGGCTTCCTTGCCGGCGGTGGAAATCTGTTCCGACAGATCGGCGGCGGGGATCACCCGTTCGGCCATGCTGACGTTGTAGTTGGGCGGATAGACGATCTTCAACAGATCACCCACTTCAGAATCCGCATTAACAACGGCTGCCACATCATTGATCAGGCGGATGATTTCCTTGGCTACGGCATAGCCGGGCGCGGCCTTTCCGCCGAAGATGCGCACGATCGGAACCGGATTGGCCACCTGCCCGCTGCGCAAGCGGTGCCAATAGGCGATGCATTCCAGAATGTTCAGCAGCTGACGCTTGTATTCATGGATGCGTTTGACCTGCACGTCGAACAGGGCATCGGGGGAAACCTTCACCCCGAACTCGCGCCCGATCCAGTCGCTGACCCGCGCCTTGTTCTGCCGTTTCGCGGCATCGAAGGCGGCGCGGAAGCCCGCGTCCCCGACATGGGGTTCCAGCTCTCTCAGCCGGTCAAGGTTGTCTTCCCAGCCGGCACCGATGGTGTCGGTGATCAGCGCCGACAGAGGGCGGTTACAGGTCCTCAGCCAGCGGCGCGGCGTCACGCCATTGGTTTCATTGATGATCCGGCCGGGATGAAGGCGGTTCAGGTCGGGGAACAGGTTCTGCTTCACCAGATCGGAATGCAGCGCCGAGACACCGTTGACCTTGTGCGCCATGACAAAGGCCAGTTCGCCCATCCGCACCTCGTGGTGCTTGACGATGCCCACATAATGCGGCCGGTTCGGGTATGTCCGGCGGTGCCAGCTGTCGATGCGTTCGACGATCTGCATGTGGCGCGGCAGCACGTTGCCGAAGGTGAAGGTGGCCCATTTCTCCAGCGCCTCGGGCAGCAGCGTGTGGTTGGTATAGCCCAGACAGGCGCGGGCGGTGTCCAGCGCCTGATCGAACGGCATGCCATGGCCGTCGGACAGCAGCCGCACCAGCTCCGGCCCGGCAATCGCCGGATGGGTGTCGTTCATCTGGATGGCGACATGGTTCGGAAGCGCCGTCAGGTCGGAATGCGCCGACAGATAGCGGCGCAGGATGTCCTGGAGCGCGGCCGAGGTCAGGAAGAATTCCTGCTTCAGCCGCAGCTCCTTGCCCTGATAGGTGGTGTCATCGGGGTAAAGCACGCGGCTCAGGGTGCGGGCCAGCGCCTCGGGTTCCGCCGCCGCCGCATAGTCGCCGCGATTGAAGCGGTCCAGATCGAACAGCGCGGTCGGTTTCGCCGCCCAAAGCCGCAGCGTGTTGGCCCATCTGCCCTGCCAGCCGACGACCGGCGTGTCATGCGCCTCGGCCAGCACGGTTTCGCCGGGAACCCAGACCTCGCGCCCGTCGCGGGTTTCGACATGGCCCTTGAACGGGATGGTATAGGCGCTTTCGGGGCGGGGAAATTCCCAGGGGTTCGATTGCGACAGCCAGTCCTCGGGCGCCTCGACCTGACGCCCGCCTTCGAACCGCTGGCGGAACAGCCCGTGCTCATAGCGGATGCCATAGCCATAGGCCGGGCAGCCCACGGTGGCCATCGATTCCATGAAACAGGCCGCAAGACGCCCCAGGCCGCCGTTGCCCAGCGCGGCATCGGGTTCATCACCTGCCAGGGCGCGGAAATCCTGGCCGACGGCCGCCATCGCCTCTTCGACCTGCTCGGTCAGGCCCAGATTGGCGGTGGCATCCTCAAGGATGCGGCCGATCAGGAATTCCATCGACAGGTAATAGACGCGCTTGCGGTCCTCCGCCCAGGTGCGGCGGGTCGAGGCGAACCAGGGGCCGACGATCCGGTCGCGGATGGCGAAGGACAGCGCCATGCGCCAGTCATAGGCGCTGGCATTGGCGGCATCCTTGCCAAGGGTAAAGGTCAGATGGCGCTGGATGTCGGTCTTCAACAGGTTCGGCGTCAGGCTGAGGTCGGTCACGCTGGGGTCCGCTTCTTTCAAAACTCGGCAAGTCCAGCCTAGACCTGCCATTGCTGCGGTCAAGCGGCCGGTCCGGGCCGGTCCGGGCCGGCCCCGGCACGAAACCCGGAACCATCCCAAACCGCTTTCCTGTTACCGCAAACACAGCGCAAGTCCACTGAAATATTTTTTTGCAAAACCAACGACAACGGTCATTCAAAGCGCTTTGACAAGATGGCACCGCCCAAGCCCTTGACCGCAAAGGACTTCCGTCCCGGATGCCCGTCCGGCAGCGATTTGCCGGATTTCCGTGCAGCGGCGGAACCGCAAGGCCCGGAGGGGCAGAAGGCCACGAACCAGCACCGTGGCGGCCGTCACAAGAAAAGTTCCATCTGATCTGGATCATGGCGGAACCCGCCGCGATCCGGCAGGTCCGGGGGCATGTGTCAAACCGGAGGGACAGGATGAGGCTGACCACACGCACAAGCCTGGCGATGCGCACGCTGATGTTCTGCGCCGTGAATCCCGGCCGCATCGTCAGGCGGCAAGAGGTGGCGGCGGCCTGCAACGGATCGGAAAACCATCTGGCGCAGGTGATCCATCTGCTTGGCCAGACGAAATTCCTGCGCACCGTGCGCGGCCGCGCGGGCGGGCTGATGCTGGCCCGGCCGGCCGCCGCCATCACCGTGGGCGAGGTGTTCCGCAAGTTCGAGGCCCCGCTGCCCTTTGCGGAATGTTTCGCGGGCGATGCCAACCAGTGCCCGCTGCGGACGGCCTGCCGGCTGAACTGCATTCTGGCCGAGGCGCTGGATGCCTTTTATGCCCGGCTGGACGGCGTCACCATCGCCGATCTGGTGGAGGGCAACCACGATCTGCATGGCATCCTGAAGGTGGCCTGACGGCTAATCGTCCTTGTGGGCCAGCCCCGACAGGATCGGGCAATCCGGCCGCGCATCCCCGGCGCAGGCCCGGACCAGATCGGACAAGGTGGCCTGCATGGCCAGCAGTTCCGCAATCTTGCCGGCGATCTGGTCCAGATGCCGCCCGGCCAGCGCCTTCACATCCGCACTGGCGCGGCCCTTGTCTTCGTACAGCGCCAAGAGCGCCCGGCAATCCTCGATCGAAAAGCCCAAGCCCCGCGCCCGGCCGATGAAGGCCAGCTTGTGCAGGTCGCTTTCGGCAAAGCGGCGATAGCCATTGGCGCCGCGCCCGGCGCGGATCAGGCCGATTTCCTCGTAATAGCGGATGGTCTTGGCGGGCAATCCGGCCCGCGCGCCGACTTCGGAAATGTTCATCCCTTCACTCCTTTCAGTCGCAGGGCATTCATCAGGACGAAGACCGAGGACAGCGCCATCGCCCCCGCCCCCAGCATGGGTGAGATCTGCGGCCCGCCAAAGGGCACCAGCGCCCCCGCCGCCACCGGGATCAGCGCCACGTTGTAGCCGAAGGCCCAGCCCAGATTCTGCCGGATGTTGCGCATCACCGCCCGGCTGAGGCGGATCGCCGTGGCCACGCCGCGCGGATCGCCGCGCATCAGCACCACATCCCCGGCCTCGATCGCCACATCGGTGCCGGTGCCCATGGCGATGCCCACCGTCGCCGCCGCCAGCGCCGGGGCATCGTTGATCCCGTCGCCGACGAAGGCCCCCTGCATCTGCCGCACGATGTCCAGCTTGCCCTCGGGCAGGATGCCGCCATGGACGCGAGGGATGCCAAGCCCGGCCGCCACGGCCCCGGCGGCTGCAGGCGTATCGCCCGAGATCATCGCCACCTCGACCCCCAGCGCCGCCAGCTGCGCCACCGCTTCGGCCGCCCCCGGCTTTACCTGATCGGCAACGACGATCAGCCCCTCGACCGCGCCGTCGCGCGCCACGAACAGCAGGCTTTCACCCCGAGCGGCGGCCTCGGCGGCCCTGGTCTCCAGCGCCTCCGGGATGCTGTCGAACATCCGCGCCGCGCCGACGGCCACACGCGCGCCCTGCACGGTTGCCTCGGCCCCGTATCCGGGCCTGGCCTTGAAATCCGCGGCCTCGGGCACCGTGTCGGCCGCCGCCAGCACCGCCGCCGCCAGCGGATGTTCGCTGCCCCGTTCCACTGCCGCCGCCATCGGCAGCACCCAGGTTGGTCCATGCACGGCCACCACCTTGGGGCGGCCCTCGGTCAGGGTGCCGGTCTTGTCGAAGCCCGCCACCCGCACCCCGGCCAGCGCCTGCAAGGCATCGCCGCGCCGGAACAGGACCCCCAGTTCCGCCGCCCGTCCGGTGCCGACAAGGATCGACACCGGCACAGCCAGCCCCATCGCGCAGGGACAGGCGATGATCAGCACCGCCACGCCCGACACCAGCGCGCGGGCCACGTCGCCGGTGGCCATCAGCCACACCGCCACCGTCAGCGCCGCCACCGCCATCACCGCCGGAACGAACCACAGCGTCACCCGGTCGACCATGGCCTGCACCGGCAGTTTCGATCCCTGCGCCTCTTCGACCAGCGCGACGATCCGCGCCAGAGTCGTGGCCGCGCCCACCGCCTGCACTGTCACCACCAAAGCGCCGGTGCCGTTCACCGTGCCCGCCGTCACCGGGCTGTCTGCGGTCTTGGCGACCGGCACCGGCTCTCCGGTCAGCATGGATTCGTCGACGGTTGAGGTACCTTCGGCCACGACGCCATCCACCGGCACCCGTTCCCCCGGCCGCAGCGCGATCCGCATGCCGGGCAGAAGGCTGGCCACCGGAACTTCTTGCCCGCTGTCCAGCCGCGCGGTGCGGGGTTGCAGGCCGACCAGCCGGGCAATCGCCGCGCCGGCGCGGCCGCGCGCCCGCGCCTCCAGAGCCCGGCCGAGAAGGATCAGCACCACGATCACCGCCGCCGCCTCGAACCAGACCGACCGGCTTTCGGCCGGGATCAGGCCGGGCGCAAACAGCACCAGCGTGGAAAAGCCCCAGGCCGCCAGCGTGCCCACCGCCACCAGCGCATTCATGTCCGGCGCGCCGCGTCCCAGCGCGGGCAGACCCTTGGCAAAGAAGCGCCGCCCCGGCCCGGCCAGAACCGCCGTGGTCAGAAGGAATTGCATCAGCCACAGGTTCCATTGACCAAAAGCGCCATGCAGCCAGTGGTGAAAGGCCGGGACCAGATGGCCGCCCATTTCGGTCACGAAGACCGGCAGCGTCAGCGCCGCCGCAATCGCCGCATCGCGCCAGAGACGCCGTTCCTCGGCCGCCGGATCGGCGGGCCGGGCCTCCTCCAGCGGGCTGGCGGCAAAACCCGCCCGTGTCACCGCCGCGGCCAGCGCCGCCGGGTCGGCATGGTCCCAGACCGTCACCTGCGCCCGCCGCGTTGCCAGATTGGCAACGGCCGAGGCCACGCCAGGCTGCGCCTTCAGCACCCGCTCCACCCGCCCGGTGCAGGAGGCACAGGTCATGCCGTCGACCGACAGGGTGACAGTCTCGGGCACCGCCGGATAACCGGCCTTCGCCAGCGCCGCGGCCATGGCGTCGCGCGTGGCGGGGGCGTGAAAGCGGACCTGCGCCTCTCCGGTGCCGAAATTGGCCGCTGCGCTTTCCACGCCCGGCAGCGCCGTCAGCGCGCGTTCGACGCGGCCGACGCAAGAGGCGCAGCTCATCCCCTCCAGCCGGAAGCGGGCGGTTTCGGGGGGCTGCTCGGGGGTGGTCTGAACGGCGGCAATCATCGGCGGATCTCCTTCGCCTGCCTCAGATAAGGGTTCCCGTCACAGGAAGGTCAAGCCCCCGGCTGCGGTTTCTTACCCCCTTGACCTTCCCCCTGCCGGAAGCCCCATATCGGCGGCAAAGGAGACCCGAGATGACCATTCTGTCCGTGCCCGACATGTCCTGCGGCCATTGCAAGGCCAGCGTCGAAGCCGCCCTGGCCCCCATCGCCGCAAAGGTGGAGGTCGATCTGCCCGCCCGCCGCGTCCGCGCCGAAGGGGCGGCGGATGAGGCGCTGATCAAGGCGCTGGATGCCATAGGTTTTCCGGCCAGCGTGATCGGCTGATCCGCCAGATTTCCCACAGAGAAATATTTGGCCCCACAGGGAAAATATCTGTTGCCAATGTCGCACATGTGATCGGGGATGCCGCAAAGGTGCCATGTCCCGACCTTGCTGACGCCATGTGCAACAGGCAGATGACAGGACAGGACCAACCAGAGCCCGAGGCAGAGCAGTCACAATGGCCACGTCATCGCAACAGCAAGGCGGCAGCACAACGCCCGCCCAGCAGCCCCAGCAGCAGGGCACCGCCCCGCAGCCTGTCAAGGGCAAGCCCGTCTTCAAGGACTGGGCGTCGATCTGATCGCGCAGGACTTGCGGGATCGCGGGGCTGGCCGGTAGGCTGGCCCCGTTTCCATTCTGCGCAGGTGCCGATGTCCGATCCGGTTTCCTCGATCCCCAATCTCGGCCCGGCGTCCGAGGCGGCCTTTGCGCGCGCCGGCATCCATACCGCGCAGGAGCTGCGGGCGATGGGCGCGGACGAAGCCTATCGCCGCCTGTTGCTGTCGGGCAGCGCCCCGCATTTCATCGGCTATTATGTACTGGTGATGGGCCTTCAGGGCCGCCCCTGGAGCGATTGCCGGGGCGACGAGAAAAAGGCGCTGCGGGCGACGTTCGACGCCATCAAGGCCAGCGTCAGCGGCAGCAGCGAAAAGGGCCGCTCCGATCTGGAGGCGGCCCTGTCGTTTCTTGGCGTGGTGGAGCGGCGGGGCTAAATTTCTTCAGGAAGAAATTTGCCAAATTCCTTGATCAAGGAATTTGCCGCCCCGCGTTGCCGTCGCGGTTCAGCCGACCAGTTCGAGGCCCGAGAAGAAGAAAGCGATCTCGCGCGCGGCCGAGGCCGGGCTGTCCGAGCCATGGACCGAGTTTTCGCCCTTGGACAGCGCGAATTCCTTGCGGATCGTGCCGTCGGCGGCAGCGGCCGGATCGGTCGCGCCCATCACTTCGCGGTTCTTGGCGATGGCGCCTTCGCCTTCCAGCACCTGCAGGACCACCGGTTCCGAGATCATGAAGGCCACCAGTTCGCCGTAGAACGGGCGTTCCTTGTGTTCGGCATAGAATTCGCCGGCCTGGGCCGCGCTCAGTTGCACGCGCTTGGAGGCGACGACGCGCAGGCCGGCCTCTTCGAATTTGGCAACGATCTTGCCGGTCAGGTTGCGCTTGGTCGCATCGGGCTTGATGATCGACAGGGTGCGTTCAATGGCCATCGGGCTTGTCCTTCGGGTTGGGGCCGCGATTGGCCCTGTAGCGGATGGCGCGGCTGCTAGCACGGGCAGGCGGCAAAGAAAAGATGGGGGCGCTGCCCCCGCCGCGCGGTTTCCGCGCGCCTCCCCCAGGATAATTCGGGTCTGAAAGAGGCCAGACCGTCGGCATGCCGTTGACCTTGGCGCGCGGCTGCGGCAAGGCAGCGCCATGCTGAGGATCGAGGACATCACCTATAACGTCGAGGGCCGCCCCCTGTTCGAGGGGGCCAGCGCCACCATTCCGACCGGCCACAAGGTCGGGCTTGTCGGGCGCAATGGCGCGGGCAAGACCACGCTGTTCCGGCTGATCCGGGGCGAGCTGGCGCTGGAGGGCGGCGAGATCACCCTGCCCCAGCGCGCCCGCATCGGGGGCGTTGCGCAGGAGGTGCCCTCGTCAGAGACCTCGTTGCTGGAGACCGTTCTGGCCGCCGATACCGAGCGGGTGGCCCTTCTGGCCGAGGCCGAGCATGCCACCGATCCGCATCGCATCGCCGAGGTGCAGGCGCGGCTGGCCGATATCGACGCCTGGTCTGCCGAGGGCCGCGCCAGTGCCATCCTCAGGGGTCTGGGCTTCGATACCGACCAGCAGCTGATGCCGTGCAGCGCCTTTTCGGGCGGCTGGCGGATGCGGGTGGCGCTTGCGGGGGTTCTCTTCGCCCAGCCCGACTATCTGCTGCTGGACGAGCCGACCAACTATCTGGATCTGGAAGGCGCGCTCTGGCTGGAAAGCTATCTGCTGAAATACCCCCATACCGTGCTGATCATCAGCCATGACCGCGGCCTTCTGAACCGGGCCGTGCAGGGCATCCTGCATCTCGACAACCGCAAGCTGACCTATTGGCAGGGCAATTACGACCAGTTCGCCCGCCAGATGGCCGAGCGCCGCGCCGTCTTGCAGGCCGAGGCCCGCAAGGTCGAAGCCCGCCGCGCCCATCTGCAAAGCTTCGTCGACCGGTTCAAGGCCAAGGCATCAAAGGCGGCACAGGCGCAGAGCCGGGTCAAGATGCTGGAAAAGCTGACGCCGATCACCGCGCCCGAGGATGCCAGGAAGGTGGTCTTCACCTTCCCCGAGCCGGAAGAACTGTCTCCGCCGATCATCAGCATGGAAGGCACCGCCGTCGGCTATGGCGGCGCGCCGGTACTGCGCAGGCTGTCGTTGCGCATCGACCAGGACGATCGCATCGCGCTGCTGGGCCGCAACGGCGAGGGCAAGTCAACGCTGTCCAAGCTGCTGGCGGGCAAGCTGGAGGCCGCCGAGGGCAAGGTGATCCGCTCGTCGAAGCTGCGGATCGGCTATTTCGCGCAGCATCAGGTGGATGAGTTGCATGTCGACGAGACGCCGTTGCAGCACATCATGCGGCTGCGCCCGGCCGAGGGGCAGCCGAAGCTGCGCGCCCGGCTGGCGGGCTTCGGCCTTGGCGCGGATCAGGCCGATACCGCCGTGGGGCGGCTGTCGGGCGGGCAGAAGGCGCGGCTCAGCCTGCTGCTGGCCACCATCGACGCGCCGCATCTTCTGATCCTGGACGAGCCGACCAACCACCTTGACATCGAATCGCGTGAAGCGCTGGTCGAGGCGCTGACCGAATATTCCGGCGCCGTGATCCTTGTCAGCCATGACATGCACCTGCTGGGTCTGGTGGCCGACCGGCTGTGGCTGGTCAAGGGCGGCACCGTCGCGCCCTATACCGAGGACCTTGAAGCCTACCGCCGGCAGTTGCTGGCCGGCGACGAGGAGACCAGACCGTCAAAGCCGGTGGACAAGCCGAAGAAGGCCAGCCGGGACGAGATCCTTACCTTGCGCGCCGAGGTGCGCAAGAACGAAGAGCGCCTCGCCAGGCTGAACGAGATGCGCGACAAGCTGGCGAAGAAACTGGCCGACCCCGAGCTTTACGAGGCCGCCCGCAAGGGCGAACTGGAAACCTGGAACAAGAAATACGCCGAGGTGATGGAAGGCCTCGACCGGGCCGAGGCGATGTGGCTGAAGGCGCAGGAGCGGCTGGATCTGGCCGAGGCCTGATCCACCCCTTCATCTTTGCCCAAATACCCCAGGGTGCGTTATCGGTTGCGCCATCGGCTCGAGAAACCGATAACGCGCGGGGGGCTGGCACCCGGCCCTTGCCGATCCAATCTTCCGCTTCCCATCCTGCCGCCCTCCGCCTAACCTGCCGGAAACCGGAGGCCAGATGCCCGATACCGCCGTCCTGATCACCGCCTTCGCCACGCTTTTCGTGGTGATCGACCCGCCGGGGCTGGTGCCTATGTTCATCGCGCTGACCCGCGGCATGTCGGCCGACCGCCGCCGGGCGATGGCGCGGCGGGCCTGCCTGATCGCTGCCGTGCTGCTGACGGCCTTCGGGCTTTTCGGGGAATCGATCCTTGGCTTCATCGGCATCTCGATGCCCGCCTTCCGCATCGCGGGCGGCATCCTTCTGTTCCTGACCGCGCTGGACATGCTGTTCGAACGCCGCACCCAGCGGCGCGAGGGCCAGCAGGCGGAACCCGATCATGACCCCTCGGTCTTTCCGCTGGCGACCCCGCTGATCGCCGGACCGGGCGCGATTGCCACCATGATCCTGCTGATGGGCCAGACCGGCGAAAGCTGGATCGGGGCGGCCTGGGTGATCGGGCTTCTGCTGGTGATGATCGCCGTCACCTATGCCTTCTTTCTGGCCGCCCCGCCGCTGGAGCGGCTTCTGGGCCGCACCGGGGTGATCGTGATCACCCGGCTTCTGGGCATGCTGCTGGCCGCCCTATCGGTGCAATTCGTGATCGACGGCGTGCGGCAGACCGGGCTGGTCGGCTGACCCTTCCCCCCGGCCGATGGATGCCCCATATCTGGCGGAGCAAAGGCAGGAGCGCGCATGGACGGCGACAGTATGGCACGGCTTGGCTATCTCGCGCTTCTGCTGGCGGCGGTGGGCGGCTGGATGATCGTGGAATATCGCGGGCGGTTGGGTCAGGCCATGCGCACCGCCGCCGCCTGGGGGCTGATCTTCCTGGGCGCGATGGCGGCCTACGGCCTGTGGAACGACATCCGCGGCCCCGGCACCGGACCGGGGCAGATCCTGACCGAAGCGGGCAAGGTCGAACTGCCGCGCGCGCCGGATGGGCACTATTATGCCACGCTGACGGTGAACGGCACCGAAGTGCAGTTCATGGCCGATACCGGGGCCTCGACCATGGTGCTGACCAGGGACGATGCCCGCCGGATCGGCATCGACCCCGATGGGCTTGCCTATCTGGGCCAGGCCTATACCGCCAATGGCGTGGTGCGGACCGCGCGGGTGACGCTGGACAATGTGACGCTTGGCCCGTTTTCCGACATGTCGGTTGCCGCCTGGGTGAATGAGGGCGAGATGGATGTTTCACTGCTGGGGATGGACTATCTGGGCCGGTTCAGGATCGAGATCGCGGGCGACCGGATGATCCTGGGCCGCTGAGACCGCCCCACCGTCAGCGCAGCCCCGTCACGCAAAGCGGCAGCGCCACCATCGCCAACAGCAGCGCCAGTCGCAGCGGCCAGGCCACGGGCGCCGATCCCTGCCGGGGATTGGCGGTCTCCTCTGCCGCGCGCCCGGCAAAGACTTCAAGGAAATGCTGGTCGAACCGTCCGTCAAGCATGGCATCCTCCTGTCCCGTCCTTGCGCCTCTTCAGCGAGAGAGGTCCGTCACCGCTGCTTCGCCAAAGGCGGCCGGCACCCGACCGGGCAGCAGCACCAGCGCCAGCGCGGCCAGATAGACTGCCGCGAACAGCCCCAGCGCGCCCCAGTTGCGCAGATGCCCCCTGGGAGGTCGCAGCACCCGGTTCATCACAGGGCCCTCCGCTGGGCCGGGGCGGGCCGATACCAGGGCGCGGTCAGCCGCAAGAGATCGTCGCGGTGCTGCATGCCGCCGGGCCAGGGGCCAAAGCCCGAGGCGACGTTGATATGCCCGGCAAGGCCCTGATCGACCAGATCGGCGTTCCAGGCCCCTGCCAGACGCGCGGCGCGGCCAAAGCTCATCCAGGGATCGTTGCGGCTGGCCACCAGTTTGGCGGGCACATGGAACGGCAGTTCCGGGATCGGGCCGAAATCGCCGATCCGGTCATGCCCGGCGGTTTCCGCCGGCGCCACCAGCAGGGCCGCGCGCACCCGCAGCTGCGGCCATTTCACCAGCAGGCGCGCGATCAGCACCGCCCCCAGCGAATGCCCGACCAGCACGCAATCGGGGTGATGCAGGATCACCGAGGCCAGTTCCACCTCCCACACTGCGGCAAGCGGACGGGCGGGATCGGACAGATCCACCATCAGCGCCATCGGATCGGTGGCCGCCCACCAGTGCTGCCAATGCGGCGCGGGAGAGCCGTCAAGTCCGGGAACGATCAGCGTCTTGGTCATTGCGGCACTCCTGCCCCTGTCCGGGCGATTCCTCATGGAGTAAATCTAGCAAGATTGTCGTGATTGTCCGTTCCAAAGTCCGCATCCGAAAGAGAATGCCATTCTCCGCCAACCCGCAGCGCGGTGCGCAGGCCAAAGGGCCCGCGCCTGCCGGTCAGGTCTTTGCGGCGCTTTCGGCCTTCTTCTCCCAGCGGCCCGACTCGTCGTTCCAGTATTGCGCGGCAAGACCCGCGGCGGTGACAGCCTTCCATTGCAGCCGTGCCGCCTGCACCTGCGCCTCGTCCCGGCCGTCAAAGACCAGCCAGATCCGCTCCAGCCCCGCCGCCTCGGTCGCATCCACCGCCTGCGGGCCGATGAGGAACAGCGCCTGCGCGCCGTTCACCGCCGCCCCGGCCCCCAGCAGCACCGGCTGATCCCGGTCCTGCGGCCCGCCTTCCAGCCCATGCGGCAGAAAACCGTCTTCGGGCTGCAGCCACAGCCGCTGGTCCTGCCGGTCCAGCACCGCGCGGTCGGGGCTGCGGATCATCACCCGCCAACCCTGCGCATGGGCGCGCGGCACCAGCATGTCGATCACCTCGTCCATGCCGTGCCGCGTCAGGTGATAGAAGTTGACGATCCCCACCCGTCTACTTCTGCTCGAACGTGTCGCGGATCAGCCGGTTCAGCGCCATGACGCCCCAGCCCGTCGCCCCTTTGGGTGCCAGAGTGGTATCGGATTTCACCAGCGCCGTGCCCGCGATGTCGAGATGGCACCACGGCACCTCGGGCTTGACGAAGCGTGCCAGGAACTGCGCCGCCGTGATCGCGCCGCCATCGCGGCCGCCGACGTTCATCATGTCGGCGATGCGCGATTTCAACTTGGCGTCATAAGCCTCGCCCATCGGCATCCGCCAGGCGCCCTCGCCCTCGGCCGCGGCGGCGCGCAGGAAGGCGTTGCACAGCGTATCGTCGTTGGAAAAGACACCGGTATTTTCATGCCCCAACGCGATGATGATCGCGCCTGTCAGGGTGGCGAGGTTAATCATCCCCTTCGGCTGGAACCGTTCCTGCGCGTACCAAAGCACGTCGGCCAGCACCAGACGCCCCTCGGCATCGGTGTTGATCACCTCGATCGTGTCGCCCTTCATCGACTTCACCACATCGCCCGGACGCTGTGCCCGGCCGTCGGGCATGTTTTCCACCAGACCAACCAGCCCGACCACGTTCGCCTTGGCCTTGCGCAGGGCCAGCGTGCGCATCACGCCCGCCACAACGCCCGCCCCGCCCATGTCCATCGTCATGTCTTCCATCCCGGCGGCGGGCTTGATCGAGATGCCGCCGGTGTCGAAGACCACGCCCTTGCCGACCAGCGCGAAGGGGGCCTCTCCCTTCGGCCCGCCCATCCATTGCATGACGACAACCTTCGAGGGGCTTTCCGATCCCTGCCCCACGCCCAGAAGCGCGCCCATGCCCAGCCTGGCCAGATCCTTTTCCTCAAGAATCTCGACCTCCAGCCCCAGTTCCTGCATCGCGGCCAGACGGGCGGCGAAATCATCGGTGGTCAGCACGTTGGCCGGTTCGTTCACCAGATCGCGGGTGAAGAACACCCCTTCGGCCACGGCGGCCATCGGGGCGGCTTCGGCCGCCACCGCCTCGGGTGCTGCCACCATCATCTCGACCGCGCCCCTTGCGGGCTGATCGCCGGTCTTGTGCGGGGTGAAATCATAGGCTCGCATCGCCAGACCGAAGGATACTTCGGCCGCGCGGGGGTGGTTTTCCGCCACGACCAGCAGGTCCGCCTTGCCGAGGCCCTTGCCGATGGCGGCCCCCGCCTTGCGCGACGACGGCGGATCGGTGCGCTTGGGCAGGCGGACGATCTGCAAGGATTCCGCCGCCAGACCGGCCGGGAAGGCCAGTTCCATCGCCTCGCCCGGTTTCAGCTTGCCGAAGGCGTCCGAGGCCATCGCCCGCACCAGCGCCCCGCGCGTCGCCTTGTCCAGCTTGCGGGCGGCCGGGGTCAGGCCGGTCGGCCCGTCGGCCAGAAGGGCGATGCGGCCGGGATGGGTGGCCAGCCGGTCCAGATCGGTTTCGGTAAAGCGGATTGCTGCGGGATGCGTCATGGGATGCCTTCGGTCCTGAAGATTGCGTCCGGCGGCATGAAGGTCGGCGGACGGCTGCCGCCACGCTACAGTTTGACCGCCCCCTGCGCCAGATATGAGTTTCGGCCCCCCGGCAAATCCATTAGGGTCGCCGCAACATCTTGTGGGGACCTGATCCGGCGTGTCGAGATTCGACCGATATCTTCTGTCGCACCTGCTGGCCCTGTTCGGCTTTTTCAGCCTTGTGCTGGTGGCGGTCTACTGGGTCAACCGGGCGGTCGGCCTGTTCGACCAACTGATCGGCGACGGTCAGTCGGCGGTGGTCTTTCTTGAATTTTCCCTGCTGACCCTGCCCAATGTCATCCGGCTCGTGCTGCCGATTTCCGCCTTTGCGGCCTGTCTTTACGCGATCAACCGGCTCAACCAGGAATCCGAGCTGGTGGTGATGCAGGCCACCGGATTTTCCGCGTTCCGGCTGGCCCGGCCGGTGCTGTTCTTCGGGCTTTGCGTGATGGCAATGCAGCTGGTGCTGACCAATGTGCTGGTGCCGATGTCGCAGGCCCGGTTGTCGGAACGCACCTCCGAAATCTCGACCAATGCGACCAGCCAGTTCCTGAACGAAGGCCGGTTCATGCATCCGACGACCGGCATCACGCTTTACATCAGCGAGATCACACCCCTGGGCGAGTTGAACCGCATCTTCCTGTCGGACGAACGGTCGCCCGATGATCGCGTGGTCTATACCGCCGAAACCGCGCTGCTGGTGCGGGGCGACGCCGGGCCGGTGCTGGTGATGATGGACGGGGCGGCACAACGGCTGACGCGCGAGGGGCAGCGGCTGGCCGTCACCCGGTTCCAGAATTTCGCCATGGAGCTGTCGGGGCTGATTTCCGGCGGCGGCGCGCGGCGGCAGAGCCTGCGTGAGCTGTCGACGCTGCAATTGATGACCGCGCCTGACGATCTGGTGCAATCCATCGGCGCCGATCCCGCCGCTTTCTACGAAGAGGGCCACGGCCGCATCGCATCGCCGTTGCTGGCGCTGGCGGCCCCGCTGGTGGGTTTTGCCGCGCTGATGCTGGGGGGCTATTCGCGCTTTGGCCTTTTGCCGCAGATCGTGCTGGGCGTGGCCTGCCTGATCGTGTTGCAGACCATCTCGACCGTCAGCGCCGGGATGGCGATCAAGGATCCGATGGGCTGGCCGCTGGTCTATCTGGCCCCGCTGATCGGGCTGGCGATGGCGCTTGGCCTGCTGTGGCAGGCGCAAAGGCCGCGGCGGCGGCGGGCTGCCGGGGCGGAGGCACCGGCATGACGCTTTCGCTCTATATCGCGCGGCGCTTCCTGATGACGGTGGGGATGGTCTTCCTGATCTTCTTCGGCATCCTGCTTTTGGTCGACATGATCGAACAGATGCGCCGGCTGTCGGGCACCGGGGCCGGGTTGGCCGATGCCTTTTGGCTGTCGGTGCTGAACGTGCCCGACACGCTGTATCGCATCCTGCCGCTGATCATGATCATGGGCTCCATCGCGCTGTTTCTGGCACTGGCGCGATCGTCCGAACTGGTGGTGGTGCGCGCGGCGGGCCGGTCGGGCCTGCGGTTTCTGGTGACGCCGGTGCTGGCCGCTCTGGGAATCGGGCTGTTTGCGGTCGGTGTCCTGAACCCGCTGGTCGCCGCCACCCAAAAGGCATACGAGGATCTTCGCGCCAGCCATCTGAGCCCCGGAGATTCCGTGCTGTCGGTCGCCGATACCGGGCTTTGGCTGCGGCAGGGTGGCGACTATGGCCAGACCGTCATTCAGGCCGGACGCGCCAATCTGGACGGGACCGAGCTTTACGCCGTCACCTTCCTGACCTTCGGCCCCGACGGCATGCCCGCCACCCGGATCGAGGCGGCGACCGCCCGTCTGACCCCCGGCGCCTGGATGCTGGACGGCGCGAAGATGTGGGATCTGACCGCGCCCAACCCCGAACTTGCCGCCGCGCATTGGCCCGACAACACCCGTCTTGCCTCGGACCTGACGCCGGAACGCATCCGCGACAGTTTCGGCACCCCGAATGCGGTGCCGATCTGGCAATTGCCCGGCTATATCGAGGGGCTGGAACGGGCCGGATTCACCGCGCGATCCTATCAGCTGTGGTTCCAGATGGAACTGGCGCAGCCGCTGCTGCTGGCCGCCATGGTGCTGATCGCCGCCGGGTTCACCATGCGCCATACCCGGATGGGCAAGACCGGAACCATGGTGCTTTACGCGCTGCTTGCCGGGTTCGGCGTGTTCTTCCTGCGCAATTTCGCGCAGGCCCTGGGCGACAGCGGCCAGATTCCGGTGCTGCTGGCCGCCTGGAGCCCGCCGCTGGCAGCCGCCATGCTGGCGCTTGGACTTGTGCTGCATCTGGAGGATGGCTGACATGCGCGCCCTTCTCCGCCTGCTGATGGTGGCCCTGCTGCTGACCCAGATTCTGGCCCTGTCGCCGCCCGCCGCCGCGCAGGACACCGCGGCGCTGGTGTCCGACCGGCTGCTGATCACCGGCACCAGCACGCTGGTCGCCGAAGGCAATGTCGAGGTGTTCTTCCAGGGCCGCCGCCTGCGCGCCAGCCGGATCAGCTATGATCAGGCCAGCGACCGGCTGCTGATCGAAGGCCCGATCGTGCTGACCGACGAGACCGGTGCCACCATCATCCTGGCCTCGCAGGCCGATCTGGCGGCGGATCTGTCCGAAGGCATCCTGATCAGCGCCCGCATGGTGCTGAACCAGCAATTGCAACTGGCGGCCAGCCGGATGATGCGGGTGGACGGGCGCTATACCGCGCTGGACAATGTGGTCGCCTCGTCCTGCAAGGTCTGCGCCGCCCGGCCGGTGCCGCTGTGGGAAATCCGCGCCGCCCGCGTGGTGCATGATCAGCAAGAGCGCCAGCTTTACTTTGACAATGCCCAGTTCCGCCTGGCCGGGGTGCCGATCTTCTACATCCCCCGCCTGCGGATGCCCGACCCGACGCTGGACCGCGCAACCGGCGTGCTGCGGCCTTCGCTGCGCACCACATCCGAACTGGGGACCGGGCTGAAGTTTCCCGTCTTCATCACCCTTGGCGACAGCCGAGACCTGACGCTGACACCCTATGTCACCACCAAGGGCGGCCGCACTCTGGAGCTGCGCTATCGCCAGGCTTTCGCCGCCGGCCGGATCGAGGTGAACGGGGCATTCTCGCGTGATGAAATCCTGCCGGGCGAGGACCGCGGCTACATGTATGCAACCGGCCAGTTCGACCTGCCCGCCGGCTTCGGCCTGGACATCAAGTTGCAAACGGCATCGGACCCGGCCTATCTGCTGGACTACGGCATCGACAACACCGACCGGCTGGACAGCCGGATCACCGTCAGCCGCACCCGGCGGAACGAGCATATCTCGGGCCGGGTGATCAGCTTTCAGACCCTGCGCGACGACGAGGACAACACCACCATCCCCTCGGTCGTGTCGGACCTGACCTTCCACCGGCGCTTTTCCGGCGGCCCCTTGGGCGGCGAAGGCGGGTTCCGGTTGCAGACCCACAGCCACTGGCGCAGTTCGGCCGATCCCTTCGACGGGCCGGATGTCGATACCATCGCCGATGGCCGCGACCTGACGCGCGTGTCGGCCCGGATCGACTGGCGGCGCGGCTTCATGCTGCCCCTCGGGATCGAGGGCACGCTGCTGGGCGAGCTGTCCGCCGATGCCTATACGATCGCACAGGATGCGGTCTTTGCCGGGGAAAAGACCCGAACCCATGCCGCCGCCGGGGTAGAGCTGCGCTGGCCCTGGGTCAAGGCGGCCTCATCGGGTGCCGTGCATGTCATCGAACCCGTGGTGCAACTGGTCTGGGCCGGCAACGGCAGCGGCGGTATCCCGAACGAGGATTCGGTGCTGGTCGAATTCGACGAAGGCAACCTTTTCGCGCTGAACCGGTTTCCCGGCTCGGATGCGGTCGAACTGGGCCGCCGCGCCAATATCGGCATCAGCTGGACCCGACACGACCCGGCGGGCTGGACCATGGGCGTCACCCTGGGCCGGGTGATCCGCGACAGGGATCATCTGCAATTCGGCCCGGCCAGCGGCCTTGCCGGGAAAACCTCGGACTGGCTGGCGGGCGTCACCTTCACCCTGGGCAACGGCTATGCCATCGCGGGCCGCGCCACCTTTGACGACGATTTCACCCTGTCCAAGGCCGAGGGGCGGATTTCGGTCAACCGCGAACGGCTGGCGCTGTCGACCTCGATGCTGTGGATGGTGGCCGACCCGCTGATCGAGAACCGGCCCGACCCCACCCGCGAATTCACCTTCGACGCCGCCTGGAAGGCAACCGACCAGCTGACCACGAAACTTTCGGGCAGTTACGACTTCGAAGCCGACCGCGGAACCCTGGCCGCACTGGGGTTGGAATACCGGACCGACTGCCTTGCGGTCGATCTTTCCCTCTCGCGTCGGTTCACGTCGTCGACTAGTGTAACGCCGACAACCGCCTTCGGCCTGTCGTTCGAGCTGATCGGCTTTGGCAGCGGAACGGCCGCCGGGGCTGCGCGCAGATGCAGATGACGGCACCGGGGGCGACCCGGACCGGACAACCCGGACAAAACCGGCGCAGGAAGACGGAAGCGATGACAGGCATGGAACGGCAGGACAGGATGCGGCAGGGTGGATCGGGGATCGCGGGCTGGATGCTTGCGGCGGCTTTGTCGGTGGCGGCGCTTTTTTCCGGCGCATCGGCCCCCCTGGCCCAGAACCTGTTCGCGCCGCGGCTTTACGTCAACGATCAGGCGATCACCGAATATGAGGTGATCCAGCGGGCCATGTTCCTGCAGGTGCTGCGCGCGCCCGGCGACCCGATGGAAGAGGCGCTGAAGGCGCTGACCGAAGACCGGCTGCGCATGGCCGAGGCCAAGCGGCTGGGCATCAAGGTGACGGAAGCGCAGGTGCTGGCCGGGATGGAGGAATTTGCCGCCCGCGCCAACCTGACCGCCGAGCAACTGGTGGGCGAATTGCAGAAGGTGGGCATCGCCGCCGAGACCTTCCGCGATTTCGTGGTGGCGGGGCTGGTGTGGCGCGAGGCCGTCCGTGCCCGCTTTGCCGGGCAGGTCTCGGTGTCCGAAGCCGACATCGACAAGGCCATGCAGACCATGACCCGGCCGCGCGCGCTGAAGGTGCTGGCATCGGAACTGGTCATCCCTGCCCCGCCGGGTCAGGAAGACAGCGCCATGGCGCTGGCCAACCGGCTTTATGGCTCGATCTCCTCCGAAGCCGAATTCGCCGCCGCCGCGCGGGCGCATTCCGCCGCCCCCACAGCCGGGCGGGGCGGGCGGCTGGACTGGCTGCCGCTGTCGAACCTGCCGCCGCAGATCGCGGGGCAGATCCTGGGCCTTGGGGCCGGACAGGTTTCGAAACCCGTCGCGGTGCCGGGGGCCATCGTGCTGTTCCTCTTGCGCGATGTGGCGCAGGACGAAACGGCCGAGCCGGTTGCGGTATCGGTCGAATATGCCCGCTATCTGGTGCCGGACGATCCGGCCGAGATTGCAAAGGTCGTCACCGACACCGATCGCTGCATGGATCTTTACGGCCTTGCCAAAGGGCAGCCCGAGGATCGTCTGGTGATCGAGACGAAGCCGATGTCCGAGATTCCGCAGGACATCGGGCTGGAACTGGCCAAGCTGGATCCCGGCGAATTTTCCACCCGGCTGACGCAATCGGGGCTGCGGCTGGTGCTGATGCTGTGTTCGCGTAACGTTCAGGCCGAGACGCCGCCCAGCCGCGACGACATCCGCCAGCAGGTGCAGAACCAGAAACTCGACGGGCTGGCACAGGGCTATATGGCCGAGTTGAAGGCCGCCGCCTATATCCGCGCGCCGTGAGCGCGCCGCTTCCCCCCGTCCTGACCTGCGGCGATCCTTCCGGCATCGGGCCGGAAATCGCCGTCAAGGCGCGTGGCTTGCTGGGGGCCTCCCTGCCCTTTGCCTGGATCGGCGACCCGCGCCATCTGCCCGCAGGAACCGCCGTGACCGAAATCCGGCACCCGGCCGAAGCCGCCGCAGTTGCGCCCGACCGCCTGCCCGTGCTGCCGTTGCGCTTTGCCGCCCCTGCCCGGCCCGGCCAGCCCGATCCGGCCAATGCGGCAGGCGTGGTGGCCGCCATCGAACGCGGCGTGGCGCTGGTGCAGGCGGGCGAGGCTGGGGCGATCTGCACCGCGCCCATTCACAAGAAGGCGCTGAAGGACGGGGCGGGTTTCGCCTTTCCCGGCCATACCGAGTTTCTGGCCGATCTGGCCGGGGTGCCGCGCGTGGTGATGATGCTGGCCTGCCCCGGATTGCGGGTGGTGCCCGCCACCATCCACATTCCGCTGGCGCAGGTGCCCGCCGCCCTGACCGGGTCGTTGCTTGAGGAAACCATCCGTATCACCCATGCCGGGCTGATCCGCGACTTCGGGCTGGACGCGCCGCGCCTTGTGGTGGCCGGGCTGAACCCCCATGCCGGCGAAGGCGGCGCGATGGGCTGGGAGGATGAGCGGATGATCCGCCCGCTGGTGGCCCGGCTGGCGGCGGAAGGCATGGCGATCCGCGGCCCGCTGCCCGCCGATACGATGTTTCATGCCGCGGCCCGCGCGGGCTATGACGCGGCGATCTGCTGCTATCACGATCAGGCACTGATCCCGATCAAGACCATCGACTTTGCCGGCGGGGTGAATGTCACGCTGGGCCTGCCTTTCGTGCGCAGCTCGCCCGACCACGGCACGGCCTATGACATTGCCGGGCGGGGCATCGCCGATCCGTCCAGCCTTGTGGCGGCGCTGCGGATGGCACAGGGCATGGCCGTGGAGCGGCTGGGATGACCGTGGAGCGGGGTTTCACACCCCCCATGCCGCCGGTTCGCTTGAACCGGTGGCGCAGAACCGGAGCATACCCCGTGGGGTATTTGGACAAAGATGAAGGCAGGAGCCGGTCTTGGGAACGATTGATGGCCTGCCCCCCCTGCGCGAGGTGATTGCGGCGCATGGGCTGGTGGCGAAAAAGCAGCTGGGCCAGAATTTCCTGCTGGATCTGAACCTGACGGCCAAGATTGCCCGCTGTGCCGGGGATCTGTCGGGGGCCGATGTGCTGGAGGTGGGCCCCGGCCCCGGCGGGCTGACGCGCGGGCTGTTGGCCGAGGGTGCCCGGCATGTGGTGGCGGTGGAGATGGACCCCCGCGCCATCCCGGTGCTGGAGGAGGTGGCGGCGGCCCATCCGGGGCGATTGACCGTGCTTCTGGGCGATGCGCTGAAGCTGGATGTCCTGGCGCATCTGACCCCGCCGGTGAAGGTGGTGGCGAACCTGCCCTATAATGTCGGGACCGAACTGCTGATCCGCTGGCTGTCGCCCGATCGCTGGCCGCCGTTCTGGGACAGCCTGACCCTGATGTTCCAGAAGGAGGTGGCCGAGCGGATCGTGGCGCGGCCCGGCAGCGACCATTACGGGCGGCTGGCGCTGCTGGCGCAATGGCGGGCCGATCCGAAGATCGTGATGACCCTGCCGCCCGAAGCCTTTACCCCGGCGCCGAAGGTGCATTCCGCCGTGGTGCATCTGAAACGGCTGGACACCCCGCGTTACCCTTGCGATTTTGCGGTGTTGCAGCGGGTGACGGCGATGGCCTTCAACCAGCGCCGCAAGATGCTGCGGTCGTCGCTGAAGGGGCTGGGGCCGGGGGTAGAGGCGATGCTGGTCGCGGTCGGCATTGCCCCCACCGCGCGGGCCGAGGAGATTTCGCTAGAGCAGTTCTGCGCGCTGGCGCGGGCCGTGGCGGGATGAGTGTTACCCTGCACGGCTGGCGCCACAGCCTGTATACCCAGGCCGCCAAGGTGGCGCTGACCGAAAAGGGCGTGGATTTTGCCAGCGTCGAGGTCGATCCCTTTGGCGATCCACAGGCCGCGCTTGCGGCGGGGCGTCCCTTTGCCCGCGTGCCGGTTCTGGATCATGACGGCTTTCGTCTTTACGAGACGCAGGCGATTGCCGCCTATGTCGATGCCGCCTTTCCCGGCCCTGCCCTGACACCGGTTGCCCCGCGGGCAAGGGCGCGGATGGTGCAGGCCATCGCGCTGTTCGACGCTTATGGCTTTGACCCGATGATCGCGCAGCATTACGGCCATACGGTCTTTGCCCCGGAGCGGGGAGAACCGGCCGATGCCCTGTCGCCGGAGGGTGCGGCGATGCTGGTGCCTTGTCCGGCGCTGAACGCCCGGCGGCAGGTGCTGGAGGCGCGCGACAGCCTGCGCCGGTTCTGCGCCCTTCCCCAATGAAAAACGGGGCCACAAGGGCCCCGGAGATCGTCTGGTTGAGCCAGGATTACTCAGCCGCTTCCTTGCCGCTGTCACCTTCGGCCTTGGGCTTGCGCGGAGCGCGGGCAGGCTTTTCGGAAACCGGCTTTTCGGTGCCTTCCGCAGCCGGTGTCTTGGCGGCACGCGGCGCACGCGCGGGCTTGGCCTCGGGCTTTGGTTCGGCGACGGGTTTCGGCTCGGCGACGGGTTTCGGCTCGGCGACGGGCACCGGGCCGGTGATGAAAGCGGGAAGTTCGGGCTGGACCGGAGCCGCAGTGGCAGCAGCCGGGGCCGGGGCCTGTTCGGGCCCCCTGGCCTGGTCGCGGTTACGGTCGTCGCGGTCACGGCGGAAATTGCCGTCCCGGCGCGGCTGGTTCCCGCCCTCGCGGTTGCCGTCCCGGCGGGGCTGGAAGCCGTCACGGTTGCCATCCCGGCGGGGCTGCCCTTCGGGCGCGTCGCCGGTGCGGCGGGCTTCGGGGGTTTCCACCAGCCCGGCATCACCGGATTGCGCGTCAAGGTCGATCACATCGGCAGCGGCGGGCTGATCCTCGGCACCGGGATCGCGGAAATCGCGGTCGCGCCGATCCTCGCGGTCACGAAAGTCGCGGCGGTCATCCCGGTCGCGGTTGCCGTTGTTCTGGCCGTTCTGCTGATACTGCGCCTGACGGGCCTCCTGCTCGGCCGCCATCTCGCGCTGCGCCTCGGCCAGCATGCGGGTGTAATGCTCGGCATGTTGCTGGAAGTTCTCGGCCGCAACCCGATCGTTCGACAGTTGGGCATCACGCGCAAGCTGCTGGTATTTTTCGATGATCTGCTGCGGCGTGCCGCGCACCTTGCCCTCGGGGCCCGAGGAATCGAAAACGCGGTTGATGATATTGCCGAGGCTGCGCGGGCGGTTCTGGCTGGAACGCGAGCGTTTCTTGGAAGAGCGCATCTTGTCCTTATGATGGCTTCGGCCCGCGGCTGCCGCCCTGTCATCGGGCAGCTGTCAAATCTCCGCAGGGGGATGATAGGGGCCGGGCCGGGTCTGAACCCATCCCTGACGTGGGGCCAATAACCATAGGCTTTGGTCCCTGACAAGCGATATTTGTGCATTTGCGGGGGAATCTGCAAGGGCGGGCGGGTGACGCAATGCCGCAGGGTCAGCGCGGATCGGTCGGGCGGCAGGCCAGGACGACGCGGTCCCGGCCGTCCAGATCGGGCAGGATGCGGATCCCGTCGAACTGAGCCCGGCGCAAAAGGTCGGCCACCGCCTGCCCCTGCGTCGGCCCGATCTCGACGATCAGCCGTCCGCCGGGGGTCAGCGATGGCAGCACCTGGGCGGCAAGGGCGCGATAGGCGGTCAGCCCGTCGCCGCCATCTGTCAGCGCCTGATGCGGTTCGTGATCGCGCACTTCCGGGGCAAGGCCCGGCATGTCCTGAAGGGCGATGTAGGGCGGGTTCGAGACGATCAGATCGAAACGGCCGGTGACGCCCTCCAGCCAGTCGGCCCGCCGGAAGACGGCGCGGGCGGCAAGGCCAAGGGCTTCGGCATTGGCTGCGGCGACATGAAGCGCCGCCGCAGAGATATCGGTGCCAATTCCCTTCGCCTCGGGGCGTTCGGCCAGCAGGGTCAGCAGGATGCAGCCGGTGCCGGTTCCGATGTCGAGGACATGTGAGAAAGGTGCCGCAAGGGCCTCGACAATCAGGATTTCCGTCTCGGGACGCGGGTCCAGCGTGTCGGGGGTGACACGGAAGCTGCGGCCCCAGAAAAGCCGGTTTCCGATGATCTGCGAGACTGGCTTGCGGGCGGTCCGGGCCGCAATGACCTTCTCGTATGCCGCCGCCTGCGGCGGCGTCATCTCGTCGGAAAGATGCAGGGTCAGCCGGGCCGCGGGCAGGCCCATCGCATGGGCCAGCAACAGACGCGCATCGCGGGCGGGATCCTCGATCCCGGCCGCCCGCAGGCGCGGCACGGCGGCCATCAGCGCCTGCCTGGCGATCATCCGTCCATCTCGGCCAGTTTCGCCGCCTGATCATGGGCGATCAGCGCGTCGATCACCTCGTCCAGATCGCCCGCCACGATCTGCGGCAGCGCATAAAGCGTCAGGTTGATCCGGTGGTCGGTCATCCGCCCTTGCGGGAAGTTGTAGGTGCGGATGCGTTCGCTGCGGTCGCCCGATCCGACCTGCGACTTCCGCTCGGCCGCGCGTTCACCGGCCAGCCGCTCACGCTCGGCCTCATAAAGCCGCGCCCGCAGCACCTGCATGGCGATGGCGCGGTTCTGGTGCTGGGATTTTTCCGAACTGGTCACGACGATGCCGCTGGGGATATGGGTGATCCGCACGGCCGAGTCGGTGGTGTTGACATGCTGCCCCCCCGCCCCCGACGACCGCATGGTGTCGATGCGGATGTCCTGCGCGGGAATGTCGATGTCCACCTCTTCCGCTTCGGGCAAGACGGCCACGGTGGCGGCCGAGGTATGGATGCGGCCGCCCGCCTCGGTTTCCGGCACCCGCTGGACGCGATGCACGCCGGATTCGTATTTCAGCCGGGCATAGACCCCCTCGCCCTGCACATGGGCGGTGAATTCCTTCACCCCGCCCAGGTCCGATGCCTGATGCTCCAGCACCTCGAACCGCCAGCCCATGCGTTCGGCATAGCGCTGATACATGCGGGCAAGGTCGCCAGCGAAAAGGCTGGCCTCCTCGCCGCCGGTGCCGGGGCGGATCTCGACGATGGCCGGGCGGGCATCGGCGGCATCCTTCGGCAGCAGCGCCAGCCGCAGCCGGTCCTCCATCGCCGGGATGCGGGCACGCAGGGCGGGAATCTCCTCCTCGGCCAATGCCTTCATTTCGGGGTCGGCCAGCATGGCCTGCGCCGCGTCCAGATCGGCCAGCGCCTGCCGATAGGCGGCCACCTCTTCGGCCACCGGCTTCAACTCGGAATATTCCCGGCTGATCCGGGCGATCTCGGCCGGGGCGGCGCCCGCGTTCAGCCGCGCCTCGAGAAACTCGAACCGCTGGGTGATCTGGGCAAGTTTGTCCATGGGAACCATGGCGGCTCTGTCGCGCGGATCAGGCAGCCGGTCAAGGGGGGCAACCGGCCGGGGGTTTCACACCCCCGCGGGCGAATGCCGGCATTCGCCCTTCCCCCGTGGGGTATTTCGGCAAAGATGAAGGGCCACCCCCTCCCGCTCTTTCATCTTTGCCCAAATACTCCCGCCGGAGGCGCTCACCGAGCCGGTTGCGCGGAACGCGCAGAGGCGAGATGCAAGGAGCGAGGCCGCGCCTGCGCGGCCTCTCCGCCGGATCAGCGCTGCATCCGGGCCCAGTGATACAGGCAGATCAGCTCATAGGCGACATGGGCGCCGGCGATGGCTGTTGCGCCGGTGGTGTCGTAGGGCGGCGAGACCTCGACGATGTCGCCGCCAACCATGTTGATGCCCGCAAGATCGCGCAGCGCCGCCGCCGCCTGCCAGCTGTGCAGCCCCCCCCAGACCGGCGTGCCGGTGCCCGGCGCGGCCGAAGGATCAAGGCAGTCGATGTCGAAGGTGACATAGGTGGAACCGTCGCCGACGATGTCTTTCGCCTTGGCCACCGCCGCCGTCACGCCTTTTTCATGAACCTCGCGGGCGTCGATCACATGGACGCCCAGATAATCCTCGGTCGTGGTCCTGATCCCGATCTGAACGGATCGTTTCGGATCGACTATCCCGGTCTTCACCCCCTTGTACAACATGGTGCCGTGGTCGATGCGCGTCAGGTCGTCGTCCGGCCACAGGTCGGAATGCGCATCGAAATGGATCACGCCCAGGGGTCCGAATTTCTCGGCATAGGCGCGCAGGATGGGAAAGGTGATGTAATGGTCGCCGCCCAGCGTGACGGTCCCTGCCCCGGCCGCAAGGATGGTGCGGATATGGGCGGTCAGCGTGTCGGGAAAATCCGATACCTTCGCATAGTCGAAGGCCAGATCGCCATAATCGATGACCGACATCTCCTCCAGGGGGTTGGTCGGCCAACCATAGGGCGGGTCATAGGGTTGCAGCGCCGATGCCTCGCGGATCGCCCTTGGCCCGAAGCGGGTGCCGGTGCGATGCGTCACCGCCTGATCGAAAGGCACGCCGGTGATGGCAAGATCCACCCCGGTCAGGTCCTTGGTATAGGTGCGACGCAGAAAGCTGGTCGCCCCGCCGAAGGCGTTTTCGAACGAATAGCCGCGCAAACCTTTGCGGGTGAACGCAGTATCGACCTGCGTTTTCGCGTCTTCCAGTGCCATGGTGATCCCGATCTGACAGCGCAGTCGTTCATCGGAGACGCGCGGATCCGTCCGTACCAGAAAACGCACCTCGCGCGTGCAAGTCAAGCGACGGCGATTTCTTTGAAGAAATCGCGCCGGAGTTTTCATAAAACTCCGGTGTTTCAGCCGATGCGATAGCCTTCGCGCACCAGTTCATCCGTCACCCGGCCAATCGCCCGGCCCAGCGTGTCCACCACGACATCGACCTGATCGCGGGTGATGGTCAGAGGCGGCGACATCACGTTCAGATGGCCGATCGGGCGCACCATAAGCCCCATCGCCTCGGCCGCGTCCGAGATGCGTTTCGATTCATTGGCCTCGTCCGGCAGCGGTTCTTTCGTGGCCTTCGATCCGACATTCTCGACGCAGACCATCAGCCGCCGCCCGCGCACCTGCCCGACCAGCGGCAGCGCCTCCAGCGCCTTCAGCCGGTCAAGGAAATAGTCGCCGACATCGGCCGCATTCTCCAGCAGGCCCTCGCCTTCGATGATCTCGATCGACTTCAGCGCCGCCGCGCAGCTGACCGGATGGCCGGAATAGGTGAAGCCGGTGGTGAACCAGCGCTCGCCCCCCTGGGCCATCGCCTCCCAGATCCGGTCGGAAAAGATCATCGCCCCCAGCGGCAGATAGCCCGAGGTCAGGCCCTTGGCGCAGGTGATCACATCCGGCACCACGCCGAATTCGGCCTCGGAGGCGAACCAGTGGCCCAGCCGCCCGAAGGCCGTGACGACCTCGTCGGCGATGAACAGGATGTCGTGCCGGCGGCAGACCTGCCACATCCGGCGCAGATAGCCCTCGGGCGGCACGATCACCCCGCCCGAGGCCTGGATCGGTTCGGCAAAGAAGCCGCCGATCCGGTCAGGCCCGACGCGGGCGATCAGATCCTCGAATTCCGCCACCAGCGCATCGCAGAAGGCGGCCTCGCTCATCCCGTCCGGGCGGCGATAGGGATCGGGGCAGCTGAGGTGGTGGATGCCTTCGGTCTTGTAGCGGAATTCCCCGACCCGGTCGCCGCGCCGCTTGCCCACCGATTGCGTCAGGTAGGTGGAGCCGTGGTAGGATTGTTCGCGCGCCACCAGATCGGCCTTCTGCGGCTGGCCCTTGCAGGACTGGTAATACCAGACCAGCCGCGCCGCCGTATCGACCGCCGTCGATCCGCCGGTGGTGAAATGCACCCGGTTCAGGTCGCCCGGCGTCAGGCTGGCCAGTTTCGCCGCCAGCCGGGCCGAGGGGCCATTGGTCACATCGACGAAGGTGTTGGAAAAGGCCAGCTTTTCCACCTGATCTGCAATCACCTGCGCCATGTCCCTGCGGCCAAGGCCCACATTGGTACACCACATGCCGCCCACCGCATCCAGATAGCGCCGCCCCTGCGCATCCCACAGGTAACAGCCCTCGCCCCGCTCGATCACCAGCGAGCCTTCGGCCTCGAACGGGCCGAAATTGGCCCAGGGGTGCAGCACATGCCTGCGGTCCATCTGGTGCAGATCGTCGGCATCAGGCAGCGAATTGCGCCGGGCCAGGGCGTCGGGAGCGGTCATGCGGGGTCTCCTCACCGGTTGGGTCCGGCGGCGATCCTAGCAGTTTGATCAAATTCCGGCCAGCCCCGGCGCGCGGCGCCAAGCGGGATCAGAACAGCTTCTGCTTCGCCTTCGCCACGCTGAAGCCATGGCCTTCGGCATTGGTGCAGGTCACGCCGGTCTTGGCCGAGACGCAGGATATCCCGCCCAGCGACACCGCCTGACCGTAGGGCAGCACCGGATTGCCGGGGTCCTGCACCGTATCGCCGGCGCAAACCAGATATCCCTCGCCTCGCGCGGGCACCGCAAAAGCGCTGCCCCAGTCCAGATCGCAGCCCGCCGGGGCCTTGCGGTAACTGGGCGTCAGCGAACGCAAGTCGCAGCGCGCCTCGGTGCCGCCCTCCCAGACATATAGCGCGCAGTGGATATTGCCGGTCGGCGACTGGAAGCCGATGTAATCCTGCGCCAAAGCGGGGCCGGACAGACCCAGGAAGATCACTGTAAGAACGGCCTTCAATTGCATGACTTTCCTCCTGAAAAATCCATTCCACGACCCCTCGCCTCCTCGGGCGTCTGCGACGCCTCGTCGTCCGAACCGCGACGAGCGGTCGAAGACCGACGAGGAGCCTCAACTCAAGGGCTGCGCCCGTTCGACCAGCCGTGCAAAGAAGCTGGCCCCCAGCGGGGCCGCCTCGTCGTTGAAATCATAGGCTGCATGATGCAGCCCCGCCCCCGGCCCGGTGCCAAGGAACAGATAGGCCCCCGGCCGGGATTCGAGCATATAAGAGAAATCCTCGGACCCCATCTCGCGGTTCGCCCGCGCATCCACCGCATCCGCCCCCGAAACCTCGCGCGCGACTTCTGCGGCGAATTCGGCCTGATCCTCATGGTTGATCGTCGCCGGATAGCCCCAGTCATAGTCGATCCGGGCCGTTACGCCAAAGGCCGCCGCCGTGCCCTCGACAATCTCGAAGAACCGCTTTTTCAACAGCGCCCGCACATCCGGCTTGAAGCAGCGGATGGTGGCGGCAAAGGTGCCGTCCTCGGGGATGATGTTCGAAGCCGTGCCGGTGTGAATCATGGTGACAGAGACCACCGCCTCTTCCAGCGCATAGACATTGCGCGGGATGATGGTCTGCACCGCCTGCACCATGGCGACGATGGCAACCACCGGATCCACCGTCTCATGCGGGGTGGCACCGTGACCGCCCCGGCCCGTCACCGTGACCACTGCCGTATCGACCGAGGCCATCAGCGGCCCCGGCGTGGTGTGGAAATGCCCGAAGGGTACGTTCGGGGCATTGTGGATGCCGAAGACCTGACCGATGCCGAAGCGGTCCATCACGCCTTCCTGCACCATGACCTGCCCGCCGCCGCCGTCTTCCTCGGCCGGCTGGAACAGCAGCGCCACGCGGCCCGAGAAATTCCGCGTCTCGGCCAGATATTTCGCCGCCCCCAGCAGCATGGTGACATGGCCGTCATGGCCGCAGGCATGCATCTTGCCCGGCACCTTGCTGGCATGGGGCGCGCCGGTGACTTCCGTGATCGGCAGCGCGTCCATATCGGCGCGCAACCCGATCACCGGGCCCTCGCCCCTGCCGTTGATGATGGCCACTATGCCAGTGGTGGCGATGCCCTCATGCACTTCGTCCACCCCGATCTCGCGCAGCCGCGCCACGATCCAGGCCGCGGTGTCGTGGCAGTCGAAGGCCAGTTCGGGATACTGGTGCAGATGCCGTCGCCAGCCCTTCATTTCCTCGGCATAAGAGGCGATACGGTTCAGGACGGGCATGATCGGGGAATCCTCTGAGGTTCGGTCTTGCCTTTGATCAAATCGCAAAACCCCGGTGGCCGCAATGACCCTTCCCCGCCTTGACCGCGCTGCAAGCGATGCGCTGATCTCCGACCGCAGCGCCGGAATCGCCCGGCTGGTCGAGATCATGGCGCGGCTGCGCGATCCCGAAACCGGCTGCCCCTGGGATGTCGAACAGACCTTCGCCAGCATCGCACCCTATACGCTGGAAGAGGCGCATGAGGTCGCCGATGCCATCCAGCGCCGGGCCTGGGGCGAGTTGAAGGGGGAACTGGGCGACCTGCTGTTCCAGTCGGTCTTTCATGCTAGGATGGCCGAAGAGGCCGGTCTTTTCGGCTTTGACGATGTGGTGACGGCGATTTCCGACAAGATGCTGGCCCGGCATCCGCATGTCTTCGGAGAGGAGTCCCGCGACAAGACGCCCGAACAGCAGTCGAAGGACTGGGAGGCGCTGAAGGCAGCCGAACGCAAGGGCCAGCGCACGCTGGATGGCGTGGCCATGGCCCTGCCTGCGCTGACGCGGGCGGTCAAGTTGCAGAACCGCGCCGCAAGGGTGGGCTTCGACTGGCCTTCGACGGCGCAGGTGCTGGACAAGCTGGTCGAAGAGGCGCGCGAGGTGGTCGAGGCGCGCGAGACACTGGGGCCGGAGTCGCTGGCCGAAGAGATGGGCGATCTGCTGTTCGTCATGGCCAATCTGGCCCGGCATATGAAGGTGGACCCCGAAGCCGCCCTGCGCGCCGCCAGCACCAAGTTCACCCGCCGCTTCGCCCGGATCGAGGACTGGCTGGCCGAGGCGGGCAAGACCCCCGCCGACAGCGATCTGGCCGAGATGGACGCGCTGTGGGACCGGGCCAAGGCGGAAGAGAAGACGCAGAAGGATTGAGCCAGGGCTGCCCGGTCGGAAAAGGCGAGGCGCTGCCTCGCCCCGACCGCGCGCGTCGGTTCAGGCTGAGTCGGCACAATGCCGCGGAACATAGGTCGGCGCCTGCCCCGGCGGGCGAGAAGCGCCCGCCATGGGCGGGGCGGGCGCTGTCCGGGTGCTTGGGCACCCGGACGGGCAAGGTGCCCTGTTTCGCTGTGGCGAAGGCGATGGCCTTCGCCAGTTCGCAGCCTAATGCGACGAGATCTTCATCAGCACGATCCCCGACAGGATCAGCCCCGCCGCCGCGATCCGCGCCGGTGTCGCCGGTTCCCCCAGCACCAGAATGCCCACCACAAAAGCCCCGAAGGCCCCGATCCCGGTCCAGATCGCATAGGCCGTGCCCAGCGGCAGGCTGCGCATCGCATGGGCCAGCAGTGCGAAGCTCAGCGCCATCGTCACCAGCATCAGCCCCACCGCCCAGGGTTTGCTGAACCCGTCCGAGGCCTTCATGGCCCAGGCCCAGACAATCTCGAACACACCGGCGAAAAACAGCGAAATCCAGGCCATCCCGGCCCCCCTTGTCCAAAGCAGCCGGGCCGTCCCGGACTTCTGCCCTGCATCAGGGGGAGGACGTTGCCTCACGGCTCCGATCTGGCCGATCCTGCCGCGGGGTTCAAGCCGACCGCGCCAAATTCCCGACAGGGTTGCCATCGGGCAACCATCGCCCGAAGGGGATTCGCCGGTTGACCCAAGTGAAAGAGTCAGATTTAAGCGGTCGCGGAAACCCGACAAAAGGAGTCAGCCATGTACCGACCGACCCTCCGCCTCTCGCTGGCGGCACTTGCCGTGACCACCGCCCTTCCGGCCCTTGCCGATGAGATCAACGTCTATTCCCACCGCCAGCCCGAGCTGATCCAGCCGCTGGTCGATGCCTTCACCGCCGATACCGGCATTGCCGTCAACATCGCCTTTGTCGACAAGGGCATGGCCGAACGTCTTCAGGCCGAGGGCGACCGTTCGCCCGCCGACATCGTGCTGACTGTCGACATCGCCCGCCTGCAGCAGATCGTCGATGCCGGCGTGACCCAGCCGGTGCAATCCGATGTGCTGGAGGCCAACATCCCCGAGGCGCTGCGCGATCCCGCCGACCACTGGTTCGGCCTGACCACCCGCGCCCGCATCGTCTATGCCTCGAAAGAGCGCGTGGCGGCGGGCGAGGTGACGACCTACGAAGACCTTGCCTCGGACAAATGGAAGGGGCGTATCTGCACCCGTTCGGGGCTGCATGACTACAACGTGGCGCTGCTGGGGGCCGAGATCGCCCATCACGGCGAAGAAGCGGCAACCGCCTGGGCCGAAGGGCTGAAGGCCAACCTTGCCCGCAAGCCCGACGGCGGCGACCGCGATCAGGTCAAGGCGATCTGGGCCGGCGAATGCGACATCGCGCTGGGGAACACCTATTACATGGGTCAGATGCTGGCCGATCCCGAGCAGGTTCCGTGGGCGGAATCGGTCAACATCGTCTTCCCGGTCTTTGAAGGCGGCGGCACGCATGTGAACATCTCGGGCGTTGCCATGACCAAGGCCGCACCGAACCGCGAAGCCGCGTTGAAATTCATGGAATGGCTGTCGGGCGATCATGCCCAGAAGATTTATGCCGAGACCAACAACGAATTCCCGGTGAAGCCGGGGGTCGAACGTTCGGCACTTGTGGCCAGCTGGGGCGACTTCACCCCCGACGGCCTGTCGCTGGCCGACATCGCCAGCCACCGGGCCGCGGCGCTGAAGATCATGGAAACCGTCGATTACGACGGCTGACCCTTTCGGTCCGCTTTTCTTCTGACAATCCCCGCCGGAGGCGCAGGCCGCTTGCGCCTCCGGCACCACCAGCAAGCCTTCGCAGCCGAGCCGGTTGCGCCTGAACGGCGCAGAGGCGAGACAGGAAACTGCGGCCGCAAGGCCGCTCCGCCGCGAACCCGTCTTAACAATCCGCCGGCCAGCCCTAGCGCATGAACTCCACCGACAGCACGGTCGGCAGGTGCCGGGCCACCTCGGCCCAGGTTTCGCCTTCGTCGCGCGACAGGAAGACCGATCCCGAATTGGTGCCGAAGGCCAGGCCGCAGGGCGTCGCGCGGTCCACCGCCATCGCCTGCCGCAGAACGGTGAAATAGCAGTCCCGCTCCGGCAGCCCCTGTCCCTTCGGCTGCCAGCTTTCGCCGCCATCCACCGATTTCCACACCAGCGCCCGGCCCCCGACCGGCCAGCGCCCGATGTCGTCGCCGTTCAGCGGGAACACCCACAGCACGCCCGGATCGCGCGGATGCGCCGCCACAGGAAAGCCGAAGGTCGAAGGCAGGCCCGCCGTGATCTCGTCCCAGACCTCGCCGCCATTGCGGCTGCGATACACGCCCTGATGGTTCTGCATGTAGATCAGCCCCTCGGCCGCACCGAAGGCCAGGTTGTGAACGCAGGAAAAGATTTCATCCTCGGCGCGGAATTCCTCGCCCTCCCAGACCCGTGCCAGCGCGCCCGCCGGTCCCGGCCGGTTGCCGCGCCGGTTCCGCATGGTCCAGCTTGCGCCGCCGTCCCGGCTTGCGAAGACCCCCGCCGCCGAAATGCCGACCCAGACCCCGCCCTTGCCATCCGCCAGAATCGTGTGCAGCACCAGCCCCGCCGCCCCCGGCTGCCACCGGTCTGCGCCGGGCTGATCGGTCAGCGCATCCAGCCGCCGCCACGCCCGGCCGCCATCACGGCTTTCGTAAAGACAGGCCGGTTTCGACCCGGCCAGAAGCCGCGTCCCGTCGAAACAGACCGACCATAGCTGCTCCGCCCCCTCGAACGGCCCTTTCGACAGCTCCCATGCGCCGCCCTCTCGCCGCCAGACGCCGGTGCCGAACCATTTGCCGCCCCCCGCGGCCAGCACGATTCCCCCCTGTCCCACGGCATGATTGATCGGCCAGCCGTCACAGAACGACCCGGTCAGGCAAAAGTCGTCCCCGCCGCCCGCTTCCAGAATGAACAGGCCCTTCGTCGTTCCCACCAGCAGATCGGCCATCGCATCCCTCCCCCGCATCTGCCCACATCCTACACCGGATCGCGCCGGAAATCCTGACCATCTGGACAACTCCGCCGCCATGGTCTTTGCTGCGCCGGACAGGAGGCCGCCATGACCCATCCCCGCAAGATCATCATCGACACCGACCCCGGCCAGGATGATGCCGTGGCGATCCTGCTCGCCCTTGCCTCGCCCGAACTGAAGGTGCTGGGCCTGACGGCGGTGGCAGGCAACGTGCCTCTGGCTCTGACCCAGAAGAACGCCCGCATCATCGCCGAACTTTCCGGCCGTCCGGTCGCGGTTTACGCGGGCTGCGATTCCCCCCTGCAACGCAGGCTTGTCACCGCCGAACATGTCCACGGCAAGACCGGTCTTGACGGCATTCCGCTGCCCGAACCGACCCTGCCGCTGCATCCGCAGCATGCGGTCGATTTCATCATCGAAACCCTGCGGCACGAAGCCCCCGGCACCGTCACCCTCTGTCCTCTGGGTCCCCTGACCAATATCGCCGCCGCCTTTCTCAAGGCCCCCGACATCCTTCCCAGGGTGGCCGAGATCGTGCTGATGGGCGGTGCCTATTTCGAGGTCGGCAACATCACCCCGGCGGCCGAGTTCAACATCCATGTCGACCCCGAAGCCGCTGACATCGTGTTCAAATCCGGCATTCCCCTGGTGGTGATGCCGCTCGATGTCACCCACAAGGCGCTGACCTCGCGCGCCTGGGTGGAAGAGATGCGCAGCCTCGGCACCCCGGTCGGCCAGGCCGTCGCCTCCTGGACCGATTTCTTCGAACGCTTCGATACCGCCAAATACGGCAGCGAGGGCGCGCCGCTGCACGACCCTTGCGTCATCGCCTATCTGATCAACCCCGGTCTTTTCACCGGCCGCCACATCAATGTGGAAATCGAAACGCAAAGCCCGCTCACCCTGGGCATGACCGTCGCCGACTGGTGGCGGGTGACGGACCGCGCGGCGAACGCCATGTTCATCGGTGGGGTGGACCGGGCAGGTTTCTATGCGCTTCTGAGCGAAAGGCTGGCGCGGCTTTAGCGCCAGCCCCGGATTTTCGTCGAAAATCCGCAAGGACGCATTTTCGACGAAAACTCAACCTCGCCCCTCCGGCAGCACCACGCTGAAGGTCGATCCCTCGCCCTGCACGCTTTCGACCTTCAGCCAGCCGCGGTGCCGCTGCACGATATGCTTGACGATCGCCAGCCCCAGCCCGGTGCCGCCCTTTTCGCGGCTGCGATGGCTGTCGACACGATAGAACCGTTCGGTCAGCCGCGGCAGGTGGACCGCTTCGATCCCCATTCCGCGGTCGATCACGGAAACCCGGATCGCCGGGCCGCGGATGCTGTCCTCACGTCGCGCCACCACCCGCAACACCTGCCCCGCCGCCCCGTATTTCAGCCCGTTCTCCACCAGATTGGTGAAGACCTGCACCAGTTGGTCGGCATCGCCGGGCACCATCAGCGGGGCCTCCAGCCCCTCCAGAACCACCTGCGCCCCAGCAGTTTCGGCCACCGGCCGCAAGCCCGACACCACCTGCCGCAACAGCACCGACAGATCGACCGGCGTTTCCGGCCGCACCCGCTCCTCGGCCTCGACCCGGCTCAGTTGCAACAGATCCTGCACCAGCCGGTTCATCCGGTTGGCCTCACGCTCCATGATCCCCAGGAACCGCGCCCGCGCCGCCGGATCGTCCTTTGCCGCCCCCTTCAGCGTCTCGATGAAACCGATCAGCGCGGTCAGCGGCGTGCGCAGCTCATGGCTGACATTGGCGACAAAATCGCGCCGCATCTGGCTGGCCAGCGCCTCTTCGGACAGGTCGCGGAACACGCACAGCGCCATTGCCCCCTCCGGCCCCGTCACCGCCCCGACCGAAGCCTGCCATTGCCGGTCCGCCCCATCGCGCGAGATCTGGAACCGCGGCTCCTCGGCGACGGGGCGCCCCTGCAACGCCGCCGCCACCGCCTCCAGAAACGCGGGGGCCCGCAGCGCCAGCGCCACATTGCGCCCCGGCACCACCCCCGGCAGCGCCGCCTGCGCACGCGGGTTGACCAGCAGCACCCGCTCCTCCGGCCCCACCACCAGCGCCGGCAGCGGGATCGCGTCGATGGCTTCCTTCAGCATGATCCTCTCCCGCGCCAGACCTGCGCCAAACCTGCGCCTGTCTAGCGCCGATCCGCAGTCCCGGCCAGAGAGACCGGATCAGGTGGCGGAGGTGTCTCGGCGGAAGATCCAGTCGTGATCGGGGTCGTTCTGGAATCGCCATTTGCGCAGCGGCCCCGCCATGACGTTCAGATAATACATCTCATAGCCATGGGGCACCCCGCAGGGATGATGTCCCTTCGGCACCAGAACCACGTCGTGATCCTTCACCGCCATCGTCTCGTCCAGACTGCCATCCTCGGTATAGACCCGTTGAATGCCAAAGCCTTGCGGCGGGTTCAGCCGATGGTAATAGCTTTCCTCCAGATAGGTCATGCGCGGAAAGTCATCCTCGTCATGCCGGTGGCTGGGATAGCTCGACCAGTTGCCCGGCGGCGTGAACACCTCCGTCACCAGCAGGCTGTCGGCCACATCCGCCGCCTCCATGGCGATGTTGTTGATGAACCGCGTATTCGCCCCGGTGCCGCGTTGGGTCAGCGCAATGCCCTCCGGCCCCAGCCGCCGCGCCGGATGCCCGCCCTTGCCCGGTGCCGTGCAAACCGCCAGCACACAGGGCGTCGTGGCCACGGCTCGCCAGTCCACCCCATCCGGAAGATAGAGGCAATGCGGCGGCGTCTTCTCGAACACAGTCATCCGGTCGCCCAGAACCCCCCAGTCCTGCCCGGCTCCGGTGATCTGCGCCTTGCCCTCGACCAGCACCAGAATGACCTCGCGGTCCCCGGTCGCCTCGGCCGCCACATCCTCCGCGGCCAGCCGGTAAAGCGAAAACCCGACATAGGACCAGCCCGCCTCCGCAGGCGAAACCGCATGAACCTTGCCCCGCACCCCCTTGGGTTTTCTCAGCAATTCCATGCCCATCCCTTTCCCTTCCGCAAATATCCTCTGGGGGTCCGGGGGGCGAAGCGCCCCCGGCCTCGGTCTGGCTCAGACCAACCCGGCCTCTTTCGCCAGCCGCTTCAGCGTCGCCAGCCCAAGCGTCTGATACAGCAGCGGATTGCGCGCCTTCGGGTCCTGCTCGGCCTCGATCACGATCCAGCCGTCATAGCCCGCACCGGCCAGAACCTTCAGCAGGGGGCCGAAATCCACTGCCCCCTCCTGATCCCCCGGCACGGTGAAGGCCCCGGCAACCACGCCCTGAAGGAACGACATCCCCTTTGCCCGCACCCGCGCCACCACATCCGCGCGGATGTTCTTGGCATGGAAATGCCGCACCCGCCCGATGTGACGCCGCAACACCGCCAGCGGGTCGCCGCCACCAAAGGCGCAATGCCCGGCGTCGAACAACAGATGCACATGCGGGCCGGTGGCCGCCATCAGGGCGTCGATCTCTTCGGGGGTTTCGACCACGGTGCCCATGTGGTGATGATAGACCAGCGTCATGCCCTGCGACGACAGGTATTGCGCAAAAGCCTCCAGCTTTGCCCCGAAGGCCCGCATGTCCTCTGCCGTCAGGCGCGGCCGGTCGTTCACCGCGCGGCCCGCATCGCCGTGAATGGCGTTCGAGGTTTCGCAGACGATCATCACCCGGCACCCGTTGTGGCGCAGCTTCGCCAGATGCGCCTGGGCCGCAGCAATCTCGTCCTCGACCGACCGCCGCAGCAATTCGCAGGAATACCAGCCCGATATGAACTTCAGCCCGTAACCCGCCAGCAAGGCACGCAATTCCTCGGGGTCTTCCGGCCAGCGATGACCGTTCTCGATGCCGTCGAAGCCGATCTGCCGACCGGCCTCGTCCAGGATGCGCGCCGTCGGAATATCCGCCCCGATCGAACGGTCGTCGTCATTGGCCCAGGCGATGGGATTGGTGCCGAAAAGGATCATGCTGCCCTCAGTTCACAAGCCATTGGGCTTTCACGCCCTGTTCATAGCCCTTGCGGGCCTCGTTCACGCCCGGCCGCACCGAAACCTCGGGCACGGCCACATCCCACCAGGTCCCGCCCGCGCCGGTGCCCGGCAGCGGATCGGCGTCGATCACGATCACGGTCGGAATGGTGGCCGAACGGGCCCTGACCACTTCGGCCTCAAGTTCGGCCAGCGAGGACGCTTTCACCGCATTGGCCCCCATGCCCCTGGCCATGCTGACGAAATCCAGCGCCATCGGATTGACGTGGAACGCATCGTCCAGAAGGTTGTTGAACGGCGCACCCCCCGTGGCCTTTTGCAGCCGGTTGATGCAGCCGAAGCCGCGGTTGTCGACCAGAACCACCGTGACCGGCACCCCCATCATCACCGCCGTCGCCAGTTCGGAATTCGCCATCATCCACGACCCGTCGCCGACCATGCAGATCACCTCGCGGTCCGGCCGGGCCATCTTGATGCCCATCGCGCCCGCGATCTCATACCCCATGCAGGAAAAGCCGTATTCCATGTGATAGCCACCTTGCGCCGCCCGCCACAGCACATGCAGCACGCCGGGCATCGAGCCCGAGGCGGACATCACCAGACTGCGTTTGTCCGCCACCCGGCCGACCGCCCCGACGATCTGGGCATCCGAGGGCAGCGCATTGCCCTTGGGCGGGCTGAATATCCCGTCGGTCAGCGCGAACCAATCGGCGCGCGCCTTGAAATCCGGGTCCGAAAATCGCTTGTCCCCCAGCGCGGAGGAGAGCTTCTGCAAGGCGATTTTCGCATCCGCCACCAGCGGCAGCGCGGCCCGCTTGGCCGCGTCATAGCCGTGAATGTTGATCGACAAGAGCTTGCGCCCCGGCGCGGAAAACACCGTCCAGGATCCGGTGGTGAAGTCCTGGAACCTTGTGCCGACGCCGATCACCAGATCCGCCTCGGCCGCCAGCCTGTTGCCGCAGCCGGTGCCGGTGACACCGGGGGAGCCGAAGTGCAGCGGCTCTTCCCAATCCACCGCCCCCTTGCCGGCCTGGGTTTCCACCAGCGGGATATTGTGGGTGCGGGCAAAGTCCAGCAGCGTTGCTTCTGCCCCGGAATAAAGCACCCCGCCGCCCGAAACGATCAGCGGCCGTTTCGCCGCCCGGATCGCCGCCACCGCCGCCGCCAGCTCTTGCGCATCGGGTTCGGGGCGGCGGATGTGCCAGACCCGTGGCGTGAAGAAATCCGCCGGATAATCATAGGCTTCGGCCTGGGTATCCTGACAGAAGGCCAGGCAGACCGGGCCGCAATTGGCCGGGTCGGTCATCACCCGCAAGGCGCGCGGCAGCGCGGTCAGAAGGTGTTCGGGCCTGCTGATCCGGTCGAAATAGCGCACCACGGGGCGAAAGCAGTCATTGGCTGACACCGTGCCGTCATCGAAATCCTCGATCTGCTGCAACACCGGATCAGGCGCACGGTTGGCAAAGACATCGCCTGGAACGAACAGCACCGGCAGCCGGTTGACATGGGCCACCGCCGCCGCCGTCACCATGTTCGTCGCCCCCGGCCCGATTGAGGACGTCACCGCCATCGCCCGCCGCCGCCCGCTGGCCTTGGCATAGGCCACCGCAATATGCGCCATGGTCTGTTCGTTCTGGCCGCGCCAGGTGGGCAGCACGTCGCGCGCGCCATGCAGCGCCTCGCCCAGACCCGCGACATTGCCATGGCCGAAGATCGCCCAGACGCCGTCGATGAACCGCTCTCCGCTGTCGGTCATCTGCACCGACAGCCATTTCACCATGGCCTGAGCCGCCGTCAGTCTTACTGTTTCGGGGCGGATCGTCGTCATGCCGCAATCTCCTGTTTGCTGCGGGCTTCATCCCAGATCGCGCAAAGCCGCGCATAGCGCCCTGCCATCATCTCAACCGCATCCTGATCGGACAATTCCCCTTTCAGCCAGCCGCGCGCCGCATCGGCAAAGATGGTGCGGCCGACGGCAAACCCCTTGACCAGATCCTGCGCCGCCGCAAGTTCCAGACTGGCCGCCAGCTCCGCCTCGGACGCATCCAGCCCCAGCACCACCACGCCCCGGACATGGGGGTCATTGTCGCGGATGGCCGCGCAGGCATTGCGCCAGGCCCCGGCGCTGGCAAAGGGTTCCAGCTTCCACCAGTCGGGGAAGATGCCGATGTCATAGAACCGCCGGATCGCGCGGGCCGAGGTATCGTCATCCACCGGCCCCACCTTGGACGGGATGATTTCCAGCAGCATTTCCAGACGGTTGCGACGGCAGGCGTGGAAAAGCCGCGTCACCGTCGCTTCCTGTTCGGCCCGCATCTCGGGCGGATCGTCGGGGTGATAGAAGCACAGCACCTTGACCACATGCTCCAGCGGCCATTCCGACAGTCCGCCGAAATCCGGCCCGATCTCGGGTTCCAGCTGCAAGGGACGCGAGCCGGGCCATTCCACCGGATGCCCGATCCACAGCCCGGTTCCCGCCGCCTGATACAGCGCCTCGCGGCCCAGACGGGAATCGCACAGGATGCCATGGCCCGGCCGACCATCCGCCACCTTCAGCGCCGCCTGCAGGCACAAAGCCTTGAACGCCCCGATCTTTTCCGGCGTGGCCCCCTCCATCGCCTCAAGCTGCATCCGGTGATCAAAGGCGAAGACGCGCATCGTCGACCAGTCGCCCCCGGCCGGATTGCGCCGGGTGGTCGACCAGTGCAGCTGCTCCAGCGCCGCATCCTTGCGCAGCGCCCGTTCCTTTACCCCGCGCGTCAGAAAGAACTGCAATTCCTCCCAGCTGGGATAGGCCGGGGTGCAGCCGTGCCGCGACACCGCAAAGGCCCCGCAGGCATTGGCATAGGTCAGCGCGCGCGGCCAGTCCTCGCCATCCAGCCAGCCTTTCAGCAGGCCGGACATGAAGCCGTCGCCCGCCCCCAGCACGTTGAAGACCTCGATCGGAAAGCCGGGGCCAGAGGCGCCCTGATCCAGCGCGCCGGGAATGTCGCCGGTGAAGGCCACCGCCCCCATCGGGCCGCGCTTGCAGACCAGCGTTGCCGCCGTGACAGCCCGCACAGCCCGCAGCGCCACCAGCGTATCGGTGCTGCCGCCCGCGATGTGGAATTCCTCTTCGGTCCCCACGATCAGATCGAACAGATGCAGCGTGGCTTGCAGCTTGGCCGTCACCGCCGCCGATTCGATGAAGCGGCTTTCCCCCGCCCCATGCCCGGCCAATCCCCAGAGGTTCGGCCGATAGTCGATGTCCAGCGCCGTCTGCGCGCCATGCTTGCGCGCCAGCCGCAGCGCCTTCAGCACCGCCGCTTCGGTGCGCGGATGGCTGAGGTGGGTGCCGGTCGCCACCACGGCGCGGGCCTCGGCGACAAAGGATTCGTCGATGTCATCTTCGCACAGCGCCATGTCGGCGCAGTTTTCACGATAGAAGATCAGCGGGAACTGCTTGTCGTCGCGGATGCCCAGAAGCACAAGCGCGGTCAGCCGGTCGGGATCGGTCTTCACCCCGCGCACATCCACGCCTTCGCGCGCCAGTTCCTCGCGGATGAAACGGCCCATGTGTTCATCGCCGACACGGGTGATCAGCGCCGATTTCAGCCCCAGCCGCGCCGTGCCCGCCGCCATGTTGCAGGGCGATCCGCCGATGTATTTCTGGAACGAGCCCATGTCTTCCAGACGACCGCCGACCTGCGCGCCGTAAAGGTCGATCGAGGACCGGCCGATGGTGATGACGTCCAGCGTCTTCATGCGTCGCTTCCCCCCTCTCGCGGCCCGGCAGACTCGGCCCACGATGTCTTTTGGAATTTTTATTCCATTTTTTTCGGCAGGGAAAGGGTTATTTGTCGTTGCGCGCCGTGCCCACCGCGACCGCCAGCGAAATCGCCATGGCAATGGTGGCCGAAAGCGACCGGAAGGCCCCGAAATCCACCTCGGGCACAGTCAGAACGGCGTCCGAACTGCGGGCCAGCGGGCTGGTCATCCGGTCGGTCAGCGCCACGACAGGCAGCCCCCGGTCGCGCGCATCCTGGGCCAGGGCAATGGTTTCCTCGGAATAGGGCGCGAAGGTGATGGCCAGCAGCGCATCGCCCCGGCGCAAGGCGAAGCGGTGGTCCAGCTTGCCCACACCATCATGCAGCATGGCCGGAACCTGCATTTTTTCAAACACATAGGCCAGATAACTGGCCACCGGAAAGGCCCGGCGCAACCCCACCAGATGCACGGTTTCGGCCCCCGCCAGCACCGAGACCGCCGCAGTCAGCGCCGCTTCGTCCACCGATTTCGCCAGCGCCTCCAGCGAGGATTGTCCCGCTTCGACAAATTCCGCCAACAGGGCTGACGGACTGCCCTGCCCGCCTTCGCGCAGGTTCTTCAGCCGTGTCGAATAATCCGGCCAGCCGGGGGCATAGGCTTCGCGGAACAGTTTCTGCATCTCGGAAAAGCCGGAAAACCCCATGATCTGACAGAAGCGCATCAGCGCACTGGGCGGCACATCCGCCCCTGCCGCCAGTTCCGCCACGGTGGACACCGCGATCCGGTCGATGTTGGCGGCGACGTGTTCGGCGCATTGCCGCAGGCGTTTCGGCAGATCATCCAGCTGCGCCGACAACCGTTCGCGGAATTCGTCCACCGAGACGGGCGCGGCCAGGGGCGTGGTCTGGGGCGCGGGGGCTTCCATCGGATTTTCCTTGACAGACGGCGGGGGGTTCAGGCTAGCACGCATGGAACAAAAATTCCAACCGGAAAGGTGCGGCCATGGCTCTGGGCATAGGTCTGATCGGCACGGGGTTCATGGGGAAAACCCATGCCCTCGCCTGGCGGAATGTCAAGGCGGTGATGGGGGGTGTCATGGGTGCGGTGCCCGCGCCCCGGCTGGAACTGCTTTGCGACACAGCCGACCGGGCCGACCGGATGGCCGATCAGTTCGGCTTTGTCCGCGCCACAAGCGACTGGCAGGCGCTGTGCGCCGATCCGCGCGTCGACGTGGTGTCGATCACCACCCCCAACGGGCTGCATCATCCGATGGCGCTGGAGGCGCTCCGCCACGGCAAACATGTCTGGTGCGAAAAGCCGATGGCACTGACGCTGGCGCAGGCCGAGGATATGGCGGCGGCGGCCGAGGCGGCGGGTGTCACCACAATGGTCGGCTACAACTATCTGTCGAACCCGGCCTTCACCCACGCCCAGCGGCTGATTGCCGAGGGCGCGATCGGCCGGGTCTTCCAGTTCCGCGGCTGGGTGGACGAGGATTATCAGGCCGATCCCGACCTGCCCTGGACCTGGCGTGCCCGGCTGGCCGAAGCGGGTCTCGGGGCCCTGGGCGACATCGGCACCCATCTCGTCAGCATGGCGCATGGCATCGTGGGAGAGATCGACAGCCTGATCGCCGACATCCAGACCGCCTATGACACCCGCCCCCTGCCCGACGGGTCCGGCCGTGCCCCGGTCGAGAACGAGGATGCCGCCGCGGTTCTCTTGCGGTTCCGGGGCGGGGCGCAGGGGTCGATGGTGATCTCGCGTGCGGCCTGGGGACGCAAGTCGCGGCTGGGGTTCGAGGTCCATGGCTCGAAAGGCATGATCCTCTTCGATCAGGAACGGATGAACGAATTGCAGCTTTATGTGAACGAGGGCGACCGCGCGACGCAAGGCTTCCGTACCATCCTGACCGGCCCGGCGCATCCGCCCTATGGCGAATTCTGCCCCGCGCCGGGGCATCAGCTGGGCTTCAACGATCTGAAGGTGATCGAATGCGCCCGGCTCTTGCGCGGCATCGCCGGACTGGAAGCTGCGGCGCCGTCCTTCGCCGATGCGCTGAGGATCGAGCGGGTGATCCATGCGATTGCCGACAGCGCAAGGGCCGGAGGATGCCGGGTTTCGGTCTGAGGAAATTCCTTCCTGAAGGAATTTGCCAAAATTCTTCAACAAGAATTTTGCGGCCTCAGACCTCGTGAAGTCCCGCCCGGAACCGCGCCGCATTGGCGCGATAGCCGATGGCCGAGGCCAGAAGCCGCGCCTGCGCGGCTTCGTCCAGCTGCCGCACTACCTTGCCGGGGCTGCCCATCACCAGCGACCCGTCCGGAATCTCCTTGCCCTCGGTGATCAGCGCGCAGGCTCCGATCAGGCAGCCCCGTCCGATCCGGGCCCCGTTCAGCACCGTCGCCCCCATGCCGATCAGGCTGCCCTCGCCGATGGTGCAGCCATGCAGCATCGCCTTGTGACCGATGGTGCAATTGGCACCAATGGTCAGCGGATAACCCATGTCGGTATGCAGCACGCAGTTTTCCTGGACATTGGTCGCTTCGCCGATCTCGATCCATTCGTTGTCGCCGCGAATCGCCGCACCGAACCAGATGCCGACCCCGGCCGCCAGCCGCACCCGGCCCATCACCTGCGCCCCCGGCGCCACCCAGGCATCGGCGTCGATTTCGGGCGCAATCCCGTCCAGCGCATAGATCATCGCTCGTCAAACTCCCTGTTCAGGCCGCGCACGAAATCGGACATGCCGGGCTGGCGGTCGCGCCGCATCCGCTCGGCCTGCAACACCGTCAGCAGCCGGGCGAAGGTGGCCTCCAGATCGTCATTGACCAGCACATAGTCATATTCCGCCCAATGGCTGATCTCGGCCTGGCTTTTCGCCATCCGGCCCCGGATCACCTCGTCCGAATCCTGTCCGCGCGATCGCAGCCGCCGCTCCAGCTCGGCAATCGACGGCGGCAGGATGAAGACCGACACCACATCGCGCCCCAGGGCCGAGTTGCGGATCTGCTGCCCGCCCTGCCAGTCGATGTCGAACAGGGTATCGCGGCCTTCGGCCATCGCCCGTTCCACCGGGGCGCGCGGACTGCCATAGAAATTGCCGAAGACCTCGGCATGTTCCAGCATCGCGCCCGCTTTCGTCATCGCCTCGAATTCGGCCCGCGGCTTGAAATAATACTCGCGCCCGTCCACCTCACCCGGCCGCGGGGCACGGGTGGTGGCCGAGACCGAAAACCGGATCGTCGGATCCCAGCCCATCAGCCGCTTTGCCAGGGTCGATTTCCCGGCCCCGGAGGGCGATGACAGGATCAGCAAGAGACCGCGGCGGCTTTGCGCCAGGGTCTGCGAGGCGGTCGGGGAAACAGCGGTCATCGTCATTCCACGTTCTGAACCTGTTCCCGCATCTGGTCGATCACGGTCTTGAGGTCAAGCCCCGTGCGGGTCAGCGCCAGGTCCTGCGATTTCGACAGAAGCGTGTTGGCCTCGCGCAGGAATTCCTGCATCAGAAAATCGAACTTGCGGCCCACCGGGGCAGGTTCCGCCAGCAGCGCCCGCGCCGCCGCGACATGGGCCGTCAGCCGGTCGGTTTCCTCGGTCACGTCCTGTTTCACCGCCAGCAGGGCCAGTTCCTGCGCCACGCGGGCCTCGTCCAGACCGTCCGCATTGTCCAGAAGCCGGGTCATCGCCGTGCGCAGCATCTCTCCGGCCCGGTCACGCCGGGCCTCGGCCTGGGTGCGGGCAGCGGCGACCAGCGCCTCGATCCGGTCAAGCTGCCCGGCGATCACGCCCGCCAGCGCTGTCCCTTCGGCCGCGCGCATGGCGTGGAAATCGGCCAGCAGCCCCGGCAGATCGGCCAGGATGGCACCGCGCAGGGGGGTGGTGTCTTCTTCGACAGCACCTGTTTCCAGCACGCCGCGCATCGCCAGCACATCCGCCGCCGTGGCCTGTGCCAGCGTCACACCCGACGCCATGGCCATCTCCTCGGCCCGCGCCAGCGCCGCCAGCACGCCGGACAGAATCGCATCGTTCACCCGCAGAGCCTGCGCCTCGCCCGCGTCGCGCGACAGCCGCAGCGACAGGCTGACATTGCCACGCGCCAGCGCCTTTTGCAGTTCGGCCCGCAAGGCCAGTTCCAGCCCGTCCACCCAGTCGGGAACCCGCAGCCGCAGATCCAGCCCCTTGCCATTCACCGACCGGATATCCCAGCTCCAGCCAAAGCCCGCCCCCGCCCCGCGCCGTGCCGCAAACCCCGTCATCGAAACCGTCATCCTGTCCTCCTTGGCGCAACAGCAGCGCGCGCAACCCACGGGCGATTATTTACCATTTGTCGAGATTTTCGACCGAATCCGAACGAACTGCGATATGTTCATAGAACGTCAACACAACTTACCGCAGCCTTAACCCTGCCTGCCGGGCTTCCGGTCCGGCGGGCCTAGCAGAGGCGGATGCGGGCGGCAACATCGCCAGGGCTGCGGCCTGCCGGCAAAGGCGCGTGAAGGGGCAATCATGGTCTTTTCTTTTAGTGGTGGTTTGAGCAGCAGGAAGCCCGCCTTGCGTGGTCCGGCCGAAGTGCGCGCCTATTGGGAAGCGCTGCGGCGGAACGGGGCCCTGCCCGGCCGCGCCGATCTGGACCCGCGCGGCATGGCCGATGTCCTGGATCAGGTCTTTGTCGCCGAACGCATCGGCCGCGGTCTGCTTCAGCTGCGGATCGCCGGAATGGCGCTGGCCGATCTGGCCGGGCTGGAGATGAAGGGCCTGCCGCTGTCGTCGCTGTTCCTGCCCGAGGCACGGCCACAACTGGCCGATGTGGTGGAAGCTGTGCTGACACGGCCGCAGGTGGCCGAACTGCATCTGGAGGCCGAATGCGGCATCGGCCGTCCGGCCCTGCGGGCGCAGCTTCTGTTGCTGCCGCTGCGCCCCCTGCCCGCCGGGCAGGCGCTGGTTCTGGGCTGCCTGGCCAGCGCGGGCGACATCGGGCGCAGCCCGCGCCGCTTTGCCATCTCGCGGATTGCCGCCGAGCCGCTGGATCAGCCGTCGGCCCTGCCGACGGTGATCCGTCCCGCCCCTTCGCCAGCCCAGGCGATACCGCAGGTGCCGCAAAAGCGGCACCCTCACCTGCGGCTGGTCCATTCCGCCCCCTGACGGGCCAAGGCCCGGACCCGAGTTTTCGACGAAAACTCGAAGACCGGATTTTCGTCGAAAATCCGATCCCCTTGCCGACGGGTCAAATCACAGCGCCACGCGGCGCGCTGCCTCGCGTTGCGCCGAAAGTTCCTCGGCCACCAGGAAGGCCAGTTCCAGCGACTGACTGGCGTTCAGACGCGGGTCGCAGGCGGTGTGGTAGCGGTCGGACAGATCCTCATCCGTCACCGCGCGCAGGCCGCCGGTGCATTCGGTCACATCCTTGCCCGTCATCTCGAAATGCACGCCACCAGGCACGGTGCCTTCGGCCTTGTGGATGGCAAAGAACTCGCGCACCTCGCGCAGCACGGAATCGAACGGCCGGGTCTTGTAGCCGGTCGAGGATTTGATCGTGTTGCCATGCATCGGGTCGCAGGACCAGACGACATTGGCCCCCTCTTCCTGCACCGCCTTGATCAGGCGCGGCAGGTGGTCGCCCACCTTGCCCGCGCCGAACCGCGCGATCAGCGTCAGCCGACCCGCTTCATTCTGCGGGTTCAGCTTGGCCATCAGCACCTTCAGATCCTCGGCCGTGGTCGAGGGGCCGCATTTCAGCCCGATCGGGTTCAGCACGCCGCGCGCGAATTCCACATGCGCGCCATCCGGCTGGCGGGTGCGGTCGCCGATCCAGATCATGTGGCCCGATCCCGCCACCGGCTGGCCGGTGATGCTGTCGATCCGGCACAGGGCCTCTTCATATTCCAGAAGCAGCGCCTCGTGGCTGGTGTAGAAATCCACCGTGGCCAGCGACGGCGTGCTGACGCTGTCGATCCCGGCGGCATTCATGAAATCCAGCGCATCCGAGATGCGGTTCGACAATTCCCGATAGCGTTCCGCCTTGTCATGTTCGGCAAAACCCAGCGTCCAGGCATGGACGCGGTGGATGTCGGCGAAACCGCCGCTGCTGAACGCGCGCAGCAGGTTCAGGCTGGCCGCGGCCTGGGTATAGGCCTGCAACATCCGCTGCGGATCGGGCATCCGCGCCGCCATGTCGGTTTCGAAGCCGTTGATGATGTCGCCGCGGTAGCTGGGATATTCCACGCCGCCGATCATCTCGGTCGGGGCCGAGCGCGGCTTGGCGAATTGCCCGGCCATCCGGCCGACCTTGATCACCGGCACCTTGGCGGCAAAGGTCAGGACGACCGCCATCTGCAACATCACGCGGAAGGTGTCGCGCAGGTTGTCGGCGCTGAATTCGGCAAAGCTTTCTGCGCAGTCGCCGCCCTGCAACAGGAACGCCTTGCCCTCGGCCGCTGCGGCCAGTTGCTTTTTCAGACGCCGCGCCTCGCCGGCAAAGACCAGCGGGGGGTATTTCGCCAGTTGCGCCTCAACCGCCGTCAGCGCGGCGGCATCGGGATAATCGGGCATCTGAACACGCGGCTTTGCGCGCCAGTCCGACTTCATCCACCCCTTTGTCATGGCATCACCCTTGGTCGTTTGCGGTAACGGGATGGCTATACGCCGCCGCGCCGGGGAAGCAAAGGCGAAAAGCCGGTTTGAATGGCGGGAATGGCCCTTTGCCGCCCCTTGCGGACGCAATGGATTCAGGTATCGATAGCCAATAACCGACGCGAACAGGTCGCAGATATGCCCAGCCAGCCCCGCAAGGCCACCCAGAACGAGAAGACAGCGCCCGCACGGCGCTTTGTCTTCCTGCTGCTGGACCGCTTCACCATGCTGGCCTTTGCCAGCGCGATCGAGCCCTTGCGCATCGCCAATCGCGTCGCCGGGAAGCCTATCTACAGTTGGGCCCTGGCCGGAGAAACCGGGCGCGAAGCGGTCTGTTCCAACGGGGCCGCCTTTCGGGTCGACATGGGGCTGGACGAGATCGACCGCGATGACATCGTGCTGGTCTGCGGCGGCATCGACGTGCAGAAATCCACCACCAAGCCGGTGCTGAACTGGATCCGCCGCGAGGCCCGGCGCGGCGTGACCATGGCGGGGCTTTGCACCGGGGCCTATGCGCTGGCCAAGGCCGGGCTGCTCGATGGCAGGAAGGCCACGATCCACTGGGAAAACCAGGATGGCTTTCTGGAGGAATTCGAAGAGGTCCGGCTGACCAAATCTGTCTTTGTCATGGACGGCAACCGCTGGACCACTGCGGGCGGCACCTCGTCGCTGGACCTGATGCTGAAGGTGATCGCGGGCGACCATGGCGAGGATCTGGCCAATACCGTGGCCGACCAGTTGATCTATTCCACCATCCGCACCGACCAGGACACGCAACGGCTGTCGATCCCCACCCGGATCGGCGTGCGGCATCCGAAACTGTCCCAGGTCATTCAGATGATGGAGGGCAACATCGAGGACCCGATGTCCCCCGCCGATCTGGCCGAAGAGGTGGGCATGTCCACCCGGCAGCTGGAACGGCTGTTCCGCCGCTATCTGAACCGCAGCCCGAAACGGTACTACATGGAACTGCGGCTGCAAAAGGCACGCAACCTCTTGATGCAGACCGACATGTCGGTGATCAACGTGGCGCTGGCCTGCGGCTTTGCCAGCCCGTCGCATTTCTCGAAATGCTACCGCAGCCATTACAATACGACACCTTACCGCGAACGCGGCACGCAGGGCCTGCCTGGGGCCCTGCCGGTGCGGCTGTCGATCTGAGACCCCGGATTTTCGTCGAAAGTCCGGGGTCCCTGGCCAAGGTCAGAATACGTTGGCGGGCGATCCCAGCGGGTCGGGGCCAAAGCGGTTCTGGCCCGTGGTGCCCTTGGTGCAGAAGAACACGATCAGCACGATCGCACCAACCAGCGGGACAAGACCGATCAGCAGCCACCAGCCCGAGCGGTCAAGGTCATGCAGGCGGCGGATGCTGAGCGCGATGCCGGGCAGAAGATGCGCCAGCGACCAGACGATCGACAGCGGCCCGCCGGCAAAGCTGGCGGATACGCCGCCATCGACGGTTTCCACCGTCCCGGTGCCCAGCCCAAGGGCGCTTTCAATGACGCCGACCACGATGCTGGTCAGGATGATATAGAGAAACCACCACCAGTATTCGGACCGGCTGGACCGTCCGCTGAAGGCGACGTATTTGCGGTAGCCACTCGACACGGCCTGGGTAAAATTCATCTGGACCTCCAAAGTTCTTCATGGATCAAACAACGCCGCAGGCAAGAGGCTGCGGCGCGCGCATCATTGCGCAAAATGCGATTTGTCCAAAGCGGGATTTTCTGACCCCGATGTCCGGTGAACCTTGACGGGCCGACCAGCGGACACGCGCCCCCTCTGCGGCACGGGTCACTGGGCCGGGGCCATCCGATAGACCGCGCCTTCCGCGACCGACAGGAACCAGATCGCCCCGTCCGGGCCTTCGGCCACATCGCGCAGCCTGCCGGTTTCCGGCGAGGAAATGCGTTCCTCGGCATAGCCTGACGAGGTAGGGTTGTCGGGATCCAGCCGCCCCAGGAAATCGCTGTTGAGCGAACCGAAGAAGATATCGCCCCGCCAGTCCGGCACCAGCGCCCCGGAATAGACCATCAAACCAGACGGCGCGATCGACGGATCCCAGACATGCAGCGGCTGCTCCATGCCGTCCCTTACCTGGCCGTCGCCGATGGCACCACCGCCATAGTTCACGCCATAGGAAATCACCGGCCAGCCGTAGTTCCTGCCCGCCTCGGGTGCGTTCAACTCATCCCCGCCCTGCGCCCCGTGTTCCACGGTCAGAAGTCGGCCCTGCCCATCCAGTGCCGCACCCTGAATGTTGCGGTGGCCCAGGGAAAACACGCCCGCGCGCCAGCCTTCGGTCGCGGTTTCGGTGGCCCCTCTCGGGCTGCCGTCCCGCGCCAACCGGATGATCTTGCCGATGCTGGTGGAGGGGTCCTGCGCCGCCTGCCCGCCCGGCCCGGTGCCCCGGTCGCCGGTGGTCAGATAGATCGTGCCGTCGGCCGCCTCGACCAGCCGGGCGCCGAAATGGCGGCCACCCCCGGCCCCGTCGCCCAGGAACATCGTCTCGAAGCGTTCCAGACGCAGACCGTCTTGCGACAGATACCCCCGGCCCGCCGCCGTGGCAGGCCCATCCGGGGTCGGGCGGCATAGCTCAGCCAGATTTCGCGCGTCGTGGCAAAATCGCCGGGAACCATCACATCCAGCAGCCCGCCCTGCCCCTGCACCGCCAGTTCGGGCAGGCCCTGCACCTCTTGCCTCAGGTCCCCGGACAGCAGTGTCAGCCGCCCGTCGCGTTCAGTCACCAGAAAGCCTCCGTCCGGCAGGAATGCGATGCCCCAGGGTTCCGTGAACCCGTCGGCCATGCGGGTGATCTGCATCGGCCCCGCCGAGGTTTCGACAGGATCGGCAAGGACGGGAAGGCTGGTCAACGCCAGCGCGGCAAGAGAACGGGCGAACATGCAGGTCCTTTCGGTTGTATCTGCCCGAAGATAGGTGCGCCCCGGCCGCGCCGCTGCGCATCCCACGCGGATTTGACCGGGCAATCGCCGCAAATGTGGCGATTCAAGGCGCTTTTCTTTTGATCATACACTGATTAGGGTCAGCCCAGGATCACGATCCAAACCAGGGAGACAACCAATGAAAAACCTGCTGCTGGCCGCTTCGGCCGTTGCCCTTTCGGCTGGCGCTGCGGCTGCCGAAGACGTGAAGCTGGGCATCCTGATCGGCTTCACCGGCCCCATCGAATCGCTGACCAGCCACATGGCCGCCGCCGCCGAAGAAGCGATGCGCGAAGTGAATGCCTCGGGCAAGTCGGCGCATAACTTCGTCTCGGTCCGGGGCGACTCGACCTGCGTCGATGCCGCTGCCGCCACCGCCGCCGCCGAACGGATGATCACCGCCGAAGGCGTGAAGGGCATCATCGGCGGCGACTGCTCGGGCGTGACCCGTGCCGTGCTGACCAACGTCGCCATGCCGAACGGCATCGTGATGATCTCGCCCTCGGCCACCTCGCCCGCGCTGTCGACCGACCCGGATGACGGGCTGTTCTTCCGCACCGCGCCGTCGGATGCCCGCGAAGGCGAAGTCATGGCCGATGTGCTGATGGAGCATGGCGTCAAGTCGATCGCGCTGACCTATTCCAACAGCGACTATGGCAAGGGCCTGGCCGAAGCCATCTCGGCCGCCTTCATCGCCAAGGGCGGCACCGTGACGATCAACGCCGCGCATGACGACGGCAAGGCCGACTATTCGGCCGAAGTCGCGGCTCTGGCGGCTGCGGGCGGCGATATCCTTGTGGTCGCGGGCTATCTGGACCAGGGCGGCAAGGGCATCATCCAGGCCTCTCTGGACACCGGCGCCTTCACCACCTTCGGCCTGCCGGGCGGCATGGTGGGCGACAACCTGCCCAAGTCGATCGGGCCGGGGCTGGACGGCTCTTACGGCCAGCATGCCAACTCGGACGCGCAGGGCATGGCCTATCTGATCGAGACCGGAAAGACCGCGAACCCGTCCTTCGACGGGACGGGCGCCTATGCCGCCGAAAGCTATGATGCGGCAGCGCTGATCATGCTGGCGATGGCGGCGGCGGGGTCGACCGACTCCAAGGTCTACAAGGACAAGGTGATGGATGTCGCCAACGCCCCCGGCGAAAAGATCTATGCCGGCGAACTGGCCAAGGCGCTGGAGCTGATCGCGGCAGGCACCGACATCGACTATGACGGGGGCACCGGGGTCGAACTGATCGGACCCGGCGAATCCGCAGGCCGCTACCGCGAATTCGAGGTGAAGGGCGGCGTCTACGAGACCGTGAAGTTCCGCTGAGGACTTGACGGCTGCTTGACAGATCGGCGCGGCCCGGGCATTGCCCCGGGCCGTTGCCTAAGGAAAAGGCCGCCTGACCGGGTCAACCCGGCATTGATGGCAGGCCCGACAGGGGGAAGACATGATCAGGGTCGAAGGGCTGCACAAGCATTTCGGCGGCTTTCATGCCGTCGACGGTGCCTCGCTTGAGATTGCCACCGGGTCGATCACCGGGCTGATCGGGCCGAACGGTGCGGGCAAGACCACGCTTTTCAACGTGATCGCCGGGCGGCTGCCGCCGACCTCGGGCCGCGTCGTCATGGATGGCGAGGACATCACCGGCCTGCCGCCGCATGTGCTGTTCCAGAAGGGGCTGCTGCGCACCTTCCAGATCGCCCATGAATTCAGCTCGATGACCGTGCGCGAGAATCTGATGATGGTGCCGCCGCGCCAGTCGGGCGAAAAGCTGTGGAACGCCCTGTTTTCCCGTGGCGCCATCGCAGCCGAGGAAGAGGCGATCCGCAAGAAGGCCGATGAGGTGCTGGACTTCCTGACCATCAGCCATATCGCGGATGAGAAGGCGGGGAACATCTCGGGCGGGCAGAAGAAGCTGGTCGAACTGGGCCGCACCATGATGGTGGATGCCAAGATCGTTTTTCTCGACGAGGTGGGCGCGGGCGTGAACCGTACGCTGCTGAACACCATCGGCGATGCCATCCAGCGCCTGAACAGGGAGCGCGGCTATACCTTCTGCGTGATCGAACACGACATGGATTTCATCGCCCGCCTGTGCAACCCGGTCATCTGCATGGCCGAAGGCAAGGTGCTGGCGCAGGGCACCGTGGATGAGGTGCGCAACGATGAACGGGTGATCGAGGCCTATCTCGGCACCGGATTGAAGAACAAGGTCATGGAGGAGCATGCCCATGGCTGATGCCGGATCCCGAGTTTTCGACGAAAACTCGAAATACGGATTTTCGACGAAAATCCGGGCTGTCGCACAGGTGATCCATGGCTGAGCCCTTCCTGATCGGCGAGGCGATGACCGGTGGCTATGGTGCGGCCGACATCCTGCATTCCTGCACCATCGCGGTGGAACCCGGCGAGATCGCCGTGATCGTCGGCCCCAATGGTGCGGGCAAGTCCACCGCGATGAAGGCGGTCTTCGGCATGCTGCGCCTGCGCCAGGGCACGGTGCGGCTGGGTGGCGAGGACATCACCGCGCTGTCCCCGCAGGCGCGGGTGCGCAAGGGCATGGGCTTCGTGCCGCAGACCTCGAACATCTTCACCTCGATGACGGTCGAGGAGAATCTGGAAATGGGGGCCTTCATCCGCACCGACGCCCGGATCGCCGAGACGATGGAGCAGGTCTATCACCTGTTCCCGATCCTGAAGGAAAAGCGTCACCAGCCGGCCGGACAGCTATCGGGCGGCCAGCGCCAGCAGGTCGCCGTCGGCCGGGCGCTGATGACGCAGCCCAAGGTGCTGATGCTGGATGAACCGACCGCAGGCGTCTCGCCCATCGTGATGGACGAATTGTTCGACCGCATCATCGAAATTGCCCGCACCGGGATTTCCATCCTGATGGTGGAACAGAACGCCCGGCAGGCGCTGGAGATCGCCCACAAGGGCTATGTCCTGGTGCAGGGCAGCAACCGCTATACCGACACCGGCAAGGCCCTCTTGGCCGACCCCGAAGTCCGCAAGTCCTTTCTGGGGGGCTGATCCAGATGATGCTTCGAACCTTCGCCCTGGCCACCCTTGCCGTGCCTTGCCTCGCAACCGCACTTTCCGCCGAGGCTGTCGCTCTCGACCTGCCCGAAGGCCCGCTGGCCTGCACCATCACGCAGAACTGCGATCTTGGCCAGGTTTGCAGCAAGACGGCGCTGGCCGATGCGGCAAGGCTGATCCCCGGCGAAAACGGCAGCTACAGCTTTCAGATGGCGGGCCATGACGTGACGCTGACCGAGGTCGACCGGTCTGCCAGCTCGTTCAGCCTTGCGGGCAGCCCGACACGGAACAACACGCTGCTTCTCAGCCTTCATGCGGGCGGAGAGATGGCGGTGACGATCCATTACGCCTCGTCCGAGGGGATCATGATCAACACCCTGCGCGGCACCTGCCAGGCGGAGACGCGCTGATGGATATCCTCAACGCCCTGGCGGCCTTCGCCAATTTCGTTCTGGTCCCCGGACTGGCCTATGGCAGCCAACTGGCGCTTGGCGCGCTGGGGGTGACGCTGGTCTTCGGCGTGCTGCGGTTTTCCAACTTTGCCCATGGCGACACCATGGCCTTTGGCACCGCCTTTGCCATCCTGATCACCTGGTGGTTCCAGTCGATGGGCATCAGCGCCGGACCGCTGCCGACCGCCCTTCTGGCCCTGCCCTTCGCCATCGCGATCACCGCCGCCTTCGTTCTGGCCACCGACCGCGTGGTCTATCGCTTCTACCGGCGGCAAAGGGCCAAGCCGATCATCCTTGTCATCGTCTCGGCCGGGGTGATGTTCGTGATGAACGGGCTGGTGCGGATCATCATCGGCACCTCGGAGCAGAATTTTGCCGATGGCGCGCGGATGGCGCTGAACCCGGCCGACTTCAAGACCTGGACCGGGCTGGCCGAACCGCTGGCGATCAAGACGACGGCGGTGGTTTCGGTTGTCGTTGCGGTGGCCTGCGTCGCCCTGCTGTTCTGGTTCCTGCAAAGGACCCGCACCGGCAAATCCATGCGCGCCTATTCCGACAACGAGGATCTGGCGCTGTTGTCCGGGATCAACCCCGACCGAGTGGTCGCCGTGACCTGGATCATCGCCGCAGCCCTGGCCACCATCGCGGGCACGCTTTACGGCCTGGACAAATCGTTCCGCGTCTTCGTCTATTTCGGGCTGTTGCTGCCGATCTTCGCCGCCGCCATCGTCGGAGGTCTGGGCAGCCCGCTGGGGGCCATCGTCGGGGGCTATATCATCGCCTTTTCCGAACTGATCGTCACCTATGCCTGGCGCAAGATCGCTGCTTACGTCCTGCCCGACAGCTGGCTGGGCGACGGCCTTTATCAGGCGCTGTCGACCGATTACAAGGTGGCGGTCAGTTTCGTCATCCTGATCATCGTCCTTCTGATCAAGCCCACCGGCATCTACGGAGCGAAGTGACATGGCACAATATCGCAACGTTCTTCTGTTCGCCGGGGTGACGCTCCTGTTCGTGCTGACCGGCTTCATGCAAAGCTGGAACCTCAGCCTGAACATCCTGAACTCGGCCCTGCTTGCGGCGATCATGGCCGTCGGGGTGAACATCCAGTGGGGCTATGCCGGGCTGTTTTCCACCGGCATCATGGGATCGGTCGCGCTGGGGGGGCTGGCAACGGTGCTGGTTTCGTCGAAACCGGTGCCCGAAGGCTGGGCCGCGGGCGGGCCGCGCATCCTGGGCGCGCTGCTTTTCGCCGCGCTGCTGATCGCGCTGGCGGTCTGGCTGTATCGCCGGCTGAAGCCGGGTGCGGCGCGGACGCTGGCGCTGGCGGTGTTCCTGATCACCGGTTTCTTCATCTATCGCGGCATCCTAGACCCGGCCGTCCTGGCGGTCGAGGCGAACAACCCCGCCCAGGCCGGCAATATCGGCGGGCTGGGGCTGAATTCGCTGTTCGCCTGGCCGGTGGGCGCGCTGCTGGCCGCCGCCGCCGCCTGGCTGATCGGCAAGATCGCCCTGGGCCTGCGCGAGGATTATCTGGCGATCGCAACCCTTGGCATTGCCGAAATCATCGTCGCCGTGATGCGCAACGAGGACTGGCTGGACCGCGGCGTCAAGAATCTGATCGACCTGCCCCGCCCCTGGCCGGTGCCGAAAGAGGTGGACCTGCAAAAGGACAGCGCCTTTCTTGACCCGGTGGCCGCGATGGGCTGGGATCCGGTCACGGCCTCGACCATCTTCGTCAAGCTGCTGTATGCGGGCCTGTTCGGGGCGGTGCTGATCCTGCTTCTTTGGCTGACCGAACGCGCGCTGAACAGCCCATGGGGCCGCACCGTCCGCGCCATCCGCGACAACGAGGTATCCGCCGCCGCCATGGGCAAGGACGTGAAGTTCCGCCACTTGCAGATCTTCATCATCGGCTCGGCCGTGGTGGGGCTGGCGGGGGCGATGATGACCTCGATGGACGGGCAGTTGACGCCGGGCAGCTATATCCCGCTGCGGTTCACCTTCCTGATCTGGGTGATGGTGATCGTCGGTGGATCGGGCAACAACCTGGGGGCCATCCTGGGCGGCGTGCTGATCGGCTGGCTTTATTTCTCGGTCGAATTCCTTGGCCCGCAGCTGTTGCAGAAGATCGTCTATATCCTGCCGATCAACCCGGATGAGGGCACGCTGAAGGAAATCGCCACCCAGATGCGGCTGCTGACCCTGGGCGTGGTGCTGCTCGTGGTGATGCGTTTTGCCCCCAGGGGCCTGATCCCGGAAAAGTAAGCGCCTTTTCAGGGCGTCAGAGCGGGGGTTTCACACCCCCGCCCCCCCGTGGGATATTTATCGAAGGGAAAGCATGAGCGGTCTGCGACATTTCCTGTCGTAAAATCTCATGCTTCCGGCGGCCCTCCCCGCCATGGTGCGGGCAGTCGGATTGCAGCGGAGTTCCCGGAATGAAATCTCATGCGCGCGTGGTGGTGATCGGCGGCGGTGTCGTCGGCTGTTCGGTGCTTTATCACCTGACCAAGCTGGGCTGGTCCGACGTGATGCTGATCGAGCGGTCCGAACTGACCTCGGGGTCGACCTGGCATGCGGCGGGCGGCTTTCACACCCTGAACGGCGACACCAACATGGCGGCGCTGCAAGGCTATACCATCCGGCTTTACAAGGAGCTGGAAGAGATCACCGGCATGTCCTGCGGGCTGCATCATGTCGGCGGGGTGACGCTGGCCGACAATCAGGCACGCTTTGACCAGCTGATCGCCGAACGCGCCAAGCATCGTTACATGGGACTGGATACCGAAATCGTCGGCCCGGCCGAGATTGCCAAGCTGACCGACGGGATGGTCAACCTCGAAGGCATCATCGGCGGGCTTTACGATCCGCTGGACGGCCATCTTGATCCGTCGGGCACCACCCATGCCTATGCCAAGGCGGCGCGGATGGGCGGGGCGGAGATCGTGCTGCACAACCGCGTTCTGGAAACCAACCCGACAAAAGACGGCTGGGAGGTCGTCACCGAACAGGGCACTGTCACCTGCGAGCATCTGGTCAATGCCGGCGGCCTTTGGGCGCGCGAGATCGGCGCGATGGCCGGGGTCTATCTGCCGCTTCTGCCGATGGCGCATCAGTATCTGGTGACGGACGACATCCCCGAGATCATGGACATCCTGAAATCGGGCCGCGAGTTTCCGCATGTGATGGACCCCGGCGGCGAATCCTATCTGCGGCAGGAAGGCCGCGGGCTTTGCATCGGCTTTTACGAAAAACCCTGCGAGCCGTGGTCGGTGGACGGCACGCCCTGGGACTTTGGCCATGAACTCCTGAACGAACAGTTCGACAAGATCGAAGACAGCGTGAATTTCGCCTATCGCCGCTTTCCGGTGCTGGAACGCACCGGGGTCAAGCGGGTGATCCACGGTCCCTTCACCTTTGCCCCGGACGGCAACCCGCTGATCGGCCCGGTGCAGGGCCTGCGCAACTACTGGTCGGCTTGCGCGGTGATGGCGGGCTTCAGCCAGGGCGGCGGCATGGGCCTGGCGCTGGCGCAATGGATGATCCACGGCGAGGTGGAACGCGATCCGCGCGGCTTCGACGTCAGCCGCTTCGGCACCTGGACGACGCCCGGCTATACCGTGCCTAAGGTGATCGAGAATTATCAGATGCGGTTCAACGTCTCTTACCCGAACGAGGAACGCCCCGCCGCCCGCCCCTTCCGGCAAACCCCGATGTACGACACCTTCGACGGCATGAACGCGGTCTGGGGCCAGCAATACGGGCTGGAAGTGGTGAATTACTTCGCCCTTCCCGGCGAACCACGCCATGAAGAGCCGACCTTCAAGCGCTCGAACGCCTGGGAGGCGACGAAGCAGGAAGTCCGCGCCCTGCGCGAAGGCGTCGGCATCAACGAATTGCAGAACTTCGGCAAGTATCTGGTCAAGGGTGACGGCGCGCGCGCCTGGCTCGACCGGATCATGGCCGGCCGCATCCCGAAACCGGGGCGGCTGAGCCTGACCCCGATGCTGGCCCATTCCGGCAAGATCATCGGCGATTTCACCGTCTCCTGCCTCAGCGAAACCGAATTCCAGCTGACCGCCAGCTACGGCGCGCAGGGCTGGCACCAGCGCTGGTTCGAGCAGAATGCCGCCCCCGGCGTGACGGTCGAGAACATCTCGGACAGCCGCAGCGGGTTCACCATCGCAGGCCCCGGCGCGCGCGACCTGCTGGCACGGGTGACGCGGTCCGACGTATCGGCGGCGGCGTTCAAGTTCATGGATGTGAAGCGGCTGACCGTCGGCATGGCCAATTGCATCGTGCAGCGCGTCAGTTACACCGCCGATCTGGGATACGAAATCTTCTGCGATGCCATGTCGGTGCAGCATCTGTGGAAGGTGCTGAACGAGGCCGGGGCCGACATGGGCCTGCGCGCCTTTGGCATGCGGGCGATGATGAGCCTGCGGCTGGACAAGTGGTTCGGCAGTTGGGGGCGCGAGTTCAGCCCGGATTACACCCCGGCAGAAACCGGGCTTGACCGGTTCATTGCCTGGAACAAGTCGGCCGACTGGATCGGCAAGGCCGCCGCCACCGCCGAAAAGGCCAGCGGGCCGAAACGCCGCCTCGTCTCCTTCGTGGTCGATGCCAAGGACGCCGATGTCGTGGCCTGGGAACCGATCTGGCTGAACGGTGCCGTCGTCGGCTTCTGCACCTCCGGCGGGTTCAGCCACTGGACGAACAAATCGGTGGCGCAGGGCTTCCTGCCTGCTGATGCCGTGAACGACGGCCTGGAGGTCGAGATCGAGATCCTCGGCGACCGCCGCCCGGCAAGGGTCCACCTCGCCCCGATCTGGGATGACGGCGGCCGGATGCGCGACTGATGCCGTCTTTCCCTTCCCGAAATATCCTCGGGGGGTGAGGCGCGCAGCGACGAGGGGGGCAGACAGCCCCCCTTTTTCCATGCCATCACACTGGGATGACGCATCCCGCGATCCTGATCCTTGCCGCCGGAGCCTCGTCTCGCATGGGCGGGCGCGACAAGCTCCTGGAGTCTGTCGCCGGGCAACCGCTGCTTCGGCTGATGGCAAGCCGGGCGCTGGCGACTGCGGTGCCCGTTCTGGCCGTTCTGCCGCCGGACCGGCCCGACAGGGCAAAGGCGCTGCGGGGCCTGCCCCTGCAAACAGTCGTCGCTGAAAATGCCGCGCAGGGCATGGCGGCCAGCCTGCGCGCCGGGCTTGCGGCGCTGCCCCCCGGCACCACTGGCGCGATGATCCTGCCCGCCGACATGCCGTTGATCACCACCGCGGATCTGTCGCTTCTGCTCATCCAGCACCGCGAGGCCCCATGCGCGATCCTGCGCGCCTGCACGGCGGACGGGCGCGCAGGCCACCCCGTGCTGTTTCCCGCGGATCTGTTCCCCGATCTGATGGCGCTGAGCGGAGACGAAGGCGGACGTTCGGTGCTGAAGGCCCGGCCCGAAAGGCTGCACCTGCTGCCCCTGCCCGGCGATCATGCCATGCTTGACCTTGACACAGCCGAGGATTGGGCGGCGTTCCGCGCCGCCGCGACCGGATCAGGCGGCGAGTAGCACCCGCGCCTCATGTGCCTTCAGTGTCAGCCGGGCCGCCGGAAAGGCGACCTCGCTGATCTCCAGTTCCGGGAACAGCGCGATGATCTCCTGCTGCTGGGCGGCATCCATCGCGCCCACGGTGCGGCTGGCGGGCTGGAAGCTCTCGGTCCAGATCCCGTCCGAGCAGAGGATTTCATGCGCGTCGCACATGACATGGATATAGTCGATGCCCGGCGTCATCTCTTGCCGGATGCCGCAATATCCGACCAGATGGATGGCGGCGACCAGCACTTCGGCCTCTCCGAACAGCATCTCGGCGCGCGCGCCTTCCAGCAGCACGCGATGTTGCGGCGACACCCGCATATCCCGCGCCGGCAGCCCCTGCCCCAGTGCGCCCGCAGGAAACAGCACCGGGCGCAGCGCCGGATGCACCACCAGATGCGCAACCGACAGCGCCTTGCGCCCGATCCAGCGGATCGCCTGCAATCCGCCGTCGCGGGTGACGACGCGGTCGCCCACCGCCAGATCCTCGACCGCGACTTCGCCCCGATCGGTCAGGATCAGGGTGCCGGGGGTAAAGCAGGGGATGATCGTTTCGATGTCGGTAAAGGTCATGGTGCCGATCACGGCACCGAAGCTGTCCAGAAACTCGACATAGCCGTTTTCCGGGTTCAGCGGGTCCTTGTAGACATTGGTCAGCGCCTTGCCCCAGGCCGTCAGGTCCAGCACGTCCAGATCGATGCCGGCACTGCCGCCATCCACCGTGTCGCCGATGCCACCATAGATCGTGTCCTGATCCGCGCCGCCATAGATCAGGGCACCGTCCGGGCCACCCGCCAGAACATCGCGCCCGGCACCACCATAGAGCGTGTCGATCCCCGCCCCGCCGAACAGCACATCATTCCCCGCGCCGCCATCCAGCAGGTCATTCCCGTTGCCGCCATCAAGACTGTCGTTGCCGTCCTCGCCGTAAAGAACGTCATTGCCGTCGTCGCCATAGATCCGGTCATCGCCCAGACCTGACCAGACCGTATCGTTGCCCGCTCCGCCATAGATCAGATTGGCCCCGGCCAGCAGCGATCCGGTGGCATCGTCGATCGTATCGTCACCGCCGCCGCCATAGACCGTGTCGTCGTCACTGCCGAAGAGGATGGTATCGGCACCTTCGCCGCCATAGATCAGATCAGCCCCTGCCCCGCCCAGGATACTGTCGGCCCCGTCGCCGCCGTCCAGCAGGTCGGCCCCGTCGCCGCCGTCCAGCGTGTCATTGCCGATGCCGCCGAACAGCTGGTCATCCCCGACACCACCCGACAGGCTGTCGGCCCCGGCATCGCCCAGCAAGGTGTCGTTGCCCGCACCGCCGAACAGCTGGTCGTTGTCGGCCCCGCCGTCCAGGCTGTCGTCGCCATCGCCGCCCAGCAGCGTATCGATCCCGGCCCCGCCGAACAGCCGGTCGTTGTCCGCCCCGCCGTCAAGACTGTCGGCCCCGTCGCCACCGTCCAGCGTGTCATTGCCGATGCCGCCGAACAGCTGGTCATCCCCGATACCGCCCGACAGGCTGTCGGCCCCGGCATCGCCCAGCAAGGTGTCATTGCCCGCACCGCCGAACAGCTGGTCGTTGTCGGCCCCACCGTCCAGGCTGTCGTCGCCATCGCCGCCCAGCAGCGTGTCGATCCCGGCCCCGCCGAACAGCCGGTCGTTGTCCGCCCCGCCGTCAAGACTGTCGGCCCCGTCGCCACCGTCCAGCGTATCCGCGCCGCCCCCGCCGAACAGCTGGTCATCCCCGATACCGCCCGACAGGCTGTCGGCCCCGGTATCGCCCAGCAAGGTATCATTGCCTCCACCGCCGAACAGCTGGTCGTTGTCGGCCCCGCCATCCAGGCTGTCGTCGCCATCGCCGCCCAGCAGCGTGTCGACACCCGCACCGCCAAACAGCCGGTCGTTGTCCGCGCCGCCGTCAAGACTGTCGTTGCCGGTGCCGCCATAAAGCGAATCCGCACCGGCCTCTCCCATCAGGGTGTCGTTGTCGGCCCCGCCATCCAGACTGTCATTGCCGATGCCGCCGAACAGCTGATCGTTGCCTGCGCCGCCGAACAGCTGATCCTGACCATCCTCGCCATGGATCGTGTCCTGTCCGGCATCGCCCGACAGGCTGTCATTGCCAGTGCCGCCGTAGATCAGATCGTTGCCGGCCCCCGCAAGCACCGTGTCATTGCCTGCCCCGGCGCGGATGCGGTCATCGTTCAGGCTGGTAGCGTTGATGCCGTCGTTGTTGTCGATCCGGTCAGAGCCATTGGCGATCGGCTCTATATAAGAGCCATTGATCAGATCATTGCCCGAGGTGCCCTCGACCCAGCCATCGTCCCAGCCCGTGACCATGCGGTCCGTGCCCAGCCCCAGATAGGCGATCACCCCGTTGTAGATGGAATTCACCGAGATCGAGACGATCGGCTTGGCCTCGTAGACCGCCGTATCGGGTGCGGGTGCGGCAAGGGTCTCGGGGGCCAGGAAAAGCCGACCTGCGGTATCCTGGATGATCACCGCCGTTACGGTGCCGGTGGTGCCGTCGGCATAGGTGACGGTGACGTTGTAGATGGCCGAAGCATCGAAGGTAAAGGTCTGGACGCCCGCCCCGATATTGGTCGAGAACTGGTCGTTGGACATGGTGTTGTCCTGATCCAGCGCCCCGGCGTTGCCGCCGTTGTCGATCATCGTGGTCTGGGTGATATGGGTGTAAAGCGGGTCGGTGCCCGACCCATAGGTCTGCCCCACCAGGGCCGAGGCATTCTCGGCGTTGTAATTGCCTTCGGTCGGGTCGATCATCGGCCCGGTGCCCAGATAGATCCAGTTGAACGTCGTTGCCATGGATCAGCCGCCCGCTTTCAGGGCGGGGACCGTCCGGCACAGAACCACCACCCCGCCCGAAGCGCGGGAAGACCGGGAAGCCTTGCCCCGAAGTCCGGTTCTCTGTGGTTCACGACCCATAACGATCCAGCACAAGCAATTTGTGTTGAATCCGATCTATTCCCGCCGGATGGCCGCAACGGGGCGCAATTAAGGTTTGTTTCGGAACCGGAAACATCCTGCGGCTGCTGTTGCAGGCCGCAGGATGCGGAAATGTGGCGATGTCGGGGCTGTCAGCCCGCCATCAGCAGATCCGACTCGCGCCGCTTCAGCGTCAGCCGCGCCGCCGGGAACAGCAGGCCCAGCTGCAGATCGGGGAACAGGTCCAGCAGTTCCTGTCGCGGCCCGTCATCCATCCCGGCCAGCGTCAGTTCCCCCGGCTGATAGCTTTCCGACCACAGCCCGTTGGACCGGACGATCTCGTGATTGTCGAACAGAAGATGGATGTAGGCGACCCCGGATGCGGCCCCCTGCGTGATACCGGGCCTGCCCAGCAGATGAACGGCCGGCACCAGCACCTCATGTTCGCCGAACAACAGTTCCGCCCGTGTGCTTGACAGCAGGACCCGGTGCTGCGGTGACACCACCAGATCACGTTCGGGCAGGTTCAGGCCCAGCGCGCCCTGACGGATCCGCACCGGAGAGAGGTTCGGCGCGGCTGCCAGATCGGCGGCGGCCAGATCGCGCCGCCCCACCCAGCGCAGCACCTGATAGCCATTGTCGCGCGTCAGCACCCGGTCGCCCGTCCGCAGGTTTTCCACCCGCACCTCGCCCCGGTCGGTCGCAATCAGGGTTCCGGGGGTGAAACAGGGAACGATGACATTCTCGATATTGGTGAAGGTCATCGTGCCGATGGAATTGCCATCGCTGTCGAGGAAATGGACCGTGCCGTTTTCCGAATTGGTGGGATCGTAGTCGACGGTGATCGACCCGCCGGGCGGCAGCTGTCCGCGGAGGTCCAGCGTGTCGTAATCGTCGCCCCCCTCTTCGCCATCGACGACATCGCCGATGCCGCCAAAGAAGGTGTCGCGGTCATCGCCGCCAGCCATCGTGTCGGATCCGGCGCCACCGATCAGCGTATCGTTGCCGGTGCCGCCGAACAGCTGGTCATTGCCCTCGATCGCCAGCAGGGCATCGTTGCCATCGCCCCCCGACAGCGTGTCATTGCCCTGATCACCAGACAGGGTGTCGTCTCCGGCACCGCCGTCCAGCAGATCATCGCCTGCGCCACCATATCCAAGGTCATTGCCATCGCCGCCATAAAGCGCGTCCTGACCGTCGCCCCCTTCCAGACGGTCGTCACCGGCATCGCCATGCAGCGTATCATCGCCGGCATCGCCGAAAAGCAGGTCGTCATCTTCATCGCCATGGATCAGGTCGTTGTCCGCCCCGCCATGGATCGTGTCATTGCCGAAGGACCCATGGACCGTGTCGTTGCCGTCCCCGGCCGAAATCAGATCGCCCTCATCCGCGCCGCCGCCCAGATGCGCCTCCTGGTTCGACGTCGCGCCCCAGTAGTTCGTGGCGTTCTCTGTCCCGTCGATCGGTGTGACCGTCAATGTGCCCGTGCCGCCAGAGAGCGGAGCCGTGGGCACATCGACCAGCAGCAGGGTATTCTCGCCCAGATGGTTGGCGACAGTGTAGATTTCACCATTGTCGCCCGCCGCGAGCCCCCAGGATGTCGACGGCAGCACGCCCAGCGCCGTGCTGCCCAGCACGTTGCCGTCGCCATCCAGCGTCAGTTCCAGAAGTTGCGTCTGATAGGCGGGGGCACTGACCCAGGACACATAGGCCCTGTCGCCGACGAAGAGGAAGTCACCCGCCGGATAGCCACCGTTCGGATCGCTCCACCACAGCGTCGAATCGCCGGGACTTTCGGGATCGAACCGATAGACCGAGCTGCCGGCAGAGCCATAGCCCATGCCATCGGGTCCGAAGGACAGCGCATTGCCGCCCGCATAATTGCCGACGGTGCCGACCAGGGTTTCCGCCCCGGTGCCGGTGTCGATCAGGTAAAGCTGACCGCCGGAGACCCCGTAAAGCTGGCCATCGACATTCATGCCGATGTCGCCATAGGCCCGTGCCGCCGGTCCGACCAGCGTTCTGACCGCCGACCCGTCATCGGCAATGTCGATGCGATAGATATTGCCGGGATCATTGGTCCAGATCGTCAGGCCGTCGGGAACGGCCAGCGGGTCGCTGCCGCCATAGATCAGGTCATCGCCATCGCCGCCCTCCAGCGTGTCGGCACCGCCCTGGCCCAGGATCGTGTCATCGCCGATACCGCCTGTGGCGCTGTCATCGCCATCCCCGGCCGAGATGCTGTCATTGCCATCGTTGCCCTGCAACGTGTCGTCGCCATGACCGCCATAAAGCGCATCGTCGCCAGCACCGCCTTCGACGGAATCGTCACCGCCGCCGCCATAGATCAGATCGTCATCATCATGACCGAAGACCAGGTCATTGCCCGCACCGCCATAGACCGTGTCCAGCCCCGGCCCGGAAAGAACCGTGTCATTGCCGGCCCCCGCCATGACCAGATCATCGCCCATGTCGGCAAAGACATGATCGTCACCATCGCCGCCATCCAGGCTGTCGTTGCCCCAGCCGCCTTCAAGGCTGTCGTTGCCCGTTCCCCCGGACACAGTGTCATCGCCCATGCCGCCCGAGACCAGATCGTTGTCCGCCCCGCCGTCCAGGCTGTCGTTGCCGTCACCGCCCCAGACGGTATCGTCCCCGTCGCCGCCATAAACGGTATCGTTGCCATCCCCGGCCCAGACGCTGTCGTTGCCGCCATAAGCCTCGATCAGATCGTCATTGCTGCCGTCCCAGTTGTCGGCGGCATCCACCATGTCGCCCTGAAGATCGCCGGTGTAACCGATGTCGATGACATCATTGCCCGCCGTGCCCTCGACCACAAAGTTCGGCTGGCCGTAGAGATAGCCGTCGACATAGAGATTCTCGATATTGAAGAAATCCAGCGTGCTGCCGTCATTGAAGGTGACGACACCGTTTTCAGGATTGCCCGCGTCCAGCGTCACCGACAGCACGTCATAGACATAAAGCGTATCGTCGTCGGTGCCGGTGGTAACGGTCTCGCCGCCGTCGACATAATCGCCCGCGCCGCCGAAGAACAGATCGGCATCCTCTTCGCCCAGCATGGTATCGGCGCCAGCACCGCCAATCAGCGTGTCGGACCCGTCCGAGCCCTGCATCAGATCATCGCCGTCACCGCCGTCGACGTGATCATCGCCCCCCGAACCGGTGATCGTATCGTTGCCGAGGCCGCCAAAGACGATATCGTTGCCAAAGCCGCCATAGGCATGGTCATCGCCATCCCCGGCATCGACATAGTCATTGCCCGCGCCGCCATAGACACTGTCATTCCCGGCATCGCCAAAGACCCAGTCATCCCCGGCATCGCCGCGCAGGAAATCGTCGCCGTCACCGCCCTGAAGCGTGTCGTCGTCTTCGTCGCCCTGCATATAGTCGTTGCCGGTGCCGCCGATCAGATCGTCATTGCCCGCCCCGCCGTAAAGCGCATCATCGCCGGTGCCGCCGTCAACCGTATCGGCCCCCGCCCCGGCAAAGACCTGATCGTTGTCGGCGCCTGCGTCGATCCAGTCGCCGCCCGCGCCGCCGGTGATGAAATCCTCGCCCGCGCCGGTCAGCAATTGCGTCTCTGCACTGCTGGCCGAGGCATTGATCGTATCATTGCCCGCGCCGGTTTCGATCGTCTCGATTTCGACGAAATTGCCGCCACCCGCACCGCCGGAATAGCCGAAGCTGCCGGTCTCGTCGCCGGTGAAGCCGACATTGACGCCATCGGCCCCGGTGCCGGGCAGGATCAGCCTGTCGTTGTCGCCCGGCTCCTCGCCGCCTTCGACAAGGACAAAACCGGTGCCGTTCTCGACGACCAGCTGGTCATTGCCCGCACCGCCGAAGAGGCTGTCGTTGCCCGGACCGGCCACGCCGCCGGTGATCAGCGTGTCATCGCCCGCTTCGCCCATGACGGAATCGTCGCCCGCCCCGGCCAGCACGGTGTCATTGCCGTCTCCGGCCAGCACCACGTCATTGTCACCGTCGCTGCCGTCGATCTGGTCGCCATCGGCATCGACATAGCCCGCACCGATGCTGTCATCGGCCCCGGTGCCGTTCACGACACCGTTCGGCGGGGTGAACGGCACCCCGTCGATGATCATCGTTTCGATGTTCTGGAAGGTCAGCGACGATCCGTCGTTGAAGTTGACGGTTCCCGCCTCGTTGTTGCCACCGCCATAGACGACTGAAGCCACGTCATCCACGATCAGCGTGTCAAAGTCGTCGCCGTCTTCGCCGCCATCAACCACATCGCCACCGTTGCCGGTCAGCACGTCGCGGTCGCCGCCGCCCAGCAGGGTATCATTGCCCGCGCCACCGGCCAGCGTGTCATTGCCATCACCGCCCGACAGGCTGTCATTGCCGTCGCCACCGTCCAGGCTGTCGTGATCCGCGCCGCCGTCCAGCGTGTCATCGCCCGATCCGCCGCTGATCACATCATCGCCAGCGCCGCCCGACAGGCTGTCGCCGCTGTCCGGCAGGATTTCCAGCGCCGGATTGCTGTCGACCGACAGCGTATAGAAGGTGCCGTCGCCGCTGCCATCGGCCGAATTGTTCTGCACCGCGATCGTATCCAGCGGGCCGTTGATCGTCAGCACCGCCGGAACAAACGGACCGGGGGCATCCGAAGCCGCCGCCAGGTTGCCAGTACCGTCGACATAATACGAGGTGGTTCCGGCATCGAAGGTCACGATGCCCATGGCGATGGCCAGGTTCAGGTCAAGCGGCGCGCCATCGACGATCAGCACCAGCGTTTCCGCCGTGTTCAGCCCGGTGATGCGCAGTTGCACAGCCCCCACGTCCGAGGTGAAGCTGTGCGTGTAGCGGTCCTGAGACCCCGCGACCGCGCCGACCAGATAGCCATCGGCGGTTTCCGTTCCGGCACCGCCGGGCAGTTCGAATGTCTCGCTGCCGGTCTGAACCACACCGGCATCGGCCACCACGTCAAACCCGAAATCGGCATTGCCGCCGGTGCCGGTGACAGTGCCCGAGGTGCCGGAGGTTTCCGCGAATTCCGGCGGGGCCGAGTTGCGGATCTGGGCATCGTCACCGCCGTTGATGGTGTCATTGCCAGAGCCGCCCTGGATGGTATCGGCCCCCATGCCGCCATCCAGCACGTCGCCGCCGCCGCCCGCGTCGATCAGATCGTCGCCCGTGCCGCCCGACAGCGTGTCGTCGCTGTCCCCGGCGATCAGCGTATCATCGCCCTCACCCCCATCGGCCAGCGTTGGGCCGTCGGTATCGGTCAGGCTGTCATTGCCTTCGCCGCCCTCAAGCGTATCGCTGCCAAGCCCGCCGGTGATCGTGTCATCGCCGCCACCGCCGATCAGGCTGTCATCGCCCGCGCCGCCGTCGATCAGATCCTCGTCATCGCCGCCGTCGACGGTATCATGGCCTTCGCCGCCCGACAGCGTGTCATTGCCGCCATTGCCGAAGATATAATCGTCGCCGTCGTCGCCGGTGGCCATATCGGCGTCAAAGCCCGCGTCGATCTGGTCATTGCCCATGCCGCCGGTGATGGTATCCGCGCCGATCCCGCCCGAGATCACATCGTCGCCGTCGCCGCCGTCGATGCTGTCGTCATCCCCCGCATAGGCCGATGGTGCGTTGGTATCGACCAGCAGGGAATAGATCGACCCGTTGCCTTGCCCGGTGTCCGACGCATTCTGCACCGAAAGCGTGGTGAAGGGTTGCAGGATGGTCAGCGTGGCCGGGACGGGTTCCGTCACCGGCGCGACCGTGCCGGCCAGCGCACCGTCGCCGTCGATCACAAAGCCGGTGGTGCCGGGGTCAAAGCTGACAAGCCCCGCCGCAATCGCATCGTTCAGGTTGACCGCCACCCCGTCCAGCCAGATCACCACGGTTTCCGTGGGGTCGATGTCGGCGATGGTCAGCACCGCCCCGGCGACTTCCTGGCTGAAGCCATGGGTATGGGTCTCGTTCGCGTCAGAGCCGTTGCCGACGTGATAGCCGGTCATCGACCAGCCGCCGTCCAGCGGCACGGTCCAGCTGTCGACCGATGGCCCGGTGGTGGTGACGCTGTGATCGAAATCGCTGTTGCCGTTGCTGCCGGTCAGGGTCTGGCTTGCGCCGGTGACTTCGGCATATTCCGGGAAGATCTGGTACTCCGGCCCGCCGCTGATCGTATCGGCCCCGCTGCCGCCGATCAGGGTATCGGCCCCGCCGTTCCCGGCAATCTGATCATCGCCGTCCCCGCCGTCGATGAAATCGTCTCCGCTGCCGCCCGTCACGGTATCGTCACCGCCATGGGCGTTGATCTGGTTCGGCCCGTCGGTCGCCGAAGCATCCACGCTGTCGGCACTCCCGGTCAGTTCCAGCGCCTCGATGTTCACAAAGCTGCCGTCCGACGGTTCGGAAGCATAGGCGTAGGTTCCGGCTTCATTGCCGGTATAGGTGACGTTGACGCCGCTGGCCGAGGTATAGTTACCGAACCAGACCGTATCGAAATCGTCGGCCCCGCCTTCGCCGCCGTCAAGACTGTCCTGCCCGGCCTGATCGGATGTGAACAGGCTGTCGGCCCCGGTGCCGCCCGACAGCGTATCGCTGCCCGCGCCGCCGGTCAGGCTGTCATCGCCGCTGCCGCCATAGATCAGGTCGTTGCCATCCCCTTCGGCACCTTCGCTGCCCGCAACATCATTGCCCGCGCCCAGATAGACGACATCATCCCCGGCATCGCCATGGACGGTATCGGCACCCGCCCCGGCAAGCACCGTATCATCGCCTTCGCCGCCATAAATGCTGTCATCTCCGTCTTCGCCGGCCACGAAGTCATTGTCGGCACCGGCCATAACGGTGTCATTGCCCGCCCCGGCCAGGATGTAATCCTCTTCGCCTTCGGTGCCATGGATGCCGGTGGCGTCCGCCCCGTCCACACGGTCCCCTTCCGGGTCGCCCAGATAGCCGCCGTCGATCAGATCGCCGCCGTCCGTGCCCTGCACGATGCCATCGACTTCCGCACCCGCATCGACAGTGCGGATGGTGACATAGCCGATGTCGGTATTCCCCAGACCATCGGTGATCTGATAGGTCAGGACATTCGATCCGGTATCGCCGTCCGAGGTCACGCTCAGCGTGCCGTCGGGGTTCAGCGTCACCTGCTCTCCCGTGGCCAGCGTCACGGTATCGCCGGGGGCCACATCGACGCCCATGATCTGTGTGACGGTCAGGCCGCTGTCATAAAGATCGCGGTCATTGGCCAGCACATCCAAGATCCGGGTGGAATTGGTGGCAAGCTCCACCTCGTCCTCGGTCGCCAGGGTGATGGTCTGGATGCTGTCGGCCGCGATCAGGACGTTGGAATCCCAGACCGCATCACCGCCATCGGCAATGCCGATCTTGATCGTGTTCACCTGACCCGGATTGACCGGTGCCTTGAAGGACATCACATAGGTGATGCCGTCCATTTCCGAATTGAACTGATCCGCGGTATTGTCGCGGTAAAGGTTTTGGTTTTGCCCGGCATTCACCGTATCGACGGAAATCCGCCCTTGGGTGGTGATCGTCATCTCGACGAATTCGCCGTTGACCCAGACGCCAAAGCTGTCGTTCACCCCCGAGAGGACATATTCGGGATATTCCTCGGACGTGAAGACGAACTGCATCGTAAGCATGTCGCCGATCGGGATGAAGCTAGACTCGAAGATCGCCCCGTCAAAGGTCGCCTCGCCCGCGATGCCATCCATATCGGCATCGCCGTCGACACCGCTGTTGTCGGTGCCGGTGCCGGTGGCGGTATTCGTGTCTGTCGTCCCGGTAGAATTGGTGAAGTCCGCCACATTGCCGGTGGACAGCATGACGCCGCCGTCCGATCCGGTGATGCCCGGAATCGTGCTGTCGGCCCCGCTATAGATGCCCGCAGCATTCGGATCGCCGGTATAGCTGGCCGAGACGATCTGGATACCGTCGCCGAAGATGGTTTCCGCCATCTGCATGGCGCTTGCACTGGTGTCGACCGTCAACTCGTTAGCGGTGGCCATTCGTTACCCTCGAGGTCCAACAGAATCCCCCGCGAAAATCGGCAGAGGTCCGTCTTCTCTAGGGCGCCATTGCGGCAAAACGGCGGGGCGAAAATGACGCGGATGCTCTGGAAACAGGGCTTTTTTCGGGCAAAGGCGAACCGACGCGTCGAATTCTCGTAAAAGTTGAGCATCACCGGGCAGCCCTGCAATCGCGGGCGCACAAAAGAAAAGGGCCCCCGGACGGAGACCCTTTCCCTGTGCGGAAGGTCGCCCTGTCGGGCGGACCCACGCCGCGCTGCATAACCGTCATTTCGCCAGAAGCTGCGCCTCATGCCCCTTCAGCGTGCGCCGGGCCGCCGCATAGGCATCAAGCCCCTGATCCGTCTTCAGATCGGGGAACAGTTCGTAAATCTCGTTGCGCTGCGCATTGCCCATCCCCTTCAGGGTCTGGTCGCCGGGCTGGAAGCTTTCGGTCCAGGCCCCGTTGGCCAGCACCACCTCGTGCCGGTCGAACATGAAGTGAAGATAGGTCACGCTGATCGCCTCGACCGAATGCACGCCCTGGCTGCCGACCAGATGCTTGGCCGAAACCAGAACCTCGGGCTCGTTGAAATAAAGCTGCGTGCGGTCGTTCGCCACCAGCATCCGGTGATTGGGCGACACCATCATGTCCTGTTCGGGAAGACCATTGCCCAGGGCACCGCGCTTGATGAAGATCGGATGCAGATGGGTGTTCAGCCGCAGTTGCTGGCCCGACAGCGGGTTTTCCCCGGTCCAGCGGATCACCTGGATGCCGTTGTCGCGCGTCACCACCTTGTCGCCGGGGCTCAGGCTTTCGACCGGCACTTCGCCGCGCGGCGTGGCGATCAGCGTGCCGGGCGTGAAGCAGGGGGTGACAGTCTCGGGGCGGTCCTGCGCCCCATCGGCACCGGCCGCATTGTTGCTGGCATTGAACTGGTCAAACACTGACATGTCATATCCTCGATCACTGACGGCCCGGCCGTCCCTTCGCGTTGCGTCCCTGATCCGGCGCGGTGCCGGACCGAAAGACGCCGCGACCTTGCCAGAACGGCAAGCCACCGGACCCGATCGGCATGGTGATGTGATGAGGGGGAAGCCTGATCATCCCGGATCGCCCGGTTGCGGCAGCACTCTCGTCACCGTAGCCGCACCTTGCGATGCGTCACCAACATACGACCGCCCCCACGGCCCATACGTCTTCAAGACCCCTTTCTGATAGCCCCGCTTCCGCGCCACTGAAAGCGAAAAGTGGCAACTTTCTGTCAAAGTGAAAGGATCGTTCCAGCGCGCCAGGACGATTCACGGCCAGGTTGAATCTTAACTGTTTCCGTGCAGGCATTTAGACCAGAGGGCAAAGGCGCGGTTGCCTGGCAAGATCACAGAAATCGGCGGAAAGCGGCCCGTCCGGCCGCCGCCCTGCGCCATCAGGGCGACTATTGTCCATGATCGGGAAACTTGGGCAGTCCCGCCCAGATCGATTAACCATGCGGGCAGATCGCGGCAGGATTGTGTCACATTTTCCGGGCCGGTGTTCCGAAGCCGGAACTAATCGCCGCGAATTTTCGGTATCGGCGCGGGGCGCTCCACTGTCACACCCGATCCGCCGCGAATCAGGCCATCAGCGCCTGCCCCATGCCCACCGCAACCGCGGGTCGCGGACCAGATGTGGTACGGGTGGTCGGACTCGAACCGACACTCCTTGCGGAAACAGAGTTTGAGTCTGTCGCGTCTACCATTCCGCCACACCCGCACATCAAGGCACCCGCATGGCAGGACCGACAACTGTCGGCGCGGGCGCGTCCCTTCTCTACCCGGCGCAGGCAGGGGTGTTCAAGCCCCCGCCGCAACCGCCACCGGGGATTACAGATCGTCGGTCGAAAACGTGTCGCAATCGGCGATCTGGCCGGATTGCAGCCCGATCAGGAACCAGCGCGACCGCTGTTCCGATGTGCCATGGGTAAAGGTATGCGGCATCGGACGCCGCCCGGCATTGGCCTGCAACGTGTCGTCGCCGATCTGCCGGGCGGCATTCACCGCCTCTTCCAGATCGCCAGGCTCGACCGAGCCGATTTCCCGCGCCGCCCCGCGCGCCCAGATCCCCGACAGGCAATCGGCCTGCAATTCGATCCGCACCGAGATTTCATTCGATTCCGCCTCGCTTACCTGCTGGCGGATCTGGTTGGCCTTGCCCAGAATGCCCAGTTCGTTCTGGACATGGTGGCCGATCTCATGCGCCACCACATAGGCGGCGGCGAAATCACCCTTGGCCCCCAGCCGCTGCGACAGCGTGGTGAAAAAGGCGGTGTCGAGATAAACCTTCTTGTCGGCCGGGCAGTAGAACGGTCCCGTCGCCTCGGACGCGCCGCCGCAGGCCGATGGCGTATGCTCCTTGAACAGCACCAGCGTGGCGGGGGTGTAGCTGCGCCGCAACTGGTCGCGAAACACATTGGCCCAGATTTCCTCGGTATCGGCCAGGGTGACGGCAACGAAATCGCCCGCCTGACGGTCAGCCTCGGTCAGTTCGGCCGGGGTTCCGTCCGGCGTGCCGCCGCCGCCCTCCATCCCGCCCAGCAGCTGACTGGGATCCACGCCCAGGAACAGCGCCAGCAGAACCACCACGATAGCCCCTGCCCCGCCGACCCCGGCCGCCCGGCGCCCGCCGCCGGAACGGGTGCGGCGGTCCTCGATGTTGCTGCTCTGGCGACGACCCTTCCATTCCATCCCGGAACCCTTTCTGCACCGCAGGCCCGGCGGCCCGCTTTCCCGCCAGCCTAGACCCAAGCCCCGCCCGCACGGAAGGGGGAGCTTTCACCGCAGCGTGTCTTTCGCAGCCCCGAAGGGGCCGCTATGGTCGCGGCGCACAGCCCAAGGACGCCCGGCCATGACCAATCCCACCGCGACACGCGCCATGCTTCTGGCCGGACTCGGCTCGGCCGCGATGCTGGCCGGGGCCTTCGCCTTCCAGCATATCGGCGGCCTTGCCCCCTGCCAGCTGTGCCTGTGGCAGCGCTGGCCCCATGCGGCGGCGGTGCTGATCCTGGGCCTTGCCCTGGCGACGGGCTGGCGGGCGCTGGCCTGGGCGGGCGCGCTGGCGGCGCTGGCCACGGCGGGCCTCGGGCTGTTTCATGCCGGGGTTGAACAGGGCTGGTGGGAGTTCATCTCCTCCTGCACGCAAGGGTCGATCGCGGGCCTCTCGGGCGCGGATCTGCTGAACCCGGACATCGCCACCGCGCCACCGGTGCGCTGCGATGCGATCCCGTGGTCGCTGATGGGGATTTCGATGGCGGGCTGGAACGCCATCGCCTCGGCCCTGCTGGCACTGATCTGGATCTTCGCAGCAACCCGTCCGCGCTGAGACCCGATTTTTCGACGAAAAATCGTCAGCCCGCCGCAACCACCGGCGCGCAGCCCATCAGCCGGGCATGTTCCTGAATGGCAAAGCGGTCGGTCATCCCGGCCACATAATCCGCCACGATGCGCGCCAGTTCGGTCTTGTCCGCCGCAGCCGCCACATCGGCGGCCCATTCGGCGGGCAGGAGACCGGGCTCGGACAGGAACAGCGGGAACAGATCGTCCACCACCTGCGTCACCCTGGCCCGCACCTCCATCACCGACGGCGCGCGATACATCCGGTGGAACAGGAAGCTGCGCACCGCCTTCAACTCCTGATATAGCGGCTTGGAAAACCGGATGATCGTGGTGCCCATGTGCCGGATCTCGTCCACCGATTGCGGCTGTGCCGCCGCCAGCCGGTTCTGCGCCACCGCGATCACATCCTCGACCATCCGGCCGAACACCCGCCGCAGCGCCTCATGCCGCCGCCGCATCCGCTCCAGCCCCGGATAAAGCCGGTCCACCTCCTCGAAGGCGGGGCCGGAGACCGGCAGTTCCATCAGATCCTCTTCGTCGAACAGGCCCGACCGCAACCCGTCATGCAGGTCGTGGTGCGAATAGGCCACGTCATCGGCAATCGCCGCGACCTGTGCCTCGGCGCTGGCATGGGTGTCCAGTTCCAGATCCCAGGCGGCATTCACCTCGGCCAGCGCATAGGGCAGATGATCCGGGTCGTGGCCGTGTTTCGGATCGGCATTCGGCCCGATCACCGGACCGTTATGTTTGGCGATGCCCTCCAGCGTCTCCCAGGTCAGGTTCAGCCCGTCGAAACCGGCGTAATGCCGCTCCAGCCGGGTGACAATCCGCAGAGCCTGGGCATTGTGGTCAAAGCCGCCATAGGGCGCCATCAGCCGCTCCATCGCATCCTCGCCGGTATGGCCAAAGGGCGTGTGGCCCAGATCATGCGCCAGGGCGATCGCCTCGGCCAGATCGGTGTTCAGCCCGAGAACGCCCGCGATGGTGCGCGCCACCTGCGCCACCTCGATGCTGTGGGTCAGGCGGGTGCGGTAATAATCGCCCTCGTGTTCGACGAAGACCTGTGTCTTGTGCTTCAGCCGCCGGAAGGCCGATGAATGGATGATACGGTCGCGGTCGCGCTGGAACGGGCTGCGGAACGACGACATTTCTTCGGCGAACAACCGCCCGCGCGAAGCGTCTGGCTGGCAGGCAAAGGGCGCAAGCATCGGGTCTTCCTTCGGTCAATCCTGCAGGCAGGCTTGTTCGTTGCGTTATCCTCCATATATGGAGAGAATGACCGAAAGCCCACGGGAACAGCAATGGAACTGACACTTCCCCCCCGCGTCACCGACCGCGCCTTTGCGCGGCTGGCCGAAATCGCCGAGATCACCGGCGATGCCCGTCCCCTGCGCGTCGGCGTCTCAGGCGGAGGCTGCTCGGGCTTTCAATACGACATCCGGCTGGATGACGTTGCCGCGGACGACATGGTGCTGGAAAAATCCGGCCAGCGCGTCCTCGTCGATCCGGTGTCGCTGCCCTTCCTGCAGAATGCGGTGATCGACTTCACCGATGAGTTGATCGGCGCCCGCTTCGTGGTGGAAAACCCCAATGCCAGCAGCTCCTGCGGCTGCGGCACCAGCTTTTCGATCTGATCGCCTGGCCGGGGCGGCGGATGCCTCCGGCGGGGGTATTTCTGCAAAGATGAAAACACCCTTTCACCTTTGCCCAAATACCCATGCGACGGCCGTCACCCCGACAGCCGGTCGGCAATGAAGCGGTAATAGCTGCGGCCCGCGCCTTCGGCGACGAATGCCGCGTTCAGTGCGATCTTGGCGCGGAACACATCGGCGGCGGCGCGGGCCATTGCGGGGGACAGCGACGGATCGCCTTCCAGTGTGGCGACATGTGCCAGATAGGCGGCATGGACCCTGGCGGGAAAATCGGCGGCGGCCGAGACGCTGGCAGGCCGCAGCCGCAGCCGGTAGGGCAGCGGCGACAGCGGCAGGCTGCCGCCCAGCCGCGCCATCACCGTCAGCCCGTGCAGGATGTCCTGCGACGGGGCATCGGCAAAGGGCGGGCAATGCGCGCGCGCCACAAGGCCGCGCAGCGAGGCCCCGCTTTGCGCCAGATCGGCAAAGCCCAGCCGGTCGCGGTCCTGCCAGAGCCGCAGGATGATGTTGCCGTCCTCCTCGACCTCCAGCGCCGAAACCGCGGCCCCGGCGCGCTGCGCCAGCGGTATCAGCGCCGCCAGCCAGCCGGGGGCCAGGAGGTCATCGGCGTCAAGACAGGCGATGAACGCGCCCCTGGCCCGCGCCAGCGCCCGGTTGCGCGCCGGGCCGACGCCGGACCCCACGGCCCCGGTGGTCTGAAGGCGGACACCGGGCAGGCCCAGAACTTCGGGATAGGAACGGCCATCGTCGGCCTCGACCAGAATCTCCAGCCGCTCCGGCTCCAGCCCGCCCGCCAGCACCGATTCCACCGCGGCCCGCAGGCCGACCCCGGCCTGAAACGCCGGGACCAGCACCGAGACCAGCGGTGCGGCGCTCATCCCTCCGGCTCGCAGAACCGGATGCGGTTCATGAAGGGATCGGTGACTTCGACCTGCATCCCCCATGGCAGGGGTTCCAGCCCCGGACGGTTGTGCGCATAGGGCCGGTCGCGGGTGATCTCGGCATGAAAGGCGCGGATCGCCCGCATCCGCACGAAGACCGCCGCCCCCGGTGTGGCGTCGCCGTGATGCATCGACAGATGCAGCACCAGCCCGGCCCGGCTGATCTGGCAGTAAAGCGGCATGCCGGGGGCGAAGCGATGCTCCCAATCCACCGAGAATCCCAACCAGCCGACATAGAATTCGCGGGCCTTCGCCTCGTCGAAGATCCGCAGGATCGGGCAGGTTTCGGTGAATCTCGGCGCGGTGACGTCGCCGATGGCGGCGGCCAGCGTGTTCCAGTCGCGGCAGCCGAACAGGCCCGCCACCACCTCCAGCGCCCGGCCTTGCGTCATCTCATGGCCATCGGCCCGCAGCCTGTCGCGCAGGGTGGCGGCCATGGCCTTTGCATCGCGGAAATCGCGCATCGTCTTTTCCCTTGGGGTCCTGTACCTGCCGGGGCTCGCCTTGCCGGGTGCGGACCCTCGGGAAAGGGGTGTCGCGGTGCCGTGGCACGTTCACCAGACGCCAGAGGCGCGCGAGCGGCGGGCCGTGCCGACCCTGATGGCAGCTTGCCCTTCGCCGCGCCGCCTTGCAAGATGTCTTGACATGCGGAGAGGCCCATGAAGATCGCCACGTTCAACATCAACGGCATCAAGGCCCGGATCGAGGCCCTGCCCCGCTGGCTGGAGGCCGCGCGCCCCGATGTGGTCTGCCTGCAGGAGATCAAGAGCCAGGACGAGGCTTTCCCGCGCGGCATTTTCGAGGACATGGGCTATCGCGTCGAAACCCATGGCCAGAAATCCTTCAACGGCGTGGCGATCCTGTCGAAGCTGCCCCTGGAGGATGTGACGCGCGGCCTGCCCGGCGATCCGGCCGATGAACAGGCCCGCTGGATCGAGGCCACGGTGATCGGTGCCCGCGCGATGCGGGTCTGCGGGCTTTACCTGCCGAACGGCAACCCGGCACCGGGGCCGAAATACGAGTACAAGCTGGCCTGGATGGCGCGGATGGAGGCGCGCGTCCGCGCGCTTCTGGCCGAAGAGATGCCGGTGATCTTTCTGGGCGATTACAACGTGATCCCGCAGCCCGAGGATGCCGCCCGGCCCGAGGCCTGGGTCAGCGACGCATTGTTCCTGCCGCAAAGCCGCGCCGCGCTGCGTCGGATCGCGCATCTGGGCCTGACCGAGGCGATCCGCACCCGCAACCCGCGTCCGGGGATCTATACCTTCTGGGATTATCAGGCGAATTCCTGGGAGCGCGGCAACGGCATCCGCATCGACCATCTGTTCCTGTCGCCGCAGGCCGCCGACCTGATGTCCGAGGCCGGAATCGACAAGGACGTGCGGGCGGGCGACAAGCCGTCGGATCATGTGCCGGTCTGGGTGGAACTGGATGCCTGACCTGCCGCATCCGGGCGCTGCCGCCTATCTGTCCGATCTTGCCGACATTCCCGGCCTGCGCGGCTGGATCGACGGCCGTGATGTGGAAATCCGCGATTTCACCGTGCTTGGGGCGCTGAGCGGCACCCGCTGGCGCGAGATTGCAGCACAGGTGAAGGCCGAATTCGCCGGGCATTCCGGCCGCATCGGGCTGCACGGCCCGTTCCTTGGCTTTGCCATCGACCAGCCCGACCCGGATCTGCGCCGCATCGTGCAGGACCGCATGCTGACCGCCCTTGCCGCGCTGGAGCTGTTCGGGCGGCAGGGCCATATGGTGCTGCACAGCCCGTTCACCACCTGGTCCGGCTTCAACCGCGGCACCGAGATGGACGACCAGCAAGGCATGATCGACCGCACGCTCGACTGTCTCGCCCCGGTGGTGAAGCGGGCCGAAGAGACCGGCGCGACACTGGTGATCGAGAATTGCGAAGACCGCGACCCGATGGAGCGGGTCGATCTGGTGCGCGCCTTTCATTCCACCGCCATTCAGGTCTCGCTCGATACCGGACATGCGCATTACGCCCATGGATCGACCGCAGCGCCCCCCGTGGATGCCTATGTGCGCGCGGCGGGGGCGCGGCTGGCGCATGTGCATTTGCAGGATGCCGACGGCGTAGCCGACCGGCACTGGGCCCTGGGGCGAGGCGCGATCCGTTGGCACGGTGTCTTCATGGCGTTGAGGGAACTTCCGGTGATGCCCCGGCTGATCCTGGAAATGGCGCAGGCCGGGGATATCCTGACCTCGGCCCGGTATCTGGAACGCGAGGGGCTGGCCTGCTGAGGCCGGAAATTTCCTGATCAGGAAATTTGCCAAAATCCTTTCTCAAGGATTTTGCGGTTCGGCCTTCGTCACGTCATGGCCGTAAAGCCAGTCAAAGCGCGACAGCGCGGCCTGCGGTGCGAGGCGTCCGCCGATCCGCAGCCCCAGATGCGCCATCGTCCGCATCGGCCCCGACAGGTGATAGGCTTTCGCATTGCGGTTGGCCGCCTCGACGATCCGCGCCGTCCGCGGGCCGCGGCGGGCCTGATAGGCGCGCAGCGCCGCTGCCGTCGCATCGTGACCGGCCAGGCAATCGGCCAGCACCCAGGCATCCTCCAGCCCCATGCTGGCCCCCTGCGCCAGGAAGGGCAGCGTCGGATGGGCGGCATCGCCAAGGATCGCCGCCGCCCCGTCGGGCAGCACCCGGAACCAGCTTTTCGCCACCTCGTGCCGGAACAGGCCCCACAGCCAGACATCCTGCACCTGATCCAGCCAGCCGCGCACCCTGGGCCCATAGTTTTCGAACGCCAGCCGCAGTTCCATCGGATCGTCGCGCAGCGACCAGCCTTCCTCGACCCAGCGCCGACGCTCCTCGACCGCCACGATGTTGCGGATCGTGCCGCCCCGCAGCGGATAGCTGACCAGATGGCGACCCGGCCCCATATGGACCTGCGCCACGTTCGCCGCCCCCGGTTCACAGGGGATCAGCGCGCGCCAGGCGATCTGATGGGTGAAGAAGGGCGCCACCTTGCCGTTCAGCGCCTCGCGCGTGGGTGAATGCAGCCCGTCGGCACCGATCAGCAGATCCGCCTCAAGTTCGGCCCCGGTCGCCATCATCACCCTTGGCCGGGTGCCCGACAGATCGACCCGATCCGCCTTTTGCAAAAGGCGCAGGTCCACCCCCGCTTCGCGCGCGCCGTCCAGCAACAGCGCGATCAGATCGGCCCGGTGCAGGAAGTGATAGCCCTGGTCGGGCCGCAGCCGCGCCACCTCCAGCCGCGTCACCAGCGATCCGTCCAGCCCGTCACGCAGTTCCACCGCCTCGGCCCGCGTCGAGACCGCGTCGAGTGCCGCCCCAAGCCCCAGTGCCTTCAGCACCGCCGCGCCATTGGGGCTGATCTGCAGACCGGCCCCGACCTCGCGCACCGCATCGGCCTGTTCCAGCACGGTGATCTTTGCCCCGCGCAGCGCCAGCGCCCGCGCGGCGGCAAGGCCCGCGACGCCCGCGCCCAGGATGGTGACTGACTGGCCGATCAGCGACATGGGAAGGTCCGAAGAATGAAGGTGCCGAAATGCAAAGCGCCGGGCGAAGCGGCCCGGCGCATGTTCCACAGCCCGATACGAAGGCGCAAGCCCCCCGCCTGCGGCATGTAATTCAGTCGTCCCGATGCACCTTTTCGCGGCGCTCGTGCTTTTCCTGCGCTTCCAGCGTCATGATGGCGATCGGCCGGGCATCCAGCCGCTTCAGGCTGATCGGCTCTCCGGTCACTTCGCAATAACCGTATTCGCCGTTCTCGATCCGGCGCAGCGCCGCGTCGATCTTGGACACCAGCTTGCGCTGGCGGTCGCGGGTGCGCAGTTCCAGCGCGCGGTCGGTCTCTTCGCTGGCCCGGTCGGCCAGATCGGGAACGTTGCGGGCACTGTCTTGCAGGTTTTCGATGGTCTCCGAGGATTGGTCCAGAAGTTCCTGTTTCCAGATCAGCAGCTTGCGGCGAAAGTATTCAAGCTGCCTGTCGTTCATGAAGGGTTCGTCTTCGGCAGGGCGGTAATCGTCTGGCAAGAACACTTCCGGCTTCATCGCAGCACTCTCTCTGGTGTCGGATCGCGCCGACAGGCTGGCATCTGTCATCGGCACACTCCTGTTGGCGGGCGTGTAACTGAACTGTCCGGCATTGTCACTAGCAGTTGCGACAAATTGAACGCGGGGCTAGGGTCCGTCCCGCCTGTCCTGCATCCCGTTTCGAAGGTCTTGAAACCCTGATGAAATTCGCCTCGACCGCGACTTATGTCGCAGATACCGCCCTCAGCATCGCCGTCAATGCCGCTGTCGCCCTGCAACGTCCGCTTCTGGTGAAGGGGGAACCGGGCACCGGCAAGACCGAACTGGCGCGGCAGGTCGCGGCGGCGCTGGACCTGCCCTTTCTGGAATGGAACGTCAAATCCACCACCAAGGCGCAGCAGGGGCTTTACGAATACGATGCTGTCAGCCGACTGCGCGACAGCCAGCTGGGCGATGCCCGCGTCAACGATGTGCGCAACTACATCCGTCAGGGGCGGCTCTGGCAGGCCTTCACCGCGCCGGGCCGCGTGGTGCTGCTGATCGACGAGATCGACAAGGCCGACATCGAATTCCCGAATGACCTGTTGCAGGAACTGGACCGGATGGAATTCCATGTCCACGAAACCGGCGAGACGATCCGCGCCCTGCACCGCCCGGTCGTCATCATCACCTCGAACAACGAAAAGGAACTGCCCGACGCCTTCCTGCGCCGCTGTTTCTTTCACTACATTCGTTTTCCCGATCCCGAGACGCTGGCCGCCATCGTGCGGATGCATTTCCCCGGCATCAAGGAGGCGCTGCTGACCACCGCCCTGACGCAATTCTTCGACATCCGCGACACGCCGGGGCTGAAGAAAAAGCCCTCGACCTCTGAAGTGCTGGACTGGCTGAAGCTGATCCTGGCCGAGGACCTGTCACCCGAGGATCTGAAGCGCGACGCGAAGGACAGCCTGCCCCGGCTGCATGGCGCGCTTCTGAAGAACGAACAGGATGTGCAGCTGTTCGAACGCCTGGCCTTCCTGTCGCGCGGGCAGCGCTGAGCGGGGCGGACGGGCGGAGCGGACGGACGCGGTGCCCCGCCTCATTTGAACGTATCGAACCATGGCCGAATCGGGCAGCATTGCCGAAGTTCGGCCACAATCGTGACACAATCTGCTCACGAATTGTCCAATTTCCGTCACAATTTGAAATAATCCGTGACATTCGGATGGCAAATCTGGCCCCTGCCCTGCCGAACGCCGCTATGGCTGGTTTGGCGACAATCGCCAAGATTCCGCGCAATTGACATGAACGGGCCGCGATAAAGACACTCGGCACCTGTTGGATCAAACCTGTGTGATCCCGGTTCCGAAAGCTGCCAAGAATGACCCTGCGCCACTGCCCGACGTGCCTGCCTGACAGAGCTTTGCTCTGCCCGACCGGCCCTGTCCGCAGCCGCCGGTCCCCGTTCTGGACAGCTTTCGAAACCGGGATCCCTCGCCTGGATTGTCCTGTCGCCCCTGCCGGGCACGGGACGGCCAGGTTCTTCCACGCGCAAACCGGGCTGGTCCGCCCGGCAAGCCAGCCTGACCCAGGACGGCGGGGCACCAAGTCTGCTCGCCCCCATCATCCAGGGTCCGGGGCAGCGTGGCATCCGGACCACCGGCGGAACCGGGCAGATGGCGATGCGGGGGCATTGCCGTCTGTCCGGGCCGACGGGAAACCCACCGGGGCGCAAGATCCCGGCAAGCGCATGAATCGAGCTGCCAGAAAATGCGGAAACATACCATTGCCGCGATTGTCGCCCTTGCGACAGTCGCCGCCTGCGGCCCTGCCGACGACAGGCTGACCGACGCGCAGGTCACGAAGGCCCGCGCCGCCATTCCGGCGGGCGATGACCTGACTGCGCCCGATCTGGGCTTTGCCGCCAACCCGGCCTTTGCCACCGCCCCGTCGGGCGCGGGCCGGGGCAATGCCGCGCTGGCGCGCGATTTCCTCGACCTTGCGTTCGAGCTGGAAAGCGGCCGCAGCCTGCCCGTCTTCTCGCGCTTTGAAGGCCCGATCACCGTAGCGCTGACCGGAGACGTGCCCGGCACCGCAGCCCCCGACATGGTGAAGCTGATCAACCGTCTGCGCACCGAGGCCGGGATCGACATGCGCCCCGCCGCTTCGGGCGAAGCCGCCTCGATCACCGTGCATTTCAGCCCCCGCGCCCAGCTGCGCCGGCTGGCCCCCAATGCGGCCTGCTTCGTGGTGCCCAATGTGTCCACCCCGGCCGACTACAAGGCCGCACGCGGCACCGCCGCCGTCGACTGGGCCACGGTCATCCAGCGCCGCACCGTCGGCATCTTCGTGCCCAGCGAGGCCAGTCCGCAAGAGGTGCGCGACTGTTTCAACGAAGAGGTTGCGCAAGCCATCGGCCCGCTGAACGATCTCTATCGCCTGTCGGATTCGGTCTTCAACGACGACAACTTCCAGTCGGTTCTGACCGATTTCGACATGATGATCCTGCGGGCCTATTACGCGCCGGAACTGCGGTCCGGCATGTCGAAGACTGCCGTGGCCGCCGCCCTGCCCGGCATCTTTGCCCGCATCAATCCCGCCGGGTCGGGCGTCGGGGGCGTCAGCCCAGGTTCGGCCACGCCGAAATCCTGGAAACAGGCGGTGGAAACCGCGCTGGGGTCCGGGGGCGCGGGGCAAGGCGCCCGCCGCGCCGCTGCCGACCGCGCCCTGATGATCGCCCGCGCCCAGGGGTGGACCGATGCGCGGCTGGCCTTCAGCCATTTCGCCATCGCCCGGCTCTATGTCGGCTCCGACCGTGCCCGCGCGGTCCAGGAGTTCACCGCCGCCGCCGAAATCTATCGCCGCCTGCCCGATGCGCAGATCCATGTCGCCCATATCGACATGCAGCTGGCCGCCATCGCCGTCGCCTCGGGCCAGCCGGATCAGGCGCTGGCCTTTGCCGACCGTGCCATTCCGGTGGTGCGCGGCGCGCAGAACTATGCGCTGCTGGCCACTGTCCAGCTGATCAAGGCCGAGGCGCTGGACCTTCTGGGCCGCACCGCCGAGGCCGAGGCCCTGCGGATGGACAGCCAGCAATGGGCGCGCTATGGCTTCGGCTCAGAGGCGCAGATGCGCGCCCGCACGCGCGAGATTGCCGCCCTGGGGGCGAAGGGGACGCGGGGCTGACGCCCCCTTCCCCTGCCGGGCAGCCGGAAGGGGAATGAACCATGCTTGTGATCGGTGGCTTCGTGATCGGGGCGCTCTGGGGCGGCTTCAGCGCCAGGCGGCGCGGCGGCAGGCCCGCCGACATCGCGCAATATGCCGCCGTCTACGGCATCATTCTGGGCATCCTGGGGCTTTTCGCCACCATCATCATCCACCGCAGCCTGATCTAGGGCCGGGGCATGTTCCTGCCCTTCCTGCACCATCTGCGGCGCGAAGGCGTGCCGGTGTCGCTGCGCGAATTCCTGACCTTCCTGGAGGCGCTGTCTGCGGGGCTTGTCACCTGGGACATCGAAGGATTCTACCACCTTGCCCGCGCCGCACTGGTCAAGGACGAACGCCATCTCGACCGCTTCGACCGCGCCTTTTCGGCCGCCTTCAAGGGCTTGCAGGACCTGACGCCCGAGGATGTCCTTCAGGCGCTGGACCTGCCCGCCGACTGGCTGGCCAGACTGGCCGAAAAGCACCTGAGCCCCGAAGAACAGGCCGCGATCAAGGCGCTTGGCGGCTTCGATCAGCTGATGGAAACGCTGCGCAAGCGGCTGGAACAGCAGAAGGGCCGCCATCAGGGCGGCAGCAAATGGATCGGCACGGCCGGAACCTCGCCCTTCGGGGCCTATGGCTACAATCCCGAAGGCGTGCGGATCGGCCAGGACGAAAGCCGCCACCGCCGCGCCGTCAAGGTCTGGGACCGCCGCGAATTCCGCGATCTTGACGACCGGGTGGAACTGGGCACCCGCAGCATCAAGATTGCCCTGCGGGCGCTGCGCAGATGGGCCCGCGACGGTGCGCCGGAAGAGCTGGACCTGGACGGCACCATCCGCGCCACCGCCGAACAGGGCTGGCTGGACGTGCAGACCCGGCCCGAGCGGCAGAATGCCGTGAAGGTGCTGCTGTTCCTGGATGTCGGCGGCAGCATGGACCCGCATGTCAAGGTGATGGAGGAACTGTTCTCGGCCGCCCGCAGCGAATTCCGCCATCTGCATCCCTATTATTTCCACAATTGCCTGTATGAAGGCGTCTGGCGCAACAATGCCCGCCGCTGGGCCGACCAGACCCCGACATGGGATGTGCTGCGCAGCCATGGCCCCGACTGGAAGGCGATCTTCATCGGCGATGCCGCGATGTCGCCCTATGAGATCACCCATCCCGGCGGCGCCAACGAACACTGGAACAGAGAGGCCGGGCAGGTCTGGCTGAACCGCGCCACCGACCACTGGCCCGGCCATCTGTGGATCAACCCGGTGCCCGAACAGGGCTGGGGCTACAGCCAGTCCACCGCGATGATCTCGCGCCTGTTTTCCGGCCGCATGGTGCCGATGACGGTCGAGGGCATCACCCGCGGCGTACGGATGCTGCGCTGACCGCCCCACTTGTCCGCCCCTGCCCCTGCCGCCATATTCGGGCCATGGTGCAGATGATCCTCATTCCCCTGGTCATGGCGCTGGTCACTTCCTGGCTGGTGATCCGCTTCAATCTGGCGAAATCGCGGGCAGAGCTGACCGCGAATTCCCGCCCTCTCGGCCATCCGGCGCTGACGGCGCAGGCGGCGCGGCTGGCCCGCGCGCTGGATCTTCCGCAGGTCGAGGTGCTGGAACTGCGGCAGGCGCAGGTGAACGGTCTGGCCGATGCCGATGGCCGGGTCTTCCTGACCAGCGGTTTCGTCCACAAATACGATCAGGGCGAGGTCAGCGCCGAAGAGATTGCCTCCGTCATCGCGCATGAACTGGGCCATGTGGCGCAGGGCCATGCCAAACAGCGCATGAACGACGTGATGGGCCATCAGACCGCACAGATGATGGCGAACATGCTGCTGGCCCGCTTTCTGCCGATCATCGGGCCATGGCTCGTCGCGCAGGTCGTGACCGGGCTGATGGCCCGAACCTCGCGCGAGAATGAATTTCAGGCCGATGAATGGGCCTCGGCGCTGCTGATCAAGGCCGGAATCGGCACCGGGCCGCAGAAATCGCTGTTCCGCAAGCTGGGTCGGCTGACCGGGGGCGCGGGCGACGCCATCCCCGACTGGCTGCGCAGCCACCCCCGCGCAGAAGAACGCATCGCCGCCATCGAGAAGAACGAGGCGCGCTGGCTGGGCCGGTAGCCGATTTCCGCACGGAAATCGGACCGGAATTCGCACGAATTCCGGTGCTACCCTGCCATCGCCTTTGCCAGCCGGTAGAGCCGCACCCGCTTCAGCAGCCATTTCAGATCGACGGGCCGACCCGACAGCCGTTCGGCCCGTGCCCGCACCTCCTCGACCACCCGTGCCATCACCTCAGGCCTTTGCGACTGCAACTGCCACAGGAACCCGTCCGGATCGCGCCGGGTGATGCCCTCTTCGGCCAGAACATGCCCCGGAAAATCGGCGGCGTTGAAGGTCACGATCGCATCGGCCCCGGCCGCCACCGCGACGGCCAGAACATGCCGGTCATCCGGGTCGGGCAGCAGAAGCCGCGCCTCGATCTCGGGCCGCTCGCGCTCCACCGCGCGGGGAAAGGCGGCACGCAAAAGGGCCGCCTCGCCCGTTGCCACCGCCTCGGCCTCCGGGCCCAGCTTGCGGGTGGCCAGCACCCATTCGCGCAGGATACGGTCGGAAAACACTGGCTGATACAGCCCCGCCGCCGCAGCCCCCTGCAGGATTTCACGCAGCACGGTGGGGAAAAGGACGCAGGCGTCCAGAACCGCCTTCATCCGTCCAGCCGGAAGGCCAGCGCCTTGAGATAGCCTGATTCCGCCAGTTGCGGCAGCACCGGATGATCCGGGCCCGCAAAGCCGGTGTGCAGGATCTGCCCGCGCCGCCCGCCGCGCCCGATGCCGCGCGCGCAGGCGTTGCGGAAGGCCGCCAGATCGGCGGCATGCGAACAGGAACACAGCACCAGACAGCCGCCCGGTGCCACCAGAGGCGCCGCCAGCCGGGCCACCCGTTCATAGGCGCGCAGGCCCGCCTCCAGCGCCGGTTTCGCAGGCGCGAAAGCGGGCGGATCACAGATCACCAGATCGAATTCTGCCCTCTCGCCCGCCAGCGCCTCCAGCACGGCAAAGGCATCGCCCTGCCGGGTCTGGAAGCCGTCGAACCCGGCCGCCTTGGCCCCGGCCTCAGCCAGGGCCAGCGCCGGGGCCGAACCATCCACCGCCAGCGCCGAGTCCGCGCCCCCGGCCAACGCGGCAAGGCCAAAGCCGCCGACATGCGAAAACACGTCCAGCACCCGCGCCCCGCGCGCCAGACGGGCGGCAAAGGCGTGGTTCTCGCGCTGGTCGAAGAACAGGCCGGTCTTCTGGCCGCCCATCAGATCGGCCATGTAGACCGCCCCGTTCATCGGCACCGCCACCGGGCCCGCAGGGGCCACCCCATGCAGCACCGCCATCTCTTCGGCCAGCCCCTCCAGCCCGCGCGCCCGGCCCGAACCGTTCTTGATCACCGTGGTCACACCCGTCACCGCAACCAGCGCGGCGACCAGCGGCCCGATCAGCACCTCGGCCCAGGCCGCATTCGGCTGCACCACCGCCACATCGCCGAACCGGTCGATGACCACGCCCGGCAGGCCATCGGCCTCGGCATGCACCAGCCGGTAAAAGGGCTGCGGATAAAGCCGCGCGCGCAAGGCCAGCGCCCGCGCCATCCGCGCCTCGAACCAGCCCTGATCCGGCACCGCCGCCGGATCGCGGTCCAGCATCCGGCAGATGATCTTCGAACCCGGATTGACCGTCACCAGCCCCAGCGGCCGACGCTCGGCATCCTCCAGCACCGCCAGCGCGCCGGGAGGCAACGCCCCGGTGCGGCGGTCGACCACCAGTTCATCGGAATAGACCCAGGGAAACCCATGCCGAATGGCCCGCGCCTCGGCCTTTGGCCGCAGACGGACAACGGGAAGCGCGGAGGGCGGGGCGGAATGCGAAAGGGAGGGCTCCATGCCCTCCCCCATATCGGTTTCGCAAAGGCAGCGGAAGCCGTCAGTTCCCCTTGCCGATCAGGTCTTGGCCGATCAGTTCTTGGCCGACAGCACCAGCCTGCCCGCATCATGGCCCGAGGACGACAGCACCAGACCGAACCCGGCAGGATCGGCGACCAGCGCGTCCAGCTCATCATGCAGGACCTGCGCCAGCCGCTCCACCACGACAACGCGCTGGGTGCGCCCGGCATAATCCTCGGCAATGGCGCGCGACCCGCCATGCGCCTTCACCTCGGCGTTCACCAGCCGCGGCCCGTCCAGAACCGCGCCAGTGGTTGCGTCGCGGATCGTCAGCTTGAAGAACAGCGAATGCACCCCGCCGATCGAATTGCGGGTCTTCTCGGTCACGCAGTGAAAGCGCGTCACCTCGACCTCTGCCACCACGGCCACACCGGATTTAAGATCCCGCGTGCCCCGTGCCGCCGCCTCCTCGAAGATCGCCTTCACCTGCACCAGCCGGTTGCCGCGCGGCTCTCCGCGCCAGACCACATCGGCGATCGGATACCAGGTATCGGCCTCGCTGACGCGCAGCGTCGACGGCACATTGATCTCGACCCTGGTCACGTTCAGCGGAATGGCAACCTTCTTGCCCGCCATCTCGACCGGGGCGTCCTTGGTGGCCAGCGAAACCGCCCCCGCCGCAGGGGCCGCCGAACGCGAAGCCTCGGGCTGGGCGCAGGCCGACAGGCCCAGAACCAGGCCCAGCGACAGAACGGTCTTGAACGCTTTCATATGCGCATCCTCCATTTCGGGCGGCCCTTCTCAAAGGACAGCACCCGGATCGAAAGCTAAGATGCCATTCAAATGCGGCAGATTTGGGCTGAGTCCTTGGCGCTGCCGCGGCGCAACGGCGAAATGTTTGCGGCCAGACCCCTGTTCGGAACGGCAATCTGCGGCTGGCATGACGGGCGGATGCTGCTAACATCAAAGCCATTCCGGCCTGCACAGGCAGTCCTTCCCCCGGCCCGCGCAGGCGGTCTTGCAGGCCCGTCTTGTTAGCGCTAACGCAACCTGTTACACTCACCCAGCCAAAGCGGCACCACCAAGACAGCCAGACCACGAAGCGGGACCCGCAAGCCATGACGCTGAACGCCACCATCGCCCGTGTCACCGACCGTATCCGCGCGCGGTCAGACGCCCCGCGCGCGGCCTATCTCGACCGGATCGGCCGTGCGGCCGCCGCAGGCCCGGCCCGCGCCCATCTGTCCTGTGGCAATCAGGCCCATGCCTATGCCGCCATGGGCACCGACAAGCCCGCCCTGGCCACCGGGCGCGCACCGAACATCGGCATCGTCACCGCCTATAACGACATGCTGTCCGCCCACCAGCCCTATGAAAGCTATCCCGCCCTGATCCGCGACGCCGCGCGCCGCGCCGGGGCCACGGCGCAGGTGGCAGGCGGCGTCCCGGCGATGTGCGACGGCGTCACCCAGGGCCAGCCGGGGATGGAACTGTCGCTGTTTTCCCGCGACGTGATCGCGCTGGCGGCAGGGGTCTCGCTGTCGCACAACACCTTTGACGCGGCGCTTTTCCTTGGCGTCTGCGACAAGATCGTGCCCGGCCTCGTGATGGCCGCCGCCGCCTTCGGCCATATCCCTGCCGTCTTCGTCCCCGCCGGCCCGATGCCCTCGGGCATCCCCAATGACGAAAAGGCCAAGGTCCGCAACGCCTATGCCGAAGGCAAGGCCACGCGCGAGGAGCTGATGGCGGCGGAAATGGCCAGCTATCACGGCCCCGGCACCTGCACCTTCTATGGCACGGCCAACACCAACCAGATGCTGATGGAGGTGATGGGCCTGCACCTGCCCGGTGCCAGCTTCGTCAACCCAGGCACCCCATTGCGCGAGGCGCTGACCCTGGCCGCCGTCGACCGCGCCGCCGCGATCACAGCCCTTGGCAACGATTACCGCCCGGCGGGCGAGATTCTCGACGAACGCGCCTATGTCAACGGCATCGTCGGACTGATGGCCACCGGCGGATCGACCAACCTCGTGCTGCATCTGCCCGCGATGGCGCGGGCTTCCGGGGTGATCCTCGACCTGCAGGATTTCGCCGACATTTCCGATGCGGTGCCGCTGATGGCCAAGGTCTATCCGAACGGCCTCGCGGATGTGAACCATTTCCATGCCGCAGGCGGGCTGCAATTCCTGATCGGGCAGCTTCTGGATGCGGGCCTTCTGCATCCCGATGCCAAGACGGTGGCCGGTGACGGCCTCGCCCCCTACCGGCGCGAGGCCACGCTGAAGGATGGCCGTCTCGGCTGGCAACCCGGTGCCACCGCCACGCTGAACGACCGCATCCTGCGCCCGGCGGCCGAAGGCTTCGCCCCGATCGGCGGGCTGAAGCAACTTTCCGGCAACCTCGGCCGCGGCGTGATCAAGATCTCGGCCGTCGCCGCCGACCGCCACCTGATCGAGGCCCCGGCCAGGGTCTTCCACAGCCAGGACGCGGTGAAAGCCGCCTTCAAGGCAGGCGAGTTCACCACCGATACCGTTGTGGTGGTGCGCTTCCAGGGGCCCCAGGCGAACGGGATGCCGGAACTCCATTCCCTGACCCCCACGCTGTCGGTGCTGCAGGATCGCGGACTGCGGGTGGCGCTCGTCACCGATGGCCGCATGTCGGGGGCCTCCGGCAAGGTGCCCGCCGCCATCCATGTCTCGCCCGAGGCGGCGGTGGGCGGCCCGCTGGCACGGGTGCAGGACGGCGACCTGATCCGGCTCGATGCCGATGCCGGCACACTCGAAATCCTCGCCGCGGATTTCGAGGCCCGCCCCCCCGTCACCGCCGATCTCTCGGCCAACAGCCACAGCATCGGCCGCGAATTGTTCGAAGCCTTCCGCCGCACCGTCGGCCCCGCCGACACCGGTGCCGCCGTCGTGATCTGACCGCCGCCCTGCATCCGCCTTCGCCTCCGGCGGGGGTATTTCGACAAAGATGAAGCCGTAAAGGCCATGGGTTTTCATCTTTGCACAAATACCCCCGCCGGAGGCTCCGCAATCCGCCACAAGCCGCACCGTTCCGAAGGAAAGCCATGACGCCCGCCGAACAATCCCGCCGCGCCGCCGAGATCTGCCGCCTCGCCCCCGTCGTTCCGGTCCTGGTGATCGACGACATCGGCCATGCCCGCCCCCTGGCCGAGGCGCTGGTCAAGGGCGGCCTTCCGGCGCTGGAAGTCACCCTGCGCACGCCTTGCGCGCTGGAAGCGATCCGCACCATGGCGCAGGTGCCGGGCGGCGTGGTCGGGGCGGGCACCCTGCTGACCCCGGCCGATGTGAAGGCGGCCAAGGCCGCGGGTGCGGCTTTCGGCGTTTCGCCCGGTGCCACGCAGCGGCTGATCGCCGCCTGCGAAGACGAAGGGTTGCCGCTCTTGCCCGGTGCCGTCACCGCCTCGGAGATGATGGCCCTGCTGGAGCGCGGCTACACGGTGCAGAAATTCTTTCCGGCCGAACAATCCGGCGGGGCGGCCTTCCTGAAATCCATCGGATCGCCCATCCCGCAGGTCAGCTTCTGCCCGACCGGCGGCATCTCGCTGAAGACCGCGCGCGATTATCTGGCGCTGAAGACCGTCCTCTGCGTCGGCGGCAGCTGGGTTGCCCCGAAAGAGGCGATGGCGGCCGGCAACTGGGCCGAGATCACCCGCCTTGCCGCCGAAGCGACAGGGCTGGAACGGGGCTGACGCGGAGCCCTTGCCGCCGTAGGATGGGCAATCTGCCCATCCTTGCGGAGGTTTCAATGACCGGTCCCACCGTCCACACATGCCTTTGGTTCGTCGACCAGGCCGAAGAGGCCGCGCGGACCTATGTCGCGCTGATCCCCGGCTCGCAGATCATCCAGGTCTTTCCCAACCGCGCCGATCCGGCGCGCGCCTTTCTCGTCCACCTGTCGCTGGCCGGACAGCGCCACACCTTTCTGAACGGCGGCCCGCATTACACCCTGTCGCCGGCCGCCTCGATCGAGGTCCAGCTGGACACCCAGGCCGAGGTGGACCGGCTCTGGGACGCCTTGATGCAGGGCGGCACGGCCCAGCGCTGCGGCTGGCTGACCGACCGCTTTGGCGTCAGCTGGCAGATCATTCCCCGCGTGCTGATCCAGCTGATGCAATCGCGCGACGATGCCATGGTCGGACGCGTGACACAGGCCATGACGGGGATGATCAAGCTGGACGGACCCGCGCTGGAGGCCGCGGCCCGCGGCTGAGGCCGGAAGCCCGGTTCGGGCCGGGGTGTCAGCCGCCGGCCTGCGGCGCGCCCGCAATGCGTGCGGCCCGCCCGCCGCGCCGACCGGTGCGCTCGGGCACCGACAGCCCTGCGTTCAGCACGCCGCTCATCGGGTGATCGGGCCGCGCCGTGCCGTAATGCGCGATCAGCGCGCGCAGCGCATCGGGCACCGGTCGGCCCACCGGCAGGCTCAGCGCCCAGTCGACAAAGATCGACCGGCATTCGCCCAGGGTGATGCCCTCGATGTTATAGCTTTCCCGGACCAGCCCCTTGGGGTCCGCCTCTTCCAGCCGCACGGCGCGTCTCCCCATCAGCCCGGTTCTCCGTCATCCCCGACCGGGATAGCAAATTGCCGGTCGATCACATCGCCTGCAAGCGACACTGCCTGCTCCAGCCGCGCCGAAAGCGCCGCCACCGTCTCTTCCCCGGTCTCGCGCAACAGGAAGGCCCGCCCGCCCTCGCCCAGCGCCTCGGGGTCCAGCGCCTTGTCGGTCAGAAGCCTTGCCCCGCATTGCACCCGCCAGAGCAGCCGATAGCTTTCGGCCAGCAGCGCCTGGTCCCCGGCGGCCAGCGCCCCCTTCGACGCCAGCTGGCGTTCAACCCCGCGCGCCGGATTGGCCGCGACCAGCGCCGCCCATTCGGCGCACAGCTCGATGTCCATCAGCCGCCCGCGGCCGTTCTTGGCCTCCCAGGCCCCGCGCGCGGGCTTGGCCTCGGCCAGCCGCGCCCGCATCCCGGCCACATCCGCCCGCACCGACGGCCCCGGCCCCTTCTCGGCCAGAATGCGCCGCCGCCAGTCCTCCACCTCGGCCGCCAGATCCGGCGCGCCCGTCATCACCCGCGCCCGCGTCAGCGCCAGATGCTCCCAGGTCCAGGCCTCGCCCTGCTGATAGGCGGTCCAGGATGCCAGCGAGGTGGCCACCGCGCCTGCCCGGCCCGAAGGCCGCAACCGCACATCCACTTCGTACAGCCGCCCGGCGGCCGTCTGCGCCGACAGCGCCGTGACCATGGCCTGCGTCAGCCGCGCGTAATAGGTGCGCGTCGGCAGCGGGCGGCGGCCGTCCGATGCCTCCACCCCCTCGGCGTCATAGATCAGGATCAGGTCCAGATCCGATCCGGCATTCAGCCGCCCCGCCCCCAGCGACCCCATGCCCAGAAGAACCGCGCCCCGCCCCGGTGCCGCCCCATGCCGGGCCACGAATTCCGCCTGCACCACCGGCCACAGCGCCTGCACCACCGCCTCGGCCAGATCGGCATAGCTTTTCCCGGCCTCGAACCCGTCGATCAGCCCGCGCAGGTGATGCACCCCCACCCGGAAATGCCATTCCTTCATCCAGATTCTGGCAAGATCCAGACGCGACTCGTAATCCGCGGCACTCTCCAGCCGGGCCGCCAGATCGGCCCGCAACCCCGCCATACCCGGCCAGGCCGCCCAGAAACTGCCGCCGATCACCGCATCCAGCACCCCGGCATTGCGGCTGAGATAGCGTGCCAGCGCCGGCGACGACCCCGCGATATCGACGATCAGCTCCACCAGCGCGGGGTTCTGCTCGAACAGCGAGAACACCTGCACCCCGGCCGGCAGCCCGGCCAGAAAGCCGTCCAGCGCCACCAGCGCCTCCTCCGGGCTGGCCGCACGGGCCAGATCCTTCAGCATCCGCGGCCGCAGGCGACGAAAGATCGCCTGCGCCCGGTCGGATTTCAGACAGGGATAGCTGGCCCAGCCCGCCACGATCCCGCGCGCCTGCTCCGACAGCTCCGGCCCCTCCTCGATGTCCGACGGCGCAAAGAACCCCTCGGTCAGCCGGTCGGTCCGCTCCAGCCGGTCCAGAAGGCCCGCCCGGAACGCCGCCTCGTCTTCGCCGCAAAAGGCCGCGATCCGCGCCACGCCCTCGGCGGTGCCCGGCATCACATGGGTCTGGGCATCGTTCACCATCTGCAACCGATGCTCCAGCTCACGATGCGCGCGGTAAAGCCCGGTCAACTCGGCCGCCGCTTCCGGCGGAACCCAGCCCTTCCCGGCCAGCGCCGCCAGCCCGCCCAGGGTGGTGCGGTCGCGCAGGGACGGATCGCGCCCCCCGGCGATCAGCTGCCGGGTCTGGGTGAAGAATTCGATCTCGCGGATGCCGCCCGCGCCCAGCTTCATGTTGTGGCCTTCCACCGTCATCGGCCCGTGCAGCCCCCGATGGTCGCGGATGCGCAGACGCATGTCATGCGCGTCCTGAATCGCCGCGAAATCCAAATGCTTGCGCCAGACAAAGGGCGTCAGCGCCGCCAGGAACCGCTCCCCCGCCGCCAGATCGCCGCCGCAGGGTCGCGCCTTGATATAGGCCGCCCGTTCCCAGGTGCGGCCCTCGGCCTCGTAATAGGCCTCGGCGGCGGCCATCGACAGGCAGACCGGCGTGACACTGGCATCGGGGCGCAGCCGCAGGTCGCTGCGAAAGACATAGCCGCCCTCGGTCACATCGCTCAGGATCGCCGTCATCCGGCGGGTGACGCGGATGAAGGCGGCCCGCGCCTCGCCCGCATCCGCGCCATAGCGGTCCTGATCGAACAGGCAGATCAGGTCGATGTCCGAGGAATAGTTCAACTCCCCCGCGCCCATCTTGCCCATCGCCAGCGCCACCATGCCACCGGCCGTTGCCGCATCGTCCTCGCCCTGCCCCGGCAGCTTGCCGCGCCGGATCTCCTCGGCCACCAGCCGGGTCAGGCACAGATGGACCGCCCGGTCGGCCAGCCGGGTCAGCGCCTCTGTCACCGCCTCCAGCGGCCAGATGCCGCCGAGATCGCACAGCGCCGCCAGCAGAGCCACCCGCCGCTTGGCCTGCCGCAGCGCCGCACCCAACTGATCCACCGCGACCGCGCCGGGGGCCTCCAGCTCCGCCGCCAGCACCGCCTCGGGGACCTCGCCGACCACGGCGCGCAGCCATGCGGCCTCGCGCAGCATCAGATCCTTCAGATAGGGCGAACAGCCCGCCGTGGCCGCCATCAGCCCGCGCAACTCGGGCGGCAGGTCGGCGAATCCGGCGGTCAGATCGGCCGCCGCCTCGCGGTCAAAGGCGATCGGGCTGCGGGTGATGCGGGAAATCAGGCTCATGATGCGGCACCATGCGGCGGCAGGCGGCAAGGGTCAACCGCCCCTCCTGACCGATGGGATCGAACGGAGCGGCTGCCGCCGCAAGTCCAGGTCTTTTATCGGCCGCCCCCTGCCGGACCTTGCCCGTTGGGGGCGCTTCGCCCCCCAAACCCCCAGAGGGTATTTGTGCAAAGATGAAAACGGCCGACTTCATCTTTGCCCAAATACCCCCGCGCGGAGCGCAATCCCGAGCCGGTTGCGGGCCTGCCCGCAGAGGCGAGACATCAAACCTGCGGCGAAAGCCGCTGCGCTGCGGAGCGATGCCGGCATGTAAATAATCTTCACATTACCTCTTGCGCGACTCGCGGCCTCGCCCCACATTGGCTCATGTGAAAGGTATTCACATGTCGTCAACAGGGAGTTCGCCGATGAACACGACCACCGCCTACCCCTCCTCCGCGCCGGGCAACTGGTTCCGGCGGGCCGAGGGCTGGCTCGATCAGCGGGGCAAGGCTGCGTGGATCGCTGCCATGGTTCTGGGCTTCATCTTGTTCTGGCCGCTGGGTCTTGCCCTTCTGGCCTATATGATCTGGGGAAAACGCATGTTCGGAAAATCCTGCCGCCACCGCAGCCATCATGGCCATCATGGCCACGACCGCCAGGCCTGGTCCGACAACTGGCAAAGGATGAGCCGCGCGGCCCGGCCCTCGGGCAATGCCGCCTTCGACAGCTACAAGGCCGATACGCTGCGCCGGCTGGAAGAAGAGCAGGAGGCATTTGAAGCCTTCCTGCAGCGCCTGCGCGAGGCCAAGGACAAGACCGAGTTCGACAGTTTCATGGACGATCGCGCCCGCAAGGCCCGCGATGCCGCCACTGCCGAACCTGCCGTCGCAGGCAGCGCCGAAGACACCAACGCCCGCCGCGGCGAATACTGATCGCAACGGCCCCGTCCGCCTGCCGGGCGGGGCCAAACTCGGTTCTTGGCGTCCGGCATTTGCCTTGCTAGGCTTGCGCCGAACCGGACCGAGCCCTTCATGCGCCATACCCTGCCCATCGCGCCGCAATTCTATGTGACGGCCCCGCAGCCCTGCCCCTATCTCGACGGGCGGATGGAGCGCAAGCTGTTCACCGCCCTGCAGGGCGAACATGCGCAGCGGCTGAACGACACCCTGTCGAAGCAGGGCTTCCGGCGCAGCCAGAACGTGCTGTACCGCCCGTCCTGCGCCGAATGTTCGGCCTGCCTGTCGGCGCGGATCCGGGTGGCCGATTTCCAGCCCAGCCGCAGCCAGAAGCGCATCCTGAAGAAGAATGCCGACCTGCGCCGCAACGCGACGTCGCCCTGGGCCACCGAAGACCAGTTCACCCTGTTCCGCCGCTATCTGGACAGCCGCCATGCCGATGGCGGCATGGCCGACATGGACATCTTCGAATTCGCCGCGATGATCGAGGAAACCCCGATCAAATCCCGTGTCATCGAATACACCCGCCCCGCGCGCGCGGGCGAGCGCGATCGGCCGCTGGCAGCCGTCTGTCTGACCGATGTGTTCGACGATGGCCTGTCCATGGTCTACAGCTTCTACGATCCCAATCTGGCCAGCCAGTCGCTTGGCACCCATGTCATCCTGGATCATGTCGCCATCGCCCGCGAGGCCGGGCTGCCCTTCGTCTATCTGGGCTACTGGGTGCCCGGCAGCCGCAAGATGGGCTACAAGGCCGGCTTCGACGCACTGGAAATCTACAAGGCCGGGCGCTGGCAGCCGCTTGGGGACATCTCGGCCCACAGCGCCGAGCTGCATCCGCTGTCGGTCGATCCGATCGCCGAACAGGTGGCCCGCATCGCCCTGCCGGATGCAAGGCTGTCCTCGTCCTGACAGCCCGCTTTCCCTTGCGGAACCCCGCGGCGGGCCATGGCGGAAAAGGCTGGACCGATGGCGCTTTCCTCTCCAACATGTCGCTGTTGACGCCTGACGCGATTTGCCCTAGGTGGTCAAAAAATATTACCAGTTCACAGCGCCCCGGCAGAGGGCGGAACGCACAGGGGGGAAATCCATGGAACCGTTACTGCCGCTGGCGCGGCTGATCGACCGTATCACGGCCCTGGTCGGGCGCGGCGTGATGTGGGCGATCTTCGCCTCGATCCTCATCTCGGCCGCCAATGCCATCCTGCGCAAGGTTGCGCCGCAACTGGCGTCGAACGCCTGGCTTGAACTGCAATGGTATCTGTTCGGCGCCGCCTTCATGGGGGCCGCCGCCTATACGCTGCAACAGAACGAACATATCCGCATCGACATCTTCTACGGCTCCCGCTCGCGTCGCACCCAGCACTGGATCGACCTCTTCGGCCATGTCTTCTTCACCCTGCCCTTTGTGGTGCTGATGAGCTGGCAACTGGTCCCCTACACGTTGCAGGCCTGGCGGATCGGCCAGATCTCGACCAATGCCGGCGGCCTGCTGATCTGGCCTGCCCGTGCCATCCTGGCGGCGGGCTTCATCCTGCTGATCTTCCAGATCATCGCCGAGATCATCAAGAAGATCGCCGTCATGCGCGGCGAGATGGAAGACCCGCATCCGTTTGTTTCAGCCCATGAGGCGGCCGAGCTTGAGGGCGCGGAACTGGCAAGATCCGTGGCCACGGCCGAGCAGGAGAAACGCTGATGCTGGAGCTTATCGCCACCAACATGGCGCCGATCATGTTCGTCTCGCTCATCATCTTCCTGATGCTGGGCTATCCGGTCGCCTTTTCCCTGGCGGCCAACGGTCTTTTGTTCTTTGCCATCGGCGTCTGGCTGGCCCCGCTGTCGGACAACACCATCACGCTGGACTGGAATCTGCTTGGCACGATGCCGCAACGGCTCTGGGGCACGTTATCCAACGAAACCCTGCTGGCGATCCCCTTCTTCACCTTCATGGGCATCATCCTTGAACGGTCGGGCATGGCCGAGGATCTGCTGGACACCGTGGGCCAGCTGTTCGGCCCGGTGCGTGGCGGTCTGGCCTATGCGGTGATCATCGTCGGCGCGCTCTTGGCGGCCACCACCGGCGTCGTGGCGGCATCGGTCATCGCCATGGGCCTGATCTCGCTGCCGATCATGCTGCGCTATGGTTATGACCGGCGCATTGCCAGCGGGGTCATCGCGGCCTCCGGCACCCTGGCGCAGATCATCCCGCCGTCGCTGGTGCTGATCGTTCTGGCCGACCAGTTGGGCAAATCGGTCGGCGACATGTACAAGGGCGCGCTGATCCCCGGCCTGGTGCTGACCGGGCTTTACATGCTTTATGTCTTCCTGGTCTCGGTCTTCCGGCCCGCCTGGGTGCCCGCCCTGCCGAAAGAGGCCCGCACCCTTGGCCATGGCGCGCTGTCGCTGCTGGTTGCCGTCGCGCTGGCCATGGGCATCGGCTATGCCGCGCATCTGTGGCTGTATCCGACGCAAGGGCCGAATGCCGACATCTGGGGCGGCGTGGTCGGCGTGGCGGTGATCTATCTCTGGGCCGTTCTCGACAAGGCCACGGGCATGAACCTGCTGTCCAATCTGGCGCGGCAGGTCATCATCGTTCTGATCCCGCCGCTGGCGCTGATCTTTCTTGTCCTCGGCACCATCTTCCTTGGCATCGCCACCCCGACCGAGGGCGGCGCGATGGGCGCGGTCGGTGCGATGGCTCTGGCGGCGATGAAGGGGCGGCTGAACATGGGCGTGATCAGCCAGGCGCTGGTGTCGACCACGCGGCTGTCATCCTTCGTGATGTTCATCCTCGTCGGCGCGCGGGTGTTCTCGCTGACCTTCTACGGCGTGAACGGCCATGTCTGGGTCGAGCATCTGCTGGTCGGCCTGCCGGGCGGGCAGACCGGGTTCCTGATCATCGTCTCGGTTCTGGTGTTCCTTCTGGCGTTCTTCCTCGATTTCTTCGAGCTGGCCTTCATCATCGTTCCGCTGCTGGTGGCCCCCGCCGTGGCGCTGGACATCGACCTGATCTGGTTCGGCATCATCCTAGCGGTGAACATGCAGACCTCGTTCATGCATCCGCCCTTCGGCTTTGCGCTGTTCTACCTGCGATCCGTGGCCCCGCGCGGGGCCTATACCGACAAGGTGACGGGCAAGCGGCTGGACGGGGTGACGACCGGGCAGATCTATTGGGGCGCGACCCCCTTCGTCATCATCCAGGTCCTGATGATCGGCATCACCATCGCCTTTCCCCAGATGGTGATGCATTACAAGGGCGTTGTGATCGACCCCTCGACCATCGAGATCAAGGTGCCCCAGCTGCAACCGATGGCCCCCGCAGGCGGCACCACCGCCCCCGGCGGCCTGCCGGGCCTGCCCTCGCTGGGCGCCCCGGATCTGGGCGGCGGCGCGGCCCCGACCCCGGCACCGGGCAGCCTGCCCACCCTGCCCGGCCAGCCCTCGCTGGGCCAGCCGGTCGTGACGCCCTAGGACGGCCCCGAAGCGCGGAACCAGAGGCCCGGCCCGCAAGGACCGGGCCTTATTTGCGGAACGGTTGGCTTGACCCTTTTCGGACGGTTGGGAACGGGATCAACACAGGCCAGCGCCCGACCGCGGGCGGGCGCATCCAGCGGCACGGGTGCAGTGCTTTATGGTGCGGCCACTCCTATGGCATGAGCGGAAGACTGACAGCACAGAAGCGCCCGCCCATAGGGGCGGTCGGGCGCTGGCCGGGGCGGCTGACGCGGCTGTTAACCCGGCCGGGACTTCAGTTCGAAGGCCAGGGACAGGGGCACCATTCCCACCGTCCGCTTCGTCCTGAAAAACCGACATCTGCACATCCCGGCAACTGCCTCTGAACGGAAAAGGCCCCGGAGTTTCCTCCGGGGCCCCTGTCTCCGCAACCGGATGTCTTACAGCTTGCCCGCCTGCTGCTGGGCCATCATGAAGACGTCATAGTTGTATTCGGCGATCTGGGCGTTCAGATAGGCGTCCCGGCGGAACGCATCCTGGCTGTCCTTGATCTTCTTGAAGGTCTCGTTCCCGGCCGACACCTCGGCATAGACCTCATTGGCCGCATCGAAGGCCGCCGACAGCACATCCGAGGGCAGCGGGCGCAATTGCGCGCCATTGGCCACCAGCGATTTCAGCGCGGTCGGGTTCTTCCAGTCATAGCTGGCCAGCATGTCGGTGTTGGCCACCACGCAACCCGCCTTCAGCGCCGCCTGATAGGCTTTCGGCAGTTCGCCCCACTTGCCCAGGTTGATCATCGTGGCGATCGAGGGGCCGCCTTCCCACCAGCCGGGATAGTAGTAATAGGGCGCGACCTTGAAGAAGCCCAGCTTTTCATCGTCATAGGGGCCGACCCATTCGGCGGCGTCGATGGTGCCCTTTTCAAGCGACGGATAGATGTCGCCGCCCGCGATCTGCTGCGGCACGACGCCCAGCTTCTCGATCACCTTGCCGGCAAAGCCGCCGATCCGCATCTTCAGGCCCTGAAGATCGGCGACCGAGTTGATTTCCTTGCGATACCAGCCCGCCATCTGCACGCCGGTGTTGCCGGCCGGGAAGGCGATCAGGTTCTGCGTGGCGTAGAACTCGTTCATCATGTCGATGCCGCCGCCATAGTAGAACCAGGCGTTCATCATCCGCGCGTTCAGGCCGAACGGCACCGCCGCCCCCAGCGCATAGGTCGGATCCTTGCCCCAGAAGTAATAGGGAACCGTATGGCAGACCTCGACCGTGCCGGCCGAAACCGCATCCGCCACTTCCAGACCCGGCACCAGCTCGCCCGCCGGGAAGACCTGCAGCGTGAACTTGCCGTCGGTCATTTCCGAGACATATTTCGACATCGTGTCGGCGGCGCCGAAGATCGTGTCCAGCGATTTCGGGAAGGACGAGGCCACGCGCCAGGTGATGGTGGGGCTTTCCTGCGCAATGGCGGGGGCGGCCAGGGCCGAGGCACCCGCAGCGGCGACACCGCCCAGGCTGGCCTTGGTCAGGAATGAACGACGATCCATGCAGTCTCCTCCACAAAATCCGGCCCCGCTTCCTGCGCGGCCCTTGATGGCGGAAACCCTAACGGCCCCGTCCGGCGATGCAAACGGTTTTCTTCCCGGATGCGACGGTCTGGTCAGCTTTCCTTACCAGATGCGCCGGATGACGTTGCGGCAGGTCGACCCGCCGCCGGTTCTGCCGCAAAATCCGGCCCCTGCCGAAAAACCGGGCAAGGGCCGGGACCGTTGCCCCGGCAGGGTCAGATCAGGCCCTCGGCCTTCATCGCGGCCTGCACCGCCGGACGGGCCGCGACACGGGCGCGCAGCGCCGAGAGCCGGGGAAAGGCCGACAGGTCATGGGCGAATTTCCCCGACCAGTTGGTCACGGTGAAAAGATAGGCGTCGGCCGGGGTGAACTCCGCCCCGGTCAGCCAGTCCCGCCCATCGGCCATCCGCCCTTCCAGCACGGCCAGCCGCGAGTCCAGCGTCTTCATCTGTGCCTCTTTCGCGGCCCCCTCCAGCCCGTAGAACAGCGGAGAATAGCTTTTGTGGATTTCCGTCGACACGAAGTTCAGCGCCTCTTGCAGCCGGGCGCGGCCCAGCGTTCCCACCGCAGGCAGGGCACCGGGCTTTGCGCTGTCCATCACATATTGCATGATGGCGACGCCTTCGGTCAGCACCTCGCCATCGTCCAGCACCAGCACCGGCACGGCCCCGCGCGGGCTGATGGCGCGGAAATCGGCACCGCTTTCGGTGATTTTCTCCCTCAGGTTCACCGTCTCGGCGGTGTAGCCCGCGCCCGCCTCTTCCAGCATGATATGCGAGGCCAAGGAACAGGCCCCCGGCGAATAATACAGCTTCATGACATACTCCCCCGCGACCGTCGCGGCTGGCCCGTCATAGACGCGCTGCGGCGCAGGGCAAGCGAAGCCGCGACTCAGCGCCGCACAGAGGCCTGCGCATGGGTGCAGATTTGCGGAAGTTGCGCAGGAATAGTCACATCCAGCAAGAAAAGTTCAAAAAATCGCGCTCACGCGACATTTTGAATGATGTTTTGCGGTTGACGCCCCCTGACCGCCGCCCTAGTGTCCGCCCCGACGCTGACAATGGCGGGACAAGGGGCGGCGATGCTGCGGATTCTGGTACTTGTAGGGAACAGGCGCATGGGTCGGTAACGGCAGCCATATCAGGCACCCATGCGCCCTCGGGAACCCTTCCCGAGGGCTTTTTTCTGGCGATACGACACGAACACGGCAAGGATGACGGCAATGACAAGGTCGATGACCGGCGCAAGGATGGTGGTGCAGGCCCTGAAGGATCAGGGGGTCGAGGTGGTCTTCGGCTATCCCGGCGGGGCGGTCCTGCCGATCTATGACGAGATCTTCCAGCAAAACGACATCCGCCACATCCTTGTGCGCCACGAACAGGGTGCCGTCCACATGGCCGAAGGCTATGCCCGGTCGACCGGCAAGCCGGGGGTGGCGCTGGTGACATCCGGTCCGGGGGCGACCAATGCCGTCACCGGCCTGACCGATGCCCTGATGGATTCGATCCCGATCATCGTGCTGACCGGCCAGGTGCCGACCTTCATGATCGGCACCGACGGGTTCCAGGAGGCCGATACCGTCGGCATCACCCGGCCCTGCACCAAGATGAACTGGCTGGTGAAGGACACTGCCCGGCTGGCCGAGACCATCCATCAGGCCTTTCATGTCGCCACCCATGGCCGCCCCGGCCCGGTGCTGGTCGACATCCCGAAGGACGTGCAATTTGCCACCGCCGATTACACCCCGGCGCAGAAGGCGCGCACCGATTACTATGCCCCGCGGGTGAAGGGCGACATCGACGCCATCACCCGCATGGTCGAGATGCTGGAAACCGCCGAACGCCCGCTGTTCTACACTGGCGGCGGCGTGATCAATTCGGGCAAGGCGGCAAGCCAGCTTCTGCGCGAATTCGCCGATGCCACCGGCTTTCCCGTCACATCCACCCTGATGGGTCTTGGCGCCTATCCGGCATCGGGCAAGGGCTGGATCGGCATGCTGGGGATGCACGGGCTCTATGAGGCCAATCTGGCGATGCACGGCTGCGATCTGATGATCAACGTCGGCGCGCGCTTCGACGACCGGATCACCGGCCGCGTCACCGATTTCTCGCCGAAGTCGAAGAAGGTGCATATCGACATCGACCCGTCGTCGATCAACAAGGTCATCCGCGTCGACGTGCCGATCATCGGCGATGTCGGTCATGTGCTGGAAGACGCGCTGAAGATCTGGAAGGCCCGCGGCCGCAAGGTCAACAAGGCCGGGCTGGCGAAATGGTGGGCGCAGATCGAGGAATGGAGACGCGTCAACTGTCTGGCCTATGCGCCATCGGACAAGACCATCAAGCCGCAATATGCGCTGCAACGGCTGGAGGTTTTGACGAAAGGCCGCGACCGCTACATCACCACCGAGGTCGGCCAGCACCAGATGTGGGCCGCGCAATACCTTGGCTTTGACGAGCCGAACCGCTGGATGACCAGCGGAGGGTTGGGGACCATGGGCTACGGCCTGCCCGCCTCCATCGGCGTGCAGGTGGCCCACCCGGATGCGCTGGTGATCAACGTGGCGGGCGAGGCGTCCTGGCTGATGAACATGCAGGAAATGGGCACGGCCATGCAGTTCCGCGCGCCCGTGAAGCAGTTCATCCTGAACAACGAACGCCTTGGCATGGTGCGCCAGTGGCAGGAGTTGCTGCATGGCGAGCGGTATTCGTCGTCCTGGAGCGAGTCCCTGCCCGATTTCGTCAAGCTGGCCGAGGCTTTCGGCTGCAAGGGGATCAAGGTTTCGGACCCGAAGGATCTGGACGATGCGATCGCCGAGATGCTGGCCTATGACGGGCCGGTGATCTTCGATTGCCTGGTGGAAAAGCACGAGAACTGCTTCCCGATGATCCCGTCCGGCAAGCCGCATAACGAGATGCTGTTGTCGGCCGATGCCAGCGCCTTCAAATCGGGCGCGGTGCTGGTGTGATACCGCGGTGGGGGCGTATGCCGCCCCCACACCCCCGCAGGATATTTTCAGACAGATGAAAGGGCAGCAGGATGTCTGCGCTTAATATCAAAAAAGGCTCGACCAGCCATTCGGCCTATGACCTGAGAGACAGTCACTCGCAGGTCGAGGAAAGCCACACCCTAGCGGTGATCGTTGAGAACGAGCCGGGCGTGCTGGCGCGCGTCATCGGGCTGTTTTCCGGGCGCGGCTACAACATCGACAGCCTGACCGTGGCCGAGGTGGACCATACCGGCCACCGCAGCCGGATCACCATCGTCACCCGTGGCACGCCGTCGGTGATCGACCAGATCGAGGCGCAGCTTTCCCGCATGGTGCCGGTGCATGCCGTGCATGACCTGACGGCCGAAGGCCCGTCGGTGCAGCGCGAACTGGCGCTGATCAAGGTGGCTGGCAAGGGCGAGGCGCGGATCGAGGCCCTGCGGCTGTGCGAGATCTTCCGCGCCAAGGTGGTGGATTCGACGCTGGAAAGCTTTGTCTTCGAGATGACCGGCACGCCCGAGAAGATTGATGCCTTTGCCGATCTCTTGCGCCCGCTGGGGCTGAAGGAAATCGCCCGCACCGGCGTGGCGGCCCTGTCGCGCGGCGCCTGAGGTGCCGCGCGACATAATCCAGACAGCACCGCGCAGGGCCTGAGGTGCCGCGCGGGGGCATTGGCCTCAGCGGGGCCGGGTGAGCCGTTCCTCGACCCGGCCCTTGACCAGCCAGGCGATGGCGAAGGCCCAGATCGCCACGGCTTCGAACCACAGCACCAGCATCCAGTCGTTGACGATCTTCTGCGGCCCGGCGGGGCCGCGGATCTTGAACCAGCTGGCCACGATCACCAGCACCGTCATCGCCACGATGGTCCAGCCGCAGGCGCGATAGATCCGCCGCCGCAGCGGTTTGGCCGTGCGGGCGAATTTGCGCAGGCACATCGCCGCCAGCGCCGACAGGAACAGGATCGCGCTGATGTAATGCGCCGCCGCCGCCATCTTGTAGCCCAGCGCCTGCTGGGTGATCGACCCCAGAAGATTGGCATTCGTGCGCATCTCGTTCGGGAAATAGGCCACGCCAAAGGCCGCCAGCCCGGCCACCGTGCTGATCAGATCGTCCGAGACATGCTCGCCCCGGTCGGGCCGGTGGCCGGGATAGGCGATCAGGAACAGGCCCATCGCCGTCAGGGTGCCGACAAAGGCATCGCGCATCAGCGTGTGGTAATAGTCGGACAGCGAAGGTTCGACCATGCGCTGACTGGCCCAGCCGCCCAGGATCAGCAGCACCGGCAGCGCCAGCCCCAGCCAGCCCAGCGTCTTGCGGATGCGGTAGTAGGAGCGGACGACATCGTCCTGTTTGTGCTGATCCATCCGCCCCCCTTGCGGCCCCTCAGGTGCCGCGGAACCGCGGCGCACGCTTTTCCAGAAAGGCGGCGACGCCTTCGCGGAAATCCCCGCTTGCGCCGCATCGGCCCTGCAATTCGGCTTCCTGCGCCAGGGCCGCGGCCAGATCAAGGTCGAACGATCCGCGCAGCGCCTGTTTCAGCGCGGCATAGGCCAGGGTCGGGCCCTTGGCCAGATGCGCGGCCCGCGCCGCCACCACGGCGGGGAATTCGGCATCCGGCACGGCTTCCCAGATCATGCCCCAGTCGGCGGCCTGCCGGGCGCTGATCTTGTCGGCGAAAAGGGCCGCCCCCATGGCGCGGGCAAGGCCGATCTGGCGCGGCAGCCAATGGGTGCCCCCGGCATCCGGGATCAGGCCGATGCGGGTGAAGGCCTGGATGAAGCTGGCGCTTTCGGTGGCGATCACCACATCGCAGGCCAGCGCAAGATTGGCCCCCGCCCCCGCCGCCGCGCCATTCACGGCGGCGATGGTCGGAACCGGGCTGTCGGTGATCAGCCGCAGCAGGGGAACATATTCGTCGTTCAGGATACGGGTGAAATCGACGGCGGCGATCTGTCCGGCATCCTGAAGATCCTGCCCCGAGCAGAAGGCGCGGCCGGTGCCGGTGATCACGATGCAGCGGGCGGTGCGGTGCAGCGCCGCCAGCGCCGCCGTCATCTCCTGCCGCAACTGGCGCGACAGCGCGTTCATCACCTCGGGCCGGTTCAGGGTGATCGTGCCGATGCCATCGGTTTCGGTGACAAGGATGGTCTGATGGGTCATCGCGGATCTCCCCTTTGCGGCACCGACGATGGCGCGGCGGCGGGAAAAGGCCAAGCGGAACGCGGCGTCATGCCGCCTCGTCGGGACCTGCGGTCCTCCTCGGGGCGCGCGACGACAAGCCGAAGGCGCAAGGAGGAGCCTCGCTAGCGCTTCAATATCTCATCCAGCCGTGCCTGTTCCTCGGCGCTCAGCCCCTCTTCCGTCCCGCCCCTGCGGCGGCGGATGGCAGTCACCGCGATCGCCCCCCCGCCCAGCAGCATGGCCGGACCGGCCAGCCACAACACAAGGTTCACCCCGCGCTTTGGCGGATCGAACAGCACGAATTCGCCATAGCGGGCGACCAGGAACTCCAGCACCTCGGCATCGCTGTCGCCCGCCACCAGCCGTTCGCGGATGATGATCCGCAGGTCGCGGCTGATCCTTGCATTGCTGTCGTCGATGCTTTCGCCCTGACAGACCGGGCAGCGCACCGCGCGGCTGATCTCGCGCGCCCGTGCCTCCAGCCCCGGATCGGCCAGCATCTCGTCGGGCTGCACGGCCGCGACCGGGGCCGCCACCGGGACCGCCAGCGCGCAAAGCAGCGCAAGGACCGCAAGCGCGCGCGCCCTCATTCCGCGGGCATCCCGGCCGCAGGTGCCTTGCGCGCCCCGGCCGCCACGCGATAGCGCCGGTCGCTCAGGCTCAGCCCGCCACCCAGCGCCATCAGCAGCGACCCGGCCCAAAGCCAGTTGGCAAAGGGTTTCACATAGCCGCGCACCGCCCAGCCGCCGTTCTGCTGCGGATCGCCGATCACCAGATAGATGTCGCGCAACAGGCCATAGTCGATGGCGGCCTCGGTCGTCGGCATCGCCTGCACCGGATAGACCCGCTTTTCGGGATGCAGCACCGTCACCACCGCCCCGGCCCGCAGCACCGTCATCTCGGCCGTGGTCGAGATGTAGTTCGGCCCCTCGACCTGCCGCACATCGTCCAGCCGCACCTCATAGCGGCCCAGCGGGAAGGTCTCGCCCTCCTGCACCACCAGAATATCCTCGATGGCCCAGGCATTCATCGCGGCCACCGCAAAGACGGTGATCCCCAGCCCGGCATGGGCGGTGGCCTTGCCCCAGTCGGCACGCGGCAGCCGCCGCAACCGGCCCAGCCGATCCCCGCCCCGTCCCGTGCGCGACCACAGATCGTAAGCCGCGCCCAGCACCACCCAGACCCCCAGCGCCACACCGACCGGCCCCAGCGCCGACCGCCCGGTCTGCATCGCAAAGGCCAGCGCCCCCAGCGCAACCGCCAGCACCGCCACCGGCCCGAGGCTGCGCAGCGCACGGGGCCCATCGCCCCGTTTCCAGGCCAGCATCGCCCCCGGCGGCAGAATCAGAGCCAGCGCCACGAAGAATGGGGTGAAGGCGGCATCGAAGAACGGCGCGCCGACCGAAATCTGGCGGCCCGAGACCACCTCGGCCACCAGCGGCCAGATCGTGCCGACGAAGACCACGAAGGCCGAAACCGCAAGCAGGATGTTGTTGGCCACCAGCGCGCTTTCCCGGCTGACCATGCCGAACAGCCCCTTGGCTTCCATCGCCCCGGCACGGGCGGCATACAGCACCAGCGCGCCGCCGGTGAAAAACGCCAGGATTCCCAGGATGAAGATGCCGCGCTCGGGGTCGCTGGCAAAGGAATGCACCGAGGTGATGACCCCGGACCGCACGATGAAGGTGCCGATCAGCGAAAACCCGAAGGCCATGATCGCCAGAAGAATGGTCCAGCTTTTCAGGCTTTCGCGCTTTTCCACCACGATGGCGCTGTGCAACAGCGCCGCCGCCAGCAGCCATGGCATGAAACTGGCGTTTTCCACCGGGTCCCAGAACCAGAACCCGCCCCAGCCCAGTTCGTAATAGGCCCACCAGGACCCCATTGCGATGCCGATGGTCAGGAACACCCAGGCCGCCAGCGTCCAGGGCCGGACCCAGCGCGCCCAGGCAGCATCGACCCGGCCCTCGATCAGGGCCGCGACCGCAAAGGAAAACGCCATGCTCAGGCCGACATAACCAAGGTAGAGAAACGGCGGATGAAAGGCCAGACCGGGGTCCTGCAACAGCGGGTTCAGGTCCTGCCCGTCCAGGGGCGGCACCGCCAGCCGCCAGAACGGGTTCGAGGTGAAGATCAGAAAGGCCAGAAAGGCCACGCCGATCAACCCCTGCACCGCAATCACCCGCGCCTTCAGCGCCGCGGGCAGATTGGCCCCGAACACCGCCGCCGCCGCCCCGAACAGCGCCAGGATCAGCACCCACAGCAGAAGGCTGCCCTCATGGTTGCCCCAGACGCCGCTGACCTTGTAGAGCATCGGCTTCAGCGTATGGCTGTTCGACACCACCACGGCCAGCGAGAAATCCGACACCACGAAGGCCCAGGTCAGCGCGGCAAAGGCAAAAGCCACCAGAAGAAGCTGCGCCACCGCCGCAGGCCCGGCCACCGCCATCAGCGCGGCATTGCGGCTCTGCGCACCCCAAAGCGGCAGCACCGCCTGAACGGCGGCCACCATCAGCGCCAGCACCAATGCGAAATGCCCAAGTTCGACGATCATCCGGCCTCTCTTTCGTCCGCCATCCTATCGCCGCCCCGCCGTGCTTCCAATGCCCTGCGCGCAAGCGTCGCGGGCTTGTCATCCGGCCAGCCGGGCGTTGGCGGGCATTTGGGGCGCTTCTCCCCCAGACGGTCCCCCAAGGGCGGCTCCCGCTGGCCAGAAGCGGCGCGGGCGTGTATCCCTGCGGCAACGGAGGACCAGACATGCCCAGAACCATCCTGATCGGCGCGCCCATCGACACCGGGCAAAAGCGACCCGGCTGCCTGATGGGCCCGGCGGCCTATCGTGTGGCCGGGATCGCCCGCGAAGTGTCGTCCGAGGGGCACGGGGTTGAAGATTGGGGCGATCTGGCCCTGCCGGTCCTGCACGATGTCGCCTGCGCCAATCCGGCGGTGCATTCGCTGGCCGAAACAGTGGGCTGGACCGAAGTTCTGATGGACCGGGTGGATGATGCCCTGGCGCAAGGCGGCTTTCCCATCGTCATGGGTGGCGATCATTCGCTGGCGCTGGGGTCGGCGGCCGGGGCGGCGGCTTTCGCCAAACGGCAGGGGCGGCCGCTGTTCCTGCTGTGGCTGGATGCGCATTCGGATTTCCACACGCCGCTGACCACCACCAGCGGAAACCTGCACGGCACGCCGCTGGCCTATATCGCCGGGCGCGAGGGATTCGATGCCTTCCCCCCCTTCCCCGCGCCCGTTCCGGCGCATCGCATCTGCATGTTCGGCATCCGTTCGGTCGATCCAGCCGAACAGGCGGCGATGCAGGAACGCGACATCGCCATCAACGACATGCGGGTGATCGACGAACATGGCATCGTCAAGCCGCTGCGCGATTTCCTGGCCCGCTGCCGCAAGGAAAACGGCATGCTGCATGTCAGCCTGGATGTCGATTTCCTGGATCCGGCCATTGCCCCCGCCGTCGGCACAACGGTGCCCGGCGGCACCACCTTCCGCGAGGCGCATCTGGTGATGGAACTGCTGCACGAATCCGGCCTTGTCACCAGCCTTGACCTGGTGGAGCTGAACCCATTCCTCGACGACCGCGGCATGACGGCGCGGCTGATGGTGGATCTGGTCGGCAGCCTGATGGGCAAGAAGGTGTTCGACCGGCCGACGCGGGCGAAATAGCAATATATGGCTGCCAGCCATACGCAAGCCATACGTCGGCCATACGTTCGCCAGACCCCGTTTCAGTGCAGCCGGAACTCTTTCACCACATGCCGCCAATCTCCGGGGGCGATCAGCTTTCTGTGGGTAAAGCGCACCGAATGCAGCGGGCCGTCGATGTTGCCCTGCCAGAATTCTATGAATCGGAACAGCTCGGGGTAATCCGGCGCCAGATCCATGTGCTGCCAGACGAAGGTGTTGAGAACATTGCGATAATCCGGCATCCGGTAAAAGATTTCCGCCGTGGTCATCCCATATCCGTTCAGCATCAGTTCGGTGTCACTTGCCTGCATGACTGCACCTCTTGTCACCATTCCCCTATCAGGCACCCGAATTGTGGAGAAATTGGAAACAGAATCCGTCATTTGTCGGGCAATCGGATTGGTGGCTTCCCCTGCCATTGCACCCCATGGGCGGTATGGTGTAACTTGCGGCCAACAAAATCTGGGGCCTGAAGGGCCAGCAAGGGCAGACCGTGAGCGATACCCCCGAAGACACTGAAATCTCTGGCGAAAAGCCGGATCGCCCGGCCTATCACGGCCCGCAGGTCGACATCACGCAAGAGATGAAGACCGCCTATCTCGATTACGCGATGAGCGTGATCGTTTCGCGCGCGATCCCCGACCTGCGCGACGGGCTGAAGCCGGTGCATCGTCGTATCCTGTTTGCGATGAACGAAACCGGCAACACCCACGACAAGCCCTACAGGAAGTCGGCCCGCCCGGTGGGCGACACGATGGGGAAATACCACCCCCATGGCGATGGCGCGATCTATGACGCGCTGGTGCGTATGGCGCAGCCCTTCTCGATGAGCCTGAAGCTTCTGGACGGTCAGGGCAACTTCGGGTCGATGGACGGCGATATGGCTGCGGCCATGCGCTATACCGAAGTGCGGATGGACAAGCCCGCCGCCTTCCTGCTGGCCGACATCGACAAGGATACCGTCGATTTCCAGGACAATTACGACGGCAAGGACAAGGAACCCACCGTCCTTCCGGCCCGGTTCCCCAACATGCTGGTCAATGGCGCGGGCGGCATCGCTGTCGGCATGGCGACCAACATCCCGCCGCACAATCTGGGCGAGGTGATCGACGGCACCCTTGCGATGATCGAAAACCCCGACATCAGCATGGAATCGCTGATGGAGATCATCCCCGCCCCGGATTTCCCCACCGGCGGGCTGATCCTTGGCCGCTCGGGCGCGCGCAAGGCCTATCTTGAGGGGCGCGGCAGCGTCATCATCCGGGCCAAGACCCATATCGAGGAAATCCGCAAGGACCGCTGGGCCATCGTGATCGACGAGGTGCCCTATCAGGTCAACAAGGCCCGGATGATCGAGATCATCGCCGAACAGGTGCGCGACAAGCGACTGGAAGGCATCTCGGGCGTGGCCGACGAATCCGACCGGATCGGCGTGCGCGTGGTGATCGAACTGAAACGCGACGCCACGCCGGATGTGGTGCTGAACCAGCTGTTCCGCTTCACGCCCATGCAGACCAGCTTCGGCTGCAACATGCTGGCCTTGAACGGGGGGCGCCCGGAACAACTGACCCTGCGCGATTTCCTGCATTATTTCATTGTGTTCCGAGAGGAAGTTGTCGCGCGCCGCACCGCGTTCGAGTTGCGCAAAGCGCGCGAACGCAGCCATATCCTCTGCGGTCTGGCCGTTGCGGTGTCGAACGTGGACGAGATCGTCGCCACCATCCGCGCCAGCGCCACCCCGGCCGAAGCGCGGGAAAAGCTGATGGAGCGGCGCTGGCCCGCCCATGACATCGCGCAATATATCCGGCTGATCGACGACCCCAGCCATACCATCAACGATGACGGCACCTACAACCTGTCGGAACGCCAGGCCCGCGCCATCCTTGACCTTCAGCTGCAACGGCTGACCCAGCTTGGCGTCAAGACCATCACCGACGAGCTGGAAGAACTGGCCGCGCAGATCAAGGATTATCTCGACATCCTCGGCTCGCGCGACCGGATCATGGCGATCATCTCGGACGAGCTGCGCGAGGTGAAAGCCGCCTTCGCCGTTCCCCGCCGCACCGAAATCGCCGACTGGTCCGGCGACATGGAGGACGAGGACCTGATCGAGCGCGAGGACATGGTCGTGACCATCACCTCGGGCGGCTATATCAAGCGCACGCCGCTGGCCGAATTCCGCCAGCAGAACCGCGGCGGCAAGGGCCTGGCCTCGATGGCAACCAAGGAAGACGACGTGGTGACGACGCTTTTCGTCGCCAACACCCACACCTGGCTGTTGTTCTTCACCACCGAAGGCATGGTCTACAAGCTCAAGACCTGGCGGCTGCCACTGGCCGGCCGCACCGCCAAGGGCAAGGCACTGGTCAACATCCTGCCGATCCAGAGCGGCATCTCGATCGCCGCGCTGATGCCGGTCGACGTGCCCGAGGACGACTGGGGCAATCTCCAGATCGTCTTCGCCACCTCGGACGGCGATGTCCGGCAGAACGACCTGTCGGATTTCACCAACGTCATGCGCAACGGCAAGATCGCAATGAAGCTGCCCGAGGGCATCACCCTGGTGAATGCCGCCATCGCCGACGAGAACGACGACATCATGCTGGTCACAGAGGCCGGCCGCGCCATCCGCTTCTCGACCACCGAAATCCGCGTCTTCAAATCGCGCGGTTCGACCGGCGTGCGCGGCATCCGGCTGGCACCGGGCGACCATGTCGTCTCGATGTCGATCATCCGCCATTTCGAAGCCACGCCCGAAGAACGCGCCGCCTATCTGAAACAGCGCCGCCTGATGGCCGGCGTGACCGAGGACGAGACCGACGACGAGGAAGAAACCGTCGCCGCAGGCCAGCTTTCTCCCGACCGCTATGCCGAGATGTCGGCGGCCGAAGACCTGATCCTGACCATCACCAAGGGCGGCTCGGGCAAGCTCTCCTCCAGCCACGACTATCCGGTCCGGGGCCGCGGCGGCATGGGCGTCAAGGCCATCTCCCCCGGCCCGCGCGGCGGCCGCATCATCGCCTCCTTCCCGGTCGACATCGCCGACCAGATCATGCTCGCCACCTCGACCGGCCAGTCGATCCGCACCCCGGTGGAACAGGTCAGCTTCCGCTCGCGCAGCGCAGGCGGCGTCCGGGTCTTCGCGATCGGCGCGGATGAAGAAGTCGTGTCGGTGGCCCGCGTCGCCGATCAGGGCCCGGACACCGAATGACCCTGCTCGAGGATCGCCTTGCGGCCCTTGCGGCCGCAGGCGCAACCCTCACCTACGGCGATCTCGCCCGCGGGCTCGGCCTCTCCATGGCCCAGCTCACAGCCCAACTGGAATCCCTGATGGAAGCCGACGCCCGCGAAGGAAAACCCTTCCGCGCCGCCCTCCTTCGCCAGCGGCTCTCGCCCGACCTCCTCCCCGCCCCTGGATTCTTCCAGAAGGCCGCAGACCTCGGCCGCACCGGCATCGACATCCTGGCCGAACGACAGGCTCTTCATCTTTGCGCAAATACCCTGGGGTGAGCGCCAAAGGCGCGAGGGGCAGCGCCCCTTCTTGCGCCAGTCCTCAAGCAAAGCTACATCGCCCGCATGGAACCCCTTCACATCATCGGCGGCGGCATGGCGGGCTCCGAAGCCGCCTGGGCCGCCGCGAACCGCGGCATTCCCGTGGTCATCCACGAAATGCGCCCGCAGGTGAAAACCTTCGCCCACCGCACCGGCGACTTTGCCGAGATGGTCTGCTCGAACTCCTTCCGTTCGGACGACCACGAACGCAATGCCGTCGGCCTGCTGCATTGGGAGATGCGGGCGGCGGGCGGGCTGGTCATGGAAATGGCCGAACGCCACCGCCTTCCCGCAGGCGGCGCGCTGGCGGTGGACCGTGATCCCTTTGCCCGCGCCGTCACCGAACGGCTGAAATCCCATCCGCTGATTTCCACATCTTATGAGGAAGTTAGCAACCTTCCCTCATCCGGCCGCTGGATCATCGCCACCGGCCCGCTGACCAGCCAGACCCTGGCCGACAGCATCCGCACTGCGACCGGAGCCGAGGCGCTGGCCTTCTTCGACGCCATCGCCCCCATCGTCTATGCCGACACCATCGACATGGATGTCGCATGGATGCAGTCGCGCTACGACAAGGGCGAGACCGAGGATGAAAGACGCGCCTACATCAACTGCCCGATGACCCGCGACGATTACGAAGCCTTCATCGACGCCCTGCTGGCCGCCGAGAAGACCGAATTCCACGAAGGTGAGACGGCCGGTTACTTCGACGGCTGCCTGCCGATCGAGGTGATGGCCGAACGTGGCCGCGAAACCCTGCGCCACGGACCGATGAAGCCGGTCGGCCTGACCAACGCCCACAGGCCCGATCAGAAACCCTATGCCGTGGTCCAGCTGCGCCGCGACAACAAGCTGGGCACACTCTACAATATCGTCGGCTTCCAGACCAAGATGAAGTATGGCGCGCAAACCACTGTCTTCAAACTGATTCCCGGCCTGAAGGATGCCAGTTTCGCCCGGCTTGGCGGCATCCATCGCAACACCTTCATCAATTCGCCCACGCTGCTGGACAGTCAGATGCGTCTGAAGGCACAGCCGCATATCCGCTTTGCCGGACAGATCACCGGGGTCGAAGGCTATGTCGAATCCGCCGCCATGGGCCTTCTGGCGGGCCGGATGGCGGCGGCTGAACTGCTTGGGCAGACCCTGCCGCCCCCGCCGCCCGAAACGGCCATGGGCGCGCTGATCACGCATATCACAGGCGGGGCCGAGGCCAGGACCTTCCAGCCGATGAACGTCAATTTCGGCCTTTTCCCCCCGATTGACGCCAAGGGCGGCCGCCGGGGGCGCAAGGACCGCTACAAGGCCTATACCGACCGGGCGAAACAGGCTTTCACGGAATGGCTTTCGTAACCCGTTTCGCGCCCTCTCCCACCGGCCCGCTGCATCTGGGCCATGCCTATTCGGCGATATTGGCGCATGACATGGCACGGGCGGCAGGCGGGTGTTTCCTGCTGCGGATGGAAGATACCGACCTTGACCGCTGCAAGCCAGAATACGAAGCGCAGATCCTCGACGACCTGACATGGCTGGGCCTGACATGGGACGGGCCGGTTCACCGCCAGTCCCCCCATATCGCGGCCTACAACCTGCGGCTGGAGCCATTGGCGGCGCGCGGGTTGCTCTATCCCTGTTCCTGCACCCGCAACGACATCCGCGCCGCCCTGGCAGCACCGCAGGAAGGTGTGGCCCATAATGTCTATCCCGGCACCTGCCGGGGCCGCCCCATGGACAGCCGCCAGCCCGGCGATGCGCTGCGGCTGGATCTTGCGGCTGCCTTCCGGGCATTGGCAGGGCAGGATCTGGCCTTTGCCGAAACCGGACCGCGCTTTGCCGACCGCCATGCCGTTGATCCCGCGCAGGCGATGGACGGGATCGGCGATGTCGTCCTGTCGCGCAAGGGCGAAGATATCGTGGCCTATTTCCTCGCCTCGGCCTTCGACGATGCGGATCAGGGCGTGACCGATGTGGTGCGGGGCGAGGATCTCTTTGCCTTCACTCCGGTGCAGGTGATCCTGCAACATCTGCTGGGCCTGCCGACACCGACCTATCACCACCATGCCCTGATCCGCGACGATCAGGGCAAGCGGCTGGCCAAGCGCGACGATGCCCGCGCCATCGCCAGATACCGCTCCGAAGGGGCGACGCCCGCCGACATTCGCCGGCTGGTCGGTCTCTGATCCCTCTTTCAGAACCCAAATATCCCCGCCGGAGGCATCCGCCCGCCGGGCCTCAGCGCATCGGCTTCAGGATTTCGACCTCATCTGCGTTTCGCACGGCGGTGTAGAAACAGGACTTCCGGTTGGTATGGCAGGCTGGGCCATCCTGTTCCACCAGGGCCAGAAGGCAATCGCGGTCGCAGTCCAGCCGCAGTTCCACCAACCGCTGATGATGGCCCGAGCTTTCGCCCTTGACCCAGAAGGCGGCGCGCGACCGGCTCCAATAGGTGACTTTTCCGGTCTCCAGCGTCTTCGCCACGCTGGCGGCATTCATCCAGGCCAGCATCAGCACCTCGCCCGAGGCATGATCCTGTGCGATGCAGGGAATCAGCCCCGCGGCATCATAGGTCAGGCTGGCCGGATCGAAGGACATGGCGGTTCTCCTTGGCGGGGGGCCTTCGCGGGATTACATATGGGGCTGCGGAGGGCAAGCATGAGCGATGCGGATCTGGTGAAGCTGTATTCCGGGCGCATTCTGGCGCTGGCGGCGGATATTCCGCATCTGGGCCGTCTGCCCGCGCCACAGGGATCGGCGCGGCGGCGATCGCCGCTCTGTGGCTCCACGGTGACGGTGGATGTCGTGCTGCGGGATGGCCGGGTGGCGGAATTCGCGCAGGATGTGAAGGCCTGCGCCCTGGGGCAGGCGTCGGCGGCTATATCTGGTGCGGCGGTGCCGGGCCGCAGCCGGGCCGAACTGCTGGAGGCGCTGGATCAGCTGCGCGCCATGCTGAAGGACGGCGGCCCGGTGCCTGCCGCGCCCTTTGCCGGTTACGAGGTTCTTCTGCCCGCACGCGACTACAAGAATCGCCATGCCTCGATCCTTCTGGCGCTGGAGGCGGCCTGCGAGGCCAGTGAAGCGGCGGAAAAGGCCGGGGCAACCTGAGCTTCCGTCTGAGAACAATCCTTCGCGCAAGAAAAAACCGCCGTCACGGCAGGCGTGACGGCGGCAGTGGCGTGTCTGGGCGCGGCTTCGGGGACAGCGTCGGATCTCGGGACAGAGGGACGCGGAAGGCACGCCTGGGGAACAGACCGCAGGCAGAAAGGGTCAGGCGGCACCCGGCAGGGCAAGGGCCGCAAAGAGCATAAGGAACAGGGCCGCGACGCCGAGAAGATCACCGGCAAGGCCGGGTTCGGCAGTGGCAAGACGTTTGAAGCGGGCGATCATGGCGAACTCCTGTTCCTTGTTGCCCGATTGTTCTCATACCCGCGCCAATCTGTAAAGAACTTTTTAAGAACATTTGAGAACAAAATGAACACCCAGACAATCACTCGTCGTCGGTCTTCGACCGTTTCTCGTTGTCGCCCCGCGAGGAGCGGTCGAAGACCGACGACGAGCCGCCCCTACCCCACAGAGAGCAGCCGGATCGCGCGATCCTGGTCCAAGAGCCACAGCAGCACGCGCGCCGCCCTGCCGCGCGGGCCCTGCAGTGCCGGATCGGCGGCCAGCAGCGCACGGGCATCGCTTTGCGCCACCGCCATCAGGGCGGATTGCCGCTCCAGATCCGCAACGCGGAACCGGGGCAGGCCGGATTGCGCCGTGCCGATCAGATCGCCTGCGCCGCGCATGGCCAGATCTTCCTCGGCGATGCGAAAGCCGTCCTCGGTGTCGCGCAGCACTTTCAGCCGCCGCTCGCCGCCTTCGGTCAAGGGCGGCTGATACATCAGCAGGCAGGTCGAAGCCGCCTCGCCCCGTCCGACGCGGCCGCGCAGCTGGTGCAACTGGGCCAGGCCGAAATTCTCGGCCCGTTCCACCACCATGATGGTGGCATTGGGCACGTTCACCCCCACCTCGATCACCGTGGTCGCCACCAGAACCGGGGTCTCTCCGGCCACGAACCGCGCCATCGCGGCATCCTTTTCGGCGGGCGGCATCTGGCCGTGGACCAGCCCGACCCGCCCTTCTCCCAAAGCCGCGCGCAGGGCATTGAACCGCTCGGTGGCCGAGGTCAGATCCATCACCTCGGATTCCTCGACCAGCGGGCAGACCCAATAGGCCTGCCGCCGGTCTTCGACCGCACGGGACAGATGGGCCACCACCTCTTCCATCCGGTTCGCCGGGATCAGCGCAGTTCGGATCGGCTGTCGCCCCGCCGGTTTTTCATCCAGCACCGACACATCCATATCGCCATAGCTGGCCAGCGCCAGGCTGCGCGGGATCGGCGTTGCCGTCATCACCAGCACATCCGCGGCCTGCCCCTTGGCCCCCAGTTCCATCCTTTGCGCCACACCAAAGCGGTGCTGCTCGTCCACCACGGCAAGGCGAAGGTCCTGAAACTGCACATCCTTCTGGAACACCGCATGGGTGCCGACCAGAATGTGAATCCGCCCCTCGGCCAGATCGCGCAGCTTGGCCGCGCGCTCGGCCCCCTTGTCGCGGCCGGTCAGAATCTCCAACCGAACCCCGGCGGCGGCGGCCAGAGGCGCCAGCCCTTCATGATGCTGCCGGGCCAGGATTTCGGTCGGGGCCATCATCACGCCCTGCCCGCCCGCCTCGACCGCGACCAGCAGCGCCAGCAGCGCGACCAGCGTCTTGCCCGCCCCCACGTCACCCTGCAAGAGACGGTTCATCCGCAACGGCGCGGCCATATCGGCGGCAATCTCGGCCATGGCGCGGGTCTGGGCTGCGGTCGGGTGATAGGGCAGGCTTTTCAACACCTTGTCCTGCAAGATGCCGGTGGCCTGGCTGACAACCCCCTTGCCGCGCCGCATCGACTGACGCGCCAGCGACAAGGTCAGTTGATGGGCAAAGAATTCGTCATAGGCCAGCCGGGCGCGGGCCGGATGGGTGGCGGCCAGTGCGCCCGCATCCTGCGGCGCATGGGCCTGCGCAATGGCCTCGTGCCAGCCGGGCCAGCCTTCGCGGGCCTTCAACGCCGGGTCGATCCATTCGGCCAGATCGGGGGCACGGGCAACGGCCGACTGCGCCGCCTTCTGCACCTGCCGCTGCGTCAGGCCGGCACCCAGCGGATAGATCGGCTCATAGGGCGGCAGGCTCTGCGCCTCTTCGACACGCAGCACATGATCGGGATGCACCATCTGCGCCTGACCATCGAAGGTTTCGATCTTGCCGGACAGGATGCGCCGCTGCCCCGTCGGCATGAGGGTCTGCAGATAGTCGCCACGCGCGTGAAAGAACACGACCGTCCAGTCCAGCATCCTGTCGCGCACCGCGATGCGATAGGGCTTGCCCTTGGTCCGTGGCGGGAAATGGGCACCGACCGTCACTTCGACCGTCACCGTGGTGGGGAAAGCCGCACCCTGAACAGTATCGCGTCGGCGGCGGTCGGTGCCGGCATAGGGCAGCAGGAACAAAAGGTCCTTCGGGCGCGTCACCTCCAGCGCTTCGAAGGCACGGGCGGATTTCGGGCCGATGCCGTCGAGGGTTTCGAGGCTGGCATAAAGCGGGAACAGGATTTCCGGGCGGCTCATGCGCCGATCAGCGCCAGCCAGGCGTCTTCGTCGATCACCGTCACGCCCAGGGCGGCGGCGGCCTTGGCCTTGGACCCGGCCCCCGGCCCCGCGATCAGCAGATCGGTCCTGGCACTGACCGATCCGGCCACCTTGGCCCCCAGGGCCTCGGCCCGCGCCTTCGCCTCGGCCCGCGTCATCTTTTCCAGCGTGCCGGTGAAGACCAGCGTCTTTCCGGCAACCGGGCTGTCGGTAGCGGCGGCGATGACGGGCTGGATCACCAGCTGGGCAACCAGCGCATCCACGGCGGCGCGTTCGGGATTGTCGGGGCTCAGCGCGTCGATCAGGGCGCGGACGGTGGTTTCGCCCATGCCGTCGATGGCGTTCAACTCCTCCCAGGCCGGGCCGGTCGCGGAGATGGCGGCATCGACCGCCGCACGGAACGCGTCCCATGTGCCATAATGGCGGGCCAGAAGCCCGGCGGTGGTTTCGCCGACATGACGGATTCCAAGGGCAAAGATCAGCCGGTCCAGCGGAATGCTGCGCCTTGCCTCGATCGCCGCAAACAGCTTGGCCGTCGAGGTTTCGCCGAACCCGTCCCGGTTCTTCAGTTTTTTCAGCGGATTGGCGGCATCCCGTGCGGCAAGGGTGAAAATGTCGGCCGGGGTCTTCACCGGCAGATCGGCGTCGTGGAAGAACATCTCGACCTGCTTGGCCCCCAATCCTTCGATGTCGAAGGCCCCGCGCGACACGAAATGCTTCAGCCGCTCCACCCCCTGCGCGGGGCAGACCAGCCCGCCGGTGCAGCGGTGCACGGCGTCGCCGTCTTCGCGCTGCGCGGGGCTGCCGCATTCCGGGCAGGTGCCGGGAAAGACAAAGGGCATGGCGGTGTCGGGGCGGCGGGTCAGATCGACATCGGCCACCTTCGGAATGACATCCCCGGCGCGATAGACCTGCACCCAGTCGCCCACGCGAATATCCTTGCCGCCCCGAATCTCGCCCCCCCTGGAATCGCGGCCCGCGATGTAATCCTCATTGTGCAGCGTGGCGTTGGAGACGACGACGCCACCGACCGTGACCGGCGTCAGGCGAGCAACCGGCGACAGGGCACCGGTGCGGCCAACCTGGATGTCGATCGCCTCCAGCCGGGTCCAGGCCAACTGCGCCGGGAACTTATGCGCAATCGCCCAGCGCGGGGTGGACGAGCGGAAGCCGAGGCGCTGTTGCAGGGCCAGGTCGTCGACCTTGTAGACCACGCCGTCGATGTCATAGCCCAGAGTTGCCCGCTGCGCCTCGATCGCGCGGTAACGTGCCAGCAGTTCCTGCGGGCCGTCGCAGAGCGTGGTCAGCGGATTTGTCTGGAATCCCATGGCGCTCAGCCGGGCGATGGCGCCGGATTGGGTGGCGGCCAGCGGTTCGGAAAGCTGACCCCAGCTGTAGGCGAAGAACCGCAGCGGACGGCGGGCCGTAATGCCGGCGTCCAGCTGGCGCAACGATCCGGCCGCCGCGTTGCGCGGATTGGCAAAACTCTTGTCGCCGCTTTCGGCCTGGCGGGCGTTCAGCGCCGCGAAATCGGCGTGGGACATATAGACCTCGCCGCGGATTTCCATGATCTCGGGCGCGCCCGTCACCCTTTGCGGAATATCGGCAATCGTGCGGGCATTGGCGGTGACATCCTCACCCACCTCGCCATCGCCACGGGTGGCGGCCAGCACCAGCGCGCCGTGTTCATAGCGCAGGGACAGCGACAGCCCGTCGATCTTCGGTTCCGCGGTGAAGAGCAAGGGGCCGGCATGGCCAAGATATTTGCGGATGCGGTCCTCGAAATCGGTGATGTCGCTGTCGTCAAAGGCATTTTCAAGGCTGAGCATCCGCACCCGGTGCGTCACCTTGCCAAAGCCGTCGGCCACCGGGGCACCCACCCGATCCGACGGGCTGTCGGCGCGTATCAGCGCTGGAAAGGCGGCTTCGATCGCGGCATTGCGCTGCTTCAGCGCGTCGTAATCGGCGTCCGAAATCTCGGGCGCGTCCAGGGTGTGATAGGCGGTATTGGCTGCGGTGATGCGGCGGGCCAGATCGGCCAGTTCTGCCCGCGCCTCGGCTTCTGTCAGTTGATCCACTGGTTTCACGGCCACCCCCGCCCCTGTCGCCGCGAAGGTTAGGCGGGGCGGCGGCAGAGGTAAAGCGCCAGCCCCTCAGGCGCTGGCGGCAAGGCGGGGGGCTGTCGCGGTTTCGGCGGCGGGGTCGCGCAACACATAGCCCCGGCCCCAGACGGTTTCGATATAATTGTCGCCGCCCGTCGCCTCGGCCAGCTTCTTGCGCAGCTTGCAGATGAAGACGTCGATGATCTTCAGCTCCGGCTCGTCCATGCCGCCATAAAGATGGTTGAGGAACATTTCCTTCGTCAGTGTGGTGCCCTTGCGCAGGGACAGCAGTTCCAGCATCTGATACTCCTTGCCGGTCAGATGCACCGCCTTGCTGTCGACATCGACCGTCTTGGCGTCGAGGTTCACATTCACCTTGCCGGTGCGGATCATCGACTGGCTGTGCCCCTTGGACCGGCGGATGATGGCATGGATGCGCGCCACCAGTTCTTCGCGGTGGAAGGGTTTGGTCAGGTAGTCATCGGCCCCGAAGCCGAATCCTTTCAGCTTCGATTCGGTATCGTCCGAGCCGGAAAGAATCAGGATCGGCGTTTCCACCCTGGCCAGCCGGATCTGGCGCAGCACCTCATGCCCCGAGATATCTGGCAGGTTCAGGTCCAGAAGGATGAGATCGTAGTCATACAGTTTGGCCAGGTCGATCCCGTCTTCACCCATATCGGTGCAATAGACGTTGAGATTCGCATGCGTCAGCATCAGTTCGATGCTGCGCGAGGTGCTGGGATCGTCTTCGACAAGAAGAATGCGCATCGGGGCAAGGGTCTCCGCTTCGGCAGCCGGGGCTGGGGGTCATCTTCGTTAAGACACTGGCGGCGAATGGTTAACACACGGTTACTATGACCTGCCGAAGCCGGAAAACAACTTAAAGTTGTCTATATTTCTGAATTGCTGTGACTTTCAGCCCCTTTACACCATGTCGCTCGACCGCCCGCTGCCAAAGAGTGAATTCTTCCTCGGACAGGGCATAGCGTTCCATCGCCTCGGTCTGGCTAAGCAGCCCATAGACCACGGCATTGACCACGATCGCCTTGCGGCTGGCCACCCAGCGCCGGGTTTCCGGTGGCGGCAGATCGGCCCGGCTCAGCACCGAACCATCCGGCAGGGTGATCTGGCGCGGTCCGTCGACGCGCTTGAGATACATGGCACGACCCTCGTCTGCATTGTCATTGGCGGGCAGATTGCCGCAACGGCCTTAAGCAAAGCTGAACCGTTCCGGGCGGCAGGGGTTGAGAGTAGGTGGCATTTTCCTATATTGCCGCAAAATCCCTGCCGCCCATCGGAGCGCCCCATGCCGCGCGACATCGCCCTGAATTCCCTTGGCCTGCCGAAACCCCCGTCCGAGACGCGGGTTGTGGTGGCGATGTCGGGCGGCGTCGATTCCAGCGTGGTTGCGGCGATGCTGAAGGACGAGGGCTATGACGTGGTTGGCGTCACCCTGCAGCTTTACGACCACGGGGCGGCGCTGGCCAAGAAGGGGGCCTGCTGCGCGGGCCGCGACATCCATGATGCGCGCCGGGTGGCGGAAACCATGGGTTTCCCGCATTATGTGCTGGACTATGAAAACACCTTCCGCGAGGCGGTGATCGAGGAATTCGCCGATGCCTATCTGGCGGGGGCGACGCCGGTGCCCTGCATCCGCTGCAACGAACGGGTGAAGTTCAAGGACCTGCTGGCGACGGCGAAGGATCTGGATGCCGATTGCATGGCGACCGGGCATTACATCCAGCGCAAGACCGGGCTTTCGGGGGCAGAATTGCACCGGGCGGCCGACCCTGCCCGCGACCAAAGCTATTTCCTGTTCTCGACCACGCAGGAGCAGCTGGATTACCTGCGCTTTCCCCTGGGCCATCTGGCGTCAAAGGCCGAGACGCGGGCGCTGGCGGCGAAATACGGGTTGCCGGTGGCCGACAAGCCGGACAGCCAGGACATCTGCTTCGTGCCGAACGGCAACTATGCCAGCGTGATCGAGAAACTGCGGCCCGGTGCGGCCGATCCGGGAGAGATCGTCGATCTGTCGGGCCGGGTGCTGGGCACGCATCGCGGGGTGATCCACTACACCATCGGCCAGCGCAAGGGGTTGGGGATCGGCGGCCTGGGCGAGCCGCTCTATGTGGTGAAGCTGGATGCCGAGGTGCGCCGCGTGGTGGTGGGGCCGAAAGAGGCGCTGTCCACCCGGCGGGTTCCGGTGCGCGAGATCAACTGGCTGGGCGACGAGCCCTTCGATTCCCGAGAGGAATGGGAGATGGAGGTCCGGGTCCGTTCCACCCGTGCCCCTCGGCCTGCCCTGCTGCGGCCGCTGTCGGCCACCACGGCCGAAGTGACGCTGTTCGAGGCCGAGGACGGCATCAGCCCCGGCCAGGCCTGCGTCTTCCATGCGCCGGATGGTGGGCCACGCGTCTTCGGTGGCGGCTGGATCTGGCGCGGCCACTGACCGGACCGAAGGCCAGTCCACAGAGCCCATGATATCTGCTTTCTGAAAGAAGGGCTTCTTTCAGAACGAAAATATCCCCGCCGAAGGCCCTTACCCCAGATGCGCCAGGACCGAGGCAGCGGCGCGAAGGCCCGGTGGTTCCTGTCCGCGACCAAGACGCTGCATGGTGGTTTCCATCGCGGCGGCCTGCGCACCGGGGCCGTTTTGCAACAACGCGGTAAGGGCTGGGGCGATGGCATCGGGGCGACAGTGCCTGCCGATGAATTCCGGTACGCTGCGGGTCTCAGAGACCAGATTGACCAGAGTCACCGTATCGATCCGGGCCATGCGCCGCATCAGCCACAGGGTCAGCGGTGCCATGTCATAGGCGATGACCATCGGGCAGGATTGCGCGGCCAGTTCCAGGCTGACGGTGCCGGAGGCAGCCAGGGCGGCATCGGCGGCGGCAAAGGCGGCGGTGCGGGTGGCCAGATCGGGGGCGGGCAGGATCAGGGGCGGGGTCGCCCAGCCGCCCGTGGCTTCGGCCACCGCACCGGCCAGATGGGCGGGGGTGGGCAGGAGAACCCTGAGGCCCGGCATGGCGCGGGCGATATCGGCAAGCGCAGCCCCGAAAGGCGGGATCAGGCGGGTGATCTCCGACCGGCGCGAGCCGGGCAGCGCCACCACCAGCGGGGCGGCTGCGGCAATGCCATGGGCCGCGCGGAAGGCGGCGGCCTGTTCAGGCGTGGCGACAGGTTCGGCGGTGACGGGATGGCCGACGAAATCGCAGCTCATGCCTGCGGCGGTCATATAGGGCGGTTCGAACGGCAAGAGGGCAAGCACATGGTCGATGTGTCTGGCCATCCTGGCCGCACGGCCGGGACGCCAGGCCCAGACCGAGGGCGCGACATAATGCACGGTGCGCAGCGCGGGATCGGCGGCTTTGACGAGGGCGGCGACACGCAGACAGAAATCAGGGCTGTCGATGGTGATCAGGGCGGCGGGTTTGGCCGCCAGGGCGGCCTCTGCGGCCTGACGGATGCGGCGTTTGAGGTGGAAATATTTGGGCAGCACCTCGGCGATGCCCATGATGGAAAGCTCTTCCATCGGGAACAGGCTGATCAGCCCCTCGGCCTGCATGGCAGGGCCGCCGATGCCTGCGAAGGTGGCACCGGGGGCAAGAGATTCAAGCCCCGCCATCAGTGCGGCCCCGAGACGGTCGCCCGAGGGTTCACCCGCAATCAGGAAGAAATGCGGGGCCGAAGTCATGCTGCGTCAGGGGATGTCGAGGGCAGTCGAGCGGAGCGCGACGATTTTTCTGCGAAAAATCGGGCCCTGCGATGACGGTTGGTCGGGGTGCGATTTTTCGTCGAAAAATCGGTCATCTTTGGGCCGGGGTACGGGACCAGAGGAACAGGCCGTGCTGCTGGGCGGCGGCCTGCATCGCGGGAAGGTCGAGGGTGATGGTGCTGCCGGCCTGCCAGGCGATGCCACCAAGACCCGCGCGGGCGGCGGCTTCGACCGTGGCGGAGCCGAGGGTGGGCAAGTCTATCCGGTGATCTTGCAGCGGCTTGGGGGCCTTGTAGAGCAGGCCCCTGCCCGCCTGTGGATTGGGCCGCAGACTTTCGGTCAGGGCGGCGACCTGCGCCAGCATGTCATCGGTTCCGGCGATGGTCTCGGCGGCAAGACAGATGCCTTGCGCCACCACACAGCCCTGCCCGACATCGACGCGGCCCAAAGCCTCGGCAATCGCGGCGGCGCGGGTGGCGTCCTGCTGGTCTCGGGGGGTGATCTGCCCGGCGTAGAGGCCTTCGGGCGGCACCAAAGCGGGGGCGATCTCGGCGGCTCCGGTGATGGTGAAGCCTTCCTCCTCGAAGAGGGCAATCACCTCGCGCAGCGTGGCATCGTCGCCCTGCGCCAGCGTGTGCATCAGGCGCGGCACGATCTGGGCGGTCTGCGGGTCGAACAAGGCGGGGTCGAGGCGGGGGCGGCGGACGGCCCCCGCAAAAGCGACCTGGGTGATACCCGCCTCATGCAAGGCGTTGAAGAAGGGGTAGAGACGCTCGATCCGGAAGGTCAGGTCCGGGGTCAGCCCGTCGGGGGGAAAGCCGTCCATTGCGGCGATGAAGGGCCGCGCGGGCAAGGCTGCGGTCAGCGCGGCAGGCAAGGCCCCTGCCCCGGCGATCAGCGCCAGCGTCATTTGCCACCCTTGGGCGTCAGGAAGCTGCGGTCGGATTTGGCCAGGATGAAATCTGTGATCTCGCGCACCAGCGGGCTGTCGCTGGTTTCGGCCAGATGCTGCGCCCGGTCCTGAAACGAGCCCCCTTCATCGGCAAGGGCCTGATAGGCGGCGCGCAGGGCCGAGATTTCGGCCCGGTCCACGCCGCGGCGTTTCAGGCCGACGAGGTTGAGGCCGTCAAGCTCACCGCGCGGGGCCTGCACCAGACCATAGGGGATCACATCATTCGTGACCATGGTCACGGCCCCGATGATGGCCCCCTGCCCGACCCGCACCCATTGGTGAATGCCGGAAAGGCCCCCGACAATGACATCGTCGCCCAGGTGGACATGGCCCGCGATGGCGACATGGTTCACCAGGATGACCCGGTTGCCGATCTGGGCATCGTGTCCGACATGCGCCCCGGTCATGATCAGGCAATCGTCGCCGACGCGGGTGATGCCGCCGCCCCCTTCGGTGCCGGTGTTCAGCGTGGCCCCTTCGCGGATGCGGGTGCGGGCCCCGACGGTCAGCCGGGTGCGTTCGCCCTTGAACTTCAGATCCTGCGGCACCTCGCCCACGGTGGCAAAGGGCCAGATCGTGCAGTCGTCGCCGATCTCGGTCCAGCCGGTGACGACGGCGTGGGATTTGACGGTGACGCGGGCCCCGAGCGTGACCTCGGCCCCGATGACCGAGAAAGGACCGATATGGCTGTCTTCGCCGATGCTGGCCCCTTCCTCGACAAAGGCGGAAGGATGAATGACGGCGCTGCCGTGGATGGCCATGCGTCAGGCCTTCGGCACGTCGAACATGGCCATGAAGGTGGCCTCGCAGGCCAGCTCGCCCTCGACCATGGCCTTGCCTTCGAATTTCCAGACCCGGCCGCCGCCGCGCAGGGCGCGGACATGCAGTTCCAGCACATCGCCGGGCACCACCTTGCGGCGGAATTTCACCCCGTCGACGCCCATGAAGAACACCGCGGCATTCTTGTCGACCAGATCCATCGACAGGCCGACAAGGATGCCGCTGGTCTGGGCCATTGCCTCGATGATCATCACGCCGGGAAAGATCGGCATGCCGGGAAAATGGCCGGTGAACTGCGGTTCATTGATGGTGACGCATTTGATCCCGGTGCAGGATTCGTTCAACACGATGTCGCGCACCTTGTCGATCAGCAGGAACGGATAGCGATGCGGAATGATGCGCTGGATCAGGTCGAGGTCTGCGGTGGCGGGGGGGGAAGTGGCATCCACGGGGCGGGTCTCCTGCGCAAGTCCAAGCAGCTTTGTCTTCTGCTAGCAAGTCGCGGCAAGGGTGACAAGTTCCCGTGGCTCCGGCACAGGGTCCGGTCTTGGCATCGGGCGGCAGGATCAGGGCGCTTCGGGCGGCAGTCCGGGAAAGGCCGCATCCATGCGGGCAATGGCGGTATCGGTGATGTCGGTGTCGTGGTTGGCGTAAAGCACGGCACCGGAGGCCAGGATCGCCGTCGCGCCGCTTTGCTGCAACATCGCCTCAAGAACCGGCCTCGCGGCGGCCAGAAAACGTTTCTGTTCGGTTTCGACCCGGCTGCGGATGTCAGTCAGCTTGATGTCCTGTGCCTTGCGAATACCTTCGACACGGGTGTCGAATTCGCCGGCCAGGCGGGCGAATTCCTCGGCCGGGGTGGTGGCGCGGCGGTCGGTCAGGCTTTGCTCTTCGGCGCGCAACGCCTCTTCGATGCGCAGGTTTTCCTCGGACAGCGCCTGCGCCTCGGTCTCGGCGCGGGCGATGGCGGCGCGTCCCCAGGCGCTTTGCTCGAACAGACGCTGCTGGTCCAGGATCAGCACCGCAGGCGTTTCACCGGGCGCGGGCACGGCGTCCTGTGCCAGAACGGCAGAGCCGGTCCACAGGGCCGCAGCGGCCATCAGCGCCAGCCGGTGCAAAGCGGAAGGCAGCCGACCGGACATGCCGACCCTAGAACTTCGTCGAGACGGTAAGGTCGAAGTTCTGTTCCTTGTCATAGTCTTCCTTGACCACGGCCCGCGAGAAGTTGAACCGCAGCGGGCCAAGCGGGGTGTTCCACAGCACCGACAGACCGACGGCGACACGGGGCTTCAGCCCGTCGTCGATCGTCCCGGCCAGACCGGCGGTATCATCCAGCGACCAGACCGAACCGACATCGACAAAGGCACCGCCGGTGATGCCGTATTCTTCGGGCAGGCCCAGCGGGAAATCGGCTTCGAACCGCGCCGCGATAAAGGCGTTGCCGCCCAGCGCATCGGCCAGATCGGTGCCATCGCGCGGCCCCATCCCCTTGGGTTCAAAGCCGCGGATCTTGCCGCCGCCAAAGAAGCGGTCGGTCACGCGGGTGCCTTCATCGCCGAAGCTGTGGATATAGCCGCCTTCGAAGATCGCCCGCAGGGTGACTTCCTCGTTCATCACCTTCTTTTCGGCCATCGCCATGGCGGTGGTGGTCAGATAGCGGGTGTCACCGCCCAGGCCACCGATTTCCTGACCGAAGCGGAACACGAAACTTTCGGTCGGGTTCAGCCCGGTGATGCGGTTGTCGAACTGATAGCTGTAGCCGATGGTGCTGGACAGCAGCGCCCCGTCATCACCCTGTGCCTGTTCGCGCTGAATGATCGGCGAGTCGCCGGAATAGTCAAAGAGCTTGTCCTCGGAAATCCGGTAGGTCAGGTTCAGTCGCGACTGTTCGCCCAAGGGAAAGCCGATGCCAAAGCCAAGGCCGATGTTGCGGGTATTGTACAGGGCATAGTCGTTGTCCGAGGTGCGGTAATACCCGTTGACGTTGAACGACAGGTCGCGCCCCAGCACCGAAGGTTCGGTGAAAGAGAAGGACGAATTCTGGTTGTCCGCCGTGGTCGCAATGGCCAGCGACAGCGCCTGCCCCCGGCCCAGGAAGTTGCTTTCCGAAAAGTTGATGTTGAAGCCGGTGCCGTTCGCCACCGAATAGCTGAGACCGAAGCCCAGCGATCCGGTGGGCTGTTCTTCCACATCGACATTGACGACCACGGAATCGGGGCTGGAGCCCTGTTCGGCATTCACCTGCGCATCCGAGAAGAACCCAAGCGCGCGGATGCGTTCGGCCGATTGCCGGATGGCGCGCGGGTTGAAGGGGTCGCCTTCGACCGAGGTGAACTGGCGGCGGACAACCTGGTCCAGCGTGGTCGCGTTGCCCTCGATGTCGATGCGTTCGACAAAGACCCGCTCGCCCTTGACGATGGCGAATTCGACATCGACCATCTGGTTGCGGTCGTCGCGGGTGATCCGCGGATCGACACGAATGAAGTTCAGCCCCTTTTTCAGGGCCAGGTTTTCCATCCGCGCGATATTGTTCTCGATCACGGCCGGGTTGAAAACCTGCCCCTTGCGGATCTTCTGCACCGCGATGAATTCGGCGGCATCCACGCCTTCGACTTCGGACACCGTGCTGACATCGCCGATGCTGTAGGGCAGGCCTTCCTGGATGGTGAAGGTGACGAAGGTGGCGTCCCGCTCACGCGAGGTTTCCGCCGTGGCATCGGTGATCTGGAAGTCGATATAGCCGCGCGAACGGTAGAAATCGGTCAGGACCTGCTTGTCCACCTCCAGCCGTTCGGCCACGAAGGTATCGCGCTGGATCAGGCTGCGCAGGAAACCGGCCTGCTTGGTTTCCAGCACCTGCCGCAGGCGGCGGTCGGAAAAATCGCGGTTGCCGACGAAGGACAGCCGCTCGATCTCCACCACCTTGCCTTCGGTGATCTCGAACACCAGATCGACGCGGTTGCCGTCGCGGCGGATCACCTTGGGCGTGACGGTGGCGGCAAGGCGGCCGCGGATGCGATAGATTTCGGCGATGGCGGCGGCATCGGATTCGGCCAGCGACGGCGAAAACGCCTTGCGCGACTGCGACTGGATCGCGGCGGCCAGCTCTTCATCCTTCAGAAGCTTGTTGCCCTCGAAATTGATGATGTTGACGAAGGGATATTCGGCAACCTTGATCACCAGCGTCGATCCCTGCGGCACCAGTTCGACGGTTTCGAACAGACCGGACCGCGCCAGCCGCTGATAGGCGTCGTTCAACTGGGCGGCCGAAACCTCGCCCCCGCGGGCGATTCCGGCATAGGACAGGATTGTCGCGGCATCGACCCGGCTGTTGCCTTCGACCCGGACGGTCGAGAAGGAAAACACCTGGGCGATGGCGGGTGTGAGGAACGGTGCAGAAACACTTGCAGCGCCAAGGAAAACGGCGGCAGCCAGCAGGCGGGCCCGGAGGTTTGGACGCAAGGTCCTGCCGGAATTGTCTGCCATTGCGTAGCCCCTTGCCTGCCGATCCTTCACCGCTGGGGATAGCGGGAAAGCCGGGCCTTGTCAAAAGGCTGCGGTCCTTGTGGATAACTTTGCCAGATATGGTATTCCAGAGGGTGTCCGGCGCGCAGGACAGGCCGTCAGGGGCGGATCGGACCGCCCCGAATCCGTCAGTGCCCGACGATGGCCGAGCCGAGGAAAGCCCCGGCCAGAAGACCCAGGACCACGGTGCCGATCGAGAACAGCCGGTCAAGGTTCAGGTTGACCAGCAGGCTGAGGCCCGGAAAGGTTCTTTGCACGAGTTGCATGGTTCACTCCTGTCGTCTTCAACGACGGAGTAGCCGCCGATTGGGGCGGGACTGTGACCGGATCGCGGCGCTTTGCAGGATCAGACGCAGGTCACATCCTGCAACAGCGCAAAGGCCATCAGAGACAGGAGCAGCGTCAGCCCCGCCATCATCAGCGCATTCAGCACCCGGTCCGGCGGCGGGCGGCGGGTCACGGCCTCCCAGGCGTGGAACACCAGATGGCCGCCGTCCAGCACCGGGATCGGCAGCAGGTTCAGGATGCCGATGCCAAGCGACAGCACGGCAATCATGGTGAAGAAGGTTTCCGGTCCGGCCTTTGCGGCATCGCCCATCACCTGCGCCATGCCGATCACGCCCGACATGTTGCAGGTCGAGATGTCGCCGGTGATCATGTGCTTCAGCCCCGAGAAGGTTGTGGTCGTCATGCCCCACATGCCCGAGGCCGCGGCCATAACCGCCTCGCCCAGCCCCGCCGGGCGCAGGGCCGGGTCGAAGATCATGCTGGAGGTCAGGCCCATCAGCCATTTCGTCTCGAACCCGCCGTCGGCCGTGGGCACGTCGCGCTGGCGCGGGGTCAACGTCATCTCGGTGGTCTGGCCGTCGCGCCAGACCGTCAGATCCTGCGGCTTGCCTTCGGAATTGAAGACCACGTCCTGAAGATCGGTGAAGGTGACGATGTCGCGCCCGCCCGCACGGGTGATCACGTCGCCCGATTGCAGGCCCGCGTCCACCGCAGCCGATTTCACCTGAACCGATCCGATCATCGCCGGGGCCGGATGCGGGCCGGTGAAGGTGACGGTCTGGCCCGCGCGCTCGACCGTCCATTCCACCGCCGGGGTGCGGGGCAGTACCTCGGTGCCCAGCTTGCCCAGATCGGTATAGCTGGCGACGGGGTGGCCGTTGACGGCAAGGATGGTGTCGCCCTCGTGCAGCATCTCGCCGGTCCAGGGCAGCGGAAGCGGGCGCTCGACGCGGGGCTGGCCGTCGGCAATGCCAAGGATCAGCCCCACGGCGGCCAGGATCAGGAAGGTCAGGATGAAATTGGCGACCGGACCGGCGACAACGGTGGCCGCCCGCGCCCAGAGCGGGGCACCGGCCATGGTGTGACGGCGTTCGGCGGGCGACAGCCCTGCCCCGCCGGTCGACCGGACAGAAGAGGCATCGGCATCGCCGAGGAATTTCACATAGCCGCCGAAGGGAATGGCGGCGATCTGCCATTTGGTGCCGCGCCTGTCCACGCGGCTGGCCAGCACGCGGCCGAAACCGACCGAGAACACCTCGGCATGGATGCCGCACCAGCGGCCGACGATGTAGTGGCCGTATTCGTGGATTGCGACGATCAGCGACAGGGCGATGACGAAGAAAAAGCCGGCCCAGAGGACGGCCCAGGCCGAATCGCCGAAGGCCGTGAGAAAGTCGAAATTCATACGGTCGTTCCTGTCCTTGCCGCAGCCTGCGCCGCCTCTTGCCGTGCCAGATGGTCCATCGCCAGCACATCCTCAAGGGTCTTCGCGGCATTTCCAAGCGTTTCGCGCGCGCTCAGCCGGTCCAGCGTCTCCTCGACCAGCGCGGCCATGTCCATGAAGCCGATCCGGCCCGCTAGGAAAAGATCCAGCGCCACCTCTTTGGCGGCGTTGAAGGCGGCACCTGCAAGGCCACGGATCGCCATCACCTCGCGCGCCAGCCGAAGCGCCGGATAGCGGGCCAGATCGGGCGCGCGGAAGGTCAGGGTGGACAGTTGCGCAAGATCCAGCCGCGCCACCGGCAATGGCGCCCGCTGCGGCCAGTTCAGCGCATAGCCGATCGGGTGGCGCATGTCGGGACTGCCCAGATGTGCCATGATCGCCCCGTCGTGAAAGCCGACCATGGAATGAATGATGGATTCGGGGTGGATGATCACTTCGATCCGGTCGGGGGCGATGCCGAAATATTCGCGTGTCTCAATGACTTCCAGCGCCTTGTTGAACATGCTGGCGGAATCGATGGTGATCCGTTGCCCCATGGCCCAGTTCGGATGCGCCAGCGCCTGTTCGACCGTGGCCGAGGCCAGCGCCGCCATCGGCCAGTCGCGCAGCGCCCCGCCGCTGGCGGTCAGGATGATGCGGTCGACCGTGGACAGGTCTTCGCCGATCAGGGCCTGGAAGATCGCGGAATGCTCAGAATCCACCGGCAGGATGCGTGCGCCGTGGCGGGCGGCGGTGGCCATCAGAAGCGGCCCGGCCGTGACAAGCGATTCCTTGTTGGCCAGCGCCAGCGTGCTGCCATGCGACAGGGCGCGCAGGCCGGGAACAAGACCGGCGGCCCCGACGATGGCGCTCATCACCCAGTCGGCGGGGCGGTCGGCGGCCTCGGCAATCGCCAGCGGCCCGGCGGCGGTTTCGGTCGGGGTTCCGGCAAGGGCCGCGCGCAGGGCAGGCAGATCGGCCGGATCGGCGCAGACAGCAACCTCGGCCTGCAACAGCCGCGACAGTTCCGCCAGACGGGCGATGTTGCGCCCCCCGGTCAGGGCAACGGTGCGATGCGTCCGCGCCCCGCCCGCGCACAGGATCAGATCGACGGTCTGTTCGCCCACCGACCCCGTGGCGCCAAAGATCGAGACGCTGCGCATCGGTCAGCCGCCCCGGATCGCAAACAGCGCCAGCGCGGGCAGCAGGATCACCGCAAGGATGGCGGCGAAGGCCAGCGCATCAAAGCGATCCAGCAGCCCGCCATGGCCGGGGATCAGCGCCGAACTGTCCTTGACCCCCGCCCGCCGCTTGATGGCGCTTTCGGCAATGTCCCCCATCTGCCCGGCAAAGGCAACCAGCGGCGAAACCCAGATCAGTGCCGCCGCCCCCTGCCCCGCCGCATGAAAGCCCCAGCCCACCAGCGCTGCGGCGATCCAGCCGCCCAGGGTGCCCGACCAGGTTTTCTTCGGGCTGACCTTCGGCCAGAATTTCGGCCCGCCCAAGGCTCGGCCCACGAAATACCCCGCCACGTCCGAGGCGATGACCACCGCCAGAAGCCACAGCACCGGTGCCAGACCCGCTGTCTGGCGCAGGGCGACCAGCGCCCAGCCCGCCGCAAGGATCACCAGCGCATAGCCCATGAACACCGCCGCATCCCGGCGCGGCGCAATCACCCCGATCAGCGAAGGAAGCAGCAGCAAGGGCAGCACATAGGCATGCGGGATATAAAGGTTCAGCGCCAGCACCACGGCCGCAAGCCCGCCCAGCAGGACCGAGGCATCGTGCCCTTCGCCACGGGTCATGCGCGACAGTTCCCAGATCATCAGGCCGGTGCAGACCACCGCCAGCGCGGCAAAGACCGCCCCCCCGACCCAGATCGCCCCGCTGCCCACCGCCAGCATCGCCAGCGCCGACAGGATGCGCGGGGCAAGGTCGGACCAGGTGCCCCCGCTCATGCCCTGGCCCCGCCATAGCGACGGTCGCGGTTGCCGAACCGCGCCAGGATCGCACCCAGTTCGGCGGGTGAGAAATCGGGCCAGAGCGTCTCGGTGAATTCATATTCGGCATAGGCCGCCTGCCAGGGCAGGAAGTTCGAGGTCCGGGTTTCGCCCGAAGTGCGGATCACCAGATCGGGATCGGGCAGGCCGCCGGTATCCAGCCGCGCGGCAAAGGCGGCTTCGGTCAGGGCGGCAGGGTCGAACCGGCCTTCGGCCACCTCCAGCGCCAGGCCGCGGGCGGCGCGGGTGATTTCGTCCCTTCCGCCGTAGTTGATGGCGACCGTCAGGTTCAGCCGGGTCAGATGGGCGGTCTTCGCCTCGATCCCCGACATCAGCCGCTGCAACTTCGGGTCCAGCCGCGACCGGTCGCCGATGAAGCGCATCCGCACGCCTTCGGAGGCCATGGCATCGGCCTCGCGCTGGATGTAGCGGGCAAAGATCGCCATCAGGCCAAGAACTTCCTCGGTGCTGCGCTTCCAGTTCTCGGTGGAAAAGGCATAAAGCGTCAGCCAGCGGATGCCCAGATCCGGGGCCGAGCGGACGATCTCCTTGACCCGTTCGGCCCCCTTGCGGTGGCCGACCAGCCGGGGCCAGCCCTTCTGGACAGCCCAGCGGCCATTGCCGTCCATGATGATGGCGACATGGTCCGCAAGGCGCGGTGCGGGCTGGGGGGCGGACATCGGGATGCCCGCCTAGACCTGCATGATCTCTTGCTGTTTGGAGTCCAGCGCCTGATCGACCAGCTTGATGTATTTGTCGGTCATCTCCTGCACCTCGTCCTCCCAGAACTTCGCATCGTCTTCCGACAGGTTCTTGGCCTTGGCCTTCTTGATCTGGTCCATACCGTCGCGGCGCAGGTTGCGCACGGCGACCTTGGCATGTTCGGCATATTGCGCGGCGACCTTGGTCAGTTCCTTGCGGCGCTGTTCGTTCAGCTCGGGGATCGGCAGCATGATGATGGTGCCATTGAGCTGGGGATTGATGCCCAGACCGGATTCGCGGATGGCCTTTTCGACCTTCTGCACCATGCCCTTGTCCCAGACGTTGATCGTCACCATCCGCGGTTCGGGCACGTTCACCGTGCCCAGCTGGTTGATCGGCGTCATCTGGCCGTAAGCCTCGACCTGGATCGGCTCCAGCATCGAACCCGAGGCGCGGCCGGTGCGCAGGCTGGCGAATTCGGTGCGCAGCGCGCCAAGGGCGCCTTCCATGCGGCGGGTCAGGTCGTCGGTATCGAGTTCGAAATCATCGGACATCGGGTCTTCCCTTCTCAGGCTTTGCCGGTCCTTTTAGCGGGGACGGGCCGGGAATCAAAGTGGTGCCGTCCGGCCGGGTGGCGGAGGACGAAAAGGAAAAATTCCTTGCGAAAGGAATTTTGCAAAATCCTTGCTGAAGGATTTTGCAGCCGCCGTGCAGAAAGCCGGCAGGACTGTCGTCAGTCCTGAACGCGGGTATAGGTGCCCTTGCCCGCCAGGATGGTGCGGAAACCGCCCGGTTCGTCCAGACTGAAGACGATGATCGGCAGGCGGTTGTCGCGGGCCAGCGCGATGGCGGTGGCATCCATCACGCCCAGGTGCTTTTCCAGCGTCTCGTCGTAGCTGACCACGTCATAGCGCTTGGCATCGGCGTGTTTCTTGGGGTCCTTGTCATAGACCCCGTCCACCTTGGTGCCCTTGAACACCGCCTCGCAGCCCATTTCCGATGCGCGCAGCGTCGCGGCGGTGTCGGTGGTGAAATAGGGGTTGCCGGTGCCGGCGGCAAAGATCACCACGCGCTTCTTCTCAAGATGCCGCACGGCGCGGCGGCGGATATAGGGCTCGCAGACCTGATCCATCGGGATGGCGCTGATGACGCGGGTGAAGATGCCGATCTGTTCCAGCGCCGATTGCATCGCCAGCGCGTTCATCACCGTGGCCAGCATCCCCATGTAATCGGCGGTCGTCCGCTCCATCCCCTGGGCCGAGCCTTGCAGCCCCCGGAAGATATTGCCGCCGCCGATCACCATGCAGATCTCGACGCCCAGTTCCTGCACCGACTTCACCTCTTGCGCGATGCGCTGGACGGTGGGGGGATGCAGGCCATAGCCCTGGTCGCCCATCAGCGCCTCGCCCGAGATCTTGAGCATGACGCGGCTGTATTTGACGCCTTCGGCGGCGGCTGCTGACATGGGACTCCCCTGTATTTCGGTGCCTGCTTGGATTGCGCCGCAAAATGCGGGAAAACGGCGGCGGGTTCAACCTGTGTTCGGCGGCGCGGCGGGGGTTTCACACCCCCGCACCCCCGTGGGGTATTTAGGCAAAGATGAAGGCCACGATTCTGGACGGGATTTCGCGCGAGGCGCCTGTGCTGTTGGCCGGGCCGACGGCCAGTGGCAAGTCGGCCCTGGCGATGGAGCTTGCGGCGCGGGATGGCCGGATCATCGTCAATGCCGATGCCTTGCAGGTCTATGGCTGCTGGCGGGTGCTGACGGCGCGGCCTTCGCAGGCCGAGGAGGCCGCCCTGCCGCATGCGCTTTATGGCCATGTCGGGCGGGATCAGCCCTGGTCGGTGGGGCATTGGCTGCGGGCGTTGCGGCCGTTGCTGGACCGGCCGGTCGTGATCGTCGGCGGGACCGGGCTGTATTTCACGGCGCTGGTCGAGGGGCTGGCCGAGGTTCCCGCCATCCCGCCAGAGGTGCGGGCCGAGGCGGATGCGTTGCGGCTGGGGGATTTCGCGGCGATGGTGGCCGGGCTGGATGCGGCCACGGCGGCGCGCACCGATCTGCGCAATCCGATGCGGGTGCAGCGCGCCTGGGAGGTTCTGCGCGCCACCGGGCGGGGCCTGGCCGCCTGGCAGGCCGGCACCGGCGCGCCGCTTCTGCCGCTGACGGGGGCCGAGGCGCGGGTGCTGCGACCCGAGGTGGAGTGGCTGAATGCGCGAATCGACCGCCGACTTGACGCCATGATCCAGTCGGGCGCGCTTGAGGAGGTGCGGGCGGAACTGCCGTTCTGGGACCCGGCCCGCGCCAGCGCCAGGGCAATCGGAGCGCCTGAGCTGATGGCGCATCTGCATGGCGAAACCGGGCTGGCAGAGGCGGTCGCGGCGGCAAAGCTGGCCAGCCGGCAATATGCCAAGCGGCAGCGGACATGGTTCCGCAGCCGGATGGGCGATTGGCGGGACATCGCCCTGCCCTGAGGCCCGCCTGGGCGGGGTTCCGCCTGTTCACAGGCTTATGCACAGGTTTCCGCGCGGCTTGTGGATAACTTCACGGCTTTGCCATCTTTTTGCTTGGGTTGTCATGGCAGGCAGGACTAACCTTGACCAATACGCCGATTGTGGCCTGCGATCCGGAATACCGCTGAAGATGCAAGACCCGACCCCCGTTTCCAAGCTGCGGCTGGTTGCAATTCCCCGTCTGGCCGCCGCAGGCCGCTGGCGGGTCGAGGCGATGCGATCGCTGTCGGAACCCTGCTTTCTGTGGTTCACCAAGGGTCAGGGCCGCATCACCATTGCGGGGCTGACGCGCGGCTATACCGCGCACAACGCGGTCTTCATCCCGCCCGGCGTGATGCACGGGTTCGAGGCCGGGCCCGCCGTCTTCGGCACTGCGGTGTTCTTCGGCCGCGATTGCGACGTGACCCTGCCGAAAGAGCCGCAGCATCTGCGCATCCGCGAGGTCCATGCCCAGCAGGAACTGAACATCCTTCTGGACAGCATCCAGCGCGAGATGGATGCCGACACACCGGCGCATGAACGCGCGACCCGGCATTATCTGGGGCTGATGGGGGTCTGGCTGGAGCGGCAGGCCAAAAGGGCCGAGGCCGAGACGCCGAAACCCGATGCGACCCGGCGGCTGGTGGCGCGCTATACCGCGCTGTTGGAGCGGGATTTCCGGTCGGGCATGGGGGTGGCGGATTTCGCGGCCGCCCTTGGCGTGACCCCGACGCATCTGACCCGCTGCTGCAATGCGGCCTGCGGGCGGTCGGCCAGTGCGCTGTTGCAGGACCGCCGCATCTTCGAGGCGCGGCGGATGCTGGCTGAAACCCGCACGCCGGTGGGCCGGATCGCGGCCGATCTCGGCTTCAATTCCGCGGCCTATTTCACCCGCGCCTTCCAGCATCTGACCGGCAAGTCGCCCTCGGCCTTTCGTCGCGCAACCTGACCGGCACCCGCCTGTCCCCATGGGTTTCCGAGCTGTCGGCACTGGTGTCTGCGGACCCGTTCCGCAGGGTGGCTTGGCATCCTGACTCATTGGTCAAAAACGACATTCTTGCGTCGGGGATACAACATGAATGTCGCAATCGTGCGGAAAGGCGTCTTAGTCTGACATTGACGCGACGTCGGAATTCGTGCGCAATGGGGACGACGGAGATGGGCAGGACCGGCAGCAGACCGGGGCTTTCGCTGTGATTGTACTCAGACAATTGCAGCTTTGGACGATGCCGCCGCTCCGACGCCGAAACGGCCATGAAGACCGAAACCGGAAGACCTGACAGGGAGACTTGCGAAATGAAAGATACGATCACCGGCCAGGGCATGCACCCCGCGGCGCGGATGTATGCCGAGGAGGTTCGGGCCGGCAAGCTGAGCCGCCGCGAATTCCTGGCCCGCAGCACCGCCCTTGGCGTGTCGGCTGCGGCGGCCTATGGCCTGCTTGGCCTTGCCGCACCCGAAGCAAAGGCCCAGACGCAGGTCATGGGCGGCACGCTGCGCATGTCGATGGAAACCAAGGGCCTGAAGGACCCGCGCACCGCCGACTGGAGCCAGATCGCCAACTTCACCCGCGGCTGGCTGGAATATCTGGTCGAATACAACAACGACGGCTCGATCCGCGGCATGCTGCTGGAAAGCTGGGAAACCAATGCCGACGCCACCGAATACACCTTCAAGGTGCGTCCGGGCATCAAATGGTCGAACGGCGACGATTTCACCGCCGAGGATGTGGCCCACAACATCGCCCGCTGGACCGATGGCACGGTCGAGGGCAACTCGATGTCGGCCCGCATGGCGGCGCTGGCCGATCCGGCCACCAAGCAGATCCGCGCCGATGCGCTGACCGTGGTCGACCCGCTGACGCTGGTCGCCAAGCTGAGCGCGCCGGACGTTGCCGTTGTCGCCTCCTTCGCCGACTATCCGGCAGGCGTGGTTCACAAGAGCTATGACAACAGCGATCCGTCGGTGAACCCGATCGGCACCGGCCCCTACCTGCCCGAGCAGAACGACGTCGGCGTCAAGCAGGTTCTGGTCAAGCGCGACGGCGAATGGTGGGGCACTGCGGTCTATGGCGGCCCCTATCTGGACCGGATCGAATATATCGACCTTGGCACCGACCCTTCGGCCTGGGTGGCTGCGGCCGGTTCGGGCGAGATCGACGCAACCTATCAGTCGCAGGGCGAATTCATCGAAGTGCTGGATGCCCTGGGCTGGAGCAAGACCGAGGCGACCACTGCCGCCACGCTGGCGGTGCGGTTCAACCAGTTGGCCGAAGAGTTCTCGGACGTGAACGTCCGCAAGGCGCTGTGCCTGGCGGTCGACAATGCCGTCGTGCTGGAGCTGGGCTATGCCGGTCTGGGCAAGGTGGCCGAGAACCACCACGTCTGCCCGATCCACCCGGAATATGCCGAACTCCCGCCGCTGACTGTGGATCCGGCAGCCGCCAAGGCGGCGATCGACGCCGCGGGCCGTGGCGATTTCGAGTTCGAGCTGATCTCGCTGGACGATGACTGGCAATCGGCCACCTGTGACGCGGTTGCGGCACAGATCCGCGACGCCGGCATCAACATCAAGCGCACGGTGATGCCCGGCTCGACCTTCTGGAACGACTGGACGAAATATCCGTTCAGCGCGACGGAATGGAACATGCGCCCGCTGGGGGTTCAGGTTCTGGCCGCCGCCTATCGCACCGGCGAGGCGTGGAACGAGACCGCCTTCTCGAACGAAGAGTTCGACGCCAAGCTGGGCGAAGCGCTGGCCATCGCCGATGCCGACAAGCGCCGCGACGTGATGAAGCGTCTGGAAGAAATCATGCGTGAACAGGGCGTGCTGATCCAGCCCTACTGGCGCTCGCTCTTCCGCCATACCGATCCGAAAGTAGGTGGTGCCGAGATGCATGCCACCTTCGAGCATCATCACTACAAGTGGCACTGGACCGAGTAAGCTCCTGCCCCTCCCCTGGCTCTTGCTCAGGGGAGGGTTTCCTTTTCCGCACAGCCGCCTGCCGGGTCTCCCCCCGCTTCCCCCTGCCCTCCGGGAAGGATGAGCCATGCTTTTCTTCGTGATCCGCCGCCTTGGCGTGATGCTTCTGACCGCGCTTGCGCTGACCTTCGTGGTCTTCTACCTGACCAACCTGCCCCCGAACCTGGAAAAGCTGGCGAAATCCGAAGCCTCGGCCCGGATGACGGACGACCAGGTCGAAAGCTGGCTGGCCTCGAACGGCTTTGCGCAACCGGTGCTGACACGCTATGGCGAATGGCTGGGCGTGCTGCCGGGCTGGACCGGAACCGCCTCGGACGGCAAGGCCACCGGGCGCTGCCTGAACCGCATTCCGGCGGGCGAGACGCCGCCGCGCTATTGCGGCGTCATACAGGGCAACTGGGGCTGGTCCACCGTCTTCAAGCAGCCCGTGACCGAAATCCTGGGCCGCAGTCTTGGCCATACCGGCTGGCTGATGCTGTGGGTGATGATCGTGATGGTGCCGACATCGCTGATCCTGGGCGTGCTGTCGGGGATGCGCGAAGGCAGCCGCACCGACCGCGTGCTTTCGACCTTTGCCATCGCCACCACGGCCACGCCGGAATATGTTTCGGGCGTTCTCTTCATCGCCCTTCTGGCCTCGGCCACGGCGGGTCTGTCGCCGGTGCTGGCCGATCTGGGCTGGATCGAGGGCAAGACCCTGTTCCAGGGCACCGCCACATCCGCCATGGATGACATCACCTTCTGGAACTTTGCCCTGCCGGTGATGACCATCGCGCTTTACGGCATCGGCTATATCGCCCGGATGACCCGTGCCTCGATGACCGAGGTGATGACCCAGCAATACATCCGCACCGCGCGGCTGAAGGGTGTCGGCTTCCGCGAGGTGGTGATGAAGCACGCGCTGCGCAATGCGCTGATCGCCCCCTTCACCGTGATCATGCTGCAATTTCCCTGGCTTCTGAACGGAGTCGTCATCGTGGAAACCCTGTTCAACTACAAGGGCTTCGGCTGGACATTGGTGCAGGCCGCCGGGAACAACGACATCAACCTGCTGCTGGCCTGTTCGGTCGTGGCCGTCTTCGTGGTGCTGGTGACGCAGCTGATCTCGGACATCGGCTATGTCTTCCTGAACCCGCGCATCCGTCTGGCCTGAGGAGGAAAGAGACATGCAGGACCTCGGCTGGACCGGCCTTCTCGGCCCCTTCCTCGTCCCGGTGATCAACATGGCTGCGCTTGTGCTGGCGCTGGCGGTGGTGGCCCGGGTCTTCGTCTCCCTCTTCGCCTGGGCCAGCGGGGCGGATGCCCTGCCCGCCGGGGGGGGCACGCTTGCCGCCCGCCGCCGCGGCCTTGGCGGCACGCTGGATCTTGCCGCACAGGCCGCGCTTGGGGTGATCCTGGTGGCGGTGCTGCTGATCGCCCTGGGCGGCTTTGTGCTGCCGGGCGAACAGAAGGGCATCATCGGCTGGGCCGCGCTGCGGTTCTGGCCGGTCTGGCTGGCGCTGATCGTCACCTTCGCGCTGTCTATCCGCTTCAGGAAGCGCCTTGGACTTTATGGCAAGCTGATGGACAGCCCGGTCGGCATGTTCGGCCTGGCCATCGTGCTGTTCTGGGTGTTCACCGCCCTTTTCGCCGGCACGATCACCACGCATGACCCCTTGGCGCAACTGTCGGGGATGAAGAACATCGTTCCCGGATCGGCGCTGAAATCCCCGTCCGAGGGGGCCTTCGGCTGGTATCTCTTCGGCGGCGACCATCTGGCGCGCGATGTGTTCAGCCGCATGGTGATGGGGGCGCAGCGCGTGTTGCAGATCGCCCCTGCCGCCACGGTCTTCGCCTTCATGGTCGGCATCACGCTGGGCCTGCCCGCAGGCTATTTCGGCGGCAGGCTGGATACCTTCCTGTCGTTCCTGGCCAATCTCGTCCTCGCCTTCCCGGTCATCCTGCTCTTCTACCTGCTGGTCACGCCCGAGATCGTCGAGACCGGCATCCCGATGTATTTCGCCGCCGTGCTGTTCCTGTTTCCGGTGATCTTCTTCGCGGTCCTGTTCAACTCGCGCTACCGGACCAATCCGCCGCGCCGCAACCTTTATGTCGGCCTGGTGCTGGTCTTCGGTCTCTGGGCCTATTCCGGCCTTGCCTTCAACGCCGATCCGACGGGCCTGTTCTCGATGGACCCGAACATGCTCAACGTCTTCGTCTCGGTGGTCTTCGTGAACTCACCCGGCGTATTCCGCATCGTCCGGGGCCTGGTGATGGACATCAAGGCGCGCGACTATGTGGCGGCGGGTCAGACCCGTGGCGAAAGCCCCTGGTACATCATGCTGTGGGAAATCCTGCCCAACGCGCGCGGGCCGCTGATCGTCGATTTCTGCCTGCGGATCGGCTACACCACCATCCTTCTGGGTACGCTGGGCTTCTTCGGCCTTGGCGTCAGCCCCGAAAGCCCGGACTGGGGCTCCACCATCAACGCGGGCCGCAAGCTTCTGGCGATCTTCCCGCATCCCGCCGTGGTGCCCGCGGTGGCACTGATGAGCCTGGTCCTCGGCCTCAACCTGCTGGCCGACGGCTTGCGCGAAGAAAGCCTGAAGGATTGAGGACGATGACAGATCGCGCCTTCATCTTTGCCCAAATACCCCACGGGGTGCGACCATGGTTGCACCACCGGTTCAAGAAACCGTGGACGCGGGGGGTGTGAAACCCCCGGCCCGACCTCAGCCAAAGGAGCGCCCCATGGCCGAAGCAGCAACCGACTGGGACCCATCGAAACCGATCCTTGAGATCGAGAATCTCTCGATCTCCTTCTTCACCCGCGCGCGGGAAATCCCGGCGGTGATGGATTTCTCCTGCTCGGTCATGGCGGGCGAGGCGATGGGGCTGGTGGGCGAATCCGGCTGTGGCAAGTCGACCGTGGCGCTGGCGTTGATGCGCGATCTGGGCAAGAACGGCCGCATCACCGGCGGCTCGATCCGATTCAAGGGCCGCGACCTGACCCATATGTCGGACAAGAATCTGCAAAAGATCCGCGGCTCCGAGATCGCCATGATCTATCAGGAGCCGATGGCATCGCTGAACCCGGCGATGAAGATCGGCGCGCAGCTGGCCGAAGTGCCGATGATCCATCAGGGCATGGCAAAGACCGAGGCCTGGGCGCTGGCCCGGCAGATCGTCGCCGATGTCCGCCTGCCCGACCCGGACCGGATGCTGAATTCCTATCCGCACCAGCTGTCGGGCGGCCAGCAGCAACGCATCGTCATCGCCATGGCACTGATGTCGAAGCCCGCCCTTCTGATACTGGACGAACCCACCACCGCGCTGGATGTGACGGTCGAGGCCGGGATCGTCGATCTGGTCAAGGCGCTGGGTCAGAAATACGGCACCTCGATGCTGTTCATCAGCCACAACCTCGGCCTTGTGCTGGATGTCTGCGACCGCATCTGCGTGATGTATTCCGGCGAGGCGGTGGAAACCGGCAATGTCGCGCAGGTCTTCACCGAGATGCGCCACCCCTATACCCAGGCCCTCTTCCGCTCGATCCCCTTGCCCGGTGCCGACAAGAACGCCCGCCCGCTGATCTCGATCCCCGGCAACTTTCCCCTGCCGCACGAACGCCCGCAAGGCTGCAATTTCGGCCCGCGCTGCGATTACTTCGAGGATGGCCGCTGCAATGTGACCGACATCCCGATGACAGAGGTGCCCGACGGCGACCGTCATGGCAGCCGTTGCCTGAAATGGAACGAGATCGACTGGACCGCGCCGCCCAAGGCCCGCAAGGCAAAAGAGAAACTGCCGGTGGGCGAGGTCGTCCTGAAGATGGAGGACCTGAAGAAATACTACAATGTGTCGACCGGCGCCTTCGGCGGCGGGGCGACAAAGGTCGTCAAGGCCAATGAAACCCTGTCCTTCGAGGCGCGCGAAGGCGAGACGCTGGCCATCGTCGGCGAATCCGGCTGCGGAAAATCCACCTTCGCCAAGGTGCTGATGGGGCTGGAAACCGCAACCGACGGCCAGATCATGCTGTTTGATGAAAACGTGCAAAGCACGCCCATCCAGAAGCGCGGGGCCGATACCGTCAGCCAGGTGCAGATGGTGTTCCAGAACCCGTTCGACACGCTGAACCCCTCGATGTCGGTCGGCCGCCAGATCATCCGCGCGCTGGAGATCTTCGGCGTCGGCACCGATGATGCCGACCGCGAGCGGCGGATGCTGGAACTCCTCGACCTGGTGAAACTGCCGCGCGCCTTTGCCGAACGGATGCCGCGCCAGTTGTCAGGCGGGCAGAAGCAGCGCGTCGGCATTGCCCGCGCCTTTGCCGGCGGGGCCAAGGTGGTGGTGGCGGATGAACCCGTCTCGGCGCTGGATGTGTCGGTGCAGGCCGCGGTGACAGACCTGCTGATGGACATCCAGCGGCAGAACCGCACCACGCTTCTGTTCATCAGCCACGATCTTTCGATCGTGCGCTATCTCAGCGACCGGGTGATGGTGATGTATCTCGGCCATGTGGTCGAGATGGGCAGCACCGATCAGGTGTTCAGCCCCCCCTATCATCCCTATACCGAGGCGCTGCTGTCCGCCGTCCCGATCGCCGATCCGCATGTGACCAAGCAGCGCATCGTGCTGGAGGGCGACATCCCCTCGGCGATGAACCCGCCGCCGGGTTGCCCGTTCCAGACCCGCTGCCGCTGGAAATCCGAAGTGCCGGGGGGATTGTGTGAAACCGTGATGCCGCCAGTGCAGATGCTGAAGGACGGCCACCAGATCAAATGCCATCTCTCGGCCGAGGTGCTGGCGCGGATGGAGCCGGTGATCAAGATCGCGGCGGAGTGACCCCATCCAGCCGAAGCACCCGGCCGCGGCCTGGCTGCATCCGGCGGGGATATTTTTCTTTTGAAAGAGGATCAGCGCAGGATCGGACCCGCCTCTTTCAGAACGGAAATATCCCAGGGGAGTCCGCCCCTGTCGGACGGGGGCAGCACCCCCTGTCCTTGGCCCTGCCTCAGCCGAGGATGGCCTTCACATAGCCCTTGGTTTCGGCATAGGGCGGCACGCCGCCGTGTTTTTCCACCGCGCCCGGCCCCGCGTTATAGGCCGCCAGCGCCAGTTTCCAGCTGCCGAACTTGTCATACATCATCCGCAGATAGCGCGCGCCGCCGTCCAGATTCTCATGCGGGTCGTTGATGTCGACGCCCAGCTTTTTCGCCGTTCCCGGCATCAGCTGTGCCAGACCTGTCGCCCCCTTGTTGCTGACAGCCCCCGGATTCCAGCCCGATTCCTGCTGGACCAGCCGCAGGAACAGGTCTTCGGGGACGCCATGTTTGCGCGCCACGGCCTTGGCAACCTCAAGATACTTCCCCTTGTAGCTGCCACGGAATTTCGGAACTGCCTCGCTGCCCTCGCCCTTGGCCACCTTGCCGGATTTGTAGCCCGGCGTCAGCTTGACCGAGCCGGAATATTGCCCCGACAGCCGCCCGTCCAGCAGCGCGGTCTGGCTTTTGAAGATCGAGGAGCGGTTCTTCTTGCCATGAAACAGCAGCGGGTCTTCGGCCATCGCGGGCAGGCCGATGCCCATCGAAGCTGCAACACTCAGCGCCGCGAAGGCGCGGATCAAGGAATGGCGCGTCATGGGCAGGCGGTATCCCCCGGCAAGCAACAGCACGATCCGCCCCGCTTGCGCAGGGCCGGTTTCTGGGCCGACACTATACGGAGGTTCAGATATTCTTCCAGCCGGGAATCGCCGACCTGCCCCGTCGCATCGGCAGGAGCTTGCCGAAGGCTGAAACAGGCAGCGCCCACCAGGCCGGGCCCCACACCGGGCCCCGCGCCGGTTGCGGGCCGCAAGGGGCGCGTGTAAGCAAAGATTAACCACACCGGAGGCAAGCTTCCGGGCATCGGAATCAGGGAGAGCGTTTCATGGCGGGTTCGGTCAACAAGGTGATCCTCATCGGCAATCTGGGCCGCGACCCGGAGGTGCGCAGTTTCCAGAACGGCGGCAAGGTGGTGAACCTGCGCATCGCCACTTCGGAAACCTGGCGCGACCGCAATTCCGGCGAGCGGAAGGAGCGTACCGAATGGCATTCGGTCGCCATCTTCTCGGAGCCGCTGGCCAAGATCGCCGAACAATATCTGCGCAAGGGCAGCACGGTCTATATCGAAGGCCAGCTGGAAACCCGCAAATGGCAGGATCAGTCCGGGGCAGACCGCTATACGACCGAAGTCGTGCTGCGCCCCTTCAGCGGCAACCTGACGCTGCTGGGCGGCCGGGGCGATGGCGGTGGCGGCAGCGGCGGGTCGCAGGACGACCGCGGCGGCTATGACGATTACGGCAGCGGATCGGGCGGCAGCGGTGGCCGGGGCGGCTATGGCGGCGGATCGGGCGGCGGCGGCCAGGGCGGTGGTGGCGGCCGCGCCGACATGGATGACGAAATCCCGTTCTGATCCTGGCGGCCCCGCCTCTGCGGGGCCAATCCTTTCGGGGCCAATCCTTTCGGGGTCAGTCCTTTCGGGGCCTGACCTGGTCAGCCCCGCTCTGGACCTTTGGCCGGACAATCCTTATATAAACTGTCGGTAAAGAGCCATCCGCAGGACCGGACCGATGCAGGACCATGTCGAAGGGGCACCGCTGATTCGCCCCTCCACCACTGACCATCCGCTTTATGATCAGGTCGTCGAAGCCTGCCGCACGGTGTTCGACCCCGAAATTCCGGTGAACATCTACGATCTGGGTCTGGTCTATACGATCGAGATCTCGGCCGAGAATGCAGTCGACATCACCATGACCCTGACGGCCCCCGGCTGTCCGGTGGCGGGAGAGATGCCGGGCTGGGTGGCCGATGCAGTCGAACCGCTGGCGGGGGTCAAGCAGGTCGATGTGCAGATGACCTTCGATCCCCCCTGGGGCATGGACATGATGTCGGACGAGGCACGGCTGGAACTGGGCTTCATGTAAGCACCCGGTCAAACGCCGGGTGCGGGCTTGAGAAAGTCGCATTCGCCGCCTATCTTTGCAGGCCAAGGAGACCAGCATGTTCGGCATTCCCGGCAAGGCCGCAGTCAGCATCACCCCCAAAGCCGCGACGCAGATCGCCCGGCTGATGGCCCGCGACGGCCGAACGGGCCTGCGCATCGGCGTGAAGAAGGGCGGCTGCGCGGGGATGGAATACACCATGGATTATGTGTCCGAGGTGAACCCGCTGGACGAGGTTGTCGAACAGGACGGCGCGCGAGTGATGATCGCGCCGATGGCGCAGATGTTCCTGATCGGCACCGAGATCGACTATGAGACCAGCCTGCTGGAATCGAAATTCGTATTCCGCAATCCGAACGTCGCCGAGGCCTGCGGCTGCGGCGAATCGATCCGCTTCAAGGAAGACGGCAGCGCATCGGCCTGATCGCGGGGCGCGGGCCTTGCCACTTTTCAGCGCATTTGACCACCCGCTCCCCCGGTGGGACGATCTGCCCCTTCCCTGCCCCTCTTTGCCTTGCTAGGGCTGAAGCCTGATGCGACTGGGCACGGGAGGGCGAGATGCGCAGACTGGCCGCTGGAAACTGGAAGATGAACGGCAGCCCGTTGGCGCTGACCGAAGTGACCGCCCTGCTGAAGGATCATCCCGCCCCCGGCTGCGAGATGCTGCTCTGCCCGCCCGCGACATTGATCGCCCAGATGGCCTGGCATGTCCGTCGCAGCGCGCTGTCCGTGGGCGGGCAGGACTGCCACACCGGCACCTCGGGCGCGCATACCGGTGACATCTCGGCACGGATGCTGGCCGAGGCAGGGGCGTCCTATGTCATCCTGGGCCATTCCGAACGCCGCGCCGATCATGGTGAGTCCGATGCGCTGGTGGCCGCCAAGACACAGGCCGCCTGGGAAGCCGGGCTGGTGGCCATCGTCTGCGTCGGCGAAACCGAAGCGCAGCGCGATGCCGGCGAAACGCTGGCCGTCGTCGGTGCGCAGCTGGCCGGATCGGTGCCCGATGGCGCGACGGCGGACAATACCGTCATCGCCTATGAGCCGGTCTGGGCCATCGGCACCGGCCGCACCCCGACGCTGGCCGAGATTGCCGAGGTCCATGGCCATCTGCGCGCCGAACTGACCCGCCGCTTCGGTCACGAAGCCGCAGGGATGCGCCTGCTTTATGGCGGATCGGTCAAACCGTCGAACGCGGCCGAGATTTTTGCCGTCAGGGATGTCGACGGGGCGCTGGTCGGCGGGGCCAGCCTGAAAGCCGCAGATTTCGGGGCCATCGTCGCCGCACTGTCGGCCTAGCCCCCGGCCCGGACCAGCACGGAAACGCGGCTGCGACCCTGACCTGTCGCGGCTGGACCAGACCACGGCCGCCGCGCCATGTGAAAAACCGGTATGACCGTAGCAACCGCCCCACTTCGCCCGCAAACCAGCCTGCTGACGGCCAACCTGATCTGCATGGCTTCGATGCTGATCTGGGCCGCAGGGCTGCCCGCCGCCGACCTGCTGATCCCGCTTCTGCCGGGAGAGCAGCTGACAGCCCTGCGCATGGCGCTGGCGGCCGGGGCGGTTGCGCTGTTCTGGCTGCTGCGCGAGGGATTTGGCCCGCTGCGCCGGGCCAACTGGCTGAAAGGCATCGCCGTCGGCAGCCTGATCGGCCTTGGGGCCTGGTTCCTGATCCTTGGCCAGGCCCGTGGCGGGGCCGTGACGGCTGCGGTGATCTCCTCCACCCTGCCGGTGGTCGGGATCGCGCTCGAGGTGCTGCTGGATGGCCGCAAGCTGACGCTGGCGCTGGTGCTGGGGTTGCTGTTGTCGCTGGCGGGCGGGGCCATGGCGCTGGATCCGTCGGGCGGCGCGGCGGGCGGGCTGGGCCTTGTGACCGGGGCGCTGCTCTGCTTCGGGTCGGTCGTGTCCTTCGCGCTTGGCTCGCGGCTGACCGTCACCGCCTTTCCGGCCGAAACGCCCCTGGGCCGCACCGCCGTGACCCTGACTGGGGCCGCCATCGCGGTCAGCCTGGCCGCCGCCCTGCAATGGGCCAGCGGCGGACCCGCGCCCGCGTTCGGCGGCTGGGGCTGGCCGGAAATCGGCGCGATGCTGCTGTTCAGCGTCGGCGCACTGGGGATCAGCCAGGTGATGTGGATCATGTCGGTGGAACGGCTTGGCATCGGGCTGTCGGCGCTGCACATCAACGCCGCCCCGTTCTATGTGATGCTGATCCTGTTCGCCTGGGGCGCACCCTGGGTCTGGCCGCAGGCGATTGCCGCAACCGTGGTGGGTCTGGGGGTGTTGATCGCGCAAGGAATTGTCCCCCTGCCCTTCGGGATCCGCCGATGAAGACCCTGTCGCAATCGCCCACCGATCCCGCCTTCGTCCAGAACCCCTTTCCGTTCTACGAAACCGCCCGTGCCGCCGGCCCCTTCTTCCGCTGGCAGGATTATGACCTGACCTGCACCGGAAATTTCGCCGCCGTCAGCGCCATCTTCCGCGACCGCCGCTTCGGCCGCGAAGTGCCGGCCGAACTGGCTCTGCCGATCCCCGACCACCTGAAACCCTTCTATGCGGTCGAGGCCCATTCCATGCTGGAACTGGAGCCGCCCCGCCACACCCGCCTGCGCGGCCTTGTGCTGCGCGCCTTCACCTCGCGCCGGATCGCGGCGCTGGCCCCCGAGATCGCAGCGCTGACCGAAGAGCTGATCGCGGATTTCCCCGAAGGCCCCTTCGATCTCTTGCAGGCCTTCGCACAGCCCCTGCCCGTCCGCATCATCGCCCGCCTTCTGGGCGTGCCCGAGGAAATGGCGCCGGACCTTCTGCGCTGGTCGAATGCCATGGTCGGCATGTATATCGCCGGCCGCACGCGGGAAACCGAGGACCGCGCCGTTGCCGCGACCGAGGCTTTCGTGGCCTTCATGCGGGCTTACGTCGAGGACCGCCGCGCGCGGCCCGCCGACGACCTGATCACCCATCTCATCGCCGCCGAAGCCGAAGGTGAAAAGCTGACGACGGACGAGTTGATCACCACCTGCATCCTTTTGCTGAACGCAGGCCACGAGGCCACCGTCCACACCATCGGCAACGGGGTGAAGGCGCTTCTGGAACACGACACCCCGCCCGCCGCCCTTGGCCCCGACCGGATCGAGGGCACGGTCGAGGAAATCCTGCGCTACGACCCCGCCCTGCACATGTTCACCCGCTGGGCTTATGAGGATGTCGAGGTGATGGGCCAGCGCTTTGCCCGTGGCGATCGGGTCGGGTTGCTGCTGGCGGCCGCCAACCGCGACCCCGGCCCCTGGGAAGACCCGGCCCGGTTCCGCCCCGGCCGCCCGGCCCAAGCCATCACCAGCTTCGGGGCCGGATTGCATTTCTGCGTCGGCGCGCCGCTGGCCCGGCTGGAACTGCAGGTCGCCCTGCCGCTGCTGATGCGGCGCTGCCCCGGCCTGCGGCTGGCCGCACCGCCGAGCTATGCCGATGTCTACCATTTCCACGGACTGAAACGGCTGATGGTTGCGCGCTGATACCGACCGCCGCCGGGGGTTTCACACCCCCGCACCCCCGTGGGGTATTTTCGCAAAGATGAAGATGTCCCTGGTGTCGCCCTCATCTGTCCTCAAAGACCCCGGCACCTTGCGTTCTCACAACGGCAGCGTCGTGGTCGACTTGATCTCTTCCATGCTGAGAAGTGCTGTCACGTTGTAGATCCGCACTTCCGAGATCAGCGCCTGATAGAACTGGTCATAGGCGCGGGCGTTCCTGACCCGGACCTTCAGGATATAGTCGATGTCCCCGGCCAGGCGGTGCGCCTCCATCACCTCGGGGCGTTCCTTCAGCGCCTTCAGGAACTTGCGCTGCCAGTCCGCCTCATGTTCCGAGGTGCGGATGAGAACGAAGAAACAGGCCTCCAGCCCCAGCGATTCCGGGTCCAGGATCGCCGTGGTGCGGGTGATGACGCCAAGGTCCTTCATCTTGCGGATGCGGTTCCAGACCGGGGTCTTGGACGACCCCACCCGGCGGGCGATTTCGTCCAGCGATTGCTCGGCATCCTTCTGCAATTCCGACAGGATTTTCCGATCCAGATCGTCCAGCGCGGCGGCCATTCCTGAAAACCCCCAGATTGCGGAACCACGGTTCCGGTTCGGGCCAGTATCGGAACATGTATCCTTATCCGCAAGGGCATCTGGCGGAAATGCGGGAAAATCTTCTATATTCTGCGGCAGCGAACGTATTCGGAATCCCTGTCATGCCGCAGCTACACCCTGTTCTTTTCGTCGGTGCCGGTCCGGGAGCGGCCGATCACCTGACCCTTGGCGCCGCGCGGGCGCTGTCGGCGGCCGAAGTGGTAATCCATGACCGGCTGGTCGGCGACGAGGTGCTGGAGCTGGCCCCGCCGCAGGCGCGGCTTGTCGATGTCGGCAAGGAAGGCTTTGGCCCCTCGACAGCCCAGGCCGACATTCATGCCGTGCTGGTCTCGGCGGCGCTGTCGGGCGCGCGCGTGGTGCGGCTGAAGGGCGGCGATTGCGGCGTCTTTGCCCGGCTGGACGAAGAGATCGCGGCGCTGGATGCCGAAGGGCTGTCCTTCCGCATCCTGCCCGGCCTGACCACGGCCAGCGTTGCCGCCGCCGCCATCGGGCAAAGCCTGACGAAGCGTGGCCGCAACACCGGTCTGCGCATCCTGACCGGGCATGTGATGGAAGGCTTCGCCGAACAGGACTGGCGCGCCCTTGCCCGTCCGGGCGAAGTGGCGGCGATCTACATGGGCAAGAAATCTGCCCGTTATCTGCAAGGCAGGCTGATGATGCACGGCGCGGCGGCGGAAACCCCGGTGACGGTGGTGGAGAACGTCTCCCGCGCCGATCAGCGCATCATCGCTGCCACCCTTGCCACCCTGCCCGCCGCCGTGGCCGAGGCAGACGGCCCCGCCATCCTGCTTTACGGCCTTGCCCCGCGCGCGGCCGCCCCCGCCCTGAGCCAGTTGAAAGAGGCCCGCGCATGAGCCGCCGCTTCACCCCGAAAGTGATCACCGCCAACCGCCTGCGCGAAGGCGATGTGGTTTACCTCACCGCCGATGACCGCTGGTCGCCGTTTCACCACGAGGCCGAGCTGATCGAGGACGAGGCCCATGGCCAGCTGCGCCTGATTCATGCCTCGGCGCAGAAGCTGCTGGTGGTCGGTGCCTATCTGGCGGATGCGAAATCCGGCCCCAAAGGCCCCGAACCCACCCATTTCCGCGAAGCGTTCCGCACCCGCGGCCCTTCGAACTATGCCCATGGCAAGCAGGCGGATTACGGCAATGTATGACTATACCGATTTCGACGAAGCCTTCGTCCGTGCCCGCGTCGCCCAATTCTCGGGTCAGGTCGAACGTCGGCTGGACGGGTCGTTGACCGAGGAAGAGTTCCGCCCGCTGCGGCTGATGAACGGCCTTTATCTGCAATTGCATGCCTATATGCTGCGGGTGGCCATTCCCTATGGCACGATCAGCCCCCGGCAGATGCGCCAGCTGGCCCATATCGCCGACACCTGGGACAAGGGGTATGGCCATTTCACCACCCGGCAGAACATCCAGTTCAACTGGCCGAAACTGCCGGATGTGCCCGCAATGCTGTCGGCGCTGGCCGATGTCGGGATGCATGCCATCCAGACCTCGGGCAACTGCGTCAGGAACGTCACGGCAGATCACTTCGCCGGGGCTGCGGCGGATGAGATCGAAGACCCCCGCCCCTATGCCGAGCTGTTGCGGCAATGGTCCACCGACCACCCGGAATTCCAGTTCCTGCCGCGCAAGTTCAAGATCGCCATCACCGGGGCCACGCATGACCGCGCTGTGACCGGCGCACATGACATCGGGCTGCGGATGGTGCGCAATGCCGCCGGAGAGCCGGGCTTTACCGTTCTGGTCGGCGGCGGTCTGGGCCGCACGCCGATGGTCGGCATGGTGGTGCGCGATTTCCTGCCGGTGGCCGATCTTCTTCCTTACGTCGAGGCGGTGCTGAGCGTCTACAACACGCTGGGACGGCGCGACAACAAATACAAGGCGCGCATCAAGATCACCCTGCATGAGACGGGAAAGGAAGAGATTTCCCGGATGATCGAAGAGCGGTTCGCCGAATTGCGCCCGCTGTTCGGCGGGGCCGATCAGGTGCTGTTCGACGACATCAAGGCAGCCTTCGCGCCGCCTGCCTTCCGCAATGCGCCGACCGATGCCTATGACGCCTTTTACAGGGCCGACCCGGCGTTCCGCGCCTGGGCCGATACCAACCTGGCCGCGCACCGCAACGCGCAATATGCCATCGTCACCGTCAGCGTGAAGGCGCATGGTCACACGCCGGGCGATGCCACCAGCGACCAGATGCGCGTTCTGGCCGATCTGGCGGAACGCCATGGCCATGGCGACCTGCGCATCAGCCACGAACAGAACGTCATCCTGCCGCATGTCCACAAGGCCGATCTGCCGACCGTTCATGCCACCCTGGTGCAGGCTGGACTTGGCACGGCGAACGTCGGGCTGGCGTCCGACATCATCGCCTGCCCCGGCATGGATTACTGCGCGCTGGCGACGGCCCGTTCGATCCCCGTGGCGCAGGAAATCGCGCTGCGGCTGCGCGAGGTGGGGCTGGAAGAGGAAGTCGGCCCGCTGAAGATCAAGATTTCGGGCTGCATCAATGCCTGCGGGCATCACCATGTTGGCCATATCGGCATTCTGGGGCTGGATCGCGCCGGGGTCGAGAATTACCAGATCACCCTGGGCGGCGATGGCACCGAAGATACCGTCGTCGGCGACAAGACCGGCCCCGGCTTTGCCTATGATCAGGTGACGGAGGCGGTGGAAAAGGTGCTGCGCACCTATCTGGGGTTGCGCCTGTCGGTCGAGGAAACCTTCCTGCAAGCTTTCAAACGGGTGGGGATGGAGCCCTTCAAGGCCGCACTTTACGCCGAGGCCGACCGCGATGCCGCGTGATCTGGGCGGGCTGCATTCCGGCCCCGTGGCGGAACGGGTGGCGGCGCTGAACGCGCGCTACCGGCATCATTCGGCCACCGCCGTTCTGGAACATGCGCTGAAGGATGACGATCTGGGCCGGGTGGCGCTGGTGTCGTCCTTTGGTGCGGAATCGGTGGTGCTGCTGCATCTGGTTTCGGTGATCGCGCCGGAAACCCCGGTGCTGTTCGTCGATACGCGGATGCTGTTCCAGGAGACGCTGGACTATCAGCGCGAGCTGGCCGAAAGCCTGAACCTGTGCGACATCCGCACCATCCGGGCCAATCCGGCGCGCGTCGGCTTCGAAGACCCCGATGGCACGCTGCACCAGTTCAACACCGATTCCTGCTGCAATGTCCGCAAGGTGGAACCCCTGGAACGCGCGCTGACCAAGTTCGACGGCTGGATCACCGGGCGCAAGCGGTTTCAGAACGCCGACCGCGAGGCCTTGCAGTTCTTTGAAAACGAAGGCGATTTCCGTATCAAGGTGAACCCCTTGGCCCATTGGGGCCGCGAGGATCTTGAGGATTACATCGTCAACAACCGCCTGCCGCGGCATCCCCTGGTGGCCAGGGGCTATCCGTCGATCGGCTGCGCGCCCTGCACCAGCCCGGTGAAACCGGGGGAAGACCCCCGCTCTGGCCGCTGGCGCGGGCAGCAAAAAACCGAATGCGGCATCCATTTCGTCGGCGGCAAGCCGGTGCGGACCAATCAGGAGAACGCGGCATGACCACCATCGTCACCGATCAGGGCTTTGCCCCCGCTCCCGAGCGTGCCATCCCGGCGCTGGCCGATCTGACAGCGGAAGATACCGCCGTCGACCTGTCGAACACCGATGACCCGACCGCTCTGGAAGGCCAGCTGGGCCGACTGGACCTGATCCGTATCGCCTTCCCGGCCTTTTCGGATGGCCGCGCCTTCACCGTGGCGCGGCGGCTGCGCATGATGGGCTACAAGGGTCAACTTCTGGCGTTTGGCCCGGTGATCGCCGACCAATATGCCATGATCCGCCGCGTCGGTTTCGACGGGGCCGAGATTCCCGACGAGATTGCCGCCCGCCAGCCCTGGGAGCAGTGGCAATCCCGCGCCGACTGGCGCGCGCATGACTACCAGTCACGGCTGCGCGCCTGATGCTGGACGGGTTTTCCAAAAACCTGTATGCATACAAATGAAAATCTGCCGCAGCCGGAAAGGCTTTTCCGGCTTTCCGGTTTTGTCTAGGAAGGGCCGATGGCCATGACGGAGCTTGCCCCTATGAATGCCCCCGCAGAAGCCGCCAATGCCCGGCCCGCAAAACCGCATCTGCCCGATGCGCAGACCGTGACCCAGGTGACGCACTGGACCGACCGGCTGTTTTCCTTCCGCGTGACTCGTCCCGCCAGCTTGCGCTTCCGCTCGGGTGAATTCGTGATGATCGGGCTGCTGGGCGACAACGGCAAACCGCTGCTCAGGGCCTATTCCATCGCCTCTCCCGCCTGGGACGAGGAACTGGAGTTCTATTCGATCAAAGTGCCGGACGGGCCGCTGACCTCGAAGCTCCAGCATATCAAGGTGGGCGATGAGATCATCCTGCGCCCGAAACCCGTCGGCACGCTGGTGCATGACGCGCTGCTGCCCGGCAAGCGGATCTGGTTCCTGGCCACCGGCACCGGGTTGGCCCCCTTCGCCAGCCTGATGCGGGAACCGGAAACCTATGAGAAATACGACTCCGTCATCATGATGCACACCTGCCGCACGGTGGATGAGCTGGAATACGGCCGCCGCCTGGTGGAAAGCCTGAAGGACGATCCGCTGATCGGAGAGATGGTGGGCGACAAGCTGCGCTATTACCCGACCTGCACGCGGGAAGAGTTTCACCACATGGGCCGCGTGACGGACAACCTCGCCTCGGGCAAGGTGTTCGCCGATCTGGGCCTGCCGGTGATGAATCCGGCCGAGGACCGCGCCATGGTCTGCGGATCGCTGGCCTTCAACGTCGATGTGAAGGCCATTCTGGAAGGCTTCGGGTTGAGAGAGGGCGCGAATTCCGATCCGAAGGAATTCGTGGTGGAAAAAGCCTTCGTCGGCGACGGAATCTGACACGTCTCCAGCCAGCGCCAATGAAACGGGGCCGCAGGAGATGATCCTGCGGCCCCGGTTTTTCCCGAAAGGGAAAGGCTTACATGCCCAGCGCGGCCTTGACCTGCGCGATGGTGTCGGCGACCAGCGCCGGATTGGCCTTGGCCGCCTCGACCGCGGTTTTCAGCGTGGCCTTGGTGGCGTCGTCCAGCGCAGAGCCGTCGATCAGGGCGTTGACGGAATCGGCGTTGAAGTTGGCCGGATCCAGCGCGGCAGCGGCGGCATCGGTCGCAGCGGCAGCGGCATCGCCGGCGGCTTCGGCCGCAGCGGCAGCCGCGTCACCTGCGGCTTCGGTCGCTTCGGTCGCGGCAGCGGCCGCATCGCCAGCGGCTTCGGTCGCGGCATCGGCGGCCTCGGTCGCGGTTTCGGTGGCAGCTTCGGCGGCCTCGCCAACGGCGGTTGCGGCTTCGGTGGCGGCCTCGGTCGCAGCGTCGGTCGCGGCGGCGGCAGCTTCGGCAGCAGCGGCTTCGGCGGCGGCAGCCTCGGCAGCGGCGGCTTCGGCAGCAGCAGCGGCCTCTTCCTCAGCCTTCTTGGCGGCGGCGGCAGCCTCTTCTTCGGCGGCCTTGGCGGCGGCGGCGGCATCGGCCGCGGCCTTCTCGGCGGCGGCAGCGGCTTCCTGCGCGGGCTTGTAGCTGAACTGGTAGTAGCCACCCGCAGCCAGAAGGACCACGACGGCACCGATGATGACGTTTCTGTTCATGACATTCTCCCATGCCCGGTTGACCCGGATGGCATGGATATGACACCGCAACGCCGCGTTGGAAAGGCGGTCCGGCCCCAAAATCCGTGCCAGGTCTGGATTTGCGCCGGAAAACCGCCGCATCGCCCTGACATTCCGGGGCCGAAGCGCCCTGTCCGATGCATCCGCGGGGTTGAACCGCCCCCGCCTTGCGCGTAGATTGCGCGCGTTTTCCGCCAATTGCACAAGGACCATCACCATAGCCCGTCGCCCGCACAATGCGCCCCCGCCGAACCGCGATTCCGGCCCGCGCATCAACGACCGCATCCGTGCCCCCGAAATCCGCCTGATCGGCGCCGATGGCGAGAATGTCGGGGTTGTCAGCCCCGCCCGCGCCTTGGCCATGGCCGAAGAAGCCGGACTTGACCTCGTCGAAATCTCGCCGAATGCCGAACCGCCGGTCTGCAAGATCATGGATTTCGGCAAGTTCAAATACGAACAGCAGAAGAAAGAGGCCGAGGCCCGCAAGAACCAGAAGGTCATCGAGATCAAGGAGATCAAGTTCCGCCCCGGAACCGATACCCATGACTATGATGTCAAGATGCGCTCGGTGCTGAAATTCCTGGGCGAAGGCGACAAGGTCAAGGTGACGTTGCGCTTCCGCGGCCGCGAGATGGCGCACCAGGAACTGGGGCTGGAGCTTCTGAACCGCGTGGCGGCCGATGTGGGCGACAAGGGCAAGGTGGAATCCATGCCGCGCCTGGAAGGCCGCCAGATGGTGATGATGATCGGGCCCAGGTAAGGGGCGCGAATTTTCGTCGAAAATTCGGATCCGTCCGGGATGCGGGGGCCAGTGGCCCCCGTTTTCAATCCGGCTTCGCCTCGCGCAGCCGCCCGCGGGCCGGGATTTCCTTCAGCAGACCGCCCACCCCCATCGCGGCGATGTCCGCTGATGTGACCGGCACGCCGCAGATCAGCCGTTCCATCACCCAGTCGGCCCCGTTCAGCGCCGGACTTTTGGCGCAGCCCGGCAAGCCGATCACCGGCACCGCGCCAAGCCTGCCCAGAAACAGCAGGTTGCCCGGATCGACCGGCATGCCGAACCGCTCGACCACGCCGCCAGCGCGCCCCAGCGCTGCCGGTCCGACATCGCGCGCATCGGAGGTGGCCGAAGCGGTCAGGATCAGGATCAGCTCGGCCCCCCGTGCCGCCGCGATGGCCTGCGCCAAGGCGTCTTCGCGGTGCGGCACCAGCAGCTTGGGCCGCAGCCCGACGCCAAGCGAGTGTAACCGCTGCTGAATGGCGCGGTGCCCCTTTTCGCCGTCGTCCTCGGCCGTGGTGGTCTGGATCAGCACCGCTTCGGCCATGGCCGTGGGCCGCATGCGCAAGGCCCGGCTTGCCGCCGCACAGGCCCTGCTGACGGCCGCTGCGGCAACGGCATAGGATATGATCTTGACGGTCGCCACCATCTCGCCTTGCGCCAGTCTCTGCCAACCCGGCACCGTGGCCAGCGTGATCATCGGATCGACGGCGTTCAGGTCATGGATCTGCTGGATGTGAATCTCGGCCAGCCCCGTCACATCGGCATGAATGTTGACCCGCCCGGTGCCCACAGCCCGCAGCCGCAGGCCCTGCGCTGCCGGATCGGGCACCAGCGCCTGCGCCACGGCCAGCGCGGCGGCATCCTCGGGCAGATCATCGGGGGCGGGACGCGCCACGGTGATTTCCGCAATGCCGGCCCCGGCCAGCGCCGCCAGGGCCGCTGCATCCAGCACTATGCCCTTGCGCAGCCGCCCGCCCGGCAAGGGCACCGAATGGGCCAGGATCGTGCCCAGCGCCTGCGACAGGGGCAACGGGCCGAAGTCCATCAGCCCTGCCTCAGCCGCTGCGTCACCTGCGCCAGGATCGAGACCGCAATCTCGGCCGGGCTTTTCGCGCCGATGTCCAGTCCGACCGGCGCATGGATGCGGGCGATGTCCCCGGCACTGAAACCGGCCTCTTGCAACCGCTCCACTCGCCGGGCATGGGTCTTCTTCGACCCCAGGCACCCCAGATAGAAGGCCCCCGAAGCCAGCGCCACCCGGATCGCCGGATCGTCCAGCTTCGGGTCATGGGTCAGGGTGATGATGGCGGTGCGCGCATCCGGGGCCAGCCGGGTCAGGGCCTCGTCCGGCCAGTCGTCCAGGATCGTCTCGCCCGGAAAGCGGCTGTCGGACCCGAAGGCCGCGCGAGGGTCGATCAGCACCGGGTCATAGCCCGCCATCCGGGCCATCGGCAGCAGGCTTTGCGCGATATGCACCGCACCGACGACGATCATCCGCAGGGGCGGGTTGTGAATGGCGATGAAGCGGCCGTCTTCCTCGATCCCCGACCGGTCGGCGCGGAACCGGGCATCGGTGGCCGCATCCGCGCCCGGCCGCAAGAGACGCCGCGCCCAAGCGCCGGGCACCACCTCCACCGCCACCAGCTGACGCGCCGCCCTTGCGGCGACCAGATCGGCCAGCAGCGCCTCGGGCAGGCGGTCGCCGCCCTGCCCCACGGGTTCCACCATCACGCGGATGGTGCCGCCACAGGCCAAACCCACGGCAAAGGCGGTTTCGTCGCTGACGCCGAAGGTCAACAGACGCGCACGGCCATCGGCCAGCGCCTCCAGCGCCTCGGTCACGACCGCACCTTCGACGCAGCCGCCGGACACCGATCCCCGCATGTCGCCCGCACCGGAAATCGCCAGCTGGCTGCCGACCTGCCGGGGGGCCGACCCCCAGGTTTCCACCACCGTCGCCAGCACCGCGCCAAGGCCCTGCCGGTGCCAGTCAAGCGCGGCCTCGGCGATCCTGTCAGGTGCGGCGGTCTCGGTCATCTCGGCTTCTCCCCGGTGGGATGATGCCGCGCGGGCCGCGGTTCGGCCAGTGGCAAAAGGTCGAAGACGAAGGGCCGCGCGGGGGCTGGATAGGCAAGGGCGCGGGCCTGATGACCCGCGCCCCTTCTGGTTTCCCGTCTTTCCCTGTCGGCGTCAGCGCAACGAGGCCGTTCGCATCAGGGGCGTGATCAGCCGCACCACGACGCGGCGGTTCGCCCGTTCGTCGGCATCGGTGTCGATCTTCAGCTCCGACTCGCCATAGCCCTGCACGACCAGATTTTCCGGCGGGATGTCGAAATATTCGGTCAGCGCCAGCGCCATGGATTCCGCCCGGCGGTCCGACAGCGACAGGTTCGACGCGGCAGAGCCGACGGCATCGGTATGACCTTCGATCAGGAACACCTCGGCCGGGTTCGCGGCCAGCAGTTCCTGGATCAGGCGCCCGATGTCGGCCAGCTTGCGCGCCTCGGTCGCCTTGATCGCGGCCGATCCGGTATCGAAGGTGATGCTGTCCACCTCGATCGTGGCGGCCAGCGCCCGCACTTCGCTGATCTCGCGGATCTGGCGCAGGCTGAACTTGCGGCCCAGGCTTTCGGCCTCAAGTGCTGCCAGCTCGGCCTTCAGACCGGCATCACTGTCCGAGGTGGAAATCGTCACCCGGTCGGGGCGCGGCGGCGGCAGCTTGGTGATGTCGATGCGCTCTTCGGGATAAAGATCGTCGAACAGGATCACCTCCTGCCCATAGCGGTCATAGGTCGCCCGGCGCAGCACCCGGCCCGAGGCATCGCGGATCGTCACCACCTGCGTGCCATCGGCCCGGCTGACCACGGTGCGGGTGGAACCGTCGCGGTAGGTCTCGGTCGTGGTCTGCACGCCGGGGCGGCGCAGCACGGCATCGTCATCCTTGTAGACGACATAGCTGCCGTCGGGATTCTGCACCACGACCCGGTCGCCGGAATTCGAGACGACCTTCTTTTCGTCCTTCTTGCCTTCGTTGATGACGGCACCAACGACCAGCGCACCCAGGGCAAGAAGGCCCACCTTTTCCAGATCGGACAGACCGGATTTCTTGCCGCCTGCAACGGCGACCGGGGCGGCGGCGAATTCCTGGTCGGAACTGCGGGTGCTATCGTCCGAAATCACCTCTGTCACGACGGCGACCGGCGCGGCAGCCGGATCGGCGGGCGGGGTTTCGGTGGCGGTTTCAGAGCTTGGTTCCGATCCGGGCGCGGCATCCGAGGTGGACAGCGTCGCCGTTGCCGCAACCGGCAGCGCAGGCTCGGCCACCGGGGCGGCTTCGCCTTCGGCAACCGCCTCGCCTTCCGTCGCGACTTCGGGGGCGGCTGCCTCTTCGGTCACGGTCGGCGCGGCCAGGATCGAAGCCAGCGAACTCGCCGCCTCCTCGGACACTTCGGGCGCATCGACCGGCTCGGCCGTCACCACCGGCTCGCCCGTGGCCAGCCCTTCGGCCGGATCGGCTTCAGCAGCCACCTCGGCGTCGGGAAGGGTGATTTCGGGGGCCTCGGCGGCTTCTGTCGGTGCGCTTTCCTCTTCGGGCAGAACCGTCGGCTCCGCGGCCGGGGCGGTTTCGGCAACATCGGGTTCAACCGCTTCCGGGGCCGTCGCTTCCGGGTCGGGCGCTTCGACCGCGACTTCCGGGGTCGCCTCGGGCATCACCTCGGGCATCACCTCGGGCTGGGGTTCGGGCTCGGCTGTCCCGGCGGTCTCGCTGCCGGGCTGGGTGGCGGCCGCTTCGGCAGCCAGCCGTGCGGCTTCTTCTTCGGCGGCAAGACGCGCAGCCTCCTCCTCGGCCGCGACACGGGCCGCTTCCTGTTCCGCCGCGACGCGGGCGGCCTCATCGGCGGCGGCCTGGGCGGCTGCGGCATCGGCGGCCACGCGGGCGGCCTCTTCTTCGGCAGCCACACGTGCGGCTTCCTGTTCGTCGGCGACACGGGCGGCCTCATCGGCGGCGGCCTGGGCCGCTTCCTCTTCGGCGGCAAGACGGGCGGATTCCTCGGCAGCGGCCTGGGCCGCAGCTTCTTCGGCCGCTACGCGCGCGGCTTCTTCCGCGGCCGCAGCGCTTGCGGCCTCGGCCTCGGCTGCAGCGGCGGCGGCCGCTTCGGCGGCAAGACGGGCGGCTTCTTCCTCGGCCGCGATGCGGGCCGCTTCGGCTTCGGCGGCGGCGCTGGCCTCGGCGGCAGCGGCGGCCTCTTTCAGGGCGCGGGTGATCGCCTCCAGATCACAGGGCGCATCGGCCGACGGCACGCAGAGAACCGCGCCATCGGGCCCAAGAACCGAGCCGTCTTCGGCCAGTGTCTGCGCATGGGCAGGCATCATCGGCGCATGGGTCAGTGCCACGGAAAGGGCGGTGGAACAGGTCAGAAGCTTGCGCATCCCAGGTCCTTTGCTTTCAAGAGCGTGATCGAAGGGCTTGGCCGGGCCGATTCCCGGTCCTTTGCCCCGCAGTCTGACCGCTACCTAGGGCAGACCGGCACCGCTATGCCATATCAATGCCTGAACTCCGGTATGGTTCCGCCGATCAGCCGCCTTGCATCAGGGCCAGCAACCGGCGCTTTTCGCCGGTGTCGGAGGATTCGCTGATCGCGCGGGCCAGCGCCTCCAGCGAGGCGATGGAATGACCGGCGCGGAAGCTGTCGACATGGGGCAGCATGGCGCGGATGCCGGCGGCCTTTGGCGCAAAGCCGGTCCAGCGCAGCAGGGGATTCAGCCAGATCAGCCGACGGCAGGACAGGTGCAACCGTTCGATCTCACGCGACAACTGCCCGGCCTCGTCGCGGTCCAGCCCGTCGGTGATCAGCAGCACGACCGCCCCCTGCCCCAGCACGCGGCGGCCCCAGTCGCGGTTGAAGGCATGCAGGCTGGCCCCGATCCTTGTGCCGCCCGACCAGTCCTGCGCCTCCTGCCCGGCGGCCTTCAGCGCGGCATCTACATCGCGGGCGCGCAGGTGGCGGGTGATGTTGGTCAACCTTGTGCCGAAGGTGAAGGCATGGACCCGCGCCCAGCCCTGCCCCCGACGGTTGGCGACGGCATGGACGAAATGCAGCACCATCCGGCTGTACTCCGACATCGAGCCGGAAATGTCGCACAGCACGATCAGGTTGGGCCAGCGCGTCAGCGGCCGCTTGCGGGCCAGCGCCGCGATTTCGCCCCCCCGGCGCAGACTGTCGCGCAGGGTGGCGCGGGGGGCGATCTGGGGCCCCTTGACCGCCACCCGGCCCCGCCGCGTGACCAGCGGCGGCACCGGAAGCGACAGACGCGCCAGCATCCGCCTGGCTTCAGCCATTTCCGCCGTGGACATCTGTTCGAAATCCAGCGTCTTCAGCCGCTCTTCGGCCGAAATGGTGGCGCTGGCATCGACCTCGATCCTTGCGGGCGGGTCTTCGGCCCCTTCGGGCGGCGGCGGCAACTGGCCGTCGAGCAGCGCCTCGGCCGCGCGTTTTTCGGCCGCGGCAGCGGCGCGTTCCTCTTGCACACCGCGGATCTGCGGCAGCATCAGGCTCATCATCTGTTCCATGTAGCGCGGATCGCGCCAGAACAGCCGGAAGATCTGGGCAAAAACGATGCGCTCCTCGGGGCGGCTGATGAAGACGGCCTGAAGGGTGTGAAAGAAATCCTCGCGCCGGGCGAAACCTGCGGCCGAGACCGCGCGGACCGCATCGAGCGTGCGGCCCGGCCCGACGCTGAGGCCGGCCTTGCGCAGGGCACGGGCGAAATGGGCGATGTTTTCAGCCAGCTTGCCGTCTTCGGGAAGGGGAAGGTCGGGAGTGATGGCCACTGTCGCAGCCGGGGGGTTTCACACCCCCCGGACCCCCCGTGGGATATTTGCAGAAGGGAAAGTCATGCGGCCGACAGATCCTTGCGGACCTCCTCCAGCAGGCGTTTAGCCTCGGATCCCTGGATTTTCTGGATGTCGTCCTGATATTTCAGGATGGCCCCCAGCGTGTCGGAAATCACCTCGGGGCTGAGCGCGATGACATCGAGGGCCAAGAGGCATTTCGCCCAGTCGATGCTTTCGGCCACGCCCGGCTTCTTGAACAGATCCTCCTGCCGCAACCGCTGGACGAAGGCCACCACTTCGCGGCTGAGGGTTTCACCGGCCTCGGGCGCGCGTGAGTGCAGGATCGACAGTTCGCGCATCATGTCGGGGTAGTCGACCCAGTGATAGAGGCAGCGGCGTTTCAGTGCGTCATGCACCTCGCGCGTGCGGTTGGAGGTGAGGATGACGATCGGCGGTTCGGGCGCACGGATGGTGCCGATTTCGGGGATCGTCACCTGAAAATCCGACAACGCCTCAAGCAGGAAGGCCTCGAAGGGTTCGTCGGTGCGGTCGATCTCGTCGATCAGCAGGACCGGGGCACCGCCGGGTTGCGGGCGCATGGCCTGCAACAGCGGGCGGGCAATCAGGTAATCCTCGCCGAAAAGTTCGGATTGCAGATGGCTGCGGTCGGTCTCGCCGGTGGCTTCGGCGGTGCGGATGGCGATCATCTGGGCGGCGAAGTTCCATTCGGCGACGGCAGAGGCGGCGTCCAGCCCTTCGTAGCATTGCAGCCGGATCAGGCGGCGGCCAAGGGCTGCGGCAAGGGTCTTCGCGATCTCGGTCTTGCCGGTGCCGGCTTCGCCTTCCAGAAACAGCGGGCGGCCAAGTTTCAGCGACAGGAACACCACCGTCGCCAGCGCCCGGCCGGACACATAGCCCTGCCCCGTCAGCAGGGTTTCGACCGCATCTATGCTGTCGGGCAATCCGGTCAAATGGGCCTCCCTCGATCCGGGCGATGCTGGTCCGCGCTGCGGCGGCGGTCAAGGCGGCACAGTGGTCTTGCGACCAATGTCTCAGGCCGGCAGCGCCTCGGCCGCGGCAAGCCAGGCGCGGAACGAGGCCAGCGGCGCGCGTTCGGGGCGGGATTCGGGCCAGACGAGGTAATAGCTGCCCAACGCCGGGACCGAAGAGCCGAAGGCGGGCACCAGACGGCCTTCGGCCAGGTCCTCGCCGATCAGGAAGGTGGGCAGAAGGGCAAGGCCAAGCCCATGCACCGCCGCCTGCGCCATGGTCGAGAACTGGTCGAACAGCATGGCGGGGGGGTGCGCCGTGGGATCGCCGAGATGGCTGAACCAGCGCGTCCAGTCGCCGGTGCGGCTGTCGAGTTGCAGGAGTGGGTGGTCGAGGACCTGGGCGGGGTGGTCGAGGGGTTTTGCGATCAGCCGGGGAGAGGCGACGGCCAGCACCTCTTCATCCATGAGTTTCAGATATGAGACGCCGGGCCAATCCCTGCGGCCGTAGTGAATGGCGGCATCAAAGGCAGTCGTGGCGAAATCAAAGGGGCGCAGCCGGGTGGAGAGGTTTACCGTCACCTCGGGATGCGCGCGGGAAAACTCGGCCAGACGCGGGGCCAGCCAGCGCATGCCGAAGGCGGGCAGGATGGCAAGGTTCAGCGTGCCGCCCCTGGGGTTCGCCCGCAGCATGACAGAGGCATCCGTTATGATTTTCAGTGCCTTGCGTGATTCCGCCACAAAATCTCGCGCGGCCGGCGTCAGGATCAGGCGCTTGCCTTCGCGTTGCAGCAGCGGGACGCCAAGCTGATCTTCAAGCACTTGAAGTTGTTTGGAAATCGCCCCCTGCGTCAGCGCCAATTCCCGCGCGGCGGCCGAGGCGGTGCCGAGCCGGTCCAACGCTTCGAGAGCCATCAGAGAGGGCAGCGAGGGCAGATGGCGGCGGGGGAACATGTATTCCGAATGCTCATATATAGGTGATGAGCTTTCGTTAGTGCGAAATGGGGAATCGTGCAACAAGTGTCTTGAGCAACTCTTGCCGTTCCTCCCGCAAAGGATTTCCCCCATGACCGAGAAGCCGAAACTGAAAGCCAAGGACGCCCCTGATCTGGCGCGGTTCGACTGGGAGGATCCGTTCCGGCTGAACGACCAGCTGACCGAGGACGAGCGGATGCTGCGCGATGCGGCCCGCGCATTCGCGCAGGAAAAGCTGCAACCCCGCGTCATCGCCGCCTATCGTGAGGAAAAGACCGATCCGGCCATCTTCCGCGAGATGGGCGAGATGGGTCTTCTGGGCGTGACGGTGCCCGAGGAATACGGTGGTCTGGGGGCCAGCTATGTGGCCTATGGTCTGGTTGCGCGAGAGGTGGAGCGCGTCGACAGCGGCTATCGCAGCATGATGTCGGTGCAATCCAGCCTGGTGATGTATCCGATCTATGCCTATGGCACCGAGGAGCAGCGCAGGAAATACCTGCCGAAGCTAGCGACGGGGGAATGGATCGGCTGTTTCGGCCTGACCGAGCCGGATGCCGGGTCTGACCCCGCAGGCATGAAGACCACCGCGAAGAAGACCGCGAATGGCTATGTGCTTACGGGCACGAAGATGTGGATCAGCAATGCGCCGATCGCCGATGTCTTCGTGGTCTGGGCCAAATCCGAGGCGCATGGCGGCAAGATCAAGGGTTTCGTGCTGGACAAGGGCACGAAAGGTCTGTCGGCACCGAAGGTCGGGGGCAAGCTCTCTCTCCGCGCTTCGGTGACCGGCGAGATCGTTCTGGACAATGTGGACGTCGGCGAAGACGCGCTGCTGCCGCATGTCGAGGGGTTGAAGGGGCCGTTCGGCTGCCTGAACCGGGCGCGCTATGGCATTGCCTGGGGCGTGATGGGCGCGGCCGAATTCTGCCTGCATGCCGCGCGGCAATACGGGCTGGACCGCAAGCAGTTCGGCAAGCCGATCGCGCAGACCCAGCTGTTCCAGCTGAAACTGGCGAACATGCTGACCGAAACCTCGTTGGGCTTGCAGGCCTGCCTGCAGGTGGGACGCCTGATGGACGAGGCCAATGCCGCGCCCGAGATGATTTCGGTCATCAAGCGCAACAACTGCGGCAAGGCGCTGGACATCGCCCGCTGGGCCCGCGACATGCATGGCGGCAACGGGATTTCCGAGGAATTCCAGGTGATCCGCCATATGGTGAACCTGGAAACGGTGAACACCTATGAGGGCACGCATGACGTGCATGCGCTGATCCTGGGCCGGGCGATCACCGGGTTGCAGGCGTTCTTCTGAGCGGCGGCGGGCGGGACAATACCGCCCGAATCCCGGCCATTTCGGGCGGGAACAGGCGCGGCACTGCCGTGCCCCCGCCCCTGTGGGAACACATCCCCAAGACCATCAGATGCACAAGACCTGCCACGGTCGGGAATGTGGATGTGTTGCGCAGTGGCGGCGGCGATGACCGTCGCCATAAGAGGCCGCGCGGGGTGTTAAACTTTCCATCGCCTCATGGATGAGGCCGCGACAGCGGCCAAGGGCCGGATCTGCGGAACGTATGGCTGACGTATGGCCCACGTATGGCAAACAGCCATACGTTCAGTTGTGCTCAATCGTCCGTATCGTCGTCATCCGCGCCATAGCCCGGATCGCCCGGCTTCAGCGGGATCGGCGCAAGCGCGGGATCTATTCCGTGCTTTTTCAACAGCTTGCCGAACAGAGACCGCGGGCGGGGAATGCCGCCCGGTTCGTTGGTGACGATGCGGCGGCGCATCCGGCGGCCATAGAAATGGATCGAGATCGTCTCGTCGGTGATCATCTCGGAAGCATCCCAGGCCGGGCGCAGGATCAGGCGACGATCCTTGAACAGCACCGGATAAAGCGCGACGCGGGGCAAGGCGTGCCTGATCTCACCGGTCTGGTGCAGGTAATGGGTGATTGCATGCGGCCCCCAGACGCCCCAGGGCTGATCGGCGGCGTGAACGGGGGTTCCGGCGGCCTTCTTCTCTTCCAACTCGCGCGTGTAATCGTCGCCATACCAGGTGGGGATGGTATATTCGTCCGCCACATGCTCCAGCAGGCGGCCCAGCGTGTCGCAATCCTTCGGCAGGCCAAGGACACCGCCGTTAACATGCTTTTTCGATTCCCAGCCATAGAAATGGCCATTCGGCGTGGTGAAGGGTTTCACGCAATAGGCATCGGTATCGGCCCAGATCGTGCGGTCGGATTTCGCCATCAGGTGATAGCGGAACACATCGGAATGCAGCGCGGGGCTGCCGGTCTTGGCATGTTTCAGATAGCCGGACTGGCGCAGGATCTGGTTGGCATCGGCCACCTCGACCCCCGGCGGCACGTTGGGCACGTTTTCATAGGTGTAAAGCTTGATGTGCTGCCCGGCATGGACAAAGGAGATCAGGCACAATTGTTCCAGAAAGCTGAGCGGTCCGCCGATCCAGAGGGCGGCAACCTGATATTCGGGCGTCATGCCGGGCACTTTCATCGTTTACACCACGGAAACAATAGCGCGGGTGGCGTGGACAGCGGAAGGGGCATCGGCAGAAGGCGGCCGGGGCGAGTCGCGCATGCAACAGGTGCAGCGGCCCCGGCTTTGTGCTAGCAAGGCGCCAGAGTGAGGCGGCAGAAGACCGTCGGAATGATGGGCAGTGACATGAGCGGTGATCAACGGCGGGCGGTGCCTTCGCGGCTGACGGGCGTAGCGGGGCTGCCGCGGTTTCTGGATGGCCTGGTTTGCGCGGACGGACGGCTGCGGCTGTTCTTCGGCGGCGGCTGCGATCCGGCAGCGGTGCTGCCGCAGGGAATCGAGGAAGTGCGCGAGATCGGCGGCGGCGTGATGGTCACGCTGAGGGGGCCGACGGGGGACTTCCGCCTGCCGCTGGCCGACGGGTCGGGCCTTGTGGTGCCGGTGGCACCGGACCAGAGCGAAGATTTCGCCGGGCGCAATGTGCTGCTGTCGATGCGCGTCGCGGAAACGGCCGCACAGGTCGCCGAGGGGCTGGCCTATCACGCCACCCATCACGGTGCGGATGCGGCGCTGGTGGTGAACCGGGTGCCGGATGCGGGCTTTGCGGCGGCGCTGATGCAGGCGCTGGCGCAGGTTTCCGGCGCGGCGCTGTTCGTGCGGGTGGTCGACCTGGCCCTGCCCTCGGGCAAGCCAAACACCGGGCCCGAAACGCATCCCTTTCTGGCCCCCGATGCCCCCGGCAAGGACCGGATGCAGCCCCCGGACCCCGACGAATGGCTGGCCCCCCTGGGCGAGGGCATCCTGTATGAATGGATGAAATGGCGGCATCTGTCGGCGGCGCGGGCGGTGGTCAGCCTGGAAGCCTGCGACATCCTTCCGCCGCCCGTACCGGGCGCGGCCAGTATCTTCGATCAGGCGGTGGCGGATGGAATGGTGCTGCTGGCGGGGCAACGCGTCTATCCCTGGCGGCTGCGCGAGGGGCAGGCCGCACGGTTCGGCGATCATGTCTGCCGGCAGTTCGATGCGACGGGCGGCACCGCCCGTTGGACCTGTGCGCCTGCGGGCCTGGGGCTTGAAAAGACCTGGCGGCAGACCCGCATCGCCTATACCCGGCCGAAGCTGGCCCTGCCGTTCTGGCGCGCCATGGCGCTGCGGGTCAGCGGCAATACGGCCTCGGTGCTGGCCCCCAAGACATCGCTGATCGAGGACGAGGCGCTGCTGGGGCTGGCAAGGCTGCTGGGCGCGCGGCCGGTGCGGCCCCCGGCATCGAAGGCGCGGCCCGCTGCGGCCCCGGACGCACAGGCCGGGCGGACGGCCATCGTCACCACGATGAAGAACGAAGGCCCGTTCATCCTGGAATGGATCGCCTATCACCGCGCCATCGGGGTGGATGACTTCCTGATCTACACCAATGATTGCACCGACGGCACCGACACGATGTTGCAGATGCTGCAACGCAAGGGCCTGTGCCAGTGGCGCGAAAATCCGTTCCGCGACATGGACCTGAAACCGCAGCATGCCGCACTTCAGGCCGCCGAATCCGAACCTGTCATGCGCGATTGCGCCTGGGGCATCTGCATGGATGTGGATGAATTCATCGACATCAGGATCGGCGACGGCACCCTGCCCGCCCTGTATGCCGCGATGCAGGCGGCGCTGCCCGGTGCCAACATGATCGCGCTGACCTGGCGGCTGTTCGGAAATTCCGAAGTGCATGATTATGCCGATGATTTCCTGCTGGAGCAGTTCACCCGCTGCGCGCCCGAAATGATCAGGAAGCCGCATCAGGCCTGGGGTTTCAAGACGCTGTTCCGCAACATCGACATCTACAAGAAGCTGGGGGTGCATCGGCCGAAGGGGCTGAAGCCCGATCTGTGGGATCAGGTGCGCTGGCTGAACGGGTCGGGCCGGGCGATGCCGAAAGAGATGTTCCGCAACGGCTGGCGGTCGACGATGACGACCTATGGCTATGACTGGGTGCAGCTGAATCACTACGCCGTGCGCAGCGCCGAAAGTTTCCTCGTCAAGCGCGACCGCGGCCGGGTGAACCATGTCGACCGCGATCAGGGGCTGAACTACTGGTTCCGCATGAACCACAACGTGCAGCAAGACCGGTCGATCCAGCGGATGATCCCGGCCCTTAGGGCGGAATGGGACCGGCTGATGGCCGATCCCGAAATCCGGGCCGCGCATGACCATTCGGTCGCCTGCCATCGCGCGAAGATTGCAGAGCTGCGCGCGACCGAGAATTATCAGCGGTTCTACGACGAGTTGACGGGAGAGCGGATGGAGTGGCTGTGCCGCAGGCAGGCGCATTTCGGATCGGCCGTGTTCAACGCCGGGCCTGCGGTGATCCCCGAGGATCTGCACCGGCGCGAGATGCCCCCGGATTTCTTCTTTACCGTCGAATTCACCGGCGAAGCCGAGCATTAGGGCGTGTCCGCCAAAAGCGGTCTCCGGTTCTGGCGAAAGGCGCGCGGCCACGAAGAAGCCAGAGGCGGTCCGGCGCGTCTGTCTATATCGGACAGACTCCAGGCGGAAGGTTGCCGCAGAGCGAACGGATTGTTGCCTGCCGCAGCGCGGAAACTGCCGCATGTTTGCTTGCCCCGTCTGCCGGAACGCGCGAAACTGTGGCCAACCGCGTGCCACCCGGCCCGCCACCCCGGAAAGCCATGATGACCGAAACCGTTCACAGCGAAGCCGCCGCCCCCGCCGCAGGGGATGACTGGCTGTCGGCCATGGATGCGATTGCCGAGGATGACGGCTATCTGGAACCCTTGGGGGCACGGCACTGGGCATTTTTTGCCGAAGACCGCCCCACCCTGCTGGTGACATTCGAACGGGCCGAAACGATCCGGGCGCGCGACGACCGGCTGCCCGCCGCCTATGCCATGTGCAAGGCGCGCGGCTGGTCGCTGCTGACGCTGGTGGCCGAGGGCGAAACCTGGTGGCGCGACCGCGCGGTCTGGGGCTATTTCGACCGGCTGGTCGACGATGCCTTCTTCGACGATTTCGATCAGGTGCTGTTCTACGGGGCCGGGGCCGCAGGCCATGCCGCCTGCGCCTATGCGGTCACGGCACCGGGCTGCAAGGTGCTGGCGGTGTCGCCGCGCGCAACGCTGGACCCAGGGCTTGCGGGCTGGGACCGGCGCCACCTGTCGGCCCGGCGGCTGGATTTCAATTCCCGCTATGGCTATGCGCCCGACATGACCGAAGGGGCCGGGCGGGTCTGGCTTGTCCACGATCCGCTGCACGCGCCCGATGCGATGCATGCGGCCCTGTTCCGCGCCCCTTGGGTGATGCCGTTGAAGGCCCGGCGCACCGCCGAGGCGACCGAACTCAGCCTGATCGCCACGCAGATCCTGGACAAGATTCTTGAGGATGCGATGGCCGATACGCTGACCCCGGCGGTCTTTGCCCGGCACTGGCGTTCGCGCCGGTCCTATGCGCCTTATCTGCGCGCGATTCTGGCCGGGGCCGCCGCTGCCCGCCGCCCCGGACTCGAAGCCGCTGTCTGCCGGTCGGTCACACGGCGCATGAAGGCCCCGCGCTTTGCCGCCCGGCTGGCAGAGCTGACGGGACCGGCGACCTGACCTTTCAAGGATCGCCGACCGCGACCATGGCCCAAAGCTGTTCGGCGCGGGCTTCGCTCAGCCGGGCCTTGCACCCATAGACCAGAAGCGGCTCGGCGCTGCCGCCCTTCATGGCATAGCCTTCGGCCTCACATGCCTTGTCGCGAAAGGTGATCCAGGCCCGCTGCGCCTGTTTCAATGCCGTTGCAGCGCCCTGCTCGGCCGCGGGCAGGCCCGCATCCCAGTCGCGTGCGACCGTCATCGCCGCCTGATAGGCCGCGTTCAGATCGGCGTCCTGTGCCTGCCAGTCCTGCCATGCGCATTGGTTCAGGTCGGATTGCGCCATGGCAGAAGCGCAGTCGATGTCCTGCGCCGCGGCCGGGGCAGCAAGAAGCATGAGACAAAGGGCAAGGCGCATGGGGTCCTCCGGGTGTGACAGCCCCGTTCTGCCCGAAACCGTGCCGGGACAAAAGGCAGGAGACCCGTATCCTCTGGAACCGCGCGGCGGGATGCGCTAGGGCGGGATCATGCAAGAGATCACCCTCCGCCGCCCCGACGACTGGCACCTGCATCTGCGCGACGGCGCAATGCTGAAAGGTGTGCTGCCCGAGACCACGCGCCATTTCGCCCGCGCGATCATCATGCCCAATCTGGTGCCGCCGGTGGTGACGGCAAAGGACGCCGCCGCCTACCGCGACCGCATCCTTGCCGCCCTGCCCGAAGGCGCGGCATTCCAGCCGCTGATGACATTGTATCTGACCGAAGGCACCGATCCGGCCGATGTGGCGGCAGCGGCGGACTCGGGTCTGGTCAAGGCGGTGAAACTCTACCCTGCGGGCGCCACGACCAATTCGCATTCCGGTGTAGGAAACCTTGATAACGTCATGCCGGTGCTGGAGAAAATGGCCGAAATCGGCCTGCCGCTCTGCACCCATGGCGAGGTGACGACGCCAGAGGTCGACATCTTCGACCGCGAAGCGGTGTTCATCGACACGGTGCTGGACCCGCTGCGCCGCCGCCTGCCCGAATTGCGGGTGGTGATGGAGCATATCACCACGGCCGAAGGCGCGGCCTATGCCGCCGAAGGGGGCGCTAATCTGGGTGCCACCATCACCACGCATCACCTGATCCTCAACCGCAACCATATCCTCGTCGGCGGCATCAAGCCGCATTACTACTGCCTGCCGGTGGCAAAACGCGAACAGCACCGGCTGGCGCTGCGCAAGGCCGCAACCTCCGGCAAGCCCTGCTATTTCCTCGGCACCGATTCCGCGCCGCATGTCGACGCGCTGAAGGAACATGCCTGCGGCTGCGCAGGCTGCTTCACAGCCACCAACACCATGCCCCTGCTGGCGCATGTCTTCGAGGAAGAAGCCGCGCTGGACAGGCTGGAGACCTTCGCCGCGCTGTCCGGCCCCGCCTTCTACCGCCTGCCGGCCAACGAGACCCGCATCAGGCTGGTCCGGCACGAGACCGCGCAGACCTTTCCGGCCAAGATCCTGACCGAGGCTGGCCCCGTCACCGTCTTCGACCCCGGCTTCCCGGTGCATTGGCACGTCGAAAGCTGAACCGCCGCCCCGGATTTTCGTCGAAAATCCGAAACTTCCGAGTTTTCGACGAAAACTCGCGCCCGACCAGACCCAAAGGACCGCGCATGATTCCCGCCAGCTTCCCCCCGAAAGAGGAAATCGCCCGCCTGACCGCCCGCGCCTTTCTGGAAATCGGCGCCGTGCATTTCAACGCGCGCGAGCCGTTCACCCTGGCCAGCGGCCTGCCCTCACCCACCTATATCGACTGCCGCAAGCTGATCTCTTACCCGCGCATCCGGTCGATGCTGATGGATTTCCTTGCCGTCACCGTAATGCGCGAGGCAGGGTTCGAGGCGTTTGACAACATCGCCGGGGGCGAGACTGCCGGCATCCCCTTTGCCGCGCTGGTGGCCGAGCGTCTGGCCCTGCCGATGACCTATGTGCGCAAGAAGCCGAAAGGGTACGGCCGCAACGCCCGCATCGAAGGCACGATGACCGAAGGTCAGCGCGTGCTGCTGGTGGAAGACCTGACCACCGACGGCGGCTCGAAACTCTCGTTCGTCGATGCGATCCGCGATACCGGCGCGACCTGCGGCCATACGGCTGTCATCTTCTACTACGGCATCTTCAAAGGCACCGAAGAGCGGCTGGCCGACCATGGGGTAAAGCTGATCCACCTCTGCACCTGGTGGGACATGCTGGCCGAGGCCCGCGCGCAAGGCACCTTCGACGCCGAAACCCTGACCGGGGTCGAAGCCTTCCTGAACGATCCGCGCGGCTGGCAGGAGGCGCGCAAGGCGACCTGACGTCACGTCAGCCCGGATTAGCAGGGGGCGGCGCTGTGGATCGCTTGTGGAAACATTCGCCCCGAATCGCGCGATTTGCTAATCTGGCCCCCGAAGGCCACAAGATCTGGTGCGCCCGCCCGTTCTGACCACATGAAACGACCGGGGCGACCGCTTCTCCACAGGCTTTCCAACAAGGCTGTCCCGATTGCCCCTGACCAAGGTGACAGCTAATCCGACCGCGGCAGGGAGAGGCAGAGATGAACGAAGTTGCAAAAATCCGCGCCGATCTTCCGGCCACCGCCGATGCCACCGAAGCCCTGCCGCACAACATCGAGGCCGAGCAGCAGCTGCTCGGCGCCATCCTCGTCAACAACGACATCTATGACCGCATCGCCAGCCTGATCCGGGCCGAGCATTTCTTCGATCCGGTCCATGCCCGCATCTTCGAGATTGCCAGCGCCCGCATCCAGAAGAATGCCCTGGCCAGCCCGGTGACGCTGAAAGCCTTCATGGAAGAGGACGCAGGGCTGAAGGAATTGGGCGGCCCGGCCTATCTGGTGCGGCTGGCGGGATCGGCGATCAGCAGCTTTGCCGCGCGCGACTATGCCCAGATGATCTATGACCTCGCCGTGCGGCGCGAATTGATCCAACTGGGCCGCGACATTTCCGACAAGGCTCAGAAGGTCGAAATCGACTCCGAGCCGCGCGAACAGATCACCGAGGCCGAGCAGCGGCTCTACAAGCTGGGCGAACAGGGTGTGGCCGAACGCGGCTTCCAGTCCTTCCTGAAGGCGGTGACGGATGCGGTGAACGTGGCCAATGCCGCCTATCAGCGCGGCGGCGGGCTGGCGGGGATTTCCACAGGGCTGGCCGATCTCGACAAGAAACTGGGCGGGTTGCACGAAAGCGACCTCTTGATCCTGGCCGGGCGGCCCTCGATGGGGAAAACCTCGCTGGCCACCAACATCGCCTTCAACATCGCCAAGGCCTATCGCCGCGGCCGCAAGCCCGACGGGCAGGAAGGTGCCGTCGAAGGCGGATGCGTCGGCTTCTTCAGCCTTGAGATGAGCGCCGAACAGCTGGCCGCCCGCGTGCTGTCCGAAGCCTCGGAAGTGCCGTCCGAACAGATCCGCCGCGGCGACATGACCGAAGGCGAATTCCGCCGCTTCGTCGATGCGGCCAAGGATCTGGAAACCTGCCCGCTTTACATCGACGACACCCCCGCCCTGCCGATCTCCCAGGTCGCCGCCCGCGCGCGGCGGCTGAAGCGGACGCATGGGCTGGACGTGCTGATGATCGACTATCTGCAACTCCTGAAGGGATCGTCGAAGAGCGGCGACAACCGGGTGCAGGAAGTCTCGGAAATCACCCAGGGGCTGAAGGCCATCGCCAAGGAGCTGAACATCCCCGTCATCGCCCTCTCCCAGCTCAGCCGCGCCGTGGAAAGCCGCGACGACAAGCGGCCGCAACTCAGCGACCTGCGCGAATCCGGCTCGATCGAGCAGGATGCCGATGTGGTGATGTTCGTCTTCCGCGAGGAATATTACCGCGAACGCGAAAAACCCGCCGATCACGAACTGGAGAAGATGGCTGCCTGGCAGCAGGTGATGGAACAATGCCACGGCAAGGCCGAAGTCATCATCGGCAAGCAGCGTCATGGTCCGATCGGCACGGTGGAACTGTCGTTCGAGGGCCGCTTCACCCGCTTCGGCAACCTGGCGAAACCCTGGCAGGGCGATGGCGGGCCGGACGTGGGCTTCTGACCTACAGGACCACGGCCCCGCTTTCCCTTCTGCAAATATCCCCGCCGGAGGCCCCGGCCAGCCCAGGGCGCAGCACCAACCCCCGATCCGCGGCAGCGCCGCCGAGCGGGGCCTCGATGGCCCCCGAGGCGGCCCCCTTTTCCAGAGGCGCAGCTTCGGCCATGCTGGCAGAAACCGGAGGGCATCATGGATCTGGGTTTGCAGGGCAAGGTGGTGGTGGTCTCCGGCGGGGGGGCAGGCATCGGCGGCGCGATCAGCCGGGCGCTGGCCGCCGAAGGCGCGGTGCCGGTGATCGTCACCCGCAGCCCGCCCGCAGACAGTTTCCTGACAGACTTGCAACAGGCCAGCCCGCACAGCGGCTGGGTGCATGCCGATCTGTCACTGGATGAGGACTGCCGCCGCGCCATGGCCGGGGTCCGCGCCCGCTGGGGCCGGGTCGATGCGCTGGTCAACAATGCCGGCAGCAACGACGGCATCGGCCTCGACGCCGGGCCCGAGGCGTTCCGCGCCTCGCTGGACCGCAACCTGCTGCACTATTATACGCTGGCGCATCTGCTGCTTGACGATCTGAAGGCCGCGAAAGGCGCCATCGTCAATATCAGCTCGAAAACCGCCGTCACCGGACAGGGCAACACCTCGGCCTATGTCGCGGCAAAGGCGGCGCAGCTGGGGCTGACGCGGGAATGGGCGGCGGCGCTGGCCCCGCATGGCGTGCGCGTCAACGCGATCCTGCCGGCCGAGGTGATGACGCCGATGTATGCGCAATGGCTGGACAGCTTTCCCGACCCGCAGGCGCAAAAGGCGAAGATCACCGCCCGCATTCCGTTGGGACACCGGATGACGACGGATGACGAGATTGCCGCCACCGCGGTGTTCCTACTGTCCGACCGGGCGGGCCACACCACCGGGCAATGGCTGTTCCCCGATGGCGGCTATGTGCATCTGGACAGGTCGTTGACCTGAGATGCGCCTCGCCAAAGCGGGCGGGACAAGGCGAGGTGCTGCCTCGCCCCCGCCCGTGCGCGGCATGTCCACGGGAAACGGTGCGGCACGAGACTGACAAAGGCCAGCCCCCGACCGGGCGGGGGAGAAGCCCCCGCCGAGGGGCGGTCGGGGGCTGGCCGGGCTTTTGGGGCCCGGCGGTTTGGGCGGATGGGCATTGCGTGGCGAAGGCGATGGCCTTCGCCAGACTTCGGCGGGGCAGCCGCGCATCGGCACATTCGGCAGCAGAGGGACCACAAAGGATTTCCCCCTTGACCGGAGGGGCGCGGCAGCCGAAACAGCCGCATGGCTACAGCGACATTGACGATTGATCTTGATGCGATTGCCGCCAACTGGCGGGCGCTTGACCGTTTGTCCGGTCAGGGGGTCCAGACCGGGGCGGTGGTGAAGGCGGATGCCTATGGGCTGGGCGCGCCGCGGGTTGCCCGCGCGCTGGCGCAGGCCGGGGCGCGGCGGTTCTTCGTCGCCGCCTCCGAGGAAGGCGCCGCCGTGCGGCAGGCGCTGGGTCCGGGGCCGCAGATCAACATCCTGTCGGGCCATATGGCGGGCGATACCGAGATGATCTCGGATCTCGACCTGACGCCGATGCTGAACAGCCTGGAACAGATCACCCGGCACCTTGAGGCCCTGCCCGGCCATGCCTTCGGCGTGCAGCTGGACACCGGCATGAACCGCCTTGGCATCGAGATGCTGGAATGGCAGGCGGTGGCACCCATCCTGCTGGAAGCCGGGCCGGTCATGCTTATGAGCCATCTGGCCTGCGCCGACGAGCCGGATCATCCGATGAACCTTGCCCAGCTTGAGGCGTTTCACGAGATGACCGACGGCACCGGCCTGCCCCGGTCCCTTGCGGCCACCGGTGGCATTCTTCTGGGGCCGAAATACCATTTCGACCTGACCCGCCCCGGCATCGGCCTTTACGGCGGGCTGCCGTTCGAAACGGCGCAGCGCGTCGTCACCCTGTCGCTGCCGGTGATCCAGACGCGCGAGGTCGCCCCCGGCGAAACCGTGGGCTATGCGAACAGCTGGGAGGCCGAAACCCCGGCCGTCATCGCCACCCTGCAGGGCGGCTATGCCGACGGTCTGTTGCGGTCTCTGTCGAACAATGCCGTGTTCTGGGACGGCGAGACGCCCTGCCCGCTGATCGGACGGGTTTCGATGGACATGATCACCGCCGATGTGACGCATCTGGCCGAAATGCCGAAGGCGCTGGACATCCTTGGCCCGCATCAATCGGTGGACGAACTGGCCGAGGCAGCGGGCACGATTTCCTATGAAATCCTGACCGGACTCGGGGCCCGCTATCAGCGCCGCTATGTCGAAAGGCGGGGCTGAGGTGATCGGCACCGCACTGGCCGGGCTGGGCCGCCCGGTTCTGGCGGCCCTGGCCGCCGTGGGCCGGGTGGCGATCTTCGCCGCCGTCGCCGTGGGTCATCTGTTCCGCCCGCCGTTCTACTGGCGCGAATTCGGCCAGCAGGTGATGCAGATCGGCTGGTTC